>CAMAXW010000072.1 GCA_945862315.1 Klebsiella pneumoniae
GGGCGCGAAAATCTACCGATGTGGCCCCCTGGCCGCAACCTCGTTTAGGAGCGAGATTTTGCCCATTCCTTTGCATTGGATCGGGGTATCCGCGGTGGCGGCCGTGTTTGTCGTGATGTTCTCGCTGGGGCTCACGCTCAGTCGAGAACACCTCGCGGCGGCGCTCACGCGGCGCGTGGTGCTGAGCGTGGTGGTCTTCGCGGTCATCGTCCCCATTCCGCTGTTCGCGGTGCTGGTCGTCAAACTATTTAACCCGCCGCTGCCGGTGGCGATTGGCATTCTCTTAATGGCCATCTCGCCTGGCGCACCCGTTGCGATGCGACGGGCACTCGATGCGGGCGGCGACCACCATTTTGCCCCCGCGTTGCATCTGGCCATCGTGTTGTTTGCCGTGGTGAGCGTTCCAGTGAGCGTGATAGTCATCGATAAAATCATCGGTACCGATTTTATCGTCTCGCCGCTCGACATCGGACGCCAAGTTTTTTTTGCGCAACTGCTCCCGCTCGCACTGGGCGCCTCGGTACGCGCATGGCGGCGACCACTGGCGGTGCGTTGGTCACATCCACTCGCGCGCGTGGGGAACCTGCTGATCCTCGGAATGGGCTGCCTGGCACTGATTGACCTACCCTCGATCCTCGAACGGGTCGGCTGGGTACCGAGCCTCGCAGGGTTTGGGATCACCGTGGTTTCGCTGGCGATCGGCGCGGCTTTTGGCCACCGCGAGGCACAGGTCTGGCCCGCGTCGGCCGTTGCGACGGCCATGCGTAATCCGGGGCTGGCGTTGCTGATTGCCACACTCAATCACGCCTCACCGGCAGTTATGACCGGCATCATCGGCTACGCAATTGGCCTCGCGCTCGCCATGATAACGTTCCTCCAGTGGCGCCGGCGGGTCACTGCTCGCTAGCGCCGGATACGCCAGACTCGAGGGGCAGTCCGGCGGAGCAAGCGTCGGTGGCAGCAAGATTTAGGCCGGCCAAACTGCCCCGCCCTCAGCCTCGCGGGGCTCCAGAAAACCCTCCGCTCTGCCGACATTATCCAAAGCCTTTTCAGGATCTAAAAAAAGATGATCGACGACCAAGACGAACTCGCACCACCAGCACCCCGTAGCCGTGTGCGCCTCTGGGTATGGAGCATCCTCCTACTCAGCACGCTCAGCGGCAGCGGCTGGCTGGCATGGCGTTATGTGCGAGCCAACGATAGTGCCGCCTGGTTAAAAACGGCCGACGAAACGCGCCTGGCCGGACGCCTCAATGAAGCCGTGCTGCAATACAAGAACGTACTGCAAATTGATCCCCAACAAACGCTGGCTCGCTGGCGGTTGGGGCAGATCTATCTGGATCTCAAGCAGGCGGCCCCGGCGATCATCGAACTGGAGCGCGCGCGCCCACTACTAGCAACCCATCCCGAACTCGCACTGGACTTAGCACGTGCCCGTTTAGGCAACGGCGAACCCAAAAAGGCGCTGGCCGCGCTCAACACTTGGACCGGTGAGCGTACGGCCGAGGTCCTCGCGCTCGATGCGCAGACGCAATTGGCCTTAGGCGAGATCGAAGCAGCCAAAAAAATGCTGGCCAAGGCCATGGTGGAGCACCCGCAGGCCCCCAGCCTATTGCTTGCCACCACGCGCTTGGCGTTGTCGCAGCAAGATTTAGCCGGCGCAGCTGAGTCGCTAAAAAGTGCCTTGCAGGCGGCGCCGGACGACCCCGAAGCGCTGCTCTTGAGTGGCAAAATTGCCCTGATGCAGAATAATTTCCCCGCGGCCGAGATCGCGTTTCGCGCCCATCTACTCCATGCGCCCCGCAAAGAAGAGGGCTACGCGGGGCTAATTCAAAGCTTATTAGCCCAAAACAAAGGCAAAGAAGCCCATGTCGCGTTAGCTGAATTGGTGAAAGTAGCGCCCAAAAGCCTAGACACTCGTTTTGCACAAGGAACGGTTGCCTATGCGGATGGCAACTGGGGTGCGGCAGAAACCGACCTCCTCGACATCATCAAGTTCATGCCCAAAAACCCGCGAGTGTTGCTCATGCTGGCGGATGCAGAGCTGCATCAAAAAAAGTTTAACCAGGCCGAAGCCCACCTAAAAACTTTCCGTACCAACTACCCAGAACACCCCGGTGGCGCCCGACTGTATGCCCATCTCATGCTGGAACTAGGTCGCCCAAAGGAAGCCGTTGCGGCGCTCCAGCCGATCATTGGCGAGGCGAGCGACGATCCCGGCCTGCTGGCGCTCCTGAGTTACGCGCAGTTTGCGGCGGGCGATGTTAAAAATGGTGCCGCCACACTGGCGCGAGCCCAAACACTGGCGCCAGACGCACCCAGCCTGAAGGCCCAAAAAGCGCTCGGCGAAGTGCTGGCGGGTGATACCGCAGGTGGCCTGAGTGCGCTGCAAGGCTTGGTCGCCGCCGCGCCGGACAACGCGGCCCCTCGCCAATTGCTGGCCTACTTGCAGGTGATGGTCGGTCAATCAGAGGCAGCCGTGGAATCGGCGCAAGCCTTGGTCAAACTGCGGCCTAAAGACGCCATGGCGTTCAACCTGTTGGGGATCGCCCAAGGACAGGCCAAACGACCCGAAGATGCCGCCCGCAGTTTCGCGCAAGCCATCGCGATTGACCCTAACTTTGCGCCGGCGTTGGCCAACGCCGGCATGCTGGCACTGAACCGCAAAGAGGTTAAACAGGGACGCGCGCAGCTCGAAGCAGCCCTGGTGGCCGACCCTGCTTACACCTCAGCGTCGCTGGCGTTGGCGCTGCTGGCCGACCGCGAAGGGCGCAGCGCAGATGCGCAACGACTCGTTGAACAAGCGGCCATCGCGCAACCCCGCGCCGCGCAACCTCGCTGGATGCTGGCGCTGCATAATTTGCAACAACGCGATATTGCGACGGCCTTGCGTTACGGGCGGGAAGCCTTCGACATTGCCCCGAACGAGCCGAAAAGTCAGCTGCTGTACGCGCAGATATTGCTGGGCGCAAAACAGCCGGAAAAAGCCCGCGAGCTGTTGGTAGCGTTGCATCAAGCAGCGCCGAGTTTCGCACCTGCCGCGTTGATGCTGGCCGAAGCCTACCGTCAATTAGGGAAAATAGACGCCGCGCGTGAGACTTATCAGGCGCTCTTAAAAACTAAGCCAGACGATCTGCAAGCGCTGTGGGGCTGGTACCGACTAGAAGCTGGCAGCAAGCATCTAGACGCCGCGCGAGTGGTCGTGGCCCGCCTGCAAAAAGCCCAACCCACCAGTGCGCTGGGCGACCAGGCGAGTGGCGAATTAGCCGCCGTAAACGGCGATTATGCCGCGGCGGCGAAAGCCTTCTCTGCCGCCTTCGACAAGCAACCCTCAACCGGGATTCTCATCCAGTTGGCGGGTGCACTGCAGGCCTCAGGTGATTTGTCGGGGGCGCAGGAGCGCCTCACACATTGGCTAATCGCCCACCCAGACGATATTCCCGTGCATGGGAATTTGGGCGAACTGGCTTTGACGCAGGGCCAATTTGCCGCGGCTCAAGCCCGGTTTGAGGCTTTGTTGAAAATCGCACCCGACAACCCCATAGCACTCAACAATCTCGCTTGGTTGTATCAGCGCGCTGGCGATCCGCGCGCGCTCAGCTTCGCGGAGCGGGCAGCCACGGCGTTGCCGGACAGTCCAGAGGCTGCGGATACGCTGGGTTGGATTTTAGTCCAAGAGCGCAACCTGACGCGTGGGATAAAACTGCTAGAACGCGCACACCGTGATGCCGGCGCCGATCCAAGCATTGCTTATCACTACGCCTACACGCTAGTAGAGACCGGCAGCGTGGCACCCGCCCGGGAAATTCTAAAGCGCTTGCTCGCCGCGCCCCGCAAATTCGAGGAGCGTGAGAAGGCCGAATTACTCCAGCAAAAAATCGGCGCCGGCTAAATCGCAAAGCCCGCGCGCGCCGGCCAAAGTGCTAGGCCGGCAGATACGCATTGACCTGAATTTCCACCAACTGCCCCGGAAAGCTTAAGGCGGTCACGCCTAAGCCGGTCCACGTGGGAGGCGGATTTTGGCGCAGCAGGTAACGGTCTTTGATCAGGATAAAAGGCTCGAGCTGGCTATGGATGTCGACATGGTAAGTCGTCATCGCATAAACATGCTCAAAGCCTGCGCCAGCCTCACTTAACACCGTGCGCACGTTTTCAAAGGCCTGCACTATCTGCGCTTCTAGCCCCTCGATTATCCGCATATTAGCGTCCCGCCCCACCTGCCCTGCGCAGTAAATCCACGGACCAATGCGCACGGCAGGCGCGTAGTGAAAGCGCTCCACGATGTGCTGCATGCTCGCTGGCACCACTGTTTGTCTGATCATAGTTGCTTCTCCCTCACTGGGTTTACGTTATTTGCCACCGATGCTCCCTGCAATCAAAACATTGCGGAACATCCGGTTATGCCACATGGCATAGCTCGACACGATAGATCCTGCCACTGGCGATAGCAGGGCCAGACCCGTTCAGCGAGCCCCCGTGCGCCGCCACGCCATAGACCGTGGTCAGCGGCTGGGTGGTGTCCTCGTCCCACAGAACTTTGCCGCTGGCCGTATCCAAAAGACGACCAAAGCTTGCATAAAACGGCGCGCGTGGGGCTGCCTTTTTTTCGATTACTTTTCATACTCAAATGTGCCCGCCCAACCCCCGTTCCCGCACGGCTGAAAGGGTGCGAGACTCAGAACATCTCACGCTTATAAGGATTTGGCCATGGATATTGGTTTTCTGATGATCGCCACAAACCAGTCAGGCAATCTGGCGCAGATTGCGCAGCGCGCCGAGGCAATCGGGTGCGACTCGCTGTGGATTCCCGAACATCCCATCATTCCCCGCGGCGACCACACACCGTATCCGTTCGGCGGCCCGCTACCCGAACACTATGGTCGGTGGAGCGATCCGTTCATCGCGCTGATGGTGGCCGGCGCTGCGACCACCCGCATCAAGCTGGCCACGGGCATCTGCCTGCTGCCAGAGCGTGAAACGCTGGTGACGGCCAAAACCATTGCCAGCCTCGACTACTACACGGGCGGGCGAGTATTGCTGGGCATCGGCGCGGGCTGGCTGAAGGAAGAAACCGAAATCATGGGAGCCAACTTTGGTACCCGTTGGCAACGGATGCGCGAGATGACCGAGGCCATGCGTAAGCTATGGACTGAAGACCATCCAAGCTATGCGGGCAAGCACGTTAATTTCCCGCCGGTACGCAGCGAGCCTAAGCCGTTGCAAGCGGGCGGGCCGCCGTTGCTGCTGGGTGGCCACGGCGAGAAAGCTTTGCGCCGGATTGCACGGAGCTACGATGGCTGGTGCCCCTTAACCAACGATCCCGTGGCCTTCGCCCGCGAGGCCACCGAACTCAAAGAGATGTTCCGCGCGGAAGGCCGGGATCCCGCAACGCTCAGCCTCAGTCCTTTTGTGGATCCCGAAAATGGCAAGTTGTCGGACAGCGCGCTGCGCGGCTTTCGCGAGGCCGGTGCTCAACGTTTGGTGATGTTCTACAGCACGCAAACCCAAGAGCTCGCCGAGGGCGCTGCCCCCTATCTAGAAAAAATCGCCAACATTGTGGCGCGCGCGCGCGACATCTAGAAAGAAGCCGGGTGGCGGTGTGCGGGCTGCCGCCACCCGGCCCTTAGAGGAATCGCTCCAAGATGCGGCGAGAGCGCGGATCGAGCGCCGCCTGATCGTCCACCATAAATTGCAGGCCGTGGCTGTCGGTAATGAGCAATCGCCCGCCGGCTAGACGGCGGATGTCTTCCTCGGCTTTGAGCGTCAGCTGCGTGGGTCCACGATCCGTTTGCAGCGTCCATACACTGGGTGTGGCAAAGGTCGAAACTTTCTCGATACTGAGAATGCGGGGCACAAATTCACGCGGTGCCAGTTCGTCCAGCAGTAGTTTTTGCGCGGCGAGCGGCATTTCGTCCAGCCGCTCAATGCAGACTAATTCTTGGCCGAGGGTCGATACAATCGCGACAAACTCGTTAGGCGCGGTGAGTGGGAATGCCCGCACCGGCAGCACGTCGAGATGACAAGAACCATCGGCCAAAGTCAGTGTCAGCCGCCCGCGCGGTGTGCGTTCCAGCGTGAATTGCGTGCTCATGACTGGGCGTCAGCCATATCGCCGTCCTCATGTTGTCGTAGTTGAGCCTGGTAGAGTCGGGCGTAAATACCATCCTGCGCCAGCAAATTAGTGTGGCTGCCAATCTCGGCCACTCGCCCACGATCCAACACCACTAGGCGGTCGGCCTTGCGCAACGTGGAGAGGCGGTGGGCGACGGCAATGGTGGTCCGGCCACGGACTAGATTTTCCAGCGCACGCTGAATTTCTTTCTCGGTTTCGGTGTCCACCGAAGAAGTCGCCTCGTCGAGAATGAGAATGCGCGGATTGATGAGCAACGCGCGCGCGATGGAAATGCGCTGGCGTTCGCCGCCCGACAACCCCTGCCCACGTTCCCCCACTAGGGAATCGTAGCTCTGCGGCAAGCGCAGGATGAAATCGTGCGCATGGGCGGCCCGCGCAGCCGCCACAATTTCTGCCCGGGTGGCGGTCGGCTTGCCGTAGGCGATGTTGTCCGCCACGGTGCCAAAAAAGAGAAAAGGCTCTTGGAGCACCAAGCCGATATGCGAGCGAAAAGACGCGAGCGTGAGGTTTCGGATATCCACCCCATCGAGCAGAATTTCCCCTTCGGCGACATCATAGAAACGGCACATCAGGTTAACCAGCGTGCTTTTACCCGAACCACTTTGGCCCACTAAACCAATCATCTCCCCCGGTTCGATATCCAGACTAATCCCCCGCAGCACCTGCCGGCTGCCGTAGCGAAAACCCACCCCACGCAGCTCGATGCTGCCCCGCACGACCGGCAAAGTCACCGGCTGGCGCGGTTCAGGAACACTCGAAACATGATCGAGAATATCGAAAATACGCTTCGCCGCAGCCGCCGCCTTTTGGGTGTTAGAAACGATGCGGCTCATGGAGTCGAGGCGTGCGTAGAAGCGCCCGATGTAGGCCAGAAAAGCGGTGAGAACGCCCACGGTGATCTCGTGTCGGGAAATTTGAAAAATTCCGAAGGCCCAGACGACCAGCAGCCCCACCTCCGTCAATAGGCTCACGGTCGGCGCGAACAGCGCCCAGGTTTTGTTCAGACGATCATTGAGCGCAAGGTTGTATTGGTTGGCGACCAGAAAGCGTTTGCTCTCGCGTTCTTCTTGCGCGAAGGCCTTCACCACGCGAATGCCGGGAATGGTGTCGGACAAGACATTGGCAACCTCCGACCACACCCGCATGAGCTTCTCGAAACCCGTCCGCAAACGGTCACGCACGGCGTGGATCATCCAGCCAATAAACGGCAAAGGCAGCAGGGTGGTTAGCGCCAGCCAGGGATCAATGGAAAACAAAATGACCGTGGTCATGAGGATAACCAACACGTCAGTGGCAAAATCCAGCGCGTGCAGGGACAAAAACACACAGATGCGGTCGCTCTCTGAACCTAAGCGACTGATGAGATCCCCGGTGCGTTTGCCGCCGAAATATTCCAACGACAAGCCCAACAAATGGTTAAACGTGGTGGTGCGTAAATCGGCCCCAATTCGCTCAGACACGAGCGCCAGCAGGTAGGTTCTTGCCCAACCCAATACCCATGCAAAGAGGGCTGCACACAACAACCCACCGAGGTATAGAATCAGGAGCGATTGGTCGATGGGCGTACCGTTCTGGAAAGGAATGAGCACCTTGTCCATCAACGGCATAGTGAGATAGGGGGGAATTAAGGTCGCAAAAGTCGACCCCAAAGTGCACAGGAAGCCCAAAAAGAGCTGCGTGCGGTAGGGTCTTGCGAAGCGCCAAAGTCGGAACAAAGTCCAGGTTGATGGCGGGGCATCAAGCTCAGGAGCGCACGCCGCGCACCCGCCAGACGCAGGATCAATAGGCGCATGGCATTCTGGGCACAAGCTGGGCGGCACGCCCGGCAGTCCGCCATCCAAGCGTAGGCGTTCGAACTCCGCAACCAAGTGGGCCGCACCGAGGGTGTGTGCGAGACTGAACCGCACGACGGCGAGCCGGGTGGTGCCCCGCGCAACCTCCACTAGCCCGACGCCCGCGTAGTCGGAGTGGTAGAGGGTCAAATCGGCATCGATAGGCCACGCGTGTTCAAGGCCCGCGTGTGCCAGATACAAAAGACGCTGCGTGGTGAGCACCAGCACACCGGCGGCATAACGCAGATCCGGGGTTAAGTCGGTTTCACAACAGGCGCGCACCGACTCCTCGGGTGTCAGACGCGTGGCGACGACTGCCCGCCAAGCGGCGGGCAACAAACTTAGCGAAAGAGCATGCAAATTTTCGATCATGGCCTATCTTATCGTGCGACCAGCATGGGCGTGGCATTCTTACCTAGACCTCGCTGCCGGACTTTGTTTAGCAAGCGCCGGACGCCCCTGCAATGACCCGTTATGACATTAAGATTCTCGAACTGGTGGTGCTACGCGGCCCCAATCGCTGGTCCTACAAACCCGCATTAGAAGCCCTTGTGGACATCGGGCTGCTGGAGGAATGTCCTTCTAACAGCTTGCCCGGTTTCGTAGAACGCCTCGTTGACTGGCTGCCCGGACTCCACCAGCACGAATGCAGCTACGAGGTCCCCGGTGGCTTTGTGCGGCGCCTGCAAGAAGGCACGTGGGTGGGGCATATCCTCGAGCACGTTACCTTAGAACTGCAGTCTCGGATTGGCCACCCGGCGGGTTTTGGCCGCGCGCGCGGCGCGGGCGCCACCGGCGTCTATCACGTTGTGGTGCGCATTACTCAGGAAGACCTCACCAAAGCCTGCCTGCTCAAAGCCCGCGAGCTCATTTTAGCCGCCATCCACGCGGAACCTTTTGATGTCCCCGGCAGCCTGCGAGCGCTGCGGATGCTGGCGCAGAGCAAAGCACTGGGGCCGAGTACCGCCTGCATCGTAGAGGCAGCGCGTGCGGCGCGGATCCCGGTGGCGCCACTGGAGCATGGCAATTTGGTGCTGTTGGGGCAAAGCGCTCGCCAACGCCGAATCTGGACAGCCGAAACAGACAGCACCTCGGCCATCGCCGAGAGCATCGCGAAAGATAAAGATCTCACCAAAGAGCTACTGAGCAATTGCGGCCTGCCGGTGCCCGAGGGCCAAATCGTGCGCACGCTGGCCGAGGCCTGGCTGGCCGCCGAAGAAATAGGCGTGCCGGTGGTGTTAAAACCCGCCGAAGGCAGTCGTGGTGAAGCCGTCTCGCTAGCGGTGAGCACCCAAACGGAAATTGCCGCAGCCTTCGAGCGCGCACAACAAGTGCAATCGGCGGTGATCATTGAACGTTACGTGGCAGGTATTGAGCATCGGCTGCTGGTCGTCGGCGAGCACGTAGTGGCCGCCACGCGGGCGATACAATTCACGGTGACTGGTAACGGCCACGACACGGTTTGCGCGCTGGTGGCCAGCACTTTGGGTGGTCGGGAAAGCGATCGTTGGGCGGCCGAAGCCCTCAGCGATTACCCCACCGTACGGCGCGCGCTGGACTTGCAGACGCTGGATCCCAACAGCGTGCCCGCCGCCGGATGCACGGTCAGCTTGCACCGCCACGCCAAACTAGGCGAGGACGTACTAGCGCTCGTCCACCCAGACACGATCACCTTGGCACTGCTGGCGGCCCGCATCGTGGGTCTCGATATTGCGGGGATCGATATCGTTGCCGGCGATATTGAACAACCGCTGGCGAGCCAGCAAGGCGCGATTATCGAAGTCAACGCAGGCCCCTCGCTACCCACCCATCTGCGTCAACCCGACGGCACCAGCAATACGGCGGGGCACGCCGTCGTGCGGCACTTATTCCCCACCGGCGAAGATGGTCGCATCCCTTTAGTGGGGATCACGGGTTGTACGGATACCACCAGCGTCGCGCAATTGTTGGGTTATCTGCTCTACCTCCACGGTCGCGCAGTGGGCGTTGCCTGTGCTGCCGGGATATTTCTTGGCCAACGCTGCATTCGGCAGGGCGATGGGGCGAACTGGTCCGCAGGGCAGCGGGTGCTCATCAATCGCACCGTGGATGCGGCAGTCATTGAGACCTCGCCCACTAGCTTGCTACGCGAAGGTTTGCCCTACGATCGCTGTTTGGTGGGGGTTTTGACTTCCATCGAAGCACCCACAGAAATCATCCCCTTTGGCGTGCAAAACGCAGAGCAGATGGCCCATGTGCTACGCACTCAGGTAGACGTCGTGCTGGGCCATGGGGTTGCCGTGCTCAACGCCGATGACCCCGCCGTACTGGCGCTGGCCCAGTATTCGGAAGGCGAAGTGCTGCTCTACAGCCGCGACCAAACGAACTGCAGTGCTATTCAGGCGGCACTGTTTAAGGGCGCTCGGGCGGTTTATGTTGATGGCGACGCACTGGTATTCGCGCAACATAACCACGTCGAACGCCGGATGCTCGCACCTTGCGTTAACGCCGCAGATTGCCTGCCGGCGGCGGCGGCCGCCTGGGCGCTGGGCATCCCTTTCGATCTCATCATTGGCGCCATCGTGGGTTATCCGGTGGCGCTACTCGACCAGAGGACAGCCACGTTTTGACCTCCCTCCGCACGCCATCGCTGGCAGAAAAAGAGCTTCACGCTGATGCAAGTTGAGCGTATCCGGGCGCTACGCGGCCCCAATCTGTGGACTCGCCGCACCGCGCTCGAAGCCCTCGTCACCTGCGAGGAAACCGAGCGCGACCTCAGTCAGATGGGTGATTTTGTTGAGCGCATCCGGGCGCTCTATCCGCAACTGCCGCCACTCGCACCGGCGGCCGCGGGGAGCACACTCAGCTTGGCGCATGTGCTGGAAGTTGCGGCCCTAGGTTTACAGACACTCCTGGGCTGCCCGGTGTCCTTCTCGCGCACCGCGGCCTCGCCCGATGTCGGGGTATCGCAGGTGATCGTGGAATACGGCGAAGAAGCCGTCGGGTTGGGGGCTTTTGAACTCGCTCAACGCTTGATCGAGGCGGCTCTCGGCGGGCTCGCCTTCGAGTTAGATCCCGAACTCAACGCACTGCGTGATCTTTACGAAACGATCCGCTTAGGCCCCTCCACCGGCGCAATCGTGGCGGCGGCTGTGGAGCGCGGCATCCCATTTCGCCGTCTCACCAGCGGGAGTCTGGTGCAGTTTGGCTGGGGTAGTCGGCAGCGTCGCATTCAAGCGGCAGAAATGGATCGTACCAGCGCCATTGCACAATCCATTGCGCAAGATAAGCAACTCACAAAGGAACTCCTCCGCGCCGCCGGCGTGCCTGTCCCCGAGGGGCAAATTGTGGTGGATGCCGCGCACGCTTGGTCGGTCGCTTGCGCCTTGGGTCTGCCGGTCGTCGTGAAGCCGCAAGACGGCAATCAAGGTCGCGGCGTGACGGTGAACATTGAAACCCGCGAACATCTAGAACAGGCATTTCAGGCGGCCGCGGAAGCGGGCACGCAGGTGCTGGTAGAACGCTACATTGCGGGCAGCGACTACCGCATGCTCGTGATTGGCGACAAACTCATCGCGGCGGCGCGGCGCGAGCCACCGCAGGTCATCGGCGATGGCGTGCACAGCGTGCAAGAACTAGTCGACGAGGTAAACCGTGATCCGCGGCGTGGTGAAGGCCATGCAACGTCGCTGACCCGCATCCGTCTAGACGATATCGCGCGCGCGTGCCTGCAGTTACAACACAGCAGCCCGGAGGCTATTCCAGCGCTCGGCCAGCGGGTGGTCATGCGCAACAACGCCAATCTTTCTACCGGCGGCACCGCGACCGATGTCACCGACGAAGTCCACCCTGAACTCGCCGCCCGCGCCGTGACGGCGGCCCAAATGGTGGGTCTTGAAATCTGCGGTGTGGACATCGTTTGTCAATCAATGCTGTTGCCACTCGAAGACCAGGCCGGCGGGGTGGTAGAAGTGAACGCCGCCCCCGGGTTGCGCATGCACCTCGCACCCTCGTTTGGTACGGGGCGGCGCGTCGGTGAAGCCATCATCGCGGAGATGTTTGCACCGGGTGAGGATGCGCGCATTCCGGTCGTTGCGGTGACGGGTACCAACGGCAAAACCACCACGGTGCGCCTCGTGGCCCATCTTCTAGGGGTGTCCGGCCTACGGGTTGGCATGACCACCACCGATGGCGTGTTCGTGGGTGGCCGACAAATGGACGCCGGCGACTGCAGTGGTCCGCGCAGCGCGCGCAGCGTATTAATGCATCCGGAAGTAGATGCCGCCGTGTTTGAAACGGCCCGCGGCGGCATTCTGCGTGCGGGGCTGGGCTTCGACCGCTGCCGGGTGGCGGTGGTCACCAATATCGGCAGCGGGGATCATCTCGGCCTGAACTACATCACCACGGTCGAAGATCTCGCCGTGCTTAAACGGGTGATTGTGCAAAACGTGGCACCCAATGGCCACGCGGTCTTAAACGCCGATGACCCCATTGCCGCGCGTCTCGGCGCAGCCTGTCCAGGTAGCGTCATGTTCTTCTCTCGCGACCGCCTTAATCCCATCATGCTCACGCATCGCGCGCAGGGTCGTGCGGTGATATTGGCGGAGGAGGATGCCATTAGCTGCGCCATTGGAGGCGAGGAAATCTGCCGTCTATCGCTGGCGGACATACCGCTGACGATGGGTGGCCGCATCGGTTTCCAGATCGCTAACGTCATGGCCGCCCTGGGTGCGGTGTGGGCATTGGGACTGGACTGGGCCGTCATCAAAGAGGGCTTGGCGACGTTTGTTTCGGATGCCGAAAGCACCCCTGGCCGCTTCAACTTGATGGATTACCGTGGCGCCACGCTCATTGCCGACTATGGTCATAATCCAGACGCTATGACGGCATTGGTGGAGGCCGTCGTGGCACTGCCGGCAAAACGTCGCAGCGTCGTGATCAGCGGGGCCGGCGACCGCCGCGATGAGGATATAACCAATCAAACACGCATCTTGGGCGAGGTCTTCGACAGCGTCGTACTCTACCAAGACGCCTGTCAGCGAGGGCGTGCCGATGGCGAAGTGCTCGCACTCTTGCGGGCCGGTTTGGTCAACGCGAGTCGCACCCGGGAGATCACGGAAATTCGGGGCGAGTTTATCGCCATCGATGCTGCGCTGGCTGATTTACAGCCGGGCGATTTATGTCTGATTCTCATCGATCAAGTCGACGAAGCGTTGGCGCATTTAGCGCAACGGGTCGCAGAAGCGGCCACCGCCCCCTAACCACCAACGCCGCTAGCGGCGCTATTTTGCGAGGTTCCCCATTGAGCGTGCTGACTTATGAGGTACTAGACCATACCGCCGTCATTACCCTCAACCGGCCCGAGGCGCGGAATGCGCTGAACCCGGAAGTGGTGGTGAAATTGGCAGCCGCTTGGCAGCGCGTGCGCGATGATGACCAAGTCCGCGTCGTCATTCTGACCGGCACGGGCAGCACTTTTTGTGCGGGTGCCGATTTAGGACAACTCATCCCACTGTATTCCGGCGCCCGCCAACCCGAAAACGAGTGGGACGAACAAATTCTCGCGGACGCCGCCATCACGCGCCGTGCGCTGCTGCGGGATTTCGACCCTGAAAAACCCATTATCGCCGCCATCAATGGCCATGCGATTGCCGGGGGAATGGAACTGGTCCAAGGTACGGACCTGCGTGTCAGTGTGGCTGCAGCTAAATTTGGGGTGCAAGAAGTCAAGTGGGCGATCTTCCCGGCCGGCGGTTCGACCGTGCGCTTGCCTGCCCAAATGCCTTATGCGAAAGCAATGGAACTCCTGCTGACCGGCGACCTCATCACCGCCGAAGAAGCCCTCGCGCTGGGATTTCTCAACTACGTGGAGGCCGATCCATTGGCCAAAGCCCATGCGCTGGCGCGCCGGATTGCCGCCAACGGGCCGCTGGCGGTGAAAGCGATTCGTCGCTCCGTGAAGGCCTGTCTTGGCCAACCAGAAGGTGTGGCGTTGGCGCTAGAGTTGGAAATTTCGGCACCGGTATTTCAGACCGAGGACGCCCAAGAAGGCCCGCGCGCCTTTATGGAAAAACGCGCGCCAAGCTACCACGGGCGCTAACCACCCGCCGCGCACCGGCTTATGCGGCGGTGGTTTTCACCAGTGAAGCCACGGCACTTAACAGCAGTTCGGGGGCAACGGGCTTATGAAAAAAGCGACTAATACCTAAATCTTGCGCCGTTTGTGCGCTCACCACGCCGCTATAGCC
>CAMAXW010000073.1 GCA_945862315.1 Klebsiella pneumoniae
GAAAAAGCGACCACCGACAAACCCGCCGCGCGTTCGCGGGCGCGACTCAAACCGACCACGGTCGTGCTCTTTAGCCGCCTGCTGGGCGCGCTGCTGGAAGCCGGCTTGCCATTAGACGATGCGCTGGCGGCGATCGTCCGGCAGAGTAGCGATCCGGCTTTGCGACTGGTGGTCATCGACGTGCGATCGCGCGTGCTGGAAGGGCAAAGTTTAGCGACGGCGGTGGGCCAATTTCCACGTTCGTTTCCCGAGGTTTACTGCGCCACCGTGGGCGCGGGCGAGCAGACGCGTCTGCTGCCGGTCGTGTTGCAACGCATCGCTGATTACCTAGAACGGCGCCAGGCGGTGACCCAAAAAATTCAGCTCGCGCTGATCTATCCCGCCGTGCTGAGCCTGGTTTCGCTGCTCGTGGTCGGCGGTTTACTGACTTTCGTCGTGCCTGAAATTGTTAAGGTGTTCGCCCATTCCGCCCACCCGCTGCCCGGCATTACCCTCGCCCTGCTGGCGGTGAGTGGTTTTACGGCGCGCTACTGGCCGGCGCTGCTGGGTCTCGGGGCGACACTCATCTGGGGCTGGCGACAAGCCTTGCGGCACCCGCGTTCGCGCCAGGTGATCCACACCTTGAGTCTGCGGTTGCCGGGGCTGGCGGGGTTCACTCGCGAAAATGATGGGGGCCGCTTCGCCCGCACCTTGGGCATTTTGTTGAACAGCGGGCTGACCATGTTGGACGCCCTCTTCATTGCCGAAAAATCCGTTGTTAACTTGGTGATCAGGGCCGAACTCGCCGCGGCTGCGGTGCGCGTGCGCGAGGGCGCGGCACTGGCGAACGCCCTGGCCGAATGCCCGCATCTGCCACCGCTGCTGGTGCATTTGACAGCCAGCGGCGAGAGCGTTGGCGAACTGCCACGCATGTTGGAAACCGCCGCCATGGCCTCGGAACGCGAGGTTGAACTGCGTTTGGCGGTGGGGCTGAACCTGCTAGAGCCGGTGCTCATTCTCACGATGGGTTTAGTGGTCTTGGGGATAGTGTTAGCTATCCTGTTGCCGATTTTTGAGATGAACCAGCTGGTGTGAGCGCGGGCTAGGCAGAACTTAGGGCAACCCGAGGGTCAGTTCGACATTGATCTGGCCGGGTAGCGCCGCTCTCTCCAGATGAATCCGCTCGACCCGGGCCCCACGTTGGCTCTCGAGAGTCAGTAGCCAACGCATAAAATTGGCATACGGCACTTCCTCAAAGGACAGCATGACCTGCTGCTCGGAGGCCGGTGTCACGCGCTTGAGTTGCGCCGCCACGCCCTCCAGGCTGGCGGCCTCATTGAGCACCGCCAAGATGGAGCGCCCAGCATCCGGGCCGAGGGGCGCGACCCCACGGCCGGCGGCCACCAGCGGGCGCTGCTCCTCCAGCCACCGAAGGTTAGCGCGTTGCGCCAGCAGGGCTTTTTCGCGCTGCTGGTTGTGCTCGCTGAGAGGTTCCAGCACGCCTAAAAAAACGCTACTGGCGAGCATCACGGCCGCGCCCGCCAGCACTAGCCCGCGTTCTCGCACCGCGAGATCCGCCCACCAACCGGCTAGGCCATTCATGGCAATTGCCCCAGCCGCAGGACTGCGCGCGTCAGGCCTTGGTCGCTATCGATGGACAGTACCTGCAATGGCTGGCCTGAGACCCGCAGGCGCTGTTGATAGTCTTCAATTTTTGCCATGTCTGCGGCTTGCACCTGCACTTCTAGTACGCCGTGTTCATAGCTCGCACTCGCCAGTTGCACGCCCGTACTAGGGTCGCTGGCCACTGGGGTTCCCGCCACGCGCAACAAATCCTCGAACGCGGCACCTTGGTTGCTAGTCTTCGCCAAGTCGGCCAGCGCCTGGGTGGCTTGGGCGCGCGTATCGACCACCCGCTGAATGTGCGGAAACAGGCTTTTGAACGTCGCGAGCTCCTGTGTGCGGGTGGCGCTGAGTGCACGCTCCAACTGGATCCCCTGCCTGATTAACAGCCCCAAATGGACCCCTAGGGTGAGGATGACGACGGCCGCGGTGGCCCACCACCAGCGGCGTGCTTGGGTCTGCTCGACTTGCGCACGGCGGGGTAAGGCGTCGAGTAGATCGATCTGGGTGGCGGGCGCATGGCCCGCGGCAAGCCACGCCAGCAGATTGGGCGGGGCGGGCTCGGTGATACTCGCGATCCCAGCCGGGGGTGGCTCATCACCCACCCAGCGCACGTGTGCCGGCACGCCCAGTGTTTGCTGCGCTTGTGCCAAAAAAACCGACCATTGCGGGGGCGAAAAACGAAAACCCGTGTGGACACCGCAGCGCAACCAAGCTGCATCGTGCACGAAGGCCAAGGTCCATTCGCCCTCCCGCCACGCCACGCACAGGCTATCCACAAGACAACTGGTGACCCGGATACCCGCCTCCAGACACCGCGCAAGCCCGCTTTCGAGTGCGGCACGCTCGATCACAGCGACCGCAAATTCGGTGCGGCTAAGCCGTCGGGTGGCGAAAACCAAGTCCTCGAGTGGGCCCAGTAGCTGTTCTTCTAGCGCGAAGGGCAACGCTTGCCGTTGGGTACGGGCGTTAGCTGCCGGCAAGACGACCTGCGTCAATTGGACTCGCCGGCCGTCGAATAACCAGCACCAGTGGCTGGCGCCACACTGCGCCAAGCTGCTCAAAGTGCCGCGCTGGGGTGCGCCGCCGGGTCTCAGCCAGCTGGCGCTGCCATCGGCTTCGAGCGTGAAATACACGCGCTCAGGGTTAGTCGTCGACATAAATTTGCTGGCGCCCCAATAATGAAATCGCGCTGTTGCCATTGCGACGGATGATCGAGCGATACAGCTTTGGCGGGCCTTCGCCCTGTACCCGTACCCGTAATTCAAAGGTTGAAGACGCCGTCGCAAGCCCCGAAGCCGCGAACGGCATCCCGCCCAGCAAGGGGTTGGCGGCCAGATTCCCGACGCTAGCGAAGGGCTGGAAGGCGCGGGCGTCGAGCAGGCTCGCGGCCTTGGTGCGGTCGATGCCAGGGGTCAGGCTCATGAGTATCTCGCTGGGAGCGGTGTTCACATTAAGGGGCGTTGCTTGGTCTAAGGCTGTCACGAAGGGACGCAGTCTGGCATAAATTTCTGGCGTGACACCGCGCACCAGCAGTAATTCACTGGGGTCCACCAAACGCTGGTTAGCCGCACGATAAGCCACCGGCAAGGTGGCGTAGTAAGCATCCTCGGCACCATTCGGGTAGCGAATGTCGCCGTCTGGGTCCAACCAATCCAGCACCGCTGGCACGATCACCGGATCAATCTCCAGCGCTTGCAATAACAGGACAAAACGCACCACCGCCACCTGCTGGGCGGTGAGCGCGCGTGGCCTGTTGCCGGGGCCCACTGACGATGCGCCACCCAGTCCAACGCCCGCCGCACCGGCTACCGCGCGCAGTGCCGCGGCCGTGATGCCGCTCTCGGCGCCCGCATCCTGATTACCCCCCGAGTCTGCACTCACGGCGACCAGCGCGGCCAGTGCCGCGGGATCGAAAATCAGCGTGGTGAGATTGAACCGCCCTTGGAGGTCGACCAACTGCCCGTGCGCGCTGAGGCCACGGTCTTCGGCCAGCAGGTCGGCCTGCGCCCAAGTGTCTAGCGCGCTGTCGAGTGGCCCATTTGGGGTATCTGCTTGGAGCACCGTCATCGCCTGAATTTCCAGCGCCATGACCAAGGTTTCCGCGTTGAGGGACCCGCGTAACTGCGCCACGTTAGCGATGGCGAACTGTTGTCGCGTGGCCAGCACAACCGCCAGGCTCGCAATGACGGCGGCAATCAGCAGCGCCGAGATCAGGGCCGCCCCCGTTGCACGACGACTCACCGTGCGGCTGCCGGCATCAAGACCCGCCGCAGCGTGGTGCCGTCCGTGAATTGCAGCGTGAACTCTATCCCGCGGGGCAGTTCTTCTAGCGCGTTGTCATTGGCGCTGGGAGGCCAATAATTGACCCACGATGAGCCGACCCGACCCGCCATAAAACGCAGGCTAAAACCGCGCACGCCGCGCAGCAGCGTCTGGCGGTTGGGCTTGGTGTTTTGGAGCGGATCCAGCACCGGCCAAACCTCCCGCACCAGGGTGTCTTGCGTGAGACGATAGTCGAGGCGGTAGAGTGCCGGCTGCGCCGCGAGCAGGGCGAGCGCGGCATCGACGCGGGTCAGGGAAACCAATGGCTCGCTCGTCCCCGCCCCCGTCCGCAGCGCCGCCACCGGGGTGCCGAGCGGGTCGCGAATGCTACGCGGGACCAGGTTGTTAAAATCGTTGCTCAACAGGGTGACGGTACGCACCAAGGCGGCTTGCTCGGCCAGCCGTGGCAACAGCATTTCGCGGCCCATGAGCACCTGACGCAGGCCGCCGTAGGCCAGCCACGAGGTCAGTGCAAAAATGGCCATGGCCACTAGCACTTCCAACAGCGTAAACCCCGCACCCTTACGGTTGAGGCGGCGCATACAGCACCCGCGCGGTGCGCGTAGCCAAAATTTTGCTTGGGTTGGCGGCATCGGCCAAGCGTAAAGACAGCACCAGCACGGGCAAACCGGCCGGTTTTTCCACTTGGGTAAAAATCTCGAACTGACGCCCCCGCAACGTTTCTACCGCGCGCTGCGGCCCGGGTTCTAGCGTACTCGCCCGCAGCCGTAACTCGGTGAGGGTGTTATCTAGCGCCCAGTCGGTCAGCGTCATTTCCTCGATGCGCGCAAGGTTAGCCGCCCCACCCCGCACCGCGCCAAAACCTAAGGTCAGCGCCACGGCAATGATGACCAGTGCTATCAGGACTTCAATCAGCGTAAAGCCAGCGTGGGGCGCGGGGGTTTTCAGGGCCGGACCTCCGCTGCGTAGCGACCCTGGGCCGCGTTAAAAATCTCATAGCGTTCGGCCGCCGCCTCGCTGGCAAGCGAATAGAGGGCAGCCGGCTGGGCACCACTGGGTAGAAAAAGCGCTTGGGGTGTCAGCGCGGTCGGCGCCACCCCAAGCTTGCGGAGCACCGTAGTCCCCTCGAGATACAGCGGTGGCGGCAGCAAATGCTCACGAAAATGACGCTCCGGGGCCAGTTGCCAACTGCGGCCATCGAACACCACCACGCGATAACCATCACGCGCCAGCACCAAGCCATAGGGCTGCCCGCTGAGCACCGCGGCATCTGCCAAATGATTGCACAACGCCGCCAAGGCCTCGGCTTCCAAAGCAGTGGCGCGCGCGCCGTGGCGGCCCAAAGAGAGCATCACCATCGCGGCGATAATCGCGACCAACACCACCACCACCAGCATT
Source organism: Klebsiella pneumoniae (assembly GCA_945862315.1). Taxonomy (GTDB): domain Bacteria; phylum Pseudomonadota; class Gammaproteobacteria. The sequence continues at coordinate 5,287 of CAMAXW010000073.1, forward strand.
TCGATGAGCGTGAACCCCGCTACAACGCGCGCCCAACGGCGAGGGTGGGGCCTCGGCGGTCTAGCGATCAAGTTCCCAGTTACCGATGTCCGCCGCAAATTTCTCGCCCCCACTCGCGGCGTCCGCACCCAGCGAATACAGATCGTACTGGCCATGTTGACCGGGTCGTAAATAGTGATATTCGTGGCCCCAAGGGTCCTGCGGCAGCGCGGCTAGATAGCCATCCTCACGCCATTTGGTGCCCGAGGACAAACCGCTCGGCCGCTGCACCAGCGCCTCCAGCCCCTGCTCAGTCGTGGGGTACTGGAAGTTATCCAGCTTGTATAAGTCGAGCGCCGCACCGATGGCCCGAATGTCCTGAGAGGCCTTTACCACCCGTGCCTCATCCGGGCGACTCATCACGCGCGGCACGACGACCGCCGCCAAAATGCCGAGAATCACCACCACCACCATCACTTCTATCAGCGTAAAACCGCGTGCTCGTACCGGCATGACCATCATCCCTGTGCTGTGAAATTACCTACCTGCCTAAATTATCCGCGCTGATTTTGACAGTGTCATGCACGACTCAATTGAGGGCCTGCCGCAAACCTCACTTTACCCCTTAGAATACCGCCGGGAGATCCGCCCAAGCAGGTGCTAACCACGGCCCATTAGCACGGCAACCCTCGCTCCAACAGGCACCAAACAGAGGCCGCTATATGTCTACTCTCGCCGCGCTTGCTGCGCTTCGTGCTTTTATTCAAGAGCGCATCATTGGGCAGGACCGACTGGTTGACCGCCTGCTGATCGCCCTCCTCGCGGATGGTCATTTACTGGTAGAGGGTGCCCCAGGATTGGCCAAAACACGCGCCATTAAGGTGCTGGGCGAAGGCATTGAAGGCGATTTTCATCGCATCCAATTCACCCCGGATTTACTGCCGGCCGACCTCACCGGGACCGAAATCTATCGCCCCCAAGACGGCTCGTTTAAATTTCAACGCGGCCCTTTGTTCCACCACCTAGTCTTGGCCGATGAAATCAATCGCGCCCCGGCGAAAGTGCAGTCGGCGCTGTTAGAAGCGATGGCCGAACGGCAAATCACCATTGGCCAGGAAACCTACCCCCTGCCAGAATTATTTTTAGTCATGGCGACCCAAAACCCACTGGAACAAGAGGGCACCTACCCGCTGCCCGAAGCCCAACTCGACCGGTTTCTGATGCACGTGACCATCACCTACCCGGAACACGCCCACGAGCGCGAGATTCTCGCCCTGGCGCGCTTGGAGGCGCTGCAATCTATCCATGCGACCCCAGCTATCGCCTCGGTACTGCCGCAGGCGCAAGTCTTCGCCGCCCGCCGCGATGTGTTGGCCGTGCACTTGAGTGAGGTGCTGGAGCAGTACTTGCTGGCCTTGGTGTTTGCCACGCGCGATGCGGCGCCCTACGGTTCGGACATCGCCGGTTGGGTGCGCTACGGGGCAAGCCCGCGGGCCACCATCGCCTTGGACCGCTGTGCGCGCGCGCGTGCTTGGCTGGCGGGGCGTGACTACGTGAATCCCGGGGATATCCACGCCATCGCACCCGACGTCCTCCGGCATCGCATCATCCTCAATTACGATGCAGTGGCCGCAGGCGTTACCCCAGATCAATTTATCGACGCCCTGTTAAATCGCGTGCCAGTACCCTGAGCTCGCACCCCATGGGTTGGCTGAAGTCACTAGGCCTGAGTTTTGGCGACGTTGCGCCCGCCGCGGGATCCTTGGCGGCGACCCACTGCCGGGTCCAGCCTACCCTGGAAGACCTCTTAGCCTTGCGGCTCCGCGCCAGCGCCCTACCCGCGCTGGCACGCCCGGCGCGCGCGCGGCAAAACGGCCTGTATCACGCCCCGCTCAAAGGACGCGGCATGGAATACGCCGAGTCCCGGCCTTATCAGCCGGGCGATGATGTGCGCACGATGGACTGGCGCTTGACCGCGCGCAGCGGTAAGCCCCACACCAAGCTCTTTCGCGAGGAACGGGAGCGGCCGGTTTATGTTGGGTTAGACCTGCGCAGTAACATGGCGTTTGCCACGCAAGGCGCCTTCAAGTCGGTGCAGGCCGCGCGCACCGCGGCACTCCTGGCGTGGAAAGCGGCGCAAGAACACGACCGCATCGGTGGGGTGCTGCTGGGGGGTAGCGGCAGCCACGAGTTGCTGCCGGCGCGCGGTGGTGCCGCCGTACTGCGCTTGTTGAACCGACTGGTGGAGGTTGCTAGCCACACGAGCGCCGAGGCCCCGCCGCTTGCGCAGTTGAGCGCCGGTTTGCAGCGGCTCGCCAAACCCGGCAGCTTGGTCTTTGTGCTCAGTGATCTGCGCGATTTCGACCCCGCCGTGGATCGCGATCTGGCCCGTATTGCCCAACACAGCGACCTCACATTGCTGCATTTTTACGATGTCTTTGAAACCGCACTGCCCACACTCGACGCCCCTTTGCGGGTCTCCCACAGGGCCCAATCGGTGGATTTAGAACTGGGGGATCGAGCACTCGCCACGCGCTACCAGCAGCGTTTTGCAGCCCGTCGCGATGACCTCGTGGATTATTGCCGCACCCATCGAATGGGCTATGCCAGTATCAGCACCCTCGAGACCCCTTTGAATGTGCTCAAGCAGGTGCTGGCATGACGCCACTGGAGGCCACCCAGCTACCGCTACGCGATATCCATTTGCCGCTGCCGATTGCCTGGTGGCCGCCCGCGCCCGGCTGGTGGTTGGCGGCGAGCTTGATCATCGTCTGCACGCTGGGGTGGCTGTTGCAACGTCGCTGGCATCGCCGCCGGGCCTTGCGGCGCGCGGCGTGGACAGCGTTCTGCCAGTTGCGGGACATCGAGGACCCCCATCGCTTAGCGATGGCCGTGGCGCTGCTATTACGGCGCGTCTCGCAAGCACTCGACCCCACGCTCGCCCAAACGCCGCTGCACGATACCGCCTGGCTGGCGCGCTTAGACCAAATTGCACCCGGGCTAACCGCCGACGCGAGATTGCACCCAGCGCTGCTCCAAGCACCCTACGATCCCACAACGATCTATGACCCAGCGGCCCTATTGCGGGCGCTGGAACGCTGGTTGCAGGCGTTGCCCTTGGGCCACCAGCGGGTAACCCGTGTTTGAGTTGGCGTGGCCTTGGATGCTGCTGGCGCTGCCGGTGCCGTGGCTGGCGCAGCGTTGGCTGCCACCGCTAGCGCGTCAATTCGACGCCGCGCTGCGCGTGCCGGACGTCCAAGACTTTGTCAGCGTGAGCACCGCTGCCACCGCGGCACCGCTGCATCGCGGCGTGCGCTGGCTGGCCCTGCTCGCGTGGTTGCTGCTGGTTGTTGCGAGCGCTAACCCGCAGTGGTTGGGCGAGCCCTTGGGTGTGCGTGCCTCCGGTCGCGATTTAATGCTGGTGGTGGACCTGTCAGAGAGCATGGAAGTGAAGGATTTCATCCTCGGGGACGAGGCCGTCAATCGCTTGGTCGCACTGAAATCTGTGGCCAAAGAATTTATTCGACGGCGTGCCGGTGACCGCATCGGGCTCGTGCTGTTTGGTGAACAAGCCTACCTCAACGTGCCGCTCACCTTTGACCGCGACACTGTGGGGCGCATGCTCGACGAAAGCGTGATCGGTCTGGCGGGACGCAGCACCGCCATCGGAGATGCAATTGGTCTGGCCACCAAACGGCTGCGCGCACAGAACGCGCCGCATAAAACCATCATTCTCATGACCGATGGGGCCAACACCGCCGGCCAGGTCGAACCGCGGCGCGCGGCCCGGCTGGCGGCGCGAGAAGGACTGCGCATTTACACCATCGGCATCGGCGCCGACGAAATGCTGGTGCGGCAACTGTTTGGGACCATTCGGGTGAATCCGTCCACAGATCTCGACGAAGACGCGCTGCGCGACTTGGCCGCCGTCACTGGCGGGCGTTATTTCCGGGCGCGTGATCTCCAAGGGCTACGAGAAATTTATGCGGAGCTTGATCGCCTAGAACCCGTGGCCCGCGAAGAAGAACATTTTCGTCCCGTGCAAACACTGTTTATCTGGCCGCTAGGCACGGCGCTCGCTTTGGCCGGCCTGTTGGTGGCGCAGCGGCTGCGACTAGCCACATGAACGCGCTCGCCGAATTTCATTTTTTACGGCCGCTTTGGTGGCTGGCCATGCTGCCCTTGCTGGCACTGATCTGGCAATGGCAACGTCGCGCCACCAGACGCAACGTGCTACGGCGGATTTGCGACCCTGATCTGTTGCCGTTTGTGAGCATCCATAACCCGTTGCAAACCCGCGCGCCGCGCATCTTGCCACTCCTGCTGGCCGCTTTGCTCGCCATTGCGGCCCTCGCCGGACCCACCGTGCAGCGGCTGCCGCAGCCACTGTTTCGCGATGAATCGGCGCTGGTTATTGCCTTGGATCTCTCAGCCTCCATGCAGGCGCAAGACGTGGCACCTACCCGTCTCAGCCGCGCCAAGTTTAAAATTCACGACCTACTCGCCGCGCGCGACCGGGGTCAGACAGCACTGGTGGTGTTCGCCGGGCGGGCGTTCCCGGTCACCCCTCTCACCGATGACGTGCGCACGATTGACGCTCAACTGGACGTCATGGAGCCCGCTCTCATGCCCTCACAGGGGAGCGATGTGGCGGGCGCCATTGCGGCGTGTACTGCCCTGCTCACGCAAGCCGGCTATACGCGCGGCGATATCCTGCTGGTGAGCGATGGCGTGCCAGACACGCAGGTCGCAGCGATCGAGCAAACGCTCGCGAAACACGCTTTCAGGCTGTCGGTACTGGGTATTGGCACGACTGGCGGCGCGCCTATCCCCAGTGGCGAGGGTGACTTTATCAAAGACCAAGACGGGGTTATCGCCATGACCCGTTTGGAAACCGGCCCCCTCACCGCTTTAGCCGCGACCGGTCACGGACTGTATTTGCCGGCGCGTATCGACAACACCGATGTGGAGGCGCTCCAGAAGTTCTTGGCCCAGCAGGCGATGGGCGAAACGGCCTCGGCCACCCAACGTGTGACGGAACAATGGTATGAGTTGGGACCGTGGCTGCTGGGGCCGGTACTGGCACTGGCGGCGTTAGCTTTCCGCCGGGGAGTGCTGATCGCGACGCTCTTGCTACCTGTGCTGCTAACACCGCGTGCGGCCACCGCCCGTGATTGGTGGTTCACGCCCGATCAAGCCGGTCAGCACGCGTTCGCACAGGAAAATTACGCGGGTGCCGCGCAACGTTTTCAAGATCCGGCGTGGCGGGCGGCAGCGCTTTATCGGCAAGCCGATTACGCCGCCGCGGCGCAGGCACTGGAGGGCCGCGAAGACCCCGAGGCACTCTACAATCGTGGCAACGCCCTGGCGCGCCAAGGGCGCCTCGAGGAGGCTTTAGCGGCCTATAACGGGGCCCTCAAGCAGGACGCCGAAAACGCTGACGCCCAGTACAACAAGTCGCTCATCGAAGCACTGCTGAAACCGCCCGAGAAGTCAGAAAAAAAGCCGGCAAAAGATCCCGCAGACCAGTCCAAACCGGACGATAACGGCGGCGATAAAGATCAGAAGGATGCGCAGGCCCAATCGCCTGCCGCGCAATCCGAGCAGCAAGATCCTGGCATGGGCCAACCGGACGATGAAAAATCGGCCGAGAAAAAGCCCGCTGGCGAGTCGCCGGCCGAAGGCGAGGGCAGCGAGGCCGACCAATCGGCGGCCGCGAAGGCCGGCGACGGCGCGACGGCGCGCCAGCAGGCAGCCGCCAAAGCCGCCCGCGAAGAAACCGCAAAGGACGAGGAAAAAATGTCTGCCGAGCAGTGGCTCCGGCAAGTTCCTGATGATCCGGGTGGCTTATGGCGGCGCAAATTTCAATATCAATACCAGCGCCTATACGGCGGCAAAAGCGGGAGTTCCGAACCATGGTGAGGTGGCTACAAAGCGCACTGCTGACACTGCTGCTCAGCGTTGCCGTAACGGCCGGCGCGGTGGAAATAACGCTGCGAGTGCTGCCCGATCCCCCACCGTTAAATGAATCCTTCACGCTAGTGTTCGAAGCGGATGGGCCGCTCGACGATGAACCTGATTTCACGCCGTTGGAAAAAGATTTCGAAATTCTCCAACGCAATCAACAAACCGCTTTGGAGCTGCGCAACGCACGGCAGCGTCGCACCACCACTTGGCGTCTTACCGTGCTACCCAAACACGGCCCGCCTTTGGTGGTCCCCGCGATCCCCTTTGGGACCCAACAAACTGCACCACGCCAGCTCGCCATGGCGGCCGCGCTCGTCGCCCCGCCCGATGAAGGGCTATTTTTGGAAGCGGAAGCGACCCCCGCCAATCCGTACGTACAACAGGAAGTCCTCTACACCCTGCGCTTGTGGCGCCGGTATGAAATCAGTAATGCGTCGCTGTCTGAGCCGGCCTTTTCGGGGGATGCCGTGACCAAAGCGCTGACCGAAGATCGGCGTTACACCCAAACCCGTAACGGCCAGCGTTACGAAGTGGTGGAACGCCGTTTCATGGTGTATCCACAGGCCAGCGGCATGCTGACCATAAAGCCCGCGGTGGTGACGGCGCAGGTGGTCAAACGGGGTCTGTCTTTGTTTGAGAATTTTGCGCAAGCCATGTCCACGCGACGTATTAGCGCCAACGCCATCACCTTGCAGGTGCGCCCGGTACCCGCGACCTTCCCGGGTAAACGCTGGCTACCGGCACGCAGCTTAAGTCTGAGCGAAGCCTGGCAACCCGGTGGGCGTGAGGCCAACGTTGGCGAGCCAATTACCCGTACCCTCAGCCTCGTTGCGGAGGGCCTGACAGCCGGCCAACTACCCCCACTAGAACTGGCACCGCCCAAAGATTGGAAAATTTATCTCGAACGTCCGCAAAACGACGACCAGCAACAAGACGGCAGTTTTCAGGGAACGATGGTGCAGAAAGCCGCGCTAGTCGCCACCCGGGCGGGCGCCGCGACACTCCCGGCCATTGAGATTCCTTGGTGGAATACCACCCGCGATCAACTGGAATTTGCGCGCCTCGACAGTGCCGCACTCAACGCGCTGCCGGTGCCCGATCTCGCGCCCCCCGTGCCGCCTGCCCCCGCTGCAGCACCGGACCAACCGGCCACCGCTAGCGCTAGCGCTAGCAAAACCGCCGAACCCAAGCCCGTTGGCGCCAGCGCTGCGGGTACCTACTGGCAATGGCTAGCGGCCCTCTGTGGCAGTGGCTGGCTGTTAACGCTGTTTCTATATTGGCGGCGACCGGGGCACGAGACCAAACTCCCCACAGCGGCAGTGCCGGCGGGTAGGGATGCGGATCACGCACCGCGTCTAAAAGCTGCGTGCGCGCGCGCAGAGGTGGTGGAGATTACCGCCGCGCTGCTCGCGTGGGGCGCCGATCGATGGCCCTCGCCGCCGCGCTCTTTGGCGGCACTGGCGCAGCGGGTCGATGAACCATTGGCACAACAGCTGCGGAGCCTAGATGCCGCCCGTTATGGACGTGCACCCAGCCCATTTGCAAGCGCCGCACTACTCGCCGATTGGCAACACTATGTCCGTCGCCAAGCAAGCCCGGCCCCGCTATCTGCCAATCCACTACCTAAACTTTATCCGCAAGGGGCCGCTTAAGAACCTGCCAACGAGACTCTTCCGGATTTTTCGCATCGCTGGCCCACTCCCCCCCGCTTACGGGGGCTGGATTCATAGACCTCGCACTGATAAGGGATTCTCTGATGTCGACTACCCCGGCGTGCGTACTCGCTGTCGACGATAACGCCACCATTCGGCGTGCGATCGCGATGCGTTTGAGTGCCAAAGGGTACCGGGTGGTGACGGCAGAAGACGGCCCTCAAGCGCTGTCGGCGATCGAGCGCGAAGCGTTCGATCTCGTTCTGCTTGATTTGCAAATGCCGGGCATGAGCGGTGCTGAAGTGCTTAAAACACTGCGCCTGCGCTATTCGGAGACGCAACTGCCGGTGATCATGCTGGCGGCAAGCGATGACAAACAAGATATTGCCCTGACCCTGAAACTCGGCGCTAACGACTATGTGGTAAAGCCCGGCGACTTGCCGATTTTGTTGGCACGAATCAACAGCCAACTGGCCCTAAAAAAAGCAGCCACGGCTTTAACAGCACAAGCACCCCTCGGCGCCAATAGCAGTGCCCAGCGAAGCATCACCCGCTCCGGACCACTCACCGGTAGTGAGTTAGACGGCCCCGTTCATTTCCTCTACGACAACACCCCGGTCACCTGTTTAATCCTGAATGCCAACCTAGAGGTGCTGCTCACTAATCGTTTTAGTGTGCAGGCTTTTGGCTATCAAGCTGCTGAAGTTCAGCAGCAGCAGGTGTTGGATTTTTATGCCTCGGAAGATCAGGCGCGGGCGGGGGAATATTTACAGGGTGCCCTCGAGCATCCCGACCGTCTGCATCGGTGGGAAATTCGGCGACGAAAGAAAAATGACGAACTCCTGTGGGTGAGAGAAACCGCACGGGTGCTCACTTGCCATGGCGAGCCGATCGTCCTGCTCACCTGCGAAGACATCGATGAGGCCTATCGGCTGTCGGAAAAACTTAACTTCCACCGTGCTCACGATGACTTAACGGGTCTAGCGAACCGCAAAACCTTGGAGGAGCGTTTAGCGCGGGTGCTGGAAAGCGCACACAGCGAAGGTTCCGAACATACTTTAGCGATTATCGATATTGATCAGTTTCGGATTCTCAATGACGCCTGCGGGCATACGGCCGGGGACGAATTATTGCGGCAAATTGCCCGCATTCTGAAAACGATCAGCCGTAAACGCGACACCCTAGC
>CAMAXW010000074.1 GCA_945862315.1 Klebsiella pneumoniae
TGCTGGATGGTTTCCATGATTTCCAGCGGGTCAATTTTTTCGACCACCACATGGGTCGGCGCTTGGGGGGTCAGCATGAAAGCGAGAATGCCGGCCGCGTGGGTCATGGGTGCGGCGCACAGATGGACCGGCGGCGCGGGGCTGGCGAGGGTGATGCTGGTTTCTGCGATCAGCGTGGACCACGTTAGATTGGTCCACAAAATACCTTTGGCGCGGCCCGTGGTGCCGCCGCTGCCAAGGATGGTCGTCATTCGGTGGGCGGTGTAGGGCAGGTCCGCGATGGTATGGCCATCACCCTCGGACAGAAAATCTGCCAAGGCCACGCTGCTGCCATCCGGCGCATCGAGACACACCGTGTGGCGCAGGGCGGGTACTTGGGCCCGAATGGCCTGCACGTTGTCGCTGAAGCTGCTGTGATAGAACAGCCATTCGCACTGGGTGAGATTCATGAAATCGATGTTGGTCTCTAACGCATTGCGGGCGTTGATGGGCACCCAAGTGGCGTTAGCCCGAAAGGCGCCCAACACACAGGCGAAGGCGCTTACATCGTTGGGGGCGTACACCGCAATGCGCCCCGCATCAGACAAGCCACGCGCCACAATGGCCTGTCCGATACGGTGGGACAGCGCCTGCATCTGGCCATAGGTGTAGCGTGTGGCGCCTGCCACAAACGCCGTGCGCTCCGGATGGGCCTCGGCTGCTTTGTCAAAGAAATCGATTACGCGCATGCAACAGTCTCTTTTCTAGGTCGTTAGTGCCTAACGCAAGTGCCGGCCGAATCTCAGGCCTCGGGGCAGCGCACTTGTTGGCGCAGGGTGTTCCAGCGGGTTGCCCACGCGGCTGTGGGTGGTTGCTGGCGCGCCACCTTGCTGACCAATTCGCAGGCGGCGGCCGGGCGGGTGGAATGCGCACGGATATCAATTCTGCTAAGCATACCCTCCCACCAAACTTCAAAGCTCGGCGGCACTTTATTGGTAATAACCCCCCAAGCGTTATCCGCCTCGATCAGGCGCTTGGTCTGCTGCGCCGCCTTGGCCAGCATGCGATAGCCATCGCCGGCTTTGGGGTAATCCACCAGCAGCGCGCGCGCCGCGGCATAGGCTTCCTCACCGTGGTCACTCGCTAACAGCAATTCAATGTTGAGCAAGCGAAACCGGCGTTCCATTTCGGGCAACGCCTTGAGCTGCGGCGACACTACGGCGGCAAACTCCGCCTGCAGGGCCGGATCGGGCAAATGCTTCACCCACGGATACAGCTGCTCTGCCATCCAGCCGGGCATGTTGGTTTGCCGCGCGGAGACTTCGCTGAGCGCGCGCCGCGGCGTCCCCAAGCGGTCGTAAAGCCGCAGGCGTGCCCAGAAAAACCCGCGCTGGGCGGTGACGCTCACGCCGGGTTGTTGCTCGGCCAGCGCAATGGCGGTGAGGACGGCGTTGGGGTCGGGATCGGCCACCGCGCGGAGCTGTAAATAGAAGGCCTGATTATCGCGATTTTCTTGTTGTTCATCGGAAAGTGTGGCCCACACGCCTAGCCCTTCTTTGGCCAGTGCTTGCGCCGCGCCGCCAGGCTTATTGGCCACCTTGGCAAACTCACGCGCAATCACAAAAAACCGTGCGGTCTCAATACTGCCACGGGCGTTCGCGGGCGACTTAACGCCTTTGAGGAGCCTGAGTGCCGCAGCGGTGTCGCCGAGGGATTGCGCCAGATTGATGCGGGCGCCATTGGCATCCGGATCGTTAGGACTCGCCTCCAGAAAATGGCGGGCGGCACGCGCCAACGCTTCACGCGAAGCGAGTGTGGACTTGGACGCCATGCGCCGCGCCCGCGCCACATAGGCCAGCTTGGTCGCCGCTTTCACCACATCGGCTTCCAAATTGGGCGTTTGCAGCAGCTGATCAGCAAGTTGCGCGGCTTCCTCGTTGAGGTTGCTCTTAAGGCTCGCCACCGCATAGCGATACTTAAAGCGTTCGAAGTGGAGGTCGCTGCCGCGCGGCTCGGCGGCGAAAAATGCTTGGTATTTGCGTACCGCCGGAAACCACTCCTGGTTGCTAAAGGCAAACTCGGCCGCCACCAGCGCGGTGAAAGCGCCTAGGTCCTCGCTGACGATTTCGTTCTGATATTTCAGCAAGTCGACCAGCAAGCGCATGTTCATGCCGCCAGCGGCGATCACTGCACGCAGTTTGGCACCGGCTTCGCGCGCCCCCACTTTGGTTTGCCGTTGTTGTTCCAGCAGCACGAAAATGGCATCCAGAGCCGGATCCCGCGGCCCAGCGGCAGTGCCCGCAGCCCCACCACCGGCGCCCGGCAGCCCCTTACCCGCCAACATCGCGAGCTCCGCTTCGGCCGCTTTACGCACCGGGTGTTGGTCATCAAACGACAGGGCTTTGATCAGGCTGTCAAAGATTTTGCGGGCCTGCGTGGGGTTGTTTTCGGCGAGCGCCACAAAGCCCAGCCCCAGCCAGCCGCCATACACCAAGCTCGGCTGATAAATTTGCATGGACGCCGCGCGGAAACCGCGTTTGGCACGCCACAAGAGTTGCAGGCGGTCAGCGGTTTGCGTAGGCCGCCCGGCTAAGGTGAGATCGAGCCAAGCGCCCCAAAACGGGAATGCGGTCAGCGCAAAACTCAGGTCCTCCCATTCAGAAGACCGGTACAGAGCCTCTAAGCCCGCCTCGTCACCGCCACCAGCCTGCTCTGCGGCCAACAGGCGGTCTTGGCTTTTTTGACGCATTCCCGCCGCCAATTTGCGCAGCTTTAAGAGGTCGGCATCGGGGGCGTCGTGCTGGCGAACTTCATCCACCAGCGCGCCAAAATTGCGCGCGGTGGCCGAGTAAGTCGGTGTCGGCACCTCGGCCGTTAGCCCGGCTAATAAGGTCTGCGCCCGCACGATTGCGGTTTCCTCGGCGAGCGCCGCGCCCATCATCAGCCAACCCAATACCCCCAGCAGGGGGTAGCACCAGACGCTGCGCGGGAGCTTTCTCACAGTAAATCCAACAGGGCTTTCATTTCGCGGGCGAACTGATCCCCCATGATGAGGGTGGTGAGGCGGCGGGTAAGCGAGACCTCACCCTCTAGGGTGGCTGCGTCACCGTTGCCGGCGTCGGCGATATTGCGAAACTGGTACATGGAGTCGCTGCGGTACAGCGCGTGGTTAACTTTGCGGCCCACGCGAGCTTCCACCGCCGAAGGATTGGACTGGTCGCTGACATCCAGCGTAGACACCACCCCACCGGTGTTGGCGAAGCGCTCCACCACGTTAATTGCGGTGCCAATATTGCTCTCAGAAGGCGGCGCGTCGCCGATGAGAATGATGATCCGGCGTGCCCCACTGCGCCACTCGGCGTTATCCACGCCCTCACGCAGCCCTTCTTGTACCGCTTCAAACATGTCGCCACCGCCAGCCGCCTGTAACGCCCCCAGAAAATTCTGCAGCTTCAGGGTGCTGTAAGTCAGGTTTTGGGTACGGGTGACAAACTCCGGATCGCCTTCGTCGCGATAAGCCACCACCCCAAAACGGGAAATCGGCACCAGCGAGCGCACCACCGAGGTAATGTCGAGAATGCGGTTTTTAACTTCATCGATAACCCAGCCCATAGAGCCCGTGGCGTCTACGACAAACAAGACGTCTAGTCCGCCCTCGCGCATGCCCTGCACGTAGGCCGCAAACTGATTGGTGGAACCGCCCAGCGCGTTGCCGATGCCCACGCCAAAACCGGACGTGCCACCGCCACTGCCCCCACTGGTACCGCCCTGGCTTACCGGTGCCAAAATGCCCACGGTGGGGACGGTGGCATGGCGCGCCAAATTAGCCCCGGCGTTGTCTTGATTGGCCAAGGCAATCTCCACCGGCGCGGTGTCGTCGCCGGCCCCGCCCGCTTGGGCGCTCAGCGCCAACGGCACATTGGGCGGCGGCGGCGCCACGGCCTGTGGCGCCAGCAGTACCTCGGGGGGCTCTACTTCAAAGTCTTCTTGGAAATCTAGCGGCTCCTCCGTGAGCGGTTCCGCCAGTGGCGCCTCGGGCACCGGTGCCTTGGCAATGTCTAGCACCACCAGACGCTTTTTTTCTTTGGCCAAGGCCGCCAGCGCGGCTTTGGCATCTTCCTGCTGACGAATTCCCCCGCCCACCCGCGAAGTCACCAGCCCGTGAATGACCACTGACACGAGGAGTAGAACCAACCAGGTGAGCGGGCGACGCACGGGCAAAACTCAGCGCGTGAGGAGATTCATGGGCGGCCGACGGTTTCCAGCGACACGCGGGTAATACCCGCCTCGCTAACTTGCTCAATCACGCGCGCCACCACCACCGCATCGGTGGCGGCGTCCGCGGCTATTTTTAAGTCTTTTACCGCGCCCGCGCCCCGCAATGCCGCGGGCAGCGCTTTGCCCGCCACCACCGCCGCGTTGAGCAGCAGCGTGCCATCGGCCTTAATGACCAACTGCGGCGCCTCGTCAGGCAGCGGATTACTGGCGGCGCTCTGCGGTGGCGTCACCTGTAGATGAACATCAAACTTGGCGGCCACGATAAAAAATAGTATCAACAGAAAGATCACGTTGATCATGAAAAACGTGCTTTCCCAGCGGCGGTCCCGTGCCTCCTCAATGCCGTGTTTAAGGCCGACCTCGGTGGTGGAACGGCTGCTCAGATCGACCATATCGTGCCGGCGCCTATTTGAACTGCCGCGCTTCGCGCAGCGAGATTTTGCTAAAACCACCGGCGTTTAGCACATCAATGACATCCACCGCACGTTGCAGCGAGACCCCGACGTCGCTGGCCACAATCACCGGTTTGCTCACACTGCGCGGCAGCGCGGCGCCTAAATCTGCGAAGTCCCGGCGTTCGCCGTCTAGCCACAAACTACCGTCTTGGTGTAACTCAATGTACACCACGGCCGATTCTGCGCTGGTGGTGCCGGCTTGCAGCTGTTCTTTTTTTTCGTTGCGCAGATCTACGCCGTGGGGGATCACGAAGCTGCTTTGGAGCATGAAAAAAATCAGCAGAATAATGAAACAGTCGACCAGCGGCACAAAAGTAATACGGATAGACCGCCGCCGCCGCCGGCCCAGCGCCAGCGAGACGCGCTGGACTTCAGCCACGACCCACGCCTAGCGTCAGGATTTTGGTCAACAGGTTGGATGTCTCTTCCGACACGCGCTCCAAACGGGTCTGCAACATCGCGTGCAGGGCGGTAAAAATGATCGCGATGACCAACCCCACGGCGGTGCACACCAGCGCCTCCCAAATGCCATTGGCAAGCGCACTCGAGCCCTTCTCCGTACCCGCCACTGCGGCCAAATGACGAAAGGCATCGATCATCCCCAGCACCGTCCCCAGCAGACCCAGCACCGGCGAGAGGTAATAAACAATTTCCAGCGCCCGTAACAGGCTGCCGTAAGGGCGTAAAAAAAACATGCCACGCCGAGAGAGTTCGTCACGCAGTTGCTCGCGCTCGGCGCTTGCCAAATTCTGCAAGCCAAATTGCAGGTCCCGCGCCAGCGTTAAGCGGGATTTGCTTAACAGTTTAGTGGCTTGTTCGGTGTCGCCCGCACCCCATAAGTCGATGGCGCGCTCGGCGGTCCGAAACCGGCCGGTAGAAATCCCGGTGAACTGCAATATTTTGTACAGCACCATGGCGAATCCAATGGTGGAAATCACCAGCTGCACCGCCACCACCGGACCACCCAGTTCCACCAGCGTCAGGGCGGAGGTCCAGGTAGCCGTCACGAGATCCGAAAAACTATGGATGTCCATCAGCTGAGATGCTCTAACAACGAAGGGTGACTACCCTTAACCGTGGCGGGACTAAGCGTGAGGCGCCTGGTGCTCGGGCTAACGTGGTGGGTAGGGACAAAAAAAAAGAGGGTCGACGTAACCGCCGACCCTCAATCTTAAGCTCGTGCTTTTTCTCGCTTAGAAGTAGTAGGTCACCCGGGCAAAGACTTCGTCCGCGAAATCTAGGGTTTCGATAACATCGTCGTTCTGCTTCGGCGTGAGGTCCGTTAACACGTTGGCATACAGGTCAACCTGCCAATGGGTGCTGGGCTTGTACTTCACACCAGGCTGCAGAAGGATACCGCCCTGAATATCAATCAGCATTGCGAAGTCCGCGCGCCAGATGAGGTTCGGGAAGGGCTGCTGGAAAGCCAAGGAGATGTAGTTCGCTGAAGTCTGACCTTCTGGCCGGCCGCAGCCTTTTTGGCGCGCGCCGGTAGAGTTCAGATCCGTCACTGGGTCGCCGGCCGCGGTGGCCGTCGGCAGGCAGCCGACAGAGTTTTTGTAGACATCCTGGCTACCACTCAAATGCCGACCAAACAAGTCGCTCTGCGTTTTGTGCATCCACTGGCCCACCAAGTAGGTAGCCGGCAGACCGGGTACCACGTTGTGGTACTTCTCTAAGATTAACGCGGAGGAAACTTCCGTGGCTTCAATATAGGCACCTTGGCGTAAGTCGAGGGCCGTAAACTTCTTATTAGGCGTAACCGTTAACTCACCGCGCACAATCAACTGGTCTAACCAAGAGCCCGGGGTGGACTCAATAATATAGTTACCAGAGGCGCCGGTAATGGTTTCACGCATGAACTCGCGGGTGATGTAACCGCGGGGGAATGCGAAGCCGTTAAAGAAGCCGTCCAGAATGTTGCGGGTGGCGTCGTAGCTGAAAGGCGTTTTGTTGTTTTTCTTGCCGCCAATGTTGTTGAAGATCATCTTCGCGCCAGCGGGGTTGGGTCCGGCAAGCCCGCCGGTTAAGGACCCGAAGGCAGCAGTCGTCAGCGTACTCGCGTTCGTACCATTTTTCTCCGCGCCGCCATTCAGGAAGCCCAGCGTCCCTTCAACGGGGTTGAGGCGGGACTTTCCGGCCATGTAAAACCATTCATTCCACGACGCTGTGCCCATGGGATCCGGCGAGGCATTGGCACCGCAGCGGCCCTTGGTCATGGGCGTGAGCAGCTCCGAGACGTCTTCTTGGCCATTCTGATTGTTGTCAATGCCCAAACCTTGCAAGCCCGCCAGAGCGTTGCCCGCATAGTTATTGGGGCCAAAGCAGAACGGGTTGGGCGAGCCGTCACCCAGTTGCAACGGCGCGTCCGCCCAATGCACCACACCATCGGGGTTTAGGCGATTAACCGCCATCAGGCCCAAGGTGAGTTTGTCGGTAACCGGCATGGTGATACGCATGCCATAGTTGACGTTGTTGCGGAGGATTTCGCTTTCCCCGGTATCGCGCCAGGAAAAACCAGACGCCACCACGTTATACGGCGTGTTGGTGCCGACCAAGGTGGTGGGCGCCGCCATTTGTACAAAGGCGTCGGTGGTCCAGCCGTTATTAAAGGTGTAATTGACACGCAGCGCAGGCGCGGCCACACGTTTGTCGGAGAACTCCTCCGCACCCACGTCTAGCGTGAAATGGCGGCGAGTGTCTAAGCCGTTAGGTACGTCGAAAACACGGAAGAAATACGCCTCGCCCCACGCAATTTGCTGCTGGCCAAAGCGCACCCATAACGGGCCACTGTTGTAGTCCACATAGGCCGACGGGATGTCCAGCATGAAGTTGGGGGTGTTGTATTCCAACAGGTTGCCGCGCCCGCCTTTCCAACCAAAATCGGCGTTGAAATGGCTGTCGGTCTGGCCTTCACCCAGCAATTCTTGGTAGTCAGAGTAGCCGCGAATTTTGACGAAGGAATTGAGTTCGTCGGTCCATTTGGCCTGAATATCGACTTCGACGCGGGTGGCGAACACGTTGAACTGGTTCATACCCTTGATGGAATTCGCGTAACTGCCGCAATTATTGGTCGCTTTACAACCCGCGCCAGCGCCCGCCATGGTACCTGCCCATGCTGCGTTGTACGCCGCATCCGTTACCCCATTGGCAGCGCTGCCGCTCGCGTTAGCGATCGGCCGGGCGTAGCCACCGTTATCGTACGGGAAGCCTTTGCCGGTGAATTGTTGGGAGGCCGCTAGCCCACCACCGTTCATGGTGATGTTAGGCATGTTCTTGCCATTAAACGGGTTGGTTGAGGTGTTAAACGCGTTGTCTTGCCCGGTCACGGAGACCGCGATTTCTTGCCGAACAAAACCCGTGATATTGAAGTCCACGGCGTAGGCCGCGCTGCCGGCGAGCATGCTGACGGCACTGCCGGCCAGCATCATTCGCTTCATTGTGTTTTTAGTCACTCCCGCTCTCCTCATAAATCGACGTGAGATTAATGCTGGTCCCCGTGTGCGGGCGTCCGGCGCGTGTGGTGCTGGGCACTTCGGCGCCTAGGGCGGCTCGCGATGTTGCTTAAATGCAACGTTCTTTCTAATTTTCTCGTCTCGGCGGCGCTTTCGCGCCACTTTTTTTTCTCTAGCTCCGAATCTAGTCTAAGCCCGCCAGATGATCAACGGGTTTTATCCCCTAATCTGTGGACTATCGACAAAATATAACCGCGGTCCTTTTTTTGCTGAGTGGTTTTACTGCAACACCTGCGCGATCACGCCGTCGTGCCCCGCGATATACACCGCCTGCGACACCATACCGCCGCCCTCGCCTTTCTCCTCTAGCTCACCCATCGCCACCGGTAGGTACCAGTTGCGCAGGATGTCGATGTCGAGGGAGCGCTTAAAGGTGGCACCCGCGTCGCTGCTGCGCAGGAGCGCCCGCATGCCAGTGGCCACAATTTCACCTTGGGGTGAGGCCCAGATGCCAAATAAATTAGCGGTGGTCTCCGACTTTAACGGCAGCCAAGTGCTGCCGTTGTCGGTGGTCTTTAACACCATGCCCTCTTGGCCAGCCACATAGCCGGTGCCGTTGGGCAGCATGTGGAGGGCAAACAATGAGCGCTCGCCCTTGTTGGTTAACGTGAAGGTTTCGCCGCCGTCGTCGGAGATCAGCACGTAGGCGAATTCCGCGGCAATAATGATGCGCCCGGTTTCTTGGACGTCCACCGCATAGATGTGTGGCTCATAGCCGTCATCGCGGAAGCTGGCCCAATTAACCACGCGCTTTTCCCAGGTCTTGCCGGCGTCTTTCGAGCGCAGAATGGTACCGAACTCGCCCACCGCAATCGCCAAACCCGCAGCGTTGAGGTCAACGTTTAAGAGGCGCGCTTCGGAGTCGCTCTTGGCAGCAACCCATTTGTCGCCCTCATTCGTGAGGACCGTGCCCCGTTGCCCCACCAGCAAGCGGCGGTCACCGTTGATGGCAATACCAAATAAGCCCAATTCCGTGGGCGACTCCATATTGGCCCAAGTGGCGCCGCCATCGGTGGTCTGCAAGATAGCGCCCGCACCGCCGACCGCCAGCCCAGCCTTCCCAACAATATTCAGGCCGTAGAGGGCGTCGTGGGGAATGCCCTTGTGGACAATTTTGAGCTGCGAGGCCGGCGCCTCTGCCGCGCTGACCGTGAGCACGGGGGCAGCACTTGCCAGAATAAGCGTGAGCCCGCAGACCAAGCGCAAGCCGCCTCGGAGAAATGATTGAGTTTTTTCCACGTGTGTCTAATTCCTAAAAATAACTTTAATGGGTCTGTACGGCCTTAGGTGGCGACATTGATGTGCGCTGACAGATCTATTTTTTCCGAAATGAGTTGGTCTTCGGACGCGATGAACTTCGGTTTGATCCACCACACCAGCAGCGGCAGAACAATGAGCGAAATCACCATGTTGATCGTCATCACCATCACCAGCAGCAGCCCCATGTCGGACAGGAATTTAAGTTTGGACATGAAGTACCACGGCAAGATGCTGATGAGCACGATGGTGGCCGTGAAGAAAATAGCCTTGCCGGAAGTCTGGATGGCGTGTTGGATGGCGTCGCCATAGTCGTGGGAGACTTGATAGTCCTCGCACATGCGGCTGACCAAATAGATGCCGTAGTCGATACCCACACCAATACCAATACTGGCGATAGGCAAACTGTTGACGTCTAAGCCAATGCCTAACAGCACCATGACGGATTCAAGCATTGCGTTGGACAAGTTAACGGGTATCAGCAGAATGAACCCCGCCACAAACGAGCGGTACGCATAGGACGTCACAAAGAAAATAATGACGTTTAGGCAGCCTAAAATTAGCCACTTGTTCTGACTCACGACGTCATTGACTGACTGTTGCAGCGCGATGGCGCCGGTTGCCATTCGGATGCGGAAGTTAGGGTGGTCTGCACCCACCGCCGCGACCGCGCGGTTTGCCTGATCTAGCGCGAGATCGACCGTTTCCTGCTTATTATTTTTGTACCACAGCGACAGCGTGCCGTTCTGGAGTGTGAAGTCGGTAACATGCCCGTAGTTCTTGGCGTTCGACCCCATTAAGAGCGCGATGACGGTGCCATCGACCGCTTGGTCGGTGGGATCCACCGGCCCCATTTTGGGATTACCACCGCTCAGCAACCGACTGGCTTCTGGTAGGTAGTCGGCAAACGACAGCGTGGCTTCCGGGGGACGTTCCTCAGACTCCAGCAGGCGCTGCATTTTGTTCATGGTGGTCATGGTGTCCGATTGGCGCATGATGCGCGGCGCGGATTCTCCTTGGTAGGAAGCACCTTCGGCCTCGCCTTTTCCTTTGGCCTCAAACACAATTTCGAGGGTCATGAGACCTGGGAAGTGCGAGTTAATAGCCCGCACCGCGGAGTTAAACTCGGAATCGGGGAACAACAAATTGCTGCCTTCAACCGGGTTACCAATGCGCAGCTGGAGCATGCCAAAAATGGACGCCACCGACATGATGAGCACCACCACCGTGGTGGTTATAGCGTGCTTTCCGTGCGATAGGCGGCCCACCCAGCCCAGCATGTTGATGAGCTTGTTATGCCACGTGACTTTGTCTGATTTACCGATGAGCACATCGACATTGCGCGGGGTTGGCAGGTAGGACGCTAACAGCGCCGAGAGAAAGACGTCCGTTGGAATGAGCGCAACCGCCCAGGTACCCGTAAACAGCGCAAAGCGATGCATGACCGGAATGGGCGCAATAGCAATGAGGTACAAACACACGAAGTCCGTGATGATGCCCAAAATACCCGGTGCCATCATGACGCCCAGCGACAGCTGCGCGGCTTTGCGTTTGTCTTTCACCTCGTAGAGGATTTCGTAATAGCGCTCGAGATACTGCACGCAGTGCGAGAAAGCGCGCGCCACCAACAGCATGGGCACCACCATGATGAGCGGCTCGATGGGCTGATGCAGCCAGCCGGTCAGGCCAAAGCCCCAAATACCGCCAATAATACTCACCGTGACGGGTGCGACCACCCCTGGCACATTGCCCATGTACAAAATGAGCGAGAGCATCAAGGCGCTAGCCGTGATGGCGAAAATGGTGATCATTTGCACTTGATAGTGGTAGACCCAACCGGTGAGCATGGGCTGGCCGGCGGCGTAGATTTCGTGATGCTCATCACGCATTTTCTCTACCATGCCCTGCACGTACTTGAAGGTTTCGCCGTAATCGAGGGTGCGCTCGATAAAAGTCGCAGAAACCAAGGTGGCGGTCTCGTCGCCGGAAATAAGGAAGGTCCGAACGTTAGCGGCTTTGTCCACCCGCGAGCGGAAGTCGGCGAGTTCTTCAGGGGTTGAAGGGGCCTTGGCGTCCATGAGCGGGCTCACGGTCACGCCATCGGGGGTGGCTTCTGAATAGCGCGCTTTTTCGGTGGCAATCGACAAAATTTGATCGTGGTCGACAGAGGGCGCCAAATCGATTTCGCGCGTCATATCCCACACTTTGCCCAGCGTATCTTTGTTGTAGAGATCGCCGTCTAGGCGTTTGATCATGAAAACGACAGTCAGCGGGTTACCGAAGTTACCGTGGGCTTTATAGGTTTGTACGAAGGGATGATCGCTGGGGAAGAGGTCGGAGAAAATTGTCTTGATTTCCACCTTGGTGAGCCCAACCGCAAAAAATGCGGTGATGGCCATCAGGATGGCGAGCGACAAGTTTCGGTTGTCAATTACCCACGCCGCAAATCTGTGTCGAAGTCCCATTACGCTGATAACCTTTAGGTTTGGGGCGGGTCGCGGGCGTCCGGCGCAGGCCCTAATGAGGGCTGTTTGCGGGGCGCAACGCTGAACCGCGATGCCATATTGGTGGATCGTTCGGTTGCTTGCGCTGGAGTGGCGCTGACGGTAAAAAATTTTGCCGTGTGTTGTTCAAACAACAACATTTGGCAGCGTTTTGCCGTGTGTTTTCTCCGCATGATCCACAACCGCCACAACGTCGTAGTGGAGGCCCTAAATCATCGCTTCGACCCGACTATAGGTAGGGCCGTAAGCAGTGTCAATTGCTTAATTTAAAAGATATTTTTGTGTTGCCGCGCAGCATTTTGGGAATAGTCCGCATGGGGGCAGGGCCGTTTAGGGCACCCTCGGCAGGGCGCGTTGGGATGCCCATAACCGCGTTGGTAAATTCACCACAAAACCACCCCGGGGACGACCTGTAGGCGCGCTGGTCGGTGGCTCTTTGAGCCTGCGCAAGAGTGGCCTACGGCTTGGGGCTTGGGGCTTGGGGCTTGGAACAGCGGTGTTGCTGTCGATGAGCCGCTGGGTGAGCGGCTGGGTGAGCGGCTCGTCCAAAGATAAAACGCGGCCAGTGCGGCACTAGCCGCATTTTGAGAAGACTTAGGGCGGCGGGCGCGGTTAAGGGCTCGCCAGCGTGGCTGGTCGGGGCTCAGTGCAGATGGGAGAGATTTAACAACCCGCCCGGTGGCGAGCCGCCGCCGTCGGCGAATGGTCTAACCGGGCACTGCTGGTGCCCCTATTAATCCCCATCCGGCAAAGTGGCACAGCGCGCCAGTACCCGTTCGGGGTTGGCGCTGGGGGGGAATGCTGCCCTAGAGGAGCTGCTCGGTGGGCCGCGGTGCCGGGTCTGCTGGCTGCCAGAATGCATCACCCAAGGCACCACCGAAACCGCGCCGAGATTGGTTAAGTGACACCAACGCAGCCGGCGCCAGTTCGGCCCCCAAGAGGAGGTCGGTGGCGGCGGTCAATTCGCCCGCACCAGCCGGCAGGAGGGCAGCGTCCAGCGCCAAGGCGCTGACCCACCCGTAATGGCGGGCGGCCCGCAACAGAGGCACGCAGGCCTCGGCCTCATCGGCATCGATAGGCGAGGTGTGGGTACGCGAAATAAGCAGTCCGGCGAGGGGTTTGTCGGCAAAGCTGCGGATAAACGCCGCGCAGGCGGCGCTCAGGTCGTCGAGATCATCGAAGCTGGGAGGCTCACTCGCCCCTAAAGCGCACCAAAGGTCGATGGGCGAGCGGAGCTTCAAGACTAAATCGATGTCGCCCGCGAATTTGTGCGCCCAAGCATCGAGCACCTCACTCACAAAGGCTTTGCCCAGAGGGTCGGCGACCACCGCCAACGCCCGCTCCAAGGGACTCGCGCCAGCGGGCGTTCGGCATAGCGCGGGGCCCAGCACATCAAGAGTGAGCACTTGCGTGCGTACCAGCTTGCGGGCCTGTGCCACGGTGTTGGCGTAGCGCGTGGCCTGCCCTAGCCAGTCGGCTGGATCACCGGCAAACACCCGTCCAGCGTACGCGCTGTATTCAATCCAGAGTACGCAAGCGCGCTGACCAGCCAGCCACGCCTTAAGGTACTGAGCAGCCATTTGGCGAGGGCTGGCTGCAGG
>CAMAXW010000075.1 GCA_945862315.1 Klebsiella pneumoniae
AAAAAAAACATCACCACAATCGTGAGCGAGAGTGCTACCAGTGTTGCATTAAACGTAATGCCCAGACCTTGCGTCACGCCGGTGACATCGCCGGCGGCCGCGCGCTGCGCCTCTTGTAACGCGGCGCCAATACCCCGCACGGTGCCGACAAAACCAACCGCCGGAATAGCCCAGACGGTGAAACGGATCATCGAGAGTTCTGCGTCGAGGCGTGAGGCCTGAAATTCGCATTCTTCGCGGGCGGCGTCTGCCGCGTGCTGCACGCTGCGAGTCGCGCCAAAGCGGTTCAGGGCCACGGTGATGGCGCGCGGCAGAAATCGCTGCTGTTCGGCTGCGGGGAGTTTTTCGATTTGCCGGGAGAATTCCCGCACATCGTCGGGGAACACCACCTCACCTTCTTTGAGCGCCACAAAATCGTGTTCCAGCGTGCGCTGTTCGCGCAACACCAGCCATTGGCGCCAGCCCAAAATAAAGCCCGCCCAAATTGCCAGCACAAAGCAGCCTTCGGGTTCAAACTCGTGCAGGATAACCATCATCGAGCGCGGCATGCGCGCTAGGGGATCGGTGGCCCACACCTCGCGCTGGTGACTGAGTACAGCCTCGGCACTGGGGCGCACGACGATGGTGTAGGTGGTGTGCACGATGACGAAGCTCAGCAGCAGCGTGATGAGCACATAGAAGAAATCGAACGGGAAAGCTTTTTTCATGGAAAAAATCCTACTTGTCTTAATGGCGCCTAAGCACGCTCAGCGAAATGAGTTAAGTCCCACGAAGCTGCCACCGTTTTGACGGGTCAGTTCGCGCATGAGGGCCGCAAAGCGGATGCCCGTGGCCTGCATGCTGGGTGGATTGGCAAATTGAGTGGGGAAGCCGATGGCGTGAATTCGCACGCGTGGGGCACCGGTATTGGAGGGCCGATTGCTTTGTCGCACAACCTCCGCGATCTCGCGGATAGAAGGCCCGGTAAATTCATCGCCCAGCACATAGAGGCTAATTTTTCGGTCAGAACGATAAAACTGTTGTACCGCGGCGGTAATGCCTTCACCCGGACTCGACTTGCTAAACACATTCCAGGTGGTGAGTTTGTCGATGACCTTGCGGCGCTGATCGGGTGAGTCGATGAGCCACTGACCGGCGTGCTCGGGAAACATATAAGTGCCCTGATCATTCATCACTTGCAGGCCTTTGACGTGGGGATACACGCTCAAAATTTCGATGAGTTCGCTCAAAAGACGCGGCCAAGCGTAATTGAACATGCTTCCGGAAGTATCGATGATGAAACAGATGTACTCGGAGTCTATGGGGATGCCGCCTATCAAATCCTTGGGTCGTGCCCGGTTTTTTTGCGCATATAGGCGCGCCATTTCTTCGGTAATTTGTTGTTGGGCGGTTTTTAGCTGACCGTAAATTTCGGCGTTCAAGGCGGCGGTTTGGTCGGCCCGCGCGGCGTTGGCTTGCGCGCTGAGCAGGGCGGCGATCTGTGTCTTGATCTTTTTTAGCTCGGTTGCCGACAGCTCTTGCGCGCCAACTTGCTGCTGTTGCTGGGCGTTAACGCCTGCTAGCACCACGCGCTCGGCAAATAACTGCCGCTGCAGTTGGCTGATCTGGCTCGCCCGTGGGTCTGCAACGGGCGGTTCGGGGGCGTGGGGCCGGGTGGTCGTGACGGTCATCAGCAAAATAATGGCGCCCACCCCACAGGTGATGGTGTCGAGAAAAGAGATGCCAATTTCTGGCGGTTCGCGCCGGGTAAGTTTCATGGCCAGTCGTAGGCGGGCGTCAGAAACGACCCGCGGGTGTA
The DNA here is from genome assembly GCA_945862315.1 of Klebsiella pneumoniae. Classification (GTDB taxonomy): domain Bacteria; phylum Pseudomonadota; class Gammaproteobacteria. Next base: position 1,799 of record CAMAXW010000075.1, read on the forward strand.
CATGGCGACAGACCAATACGCCCAGGCGGCCATCGGGTCGCCTTCCATCGGTAACAACACGACGTTGATGGGCGGTGCGGGCTGGGGCAGTTGCCGGATGGCTTCTGCGAATAATTCGTTGCGCCGTTCGCCCGACACTTTACGCCCGGACGGCGCGCGCAAGCCCAGGGTGGGCAGGCCGTCGGTGATTAAGAACACGTTATCGGGGCGAGGGTTCAATTGGGCCACCACCTGCAGGGCGCGGGTCAGATTAGAGCCACCCTCGGGAACCGTCGCCTTCAAGTTCAGCACGGCCTGATTGAACAGCGTCGCGTTATCAACCGCCAGCCAGCGCCCGTCGCTGCCCGGCACCACCGGCCGGGCGTTGGCATTGAAGGTATATAGCTGATACTCGGTGCCCGGCAGCAGGCGGGCGGTGATCCAGTCCACGGTGTCCAGTGCCTGGCGCCACTTCTCGGAACGTTGCTGGGTTGCGGTGTCCATATTTTTTTTGCGCAGGACGTTCACGATGGACTCATCGAGCATGCTGGCCGAGTTGTCGAGCAGTATGAGCACCCGCTTGCCGCCGGTGCGGATGCCGGTGAGGTATTCGCGGTTACCCTGCCCCATAAATTGGCGAACTTGGCGAGATTGTTCGTTGAGTTGTGAGAGCACGAGCTGCTTTTCGCTAGCGAGTTTTTTAAGCGCCATTTTAAGCGCATCGATATCGCGGCTGGTGATGACTGGCGCCTGACCTGTTTGGGATAAGGCGCGGGTTTGCGCCAAGAGCGCGCGGGCGTTGGCAGACTCGCTGATCAAGGTGGCGATGCGTTGGTCGATGGACGCGGAGTTGTCTTGCGCGGCGCGAATTTCTTGCTGAACTTGCGCGACCTGCGCTTGTAGCGCGCTGACTTCGGCCGACAAATCGACCTGCTGCACCTGCGTCTGCACGATGGACTCGTGTTTGAGGATCATGAACATCAGCACCACGGCGCCAAAACCGCAACACATGACGTCCAAGAACGACAGCGTAAACACCGAAAAAGGACGTCGCTTAAGCGGCATCGGCGCCAATGACCCGGATTGCGGTAAAGATAACGCCCGCACCGGCGACCGTAATTTGGTCTCCAGCGTGGAGCACGGCCGCGGCCCCCACGGCGCGCCCGTTGAGTAGCACGCGGCTGGCGGGCATGGGCGTTAGCTCAACCAGCTGGCCCCGTTGACACACGCTCGCCAACGCGCCGGCTTGCGCGCTGCGCACCATGTCACCGCGTGGCAGCAAGTACCAAGCGTGCGCGGAAAACGGCAGGGCGGTGGTGTGTTCTAGCAGATGGGTGGGCGTCTCTGGGCTCGCGACGGCGGGCGCTTGCAGCATGACGCTGGGTGCGGTGCTGGCCGGCAGCTCGGTGAGCAGCTGCAAGCCACCACTGGGCCATTGGGTGAGTTTTAGCCCCTGAAACACCGCGCGTGGGCTGAGCACGGGCACCTGGGCAAAAAAATCGGCGTAGCCCAGTTGGCTGGCCAGACGGTGACTGGCCACCGGTGCGCTGTGCGCTGGCACGGCCTCGCGCAGGGTGCGCAGCAGCGGTGCCACCGCTTCCAATAGGGCGAGGCGCGGCACCCGCGCTTCGAGGTGCTTGCCGCGATAATCGAGCACCACGTTTAACTCAGACTGGGTTTTGAGAACACCGAGACTGGCGGTGAGTTGGGCGTAGAGCAGTTGCTCGGTATCAGCCTGCACGAGGGGGTCGAAACGGCACTGGGCGACGAATGCTGCCGCAATCACCCGCACGCAGATCTGGCGCAGCCGGTTAACCCCAAACCCAGGCAGCACTTCGACCGCCTGACGGGTTACCTGGTCGGTGATGTCTAGTCGCGTCAGCACCGCCTGATGTTGTTGTAAATCGAGATGGGTCCACGCGCCTGGCCCCAGCGCGGCCGCTCCCGCAGCCACCGCGCTGTCGACCAAGCCGACCGGGCGCAGCTGACAGCTTTGCGCGATCCCCGAGAGCAAGGCTAACTGCGCGTGGCTCATGCTGCCCGGCACGGCAAAAGCGGCCTCCTGAGGATTGCCGATTTGTTGGCGCAGCTGTTCTAACTGTAACCAGGCCAAATCCGCATGGTGGCGCACGCGTTTACCCAGATGCTCGATCGGGGCGGTGTTGAGGTCGCGCCAATAGCGGTTTTCGATCGCCCGCGGCTGGCTTTGCGCAATCGCTAGCGCGGCACTGCCCAGAGTGACTTGGCCATTGAGCAACGCCGCATAGCCGGGGCTCGTCGTCAGCACTTCTCCGAGCTTAGCTGCCCGGAGTTCGTAGTCGTTCACCTCTATGACGAAGGCCGTCATGCTGTCCCCTTGCTGGTTGTGGCGGCCGGCGACGCGCGGCCCGGCGTGTTGCTCAGATGTCTTCCGGGAAGGGCACGGGGGAATCCTCGGCTACCTTCTCGCGCGGTTTAAATGTGTCGTTAGGGAGGCTACGCGCGCGATATTCCGGGCGTTCCGGGTTGTCGGGCGGTGGCTCGGGCGCTGCGGTTTGCGCGCCGGCCGGCACCAGCGCTAGCAGCAGCGCAAGCGTGGCGGTACGGATTTTCATTGCGCGTACCGGGCCAGACGAAAGCCCAGATCGGGGCGTCCACCCACCCCGGCGCTGCGCGCTAACGCCCGCAGCTTTGCGCGATCGGCCTGCGCCCAGCTCGACCCACGCACCACATGTTGGGCCGCCATCGGCGGACCGAGCGGGTCGAGGCCGGCGGCGGGGGTCGGCGCAAAAGTATCGTGGATCCATTCTGCGACGTTACCCGCCAAGTCGTAGAAACCCTGCGCGTTGGGCGGAAAACTACCGACCGGCGCGGCCGTGGCGTAGCCATCATCGTAACCCTCGAGCACCTGATTTTGCGTAGCGCTCGCCGCCCGATCAGCAAAATTGCCGCTGCGCGCCGGCGGTGGAAAGCCAATTCCCCAAGGGTATTCCTGCGGCGCGCCGGCGGGCGAGAGGGCGGTGGCCCAGTCCCACTCGGCCTCAGTCGGCAGGCGATAGCCCATGGCTTCCGGGTGAATACCCAGCACGCGGCCATATTTAATTTGGTAGAACACCGGCAGAGCGTCCAGCCGCGACAGCCAATTGCAGTATTGAGCGGCGGCCTCCCAACTCACTAAGACCACCGGCAATTGGGCATTGTTAGCCGCTAGTGCCTCGCTCGCCTCGGCCGAGTGGTGCGCCAGATAACGTTGATATTGCGCGTTGGTCACCTCGCGGGTGGCCAGATAAAAAGGTCGCGCCAAGCGTACCGGTGGGCGACCTGGCATCACCACCTCCCCGCCGTTTACCCGCAGCAAGGTCTGCCCGAGTGAAGTGCGTAATTGCCCGGCAATGGCCGGCGCGGGCGCACTGCGGCGCGCCAGCCGATCCCCATCTGCCAACGCTGCCAAGGCGGCGGGCGGCACGGTTTGCGCCATCACCAACGCGGCCTGTTGTTCGGCCTCACTCAACGGCGGCTGCTCCGAAGGTGCTTGCCCCGCGTCTGGCGCGCTCGTGGCGGGTGGCGGGTAACTGGGTGGCGGGGCCAGTTCGTCAGCCATCTGCGCGGCTGTTTTAAGGGTGATGCGCAGGTGTTTATCCACGCCTTTGCGCGGGGTGATCAGCGTGCGGTAAGTGGCATAGCCGGCGCGTCTGACCACGATTTCGTGCTCGAAAGTCGGCAGATTTAGCCGCTGGGTCGCGTTGCCGGCAGGTTTGCCATCGAGCATTAATTCGGCATCAACCGGTTGCGTGATGAGGTTGATCACGGCGAGTTCTGGCACCAGTTGCAAGGTCACATCGCGCGTGTCATCGGAGGCCACTTGCGTGCTGGCACTTTGTGGTTCGTAGCCTGCTTTCATGGCGGTCACGCGATGCGCCGCGTCTGGTGCCACCTGTAGTTTGACCGGCGATTCACCCCGATAACGCCCGTCCACGGTGACTGCCGCGCCGCGCGGGTCGGTGACGATTTCCAACCAGCCGTCGGCTTTGCTCAACGTGACATCGGCGATGTCGACGGTGCGGCCGGGCAAGACTTTCAAGACCCGCGACCAGGGCTTATAGCCCGGCCGGGTCAGCGTGAGTTTGCGCTCGCCATGCAGTAATTCGGCACTCAGAGGAGTGGCGCCCAAGAGTTTGCCGTCCACCGCGACTTGGGCGCCGGTGGGTTGCGAAGAAATCGTTAAATCAGCCCATGCGGGCAGCAATTTAACGGCGAGCGTTTCTTCCTGACCTTGCCCGCGCACCTGCAGTTGCGTCAGAAACGGCAAGTAACGCGGGGCCTCAACCAATACTTCGCGGGCCCCGGCTTCGATGGTTGCCAGCGTGCCCGGCGCCTGTCCGGCAACCTCACCATCCACCCACACGCTGGCCTGCGTGACAGGGCTTAAGGTGATGGTCAGCCGTCCGGGCAGCGGCGTTAAGCGGATGGTGTGGGCTTGTAAGGTGTCGCTGGTGACCGTGATTTGCGCGTCAAACGGTTTATAGCCCGTGGCCTGGGCGTGTACGCGGTGCACCCCGGGGATGAGTAGCCAGTGGCTGCCGATGCGCGGGGCAAACAGTCCTTGCACGCTCACCACGGCGCTCGCGGGTTCCCCACTCAACGCGACCGAGCGCGCCAACGACAAGTAGGCAATCACAAATAGCGTCAACCCAACCACGGCGCTAGCAAGCAGCGCGGTCCACGGCAGCACGGGCCAGTGCCAGCGCGCGGCGGGTCGCGGTGGCCGAAAGCTGGCGGGCTCGATCAGGGTGGGCTCGGCTGGGCGTAAGTTCTGCGTCATATCCAGCAACGTCCAAAGTGGTGGGCACGCCGCGCGTGCAGCCGCACGGCGCGCGCGGCCGCCGGGCGGGTGGGCTGGGGTGGATAGGCAGCGGGAGACAACATGCGCCCCAGTATAACCAAGGCACTCCCACTAGGGCGTACCACCGCCGTTAGCGCTCGGATTCTAATAAGGGCTCTCGAGATTTTTTGAGCGCGGCGCTGAGTTGCTGAATTTGTGCGCGCAGTTTGGGGCCGGGTGTGGGAATGCGGCGAGCGTCTAAGAGGGTCAGTTCAGCGGCGGCGGCCGTGGCGGGCACTCGCAGTTGTACGGGGTTTTGTAAGGCGTCCTGTAAGCGTCGGGCGAGTGCTGCCCGGCTGCGTGCGTGCTCGCGGCGTGCGCTAAGTCCTTCTACGTCGGGATCCAAGCGGATGGCAGCGTTGAGTGCGCTGAGCGCATCCGCCCAGCGCTCGCTGCTCTCGTGGCGGGCGGCACTGCTGAGATAGGCGCTAAATTTAGCCGCGCTGGCGAGTTGCGCGGTGGTCGCCAGCGCGCGTTGGGCATCCTCCGCGGTGGGTCGCAGTTGGGCGGCTTTGGTGAAGGCCGCACGCGCCATGTCAAACCGTTGGTCTGTCAGTGCCGCATAGCCCTGCGACATCGCTGCAGCGTAGGTTTCGGCTTGCGCGCCTTCATCCAGCCGTGCCAAACCCTGAGTGGCCAAGTTGGTCGCGGGATCCAACGCCAGCGCCGCCGCATAGCTGGCACGCGCTTTGGCGGGGTCGTTGAGGTGCTCGTAGCCGGCGGCTTCCGCGAGCAGCGCCTGTACTTGGTCGTAGTGTTGCGCGCGCACCAACCCCCCGGTGGCCTTGGGTTCTGCGGGGGAGGCGGCCAACACGCGGGTAAAAGCGCGGGTCGCACCCACCGCATCTCCCCGCGCGAGCGCCTGTTCGCCCTCGAGGGTGGCGGCGGCAATCAGAGCGGGCAGCCGCTGCGCGAGCTTATTTAGGCTGGTGAGCGCGCCCGCATAGAGCCGAATCGCGGCCGGATAACGCTGTTCGCGGTAGGCCAATTCGCCTTGCGCGACCGCGTGTTGGCTATCCGCCCAACCCGCCGCGTCCCACTCGCTGACCCGCTGCGCTGCCAGTGCGTCGCTAGCGCTCAATACCTTTGCCAAGGCGTTTTGGGCGTCTAGGCGCGCCGCCGCCAGCGCCGCCGGCGACAGAATGGGATCGCTGGGTGCGCTTGCCGGGGCGGGTTCTGCGGCCGTGGAGGGCGGCGGGGCTGGCGTGTTGGGTGCGTGCCCGGTGGTCAGCAGAACCACCAGCGCCAGCGTCACGCTGACCCCGATTACCCACCACGCTCGGGCGCTAAGTGCGGCGAACGGCGAGCGGTGTGGCGCCTCGCTCGGGGACACCGCGGCACTCGCCGAGGCGGGTGGGGTCAGCGGGGTGGGGATTATTCGCCGCGATTCCTCAAGCACGCCGGTTCACTCGGGTCTGGGTCTCACACGCAGCCACACTGGCCTGAGCGTTGTTCATGGGCGGGTGTATTTTCGATATTCAAGCCAGAGCTTCTCGCGCAGTAGCGGATCGCGCTCGCTTTGGGCCGCCTCGCGCAGTTGCCGGGCGACGATGTCCTCATCGGCCAAGTTTTCGGCCTGCACCGCCGAGGGTCCGCCGACGCGGGGATTGCCCTGCGTACGTCCGCTTAAATCTGGCGAGGCGCCCAAACCGGTCGATAGTCCCGCGGCACCGCCCGCGCCGTAGCCGCCCGGTGCGAGGCGCCCACCCGCGCTCTCTGGCACGCCCTGTTGGGAGCCGGCCGCGCGCCCGGCGGCTTTCTCCGCCTCGGCCGCCTGCTGCGCGTGCTGCATCAGGCGCTCAAATGCGGCCCGTTTGTCGGCCAGTTCCGCGGCCGCGGTTGCGCTCATAGGTAGCCCCGGCGGGGCGTTAATCCCGTGCACGGGAGGCGCTGTGCCGGTCGACCCCAGCCGGCCCGAGGCCCCACTGGGCGGCGAGGTTGCGCCAGTGGGCGCGCTGCCCGGGAGGTCGTGCGGCACATTGCCACCCGTGCCGCCGCCAGTGGCCGGCGTGGTGCTGGCACTGGGCGCGGGCAGACTGGCCGGCGGCGGCGGGGTGCCGGCTGGGGTCTCGGTCATTTCCACATAAGCGCCTTGGGCGCTGGGCGGTTGATATTGGGGTGCTGCTGCGGGCGAGGGAGTCCCGGCGGTTTGGTCGCCTGGTGTTGCGGGTGGGGCCGGGCTGGGTGGCTGGGTGGCGGATGGCGGCGCTGCCGGTGGTGGCGGCTGCTGGCCAGCGAGGGCCTCGGCGCGCTTTTGTTCGGCCGCCAACACGGCGCGCACGCGCACGTCGTCCGTGCGATAGGAGGGACGGGTTTCTTCGCTACGACAGCCCCCCAAGAGCAAGCAGGCGAAGGCCAGCAAAGCACCATAAGCGAGCGGCAGGCTGGGGCGTTTCATGCGGGCAATTTACACCGTTCGCAAGCCTAGGCGCAGCCCCTGCGTGGCATTTTTCAGACAGGGGGAAATCCACTTCGAGAGCCGTTAAACTCGGCAGAATCGTCTTCCAGAATGAGAACGTGTTATGACCTCCGGCATCGTGGCCACTGCTACCCATATCCCTGTTAATCAGGGTCACCTAGAAATTTCTCGTCCACTGTATCAACTGGTGGTCGAGGAAATTCTGCCCGAATTAGGCATCGATCCCGCCACTTATTGGACGATGTTCGAAAGGCTCATCACCGATCTTGCGCCCAAGAACAATATTCTTTTGCTCAAGCGCTACAAACTGCAGGCAGAAATCGACACCTGGCATCAGTCTCGCTGCGATGCGCCGCACGACCCCACGCACTACCGAAAATTTCTCGAGAAAATCGGCTATTTGTTGCCTGAGGGCCCGGATTTCGCCATTAATCCTCAGCAGGTAGACGAAGAAATTGCCTGTATCGCCGGGCCGCAGCTCGTGGTGCCGGTCAAAAACCCCCGCTACGCCTTGAATGCAACGAACGCCCGTTGGGGCTCGTTGTACGATGCGCTCTACGGTTCGGATGTCATTCCGGAGACCGAGGGCGCGCAGAAAACAGCGGCTTACAACCCGTTGCGTGGGGAGTGCGTGATCGCCTATGCGCGGGAGTTCCTCGACCGCGCCGCGCCGCTCACCGCGGGCTCACATGCTCAAGCCGTGGCTTACCGCGTGCACCACACCGGACTTGAAATCAGTCTGCAAGACGGCAGTCGGGTGGCGCTCGCCGAGCCAGAAAAATTTGTCGGCTACAACGGTGACCCGCAAGCGCCGAGCGAAATTCTGCTGTGCAATCACGGTCTGCATCTGATCATTCAAATCGATGCCAATCACCCCGTGGGACGTGGCGACGCGGCCCACGTTAAAGATTTGGTGCTGGAATCCGCCGTGACCACCATCCAAGACTGCGAAGACTCCGTGGCTGCCGCTGATGGCGCGGATAAAACCGAGGTTTACCGCAGTTGGTTGGGCTTGATGAAGGGCACGCTGCAAGACACTTTTGAGAAAAACGGCAAGCCCTACACCCGCACCTTGGCCCCCGATCGGCGCTTCCTCTCGCCGCAGGGTCAGCCCATTACCCGCCACGGCCGTGCGCTGCTGATCGTGCGTAATGTGGGTCATCTCATGACCAACGAAGCCATGTTGCTCAAGGGCGAGGAAGTCCCCGAAGGCATTCTGGACGCCGTCCTTACCGCCACCATCGCGCTGTATGACCTGCGGGGTATTGGCACGCGTCGCAACTCACGCGCCGGTTCCATGTACATCGTCAAACCTAAAATGCATGGCCCAGAAGAAGTCGCTTTTGCTTGTGCGCTGTTTAACCGCGTAGAAGACATGCTGGGTTTGGCGCGGTATACGCTAAAAATTGGCGTGATGGACGAGGAGCGCCGCACCACAGTCAATCTCAAAGAATGTATCCGCGTCGCCCGCGACCGGCTCATTTTCATCAACACCGGTTTTCTGGATCGCACCGGGGACGAAATCCATACCTGTATGGAAGCCGGCGTGATGGTGCGTAAGGAGGCCATGCGCCAAGAAAAATGGATGCAGGCGTACGAGAACTGGAACGTCGACGTGGGCCTCGCTTGTGGCTTGCAAGGCAAGGCGCAGATTGGCAAGGGCATGTGGCCGAAGCCCGATTTGATGCGCGAAATGGTTAACAGTAAAGGGGCGCATCTGCAAGCCGGTGCCAGCACAGCGTGGGTGCCTTCACCCACAGCGGCGACCTTACATGCCATGCACTATCACGCGGTGGATGTGTGGGCGGTGCAAAACCAGCTGAAAAATCGCCCGCGTGCGAGCTTGCAAGACATCCTCACCATCCCGCTGCTGGGCGACACACCGCTGACCCGCGAGCAGGTGCAGGCTGAACTCGACAACAACTGCCAGGGCATTCTGGGCTATGTGGTGCGCTGGATAGACTTGGGTATTGGGTGTTCGAAAGTGCCGGACATCAACGATGTTGGCCTGATGGAAGACCGCGCGACGCTGCGCATTTCCAGCCAACATATTGCCAACTGGCTACGCCACGATTACGTGCGTCGGCGGCATGTGTTGGAAACTTTCAAGCGCATGGCCGTGGTGGTGGATCGCCAGAACGTCAACGAACCGGGCTATCAGCCGATGGCCATTAATTTCGACGAATCGGTGGCTTTTCAGGCGGCTTGTGAGCTGGTATTCGGCGGCGTGCATCAGCCTAACGGCTACACCGAACCGGTGCTGCATCGGCGGCGCCGCGAGTTAAAAGCAGCGGCTGCCGCCACGCGCGACGAGTGACGCGCGACGCGCGACTCAGGGGCCGGGCGGCGATGCTGGGATCCTGTCATGGCGCGTCCGCCGCCACTGTGCGGCGGGTGTTTTAGACCGCGGGTCTGAGGGCGGTAACCAGCACGCGGCCCGCCGCGCCAGCGCGCTACTGCCCGCCGCGGTCATGCCGCGTTTTCTGCTGTGGCGCGCTGCAAAGCAGCAAGGCCAACCGCGATCCGCTGATTTCCACCGGCCCCTATTCGGCAGCTTCACTCACCGCTACAGTCTGGGCCTCGATCCCATTTCAAGTGAGGATGCCGTATGCCTAATTCATCTCTCGCCCCTGAACAACCCGACTTCCAGCCAACCCGTCGCCGTTTTCTGGGCGGGGCTGCGGCGTTGGGCGGCACGCTCTGGGCGACCAGTACCGCGCTGGTTGCACTGGCACCGTCGTGTGCTTGGGCGTTGCCGTTGGGCACGCTGGACGCACACACCGGGCAGACTGTCCTGGCCGTTACCCGCCACATTTTTCCGCACGCTAAGCTCGACGATGCGGTTTACGCTTTGGTGGTGAAGGCGCTGGACGATGCCGCAAAAAATGACCCGGCACTCAGCAAGCTGCTGCACGCGGGCGTGGTGGCGCTCGATGCTGCGGCCAGCGGCGACTGGCTAGCGCTGCCGCCGGCGCAACAATTGGCCGAGGTCACGCGCATCGCGGGCCAGCCTTTCTTTGAGAAAATTCGCTCCACCGCCGTGGTCGCGCTTTACAACAACGACATGGCCTTTGCCCATTTTGGTTATGAGGGTGAGTCCTTCACCAAGGGCGGTTATCTCAATCGCGGCTTTAACGACCTCCAATGGCTGCCGGCACCAGCGGCGGTTGCGAGTCCAGCAAAATGGCCATGAGCACACCCAAAACCTATGCCCAGGACGACGCCAATGTGATCGTCATTATCGGTTCCGGCGCGGGCGGCGGCACGCTGGCAAACGAACTCGCCCAGCGCGGGGTCGATGTCGTCTTACTGGAAGCGGGCACGCATCAATCTACTTCCACCTACGTGAACGATGAATGGGCCTCGTTTAATCAGCTCGCATGGACCGACTTGCGTACGACCTCGGGGAGCTTTCGCTTGGCGAAAGATTTTCCCAACTTGCCGACGTGGATCTGCAAGACGGTCGGCGGCACCACCACCCACTGGGCCGGGGCAAGCTTGCGGTTTCGCGAACACGAGTTCAAAGCGCGCACCACTTATGGGGCCATTGCGGGCGCTAATCTTTTGGATTGGCCGATCACCCTGGCAGAACTCGAACCCTACTATGCCCGCGCCGAAGACAAACTCGGGGTGACCCGTACCAACGATATTCCGGGCCTTCCGGGCAACAATAATTTCAAAGTGCTCTACAACGGCGCGCAAAAACTGGGTTACGCGCATTGTCATACCGGGAACATGGCGATTAATTCGCGACCACGTGCGGGCCGTCCGGCCTGCCAACAGCTCGGCTTTTGTTTCCAAGGCTGCAAGATGGGCGCGAAGTGGTCCACGCTCTATACGGAAATTCCCGCCGCCATCCAAACCGGTCACTGCGAATTGCGTAGTCAAGCGCACGTCAGCCAGATTGAACATGACGCCCAAGGTCGCGTGACCGGCGTGGTGTATTTCGACGCCCAAGGGCAGACGCAGCGGCAACGCGCACGGCTGGTGTGCGTGGCCGGCAATTCCATCGAAACCCCGCGTTTACTGTTACTTTCCGCGTCCGCGAAATTTCCTGATGGTCTCGCTAA
>CAMAXW010000076.1 GCA_945862315.1 Klebsiella pneumoniae
AAATTGCACGGAATGATGGGAAAATCGCGCACTTCGGCGTAGCGGGCGATGTCGTCCTCGCGGCAATAAGCCAAAGGTCGAATGACAATATGCGCGCCATCGTCGGACTGTAGTTTGGGCGGCATGGCTTTGAGCTTCGCGCCAAAGAACATGTTGAGGAACAGGGTTTCAACGATGTCGTCGCGGTGGTGACCGAGCGCAATTTTAGAAATGCCGTTCGCGGCGGCCCAGTTGTACAGGCTGCCCCGCCGCAGCCGCGAGCACAGCCCACACATCGTTTTGCCGGCAGGCACCACCCGTTTGACCACGCTGTAGGTGTCTTGCTCAATGATGTGAAACGGCACGCCGAGCTCGGTGAGGTAGTCGGGTAGAACGGCGGCGGGGAAATCGGGCTGCTTCTGGTCGAGATTGACGGCGATGAGTTCGAAATCGATCGGGGCCTTTTTTTGCAGGCTCAGCAAAATGTCCAACAGGGTGTAGGAATCTTTGCCGCCCGACAGGCACACCATCACCCGGTCGCCTTCTTCGATCATGTTGTAGTCGACGATGGCCTTACCCACGCCGCGTCTGAGCCGTTGCTGCACCTTGCCCTGTTCATGGCGGGCGCGCTCTGTGCGGCGAATCGGGGGGGCGATAACTTGTTCGTTCAAGGGGGTAGTCCGCGCACTGGTGTGGGCCGCGATCCTGACAGAGGACTTGCGTGCTTGCTACCGGGAGGCGCGGTGGTTAGCAGCGCAGATAGCTGCCCCCCAAGCTGCCGGTCGCTGGCAGTGGGGGACGTAGGCTTAGGACGTGCTAGTGGGTGCTGAGTTTTAGGACGCGGATGCGTTCGTTCAAAACTTGTGCCTTGGCCTCGCTGCCACCCATGAAACCCGGCGCTTGCGTGTAAAACTGCGCCAGCGCCTCCATCACTTCCAGATTACGCGGGTTGAGTTCGTAGGCACGCTCGAAGGCGAGGCGGGTGCGCCGCGCCAAAGAGAACGCCGCCAACGGGCCTGCGGCTTCCGCCAGACGGCCAGCGGACTTGCCCGCCCAGTAGAGAAAACGCTCGTCGGCGGGTTCGTCCCGCGCGGCACGGTCGAAGGCGGCCAGCGCGTGGGTGTAATCCTTCTGCTCGTACAGGCGTTTTCCTTGGGCAAACTCGACCTCGGCCAAGTCACCGCAGTAAGCGCCGAACTGGGGAATCATCAAGGCTGTCATTAAAAGTACTCCGGCCAGGAATCGTGGGGATGAATTTGGCCAGCCTGCGGTCGGTCGGTAGCAACTCATCGGGTGATGTCCGTTACTGCCGCCGTCTGAGTCATCTTGGTCTTGGGGCCCCGAGCGCCGACTGGTGGAGCCATGTTGCGCGGAGAAACTTGAATGGAGGCTGAACTCAACTCAGTCCACCAAAAAATGCGCCAGCGCCACCCGATCTAAATCGGACAACCCCACGCCTTGCGCCAAGTAAGCATCAAAAGAGCCGAACGCCCGCTCGCTCGCGGCTAACGCAGCCAGCAAATAATCGGCACTGGCCGCCATGATGTGCTCTACCGCCGCCGCCGGAGGCGCGCCGTGGAAAAGGTCCACCCGACGGCGCTGGAAGTTGGAAATAACATAGTCCTCAATCACTTCCTCGCGGGCCACGCCCACCGCCAACAACAACACAGCGCAGGCGATGCCGGTACGGTCTTTACCGCTGGCGCAATGGATGACGGCCGGCGCACCAGCGCTCGCCAACAGCCCGCGATAAACCCCGACCAAGCACTCGGTGTGGTCCAGAATAAGGCGCTCGTACTGGGCGAGCATGGCGGCGCGGGTGGCTTCGGGCGACCATTGCCCAGTGTTCACCCCCACAAACATCTCGTGATTACCGCGCGGAATAAACCCAAAAGCCCGCTGGGCGGGTGCTGCAGCGGGCAGCTGGTTGGGCGCACGCGCGCGCTCCTCCACCGTGCGCAGGTCATAGACCGCGCGAATCCCCAACTCGGCGAGCGTGTTTTGATCCGCCGAGGTTAAAGTAGCCAAGGCGTCCGATCGATACACCACCCCGCGGCGGGTCCGACGCCCATCGGTGGTGCGTAAACCACCGAGATCGCGACAGTTGCACGCACCCTCCAACACCACCTGACGATGGGCATGACGGTCTAGTAAATCAGCGCTCATAGGTTGGCGGTGCTCGGTTTGATAGCGGATTGCCGCGCGGGAATATGCCCGAGGGCCGCGCCGAATGCACGCCGCTGTCGCGCGTTGGACGAAGCGGCCAGAATAGCCGCCACACAGGGTTAACGCGGAGGAAGTTCATGGGGCACGACATCGACATCCAACTGATACGCCACGGCGAAGCGGCGGCGCGTTGGGATACCGCGCGGGACCCGCCCTTGAGCGAGCAGGGTCGAGGTCAAGCCGAAACCTTGGTCGCGAGTTTTGCCCACATCGCCCCACGGCGCATTCTCACCAGCCCCCTGCTGCGGGCACAAGAAACCGCCCACCCGCTGGCCCAGTCCTGGCACGCGCCAGTCAACATTGCCGATGAGGTTCGCGAACTACCCTCCAGCGTGCCGCTGGCCGAACGCGCCGAGTGGCTGGCGGGCGTGATGCGATCCCAGTGGTCGCAGGTCGATCACACCCTTCATCAGTGGCGCGAACGGGCTTGGGAATTGGTCACCAACTGCCAGCAAGACACCGTTATTTTTACCCACTTTATGGTCATCAACGCGCTGGTGGGGCGGGTCACGGGCGACCCCCGGCTGGTCTGCTTTGAGCCAGATTATTGTTCCATTACGCAGCTGCGCCTCACCGCCCAGGGCTGCGAATTGGTAAGCCTTGGCAAAGCCCGCACCACCCTCGTATTGTAGGTTTCCTATCCTGTGCCTCTGGAGTAGCTGATGACTGCCCGTACTGTGGTTAAATCTCACGCCGCCATCGACACCCAAGATGGCGCTGGCGTCAAACTGCGGCGCGCGTTGGGCCAACATCCGGGTGCACGGCTGGACCCGCTGTTGATGCTCGATTTTTTCTCTTCCGACAACCCAGACGACTATATCGAAGGCTTTCCGGCGCACCCGCACCGCGGATTCGAAACCATCACCTATATTGTTGACGGCCACATGCTGCACGCCGACCACTTGGGCAATAAGGGCGATTTAATCGCCGGTGGGGTGCAATGGATGACAGCCGGGCGCGGGATCATCCACTCCGAAATGCCCAAACAAACCGCCGGCCTGCTGCGCGGGTTTCAACTGTGGGTCAATCTGCCGGCGGCCGAAAAAATGAAACCTGCCGGCTATCGGGACATCCCGGCGGCAGAAATTCCGGTGATAGCCCTAGCGGGTGCGCGCATTAAGTTGATTGCTGGGCGCTTGGACTTGGAGGGGGTTAGCACCATCGGCCCCATCGCAGGTCTGAGCACGCAGTTGCTGTATGCGGATGTGACCCTGACGCCCGGCGCCACCGTGGAACTGCCCATTGCGAGCGACCTGAATGCCATGCTGTATACCTTTGAGGGCGCCCTCGAGGCCGGCGGCACCAAGGTGCCCAGCAACTACGCCGCCACGCTCTCACCCGGGGCACACCTACGCCTCACGGCAGGATCTGAGGGTGGTCGCGCGCTACTAGTGGCCGGGCGTCCCATCGGCGAGCCGGTGGCGCAATACGGCCCGTTTGTGATGAATACCGAAGCAGAATTAGAACAAGCCGTGAACGACTACCGCAGCGGGCGGCTCACGGCCTGAATGCAACCGAGGCCGGGTTGCCGGCCCGGCGCAGAAGACGGCGTTAAAGCCACGAGCAAAGAGCATCAAGAACCGACAATAACAATCTAAGGGGAGTCTGTATGCGAAGTATCACGCGTTCTCTGGGTGGCGGCCTGCTGGCCATCGCCCTGGCGGTCAGTGGCGTAGCCCGCGCCCAAACCACCGTTGATGGGGCGGCCATCGCCAACGAAAAAGAAACCGCCAACTGGCTCTCCTACGGCCGCACCTACAGCGAGCAACGCTACAGCCCGCTGACCCAAATCTCGGCCCAAACCATCAAAGGCTTGGGGGTAGATTGGGCCTTGGAACTGCCCACCGACCACACCTTGCTGGCTACCCCTTTGGTGGTAGATGGGGTGATGTACTTCACCGGCAGCTTTAGCGTGGTGCGCGCGGTCGACGCCCGCACGGGCAAAACGCTCTGGACTTATGATCCTAAAACGCTGGCGGTGGCGGGCGATCGCCAGCGCATTTTCTGGGACTCCAACCGAGGCGTCGCGTACTGGAAAGGCCGCATTTTTGTCGCCACGGGCGATGGCCGCTTAAACGCAGTAGATGCCGCCACCGGTAAGGAAGTCTGGAGCGCGGTGACCATCGATCCCAAGCTGCCCATGTATATCAACGGCGCGCCACGGGTGTTCCGCGATAAAGTCATCATTGGTAACGGCGGCACCGAAGTGGGCGCGGCGCGCGGCTATGTCACCGCCTACGACACCCAAACTGGCAAGCAGGCTTGGCGTTTCTTCATCGTGCCGGGCAACCCGGCCGACGGCTTTGAAGACGAAACCCAAGCCATGGCCGCCAAAACCTGGACCGGCGAATGGTGGAAACACGGGGGCGGCGGTAACACTTGGAATGGGTTTACTTATGATCCCGAGTTCAACCGCATTTACATCGGCACCGGTAATGGCTCGCCGTGGAACCAAAAAATTCGCAGCCCCGGCGGCGGCGACAACCTCTTTCTGTGCTCCATCGTGGCGCTGGATGCCGATACCGGCAAATACGTCTGGCACTACCAAACCACCCCCGGAGAAACTTGGGACTACAACTCCAATATGGACATCGTGCTGGCCGACCTGACCATCGGCGGCAAGGTGGTCAAAGCGATGATGCACGCGCCCAAAAACGGGTTTTTCTATGTGCTAGATCGATCCAACGGCAAGTTGCTGTCGGCCGAGAAATTTGGCCGGGTGGACTGGGCGGAAAAAATTGACATGGCCACCGGCCGACCCGTGGAACGCCAAGGGGCGCGCTACGAAGACGGCGAAGAACTGGTGTGGCCGGGCCCCATCGGCGTCCACAACTGGCACGCCATGTCGTTCAATCCGGGCACCGGGCTGGTGTATATCCCCGTCCAAGAAATGCCGAACTTGTTTACGGACAAAGGCCTCGACACCAAAACTTGGCAATCGCCTCACTTTAAAATAGACACCGGGGTAGACTTTTTGAAAGAAGACGTCCCCGTCAACGCCGGCACCGGCGCCTTGCTGGCTTGGGACCCCATCAAACAAAAACCCGCGTGGCGCGTGGAACAAGCGGGCGTGTGGAACGGTGGCACGCTGACCACGGCGGGTGATCTGGTATTGCAGGGGCAGGCCAACGGCAAACTGATGGCCTATCGGGCTACCACCGGCGAGGTGCTGTGGCAGTACGATGCCGGGCTGGGGATCTCCGCGCCACCCATTACCTATACGGTCGATGGCAAACAGCACATCGCGCTGTTGGTGGGCTGGGGGGGATCGGTGCCCGCCATCGGTGGCTCGCTGTCGGCCCAACACGGTTGGGCTTATAACGCGCAACCGCGCCGCCTGCTGAGTTTTAGCCTTGAAGGTAAAGCCAAGCTGCCGGCCATGCCGCCACCGGTATTCGTCAAACCCATCGTCAAAGAAGACTTTGTCGTCGACGCCATGCTGGCCCAGCAGGGCGGCGCTATTTGGCGCGCCCAATGCGTGCTGTGTCATGGCGCGGCGGTGGTGTCGGGTGGCTACGCGCCCGATCTGCGCGCCTCGACCATTCCGCTCTACGACGAGGCGCTGCGCGATGTGGTGGTAGGGGGCTCCCGACGCACCGCCGGCATGCCGCAATTTAAAGAGTTGGCGGAGGGCGATTTAAAAGCCATCCAGCATTACATCCGCCAAGAAGCCAAGCGCGGCGCACACCCTGCCGGGACCTGAAGGCAAAACCCCTAGCGGCCGCCCGCCCCTACCCGTTGGTGGGGGCGGGCGGCACATCAGCGGCAAACATAGCGCTCAAACAACGGAGGACAGGCATGGATATCGCGGGCAAATGTGTGGTGATTACGGGTGGTGCCAGCGGCATCGGCGCGGCGCTGGCGCGGCGTTTCCATGCTGAGGGGGCCCGCGCCATTGCGGTCGCCGATGTGGATGAAGCGGGTCTGGCACGGGTGGCCGCCGAAACCGGCGCGCTGGCCATACGCTGCAATGTGGCGCTGGAATCCGACATTCAAGCGCTGGTCGCACGCGTCGAAGCGGAACTGGGCGCCATTGATATTTTCTGCTCTAACGCGGGCATCGCGCGCTTAGGCGACGAAGAGGTTGCTAACGAAGAATGGCAACTCAACTGGGACATCCACGTGATGGCCCACGTTTATGCCGTGCGTGCGGTGGCGCCGGGCATGGTGGCGCGTGGCGGCGGTTATCTGGTGCACACCGCCTCGGCGGCGGGGCTCTTGAGCCATATTCAATCGGCCACTTACTCCGTCACCAAACACGCCTGCGTGGCCTTCGCCGAGTGGGTAGCCATTAAGTACCAGCATTTGGGTATTCGGGTCTCGGTGCTCGCCCCCCAAGCGGTGCGCACCCCCATGACGGATCGTCCCGACCAAGCGGTAGTCGCCAGCGTGGACGGCATGATTGAACCCGAAACGCTCGCGGCCTGCGTGGTCGACACCATGGCCCGGGAGGAGTTTCTCATCCTGCCCCACCCAGAGGTGCGCGATTACTTATTGCGCAAAACCACCGATGTTGATCGTTGGATCACCAGCATGAATCGCTGGCGGCAGCGGGCCGGCGCCATTAGAACCTGATCCGCCGACGCTATTGCTGACATAAAAGCTGGGGCGCAGGCCCGCGCTTAATCCTTGCCCAAGTGAGTCTCGGGCAAGGATTTTCGCCCCATGCGTTTAAACGAACGCCGGCATGACCTCATTCACAAACAGGTCGTGGGTGACTTCGTTGGGGATGACGAACATGAAATAGGTGACCCCGGTATCCTCGATGCGATGCTGGATTTCGCGCCGCACTTCTTCAGGAGTACCCAAAATAGACACCGGTGCGCGCTGCGCCGTGGCGTAGTCGGGGAAGCCCAAACCATGCGCCATGTCGCGTAGGCCTTGGTCGTTCTGGTCGCGCGACATCCCCAGCAGTAGCAAGCCACCGAGTTCCATTTCGGCCGGGTCACGACCGCCTTCGCGCATAAACTGATGCAGCAGCGCAATGCGGCTCTTCAGCATGGGGGTGTCGAACTTCAGCGTCGCCACCTTATCGTTAACAAAGTCCTTGCCGTCACCGGTAGGCGGGATGATGTTAAGGATAGTGGCTTCGCGGGCGGCGATCTTCAGCAACTTGGTGCCCGACCCGCCCAGCATGATCGGTGGATGCGGCTGCTGAATGGCGCGCGGATGGTTATAGGCCTCGCGCACCGCAAAATGCTTGCCGGTGTACGCCGGGGATTCTTGCGTCCACATGGCTTTGAGGATTTGGATACATTCGTCGAGCTGCTCCAAGCGCACCGAAGTAGACGGAAACGGATACCCGTGCGTGAGGTATTCCTTGTCTTGCCAACCAGCACCCAAGCCTAAAATTAGCCGGCCGTTGCTGGCGTGATCCAACGAGGTGGCAATTTTGGCGAGCAACGGTGGGGCGCGAAAGGACGCCGCAGCTACCGCCGGTGCCACCCGAATGGTGTTGGTGTGGCAGGCCATCGCGGTGAGCGTGGTGAAGCACTCCATTTGTGGGCTCATGGCGTTACCCAACGGAGAATAAAAATGGTCATTGACCGAGGCCGAGTAAAACCCGTCGCGTTCGGCGCGCTGGGCACCCTCGATCGCTTCTTTCATGTTGCTTGGCAGCAGAAATACACCAAATCTCGTTGGATACATGGGCTTCTCCCTTTCGTCTTTTTTAATGGATAGTGGGGTCTCGAAGGACTGGAAGTGACCACACTTTCGCGCCCGGCGCAACACCACGCAATTGCCTGCACGGCCTGTTGAAGTGTCAGAATGAGGTCCCACTGCCCGCTTTGGAGGAAGCATGCTGAGCGAAACCCAAACCCTGATGACCGAAGCCGCGCGCCGCCTCGTGCACGAGCGAATTATCCAGCCCAAGCTCGATCAAGCGCTAGACCGCAGCGCAGAGTTCCCCCACCAAATTCTGCGTGAACTCTGGACCCAAGGCTTATTGCAACTAGAGTTTCCTGAGGCGCTGGGCGGGGCGGGGTTGTCGTGTCAGGACCATGTGCTCGTGCTCGAGGAAATTAACTACGGCTGCCTGGGCATTGGCACCTCCGCGGTCGCCAATAGCCTCGCCGCCTTGCCGCTGCTGTTGGGCCATAACGAGACCGCGCGGCGCCATTATCTGGGGCAACTGGTGGACCAACCCAGTTATGCCGCGTTTGCCTGTTCCGAGCCGGACGCCGGTTCTGACGTGGCCAATATGAGCACACGGTTTGTACAGCGGGGCGATGTGCTGGTCCTCAATGGTCGTAAACGCTGGATCACCAACGCCAACGTGGCCGATTTTTATGTCGTCTTTGCCCGCGAGCAAGGCACCACGGGCAATAGCGGCATTGCCGCGATGGTGGTGGAAGCGGGCTGGCCGGGCGTGCAGTGGGAAGGCCTCGTTCATAAACTGGGCCAGCGGTGTTCATCCACCGGGGATGTGGTGTTCGAGAACGTAGAAGTCCCCATCGCTAACCTTATCGCGGAGCCAGGCCACGGGTTTCGGCTCGCCATGGCCACCTTCGATCGTTCGCGCCCGTGGATCGCCGCCGGTGCCGCCGGGGTCATTCGCCGCGCCCGCGATGAAGCCGTGCGTTATGCCCTGCAGCGACGGGCTTTTGGCGAGCCCATCATCCACCACCAAATGGTGGCCGCGATGCTCGCCGACATGGAAATTGCTTATCAAGCCACCCGCTTGCTCACGCTCAACGCCGCGGCCGAGGTAGATGCGGGCAATTTGCGTGGCAGTCACAGCGCCTGCGCCAAGGCCTATGGCGGGGATGCTGCCATGCAGGCGACCACCGATGCCGTGCAGGTGTTTGGCGGCTACGGCTACACCCAAGAATTTGTGGTGGAGAAACTCATGCGCGATGCCAAGCTCCTGCAAATTTACGAAGGGACTTCGCAAATTCAACGGTTGGTGATTACCCGTGATCTCATCCGCCAATTCAGCTAAACCGCGCCGCCGCGCGCCGAGGAGGCCCTCATGAACGCGTTCACCTTTAAACCGTTGCACGCGAGCTTTTGCGCCACCGCCAGTGGCATGGACCTGCGCGAAGTCCACGCGCCGGTGCTGCTCGGCCAACTGCGCGCCGCCATGGATACCTACGGCGTGCTGGTCTTTCGCCAGCAGCCCTTTAGTGACGCCGAGCAACTGGCCTTCGCGCAACGCTTCGATGGCACGCTGCATACCAAAACCGGCATCGCGGCCCTGACCGCCAGCCGGTTGGGCAATGAGGCGCTCACCGACATCTCCAACGTGGACGAAAACGGCGACTTGCTGGACGCCGCAGATCGCCGTCGCATGTACGGCTTGGGCAACCGTTTATGGCACACGGACGCCTCTTTCGAGAATCCACCGGGTCGCTATTCGTTGTTGTCCGCGCGGGTTATCCCCCAGGTGGCAGCCGACACCGAGTTTGCCGACATGCGTGCGGCTTGGGCAGCGTTACCCGCGGCACGCCAAGCCGCGCTCAGCGGGCTTCAGTTGCACCATTCCATTGCCTATTCACGCGAGGTGCTGGGGTTTGATTTTTCCGCCGATGAAAGAACGCGGCTGCATGGCCATCCCCAGCCACTGGTGCGCACCGTCGCGCTAACCGGCCGCCCTTCGCTGTATCTCGCCGCTCACGCCTCCCACGTCGTGGGCTGGCCCATCCCGGAGGGTCGACTGCTCATTCGCGAGTTGATGGAACACGCCACCCAACCACAGTTCGTGTACCGTCACACGTGGCAGGACGGGGACTTGGTGATTTGGGACAATCGCACGACCATGCATCGGGCGCAGCCATTTGACGACCAAGCACATCGACGCGAGTTACGCCGGGTCACCACCTTGGACATCGCGCCCAGCGCATAACATGGGGCCCCGGTGCGCCGGGCTCAGGCGCCGCGGCCGGCGGCCAAACTGAGACCCCAAAATAGACTCACAAATAGACCCAAGATATAGACCCAGAAACGCCAGACTCTCCGCGGTCTGCTTTCTTTTTGCCCGTGCCCCTTATGAGGGTGCCGACATCGCCAATCCACGTATTTTTCTTTCGGAAACCATCCTATGGCCAAAGCACTTAACAAAAATCGCATTCGGGATACCCGGCTAATTCTGTTGGTCAGCCTGCTTGCCACCCTGTTCACCCGGCCCTTAATGGATTTCAACAGCGTGCTGGGCGACACCCTGAGCATGACGGGCGCGCTGTTGATCGCGGCGTGCGCGCTGGGACGGGTATTTTGTACGGCCTTCTTGGGAGGGCACAAAAATACTGCGCTGATTACCCACGGCCCCTTCGCGGTGTGCCGCAATCCCTTGTATGTCTGCTCGCTGGTGGGCGTCACGGGCGTTGCCATGCTGTCGCACCATCTGGTGCTGATGGCGCTGGTGCCACTGGCATTTGCCGGCTTGTTCAACGCCTTGGTGCGGCGCGAGGAAGCACTGCTACGCACGCACTTTGGCGCGGAGTACGCAGCTTATTGCGCCCGGACCCCGCGCTTTTTGCCGCGCTTTAGTCAGTATCAGGTGCCACAAAATATGTCGATTCGACCGGATTTACTGTGGATTGCCGTGCGTGACGGCGCGCTGTGGTTTCTCGCGCTGCCCGTATTTACCGTGATAGCGCACGCCCAACGCGCGGGCCTGGTGCCGCTGTGGGGCGTGCTGTATTAGGTTTCCCCATACCCCCGTACCGTCGCGTGCACGGCGCGGGGGGTCGGCCCGCGCGCGGTTTAGGCCGCGCGGTTGGAATACGCGCCGGCGGTACCCAGCCGGTGTAGGGCGGGCACCACTTTCTCGCCGATGAGCCGCAAGCTGCTGCGCACCAAGTCAAAGGGCAGGCCGGCATAAGACACCGCCATCGCCGGGCGTAGCTCGCCGGTTAGCTCAAAGCGGCGCGTCCAGCTGGCAATAATTTGCGCCGGCGTACCCCACGATTGGCTTTGCACAAAGCCCTCGCAGGCGGCATCCAAGCCCACTTCTTTGAGCGTGCTGGCCGCCACCTGATAGGCCTGATAGCCCTGCGTATCGCCCCAATGCGAACCGTCAAAATCGTAATGACGAATCACGCTGAGATAGTACTTGGTGAGGTATTCGCGGGCGACTTTCTCGGCGACCGCCGCGTCTTCGTGACAGAAAGTAAAATCTGAGAACACCGGCGCGCCGGGTGACTTATTAGGATGCACTTCCTTAAAACGCGCGCGCCACGCCTCCACGGCTGCGTGGTGCTGCTCCCAAGGTAGCTGCACGAAAGACATCATGGTGCCGCCCAAATTGGCTGCCGCCATGGCGGAATCGGGGGTCATGGCCACCGACAAGAAACCCCGATCCCGGTAGCCGTGCTCGGGCTTGGGATGAATGGTGGTGCGCGCCTGCTTGAAAAACTTGGTGTCGTACTCGGCCACGCCGGTTTCGAGGATGTCGAGGATGATGTCGGCCGATTGGTCGAAGCGTTCCCGCGAAGTGCCCATTTCGACGCCAAACGCACGGTATTCCTCGCGCGCGAGGCCGCGCCCAAAGCCCAGCATAAAACGATCACCCAGCAGAATTTGCAGCATGGTGATTTTTTCGGCCAAGCGCGTGGGGTTCTCGTGCCAAGGCAAAATAATGGCCCCGGTGCCGAGCTTGATGCGGTGAGTCTTGCCGGCCAGATAAGACAACCACTGGAGGTTGTCGGGCATCATGGAATAATTGGGATCGAAGTGATGCTCGGGCAGCAGCAGGAAATCCAAGCCTACTTCTTCGGCCAAAAGCGCAATTTCGGTTTCTTTGCGCATCATGTCGGCATCCGACATGCCGGCGTGGGTGTTCTGAAAAATAAACTGTAAACCAACTTCCATGGGTCCTCCTCAGACGATATTTGCCCACGCTGGCGCAGGCGTCATTTTTTCGAAACCGACCCTACGCCTCGCAGCGGCTTAGGACAACTGTGGCGCGGCCCCACCGAGGGGGGCAAAGAACTGCAACGCCTGCTCAATCACAAATTCCGGCTGCTCCTCCGGAATAAAATGCCCACATTGGGCCACCACACCGCCCGTCACGTGCTGCGCCACGGGGGTCCAATAAGGGCGAATATCGCCCAAAAAAGTATCGCCTCCGTACGCCAGCACGGGAATGGTGAGTTTTTCCGTGGCCGCCGCCAAATTGACGGCGTCTTCACGCAGGCCGGTGGCGTACCACTCAAACCCCGCGCGCAGCGCACCGGGCAGGGAATTAACCCGCACGTATTCTGCAATGTCGGCTTCCGAAAACACCGCCGGGCTGTAGTTGAAATCCAGCGTGGTGAGAAAGCGCCGCAGGTAACCATCGATGTTCTGGCCAACCAGCATGGCCGCCCAATCTGGGTTGCCGCCGTGGAAAAACACATGGTTAATTTTAATCGCCAACTCTAGCGGGAAGGCTTCCCCGGCCCGGCATAGCCCGGGGATCATGTCGAGGATGAACAGGCGCTCCACGAGCGCACGGTGGTCGTAAGCCAGATAAAAAGCCACCGCGCCGCCCCAATCGTGGCCGATCACACCCACCCGCTCCAAGCCCAACTGGGAGAGCAGTTCGCGCACATCGCGGGCTAAAGTCCGTTTGTCGTAACCGGTCAGAGGTTTTTCGGAGTCCCCCAAGCCGCGTAAATCTGGGACGATAATTTGGTAGTGCTGGGCCAGCGCCGGGATAATTTTGCGCCACTCAAACCAGCTCTGCGGCCAGCCATGCAGCAGTACCAGCGGATAACCCGAGCCGGCCGTCACATAGTGCATCCGAAAGCCGTTGACGGTGCGTTGGTGGTGGGTCCAAACCTCAGACATGGC
>CAMAXW010000077.1 GCA_945862315.1 Klebsiella pneumoniae
GATGGTGCGGATCGATGATGCGACGGGTGGGTTCGAGGATTTCTTCTTGAACCTGAGCAAGCCAATCTTCGTGGACTTCGATAAGCGGCATGACAATCTCCTCCGTGATGAGTCAAACCAATATAGGGGCGCGACTACTCCGCAGCAAGACGTAACGCATTGCCCGCGGGCGGCCCTCCACACCCAACGCCGCCCGCCACTCACGCCACCCAGACAAACTCCCGGCGTGTCGACCTACTGCCGCACCACATAGGTATAGAAACGCACCGAGCCGTCGGGTTGGGCTTCGCGGTGCAGGCCTTGTACTTCCGTCTCGAAACCCGGGAAGCGGTTAGCGGCCAACTCGAACGCGCGCAGGTAATCCACCATCGGTCGCGAACGCTCATCCAAGCGCTCACCCGGGATGATGGTCGCGATGCCGGGCGGATACACCACCCACAGCGTGGTCGCGATGCGCCCGTCCAGTTCGTCCAACGGCAGATAGTCCACCCGATTGCGAACCAACTCGCGCACCGCCTCGTGTGGCGGCATCACCATTGTCGGCAAGTGCGCGGCCGTAAACTGCGCAGACTGCAGGGCGCTGAGGTTAACCTCGCGGTACAGCGCATGGATGTCGGTACAGAGGTCGCGCAGGCGCAGCCCGGCATAGCGCTGCGGGCGACGGGCCACAAAATCGGGCATGACATCGTCCAGCAGGGCGTTGTCGTCGTGCAGTTTTTTGAACGTCACCAAATGCGCGAGTAGCGTGCCTGCCTTACTACTTTCCACCCCCGGTGTGAGCAGAAAAAGCAGCGAATTGAGATCGTTTTTCTCGCACACAATGCGATTTTGGCGCAGATATTCGGCGACTACGGGCGCCGGCACGCCATGCTCAGCGTAGCTACCATCAGCCTCAAACCCCGGCGTGAGGACGATGAGCTTATTGGGATCGGTCATCACCCAATCAGGCGCCACGTGTTTGAAACCATGCCACGCTGCACCGGCGCGTAATTCCCAGTGCGCGGACTCGGATGCCAGCAACTCGGTGGGCACAGATTCCCAAGCCACCGTTTCCAGCGCGCCGTCACGCCCCCGCACTTGGGTGGTATCGGGCACAAAAACATCAAAAAACCAGCGCCGTGCGGGCTCGCTTTCTTTTTGCGAAAACTCGCGGCGCGTGGCGCGGATCATTTTTCGCAGTTCAATGCCCAAGCGCACAGTGTCGTCCCACAGCACTTCGCCCGAGCGGCCTTTCATCATCTGCGCACCGACATCGAGGCTGGCAAACAGCGGGTAGAAAGGGCTGGTAGAGGCGTGTAGCAAAAAGAATTCGTTGAAACGACGATGCTCAACACGCCGTGTCTGGCCATCGATATGCGAATCTTTAATATGGATTTGCGACGCCTGACTAAACGACGCCAGCTGCTTATGGGTGCTCTGGGTCACGATGATGCCCGGACTGTCGGGGCCCAAATCGCGCAACCCCATGCCAAAACGCCCGCGAAACAACGGGTGAAACTTCATGAAGCCAGCCCAAGCTTCATCAAAAAGAATGTAATCGCACAGATGACCAATGCGGCTGAGGACTTCCTCAGCGGAGTAGATCGTGCCGTCGTAAGTGCATTGCTCGACCACCGCGGCGCGGAAAGGTCGGGGCAGGTCGGCCAGTGATTTATCTTTAATAAGCGGGTTGGCGCGAATGGCGTCGCGCAGCCGATCTTCGTCTAAGGCCTCTAAGCGCATGGGCCCAATCAAGCCGTACGCGTTGCGTTCGGTCTCCACGAAAATAGGCACCGCGCCGCCGAGGAACAGCGCGCCGTGGTGGGCTGCCTTGTGATTATTGCGATCGAACAGCACTAAATCGCCTTCGGCCAGCAGTGCGGAGAGGACGATTTTGTTCGACGTGGAGGTGCCGTTTAGAACGAAGTAGGTGCGCTCGGCGCCAAAGATGACCGCCGCTTCTTGTTCCGCACGTTGGGCTGGACCTTCGTGGGTGAGCAGGTCGCCGAGCTGCAAAACCGAGTTGTCCAAATCGTCCCGAAATATCGCCTCGCCCAAATGCTCCACAAAAATGCGTCCGATGGGGCTGCGTCGATAGAACATGCCGCCGTTGTGGCCTGGGCAGGTCCACAGCATGTTGCCCTGCTCGGCGTAATCCACCAGCGCGCCAAAAAATGGGGTCTTCAGACTCTCTGCATATTGGCGCAGTCGCGATACCAGATTTTTGGCGATGAAATCCGGCGTTTCCTCGGCCAGAAAGACAAAGCCATCGACGTCGTCCAGCACCTCCACCGGGATGTCTTCTAGGCGGTGGCGCCGCACCAGCACGATGACCGGCACATCTAAGCCGCGTTTACGGGTGAGCGAAATGAGTTGCGCGGCCTTGCCCTGCAGCCCCTTGCGTCCCCAGTCCACGATAAGACAGCCGATGGCGGCATCGGTGCGCACCACGAGTTCGGCGTCGTCATCGCGGCGTGCCCGCAAAACCTGATAACCGTCTTCCTCGATCTCGCGAATAATTTGTTGCAGGCGCGCGCCTTCGAGATCGGAGTCATCGTCAAAACCAGGGGCGCACACGAGGAACTTGAAGCGGCGGGAATATTCCATGGAGACTCCTCTCGGCGACCCGCTAGCGCCGGGGGTGGCGCGGGGGGCTATGCGTAATGGATGGTGCGGGGCCGCAGGTCGCGCTAGACGGACTCCCTGACACCGTGACGATCACCCCCGACGGCCAGCATCGGGGCGCGCAGTATAGGGGCAAGACTCTCATTCTTTGATGAAAATATGCCCCGTCCTTCCCAAAGACCACCCGCAGCTCGCCACGTCGGGCGTCTAGCTTGCTGGTTCTCCGCCAGCGACCATCGGCAGGTTTGCCGCGGACGGGGTTAAACCCAGACGACGCTGACCGCGCGGCATCCGAGGCGGCGGTCAACCCTTATGCAAGCGTTGGGGGACGTCGGATAGGCGTACCAAAATTGGGATCTTTGCTCACCCGCCGGGCCGTGGTCCCGGGCGGATGCTGATACCAGCCAGGATCCCGATAGTCGCCGGTAGCCAGGTCGTTGCGCACCTTGAGCACCGTGAACATACCGCCCATTTCCAACGGCCCATGGGGGCCCTTACCCATCATCATGGGCAAAGTATTGGCGGGCCCCTTCATCATGCCCATCGCGACATGCGTGCTGTGTTCGCTCATTCCCTGGCGGCCCATCGGCATATAACCGGGCAACAGCGCCCGAATCTCTGCGCCCACCCCAGATTGATCGACGCCCACCATATTGGGCACCTCATGGCCCATCGCATTCATCGTGTGGTGAGATTTGTGGCAATGAAACGCCCAGTCGCCGGGCACGGCCGTGAATTCAATGTCACGCGTTTGCCCAACGCCCACCACTTCCGTCACCTCCGATCGCCACTGCGACTCGGGCCAACGTCCCCCGTCACCACCGGTCACCAGGAATTGCGTGCCGTGGAGATGGATGGGGTGTTCGTGCATGGAAAGATTGCCCACCCGAATGCGCACCCGCTCCCCGCTGCGCGCCACGAGGGGCTCGATGGCCGGGAAGACTTTGCTGTTCATGGTCCACAGATCGAAGTTGGTCATCACCGAGGGATCTGGCCGATAGGTGCCCGGATGCAAGGCCCAGTTGTGCAACACCAGGGCGTAATCCCGGTCGATACGTTGCACCTCGCCGGCACGGGGATGAATGATGAACAATCCCATCATGCCGAAACTCATCTGCACCATTTCGTCAGCGTGAGGGTGGTAGAGATGCGTGCCATGCTGGCGCAACGTGAACTCGTAAACGAAGGTCTCGCCCGGGGCGATGGGCGCTTGAGTGAGACCGCTCACGCCGTCCATCCCGCTGGGCAACAGGATGCCGTGCCAGTGCACCGAGGTGGGCTCGCCCAACCGATTGGTGACCAGCAACCGCACACGGTCGCCCTCAACCGCCTCTAACGTTGGCCCGGGCGTACTGCCGTTATAGCCCCAACATTTGGCCCGGCACCCTGGCGCAAATTCGTGGTCCACTTCTTCCGCCACCAAATGGAATTCTTTCACCCCCTCATGCAAGCGATGCGGTAGCGTCCAGCCGTTTAGGGTGCGCACCGGCACGCTAGGGGCTGCAGCAGCGCTCGCCGTCGGCAGCACTTCGGCAGCCTTCAAACGAGTCCCTGTTAGCGCACTGCCCAAGCCGCCCAGTACGCTCAACGACAGCAATGTTCTGCGTGAAATCATGAGTGATCTCCGTGGTTGTGTTGCGTGGGGCTCGGCGTCGGGGCTGGGGCTGGGGCTGGGGCTGGGGCTGGGGCTGGGGCTGGGGCTGGGGCTGGGGCTGGGGAAGCAATGGTGGCAGGCAGGGCATCGGCGCTCGGCAGGCGGGTGCCCACGGCTTGCGTCAACTCACTGCGCACCAGCCAATAGTCGCGGAGTGTCACCAGATAATCTCGGGCCGCAGCCCAAGCCTCTTGGCGCGCCCGCAGCAGCGTAAAAGGACCTTGAATCATGAAATTCACTTCCTCTTGCAGACGCCTCACCACCAGCTCGCGCTGCGGCATAATTTGCTCACGCAACAGGTCTGCCTGTGCGCGCAAAGTAGCCGCCCGCGCGGCCAGCGTCGCCACTTCGTGGGCGATACCGAGCTCAAGCTCGGCGAGCTTGCTCGCAGCGAGTTCGGCCTGGGCCTGAGCGCGCAAGACCTTGCCAGCGCCGTGATTAAAGACCGGCACCTCGAGTTCAAGGTTAGGTCCTACAGTCCGCACGCCATCGGTGTCGTGTTCCCGGGTGGCGCCCACATCGACGGCCCCCAGATAGCGATAATGACGCGTTAATTGCAGGTTTTTCTCGAGCCGGGTCGTCTCACTACGCTGCGCCAACAAGTCGAGCCGTGAGCGCAGCGCCAATGCCTGCAGGGTGGCCGGGTCATCTTCCGGGGCCGTTGGCAGGTTGAGTTTTTCCGTCACTTTCCACCGCGCGGAGGATGCTGAGAGCCCCATTCCGCGACTCAGCTGCGCCGACGAAACTTGTACGGCAGCCGTGGCCTGCAACGCACTGAGCGCCGCCACCCCGCTTGCCGCACGTGCCTCCGCCAATTCGCGAGCGCTCAGATTGCCCGCCTCAAACAAGCGCTGACTGAGTGTGGCAGCAGCCTCGACGGTGCGCGCGATGCGCTTTTCGACGCTCGCCAGCTGGCGGGCGCCCACTAGCGTGATCCAAGTCTGCTCGAGCGACCTTTCAAACACGAAAATGGCCTGCCCGGAGAGGATCTGGGCGTGTTCGAATTCCGCTGTGGCCAAGCGGCTGCGCGCCGGTAACCAAAGCAGTTCGGTAAAACTCTGCACCACACCAAAAGCCGAGCGATTGCTGCCAGTGGCACCGGTGGGAATGCCCAAGGCGCCGGAAATTCGCGGATTGGATAAACGTCCAGCGTCATAGAGATCGGCACTGGCCAAGCCTAGGCGGGCGTATTCCGCGTCCATCAGCGGATTGTTCAGCAGCGCCACAGCAGTGGCACTGCGCAGCGTGAGGGGTTGTTCCAGCCACTCATGGACCAGTGACTGAGTCCCGTTAACGGGCATTGTGGGGACTGGCTCCCCGCGCGCGGCGACGAGTTGGTGGACGTCCGTCAGCCCACGCTGGGCTGGCAAAGCGGTGCAACCGGCCAACACGCACGCACCCAGGACTAGCCCAGCGCGCACCCAAGCTATGCTTAAGGGCATAGAATTCTCCTCATTTTCAGCTGTCAAAATTGCGCCATACCACCGGCCGCGGTGCGGTCAATGGACGTCCCAAGTACCCCGTCCCACGACGGTCGCTGGGCTTAGCTAAGAGCGAAAATGGGCGGACGAAAGGGCTGGGAGACGCGCTGGCTGTCAGACCGGCGCCAATGGGTCGCGGGGGGGTGAGAACTGGCAACAGTTTGCAGATTGGCCCAGGCGAAGCCGGACAATAAGGCCGGCGCGCTGCAGCTGGCTGCGCAGTGGCAATGATGCGCGCAGTGCCCAGGACTAGGCACCTCGTGGTCCTGCGAACCTAGATGGCCCGCGTGGGTTTGCCCGGCAGGCGCGTCTGCGGGTTGGCAGTGCGCAGGGCTCACCGCTGCATGCGGGCTCGCCATCAGCGTGATCGGCATCAGCAAAATGAGTAGCCAAGCAAGGTAGATAGGCGGGCGCTTCATGCGCTGAGTCTAATCGCCTAAATGGTGCCATGGCCAGCACCGTCCGGCGGAAGGCTGCATTGCACTGGCTAGCCTGCGGACACACCCACTTAGTAGCCTAGGGTGAGGCCCGTACGGCGACGCGGATCGTTCGCCCCGTAATAGCGGTTGGCACCGACCGGCTTGCCGCCCAGCGTGGGCGCACCGATGAGAATCGCGGCCAAGTGACTAGGCGGCGGTGGGTCACCAAACTCGTGCCCCATCCCGATGAGCAGCTGTTGAGTATCCGGGCTGAGCGCAAACCGCTCGAGGTTCGTGACCGGCGGCAGCCATTGCTGATGGAAACGCGGCGCATCCACGGCTTCTTGGATATCCATGCCGTAGTCCACCACATTCAGAATGGTGTGCAGGACTGCGGTGATGATGCGGCTGCCACCCGGCGTGCCCAAGATGAGCAGCGGCTTGCCGTCTTTGCTGAGGATGGTTGGGCTCATGGAACTCAGCGGCCGCTTGCCGGGTGCGATGGCGTTGGCCTCGCCTTGGACCAAGCCAAAAAGATTCGGCACGCCAGGCTTAGCGGTGAAGTCGTCCATTTCATTGTTGAGTAACACACCGGTACCCGTGGCGGTCACCTTGGCACCAAACCAGTCGTTGAGCGTGTAGGTCACCGCGACCGCATTACCGAACCGGTCGACGATCGAGTAGTGGGTGGTATTGCTGCCTTCATGCGGCGCGACACCGGGCATGAGGTCCTTGGATACCCCGGCCTTCGCGGGGTTGATAGCCGCCCGCACTCGCCCGGCATAGGCGCGGTCGAGCAGCCTTGCGAGCGGGTTGTCGACGAAATCCGGATCCCCCAAGTAGCTGTTACGGTCAGCGTAGGCGTGGCGCATGGTTTCAATCTGCACATGCACCGCGCGCGCCGAACGGAAACCCCATTCAGGTAGCGGGTAACCCTCCAGTATGTTGAGCATCTCGCACAGCACCACCCCGCCAGAACTGGGCGGCGGTGCGGACACCACCTGCAAGCCACGGTAATCACATTCCACCGGGCGTAGCTCGCGCGCGCGGTACTGGTCGAGATCGGCTTGGGTAATCAGACCCCGGCCACTCTGGCTGGCCGCCACAATCGCCGCCCCCACCCACCCTTGATAGAAACCGGTCACGCCATCCTCGCTGACGGCCCGCAGCGTGCGCGCCAAATCCTGCTGCACCAGCCGGTTGCCAGACGCGTAGGGGCGGTCTTGCGACAGAAAAATCGCGGCGCTGGCGGGGTCCTGCCGCAGGGCCTGGGTGGCGGTGAGCAGCAGATCCACATCACCCTGCTCTAGCGCGAAACCGCGTTCCGCCAACTGGATTGCCGGCGCGATCAGTCGTTCGCGTTTGAGCGTGCCGTAGCGCGCTAAGGCCAACTCCAAACCTGCCACCGTGCCCGGCACGCCAACCGCCAGATGACCGCTGGTGCTCAGCCCCTTCACCACCTCACCATCGGGGCCGAGATACATTTTCTTGGTCGCCGCCAAAGGCGCTTTTTCGCGGAAATCGAGAAAGGTCTTGCGCCCATCGACGAGCTGGATGGTCATAAAGCCACCGCCGCCCAGATTGCCCGCCGCCGGATACACCACGGCCAGCGCATAGCCCACGGCCACGGCAGCGTCGATAGCGTTGCCCCCGTCTTGCAGGACCTCAACCCCCACTCGAGTGGCCAAATGCTGTGCCGAAACCACCATCCCATGGACCGCCGCCACCGGTGCCACAGAAGCGGCGTGCGCGCTGACACAACCCCAAAACAGCAGCACACCAAGGCGCAGCGCGGGCGGAAATTTCATCGTTATTACCTTGTTGTCGCGGGCGAAGGGGCCCGGTTAGCGGGTTGCACCCACCAGAATATAGCCGCGGTTCTCCACGCTATCGAAAGTGCGCATGGCCCGCACCAGCATGGCAGTAGGCACCCACACCCAGCCCGCTTTGCTTGGGTTGACGTCCAACACCAGGATGGAATCGCTTTCACTATCGTAGGCCGCAAGCGGAGAAATATGGCCGCCGCCAGCTTGCCCTACGGCTTTACGCGAGTAATTGATCACCACGAAATCGCCGGGGCGAGTGAGGTTGCCGATAAGATCGGCGCGAATTTCTTTTTCGGGCTTTTGATCATCCACAATGACCAGCTGGGTAGACAGCCCGTTGGCGCGCAGCATTTCGTCTAACTGGCGTGTTTGATACCCGAATTCAGAGACCTGCTTGCCGTTACGGCTGACTGGCTCGCCCAACACTTGGGCGCGGGTCTTAGCACCTTTTTCAATCACGCTGTCCTGCGTGAACCGGGGCAGCGAAAGATCCGCCCCCTTAGGCAGGTAGCGCAGATCCTGCGCCTGCAGACGGCGGTGGTCGTGCGGCAGTTGGGCGTCCGGCAGGCCTTGGGCGTTGAGCACAATGGCCGCCGTGGTTGGGCCACAAAACGCCCCATTGGACTGCGCCTCGAACTGATTGGCCAACACCGGGAAATCGACTTTGGCTTGGGCCCGTGCCAAGCGCGCAAACCCTTCGTCAGACGTAAAGGAGACGATTGCCGCGACAGGCGGCGCCACTTCGTCGGCCCACGTGGGGCCGGCGATGCCGGCGGCGCTCACCAGTAATATCAGACCAAGACGAACCAGCAGGGACATTATTCTCTCCGATAGATGGGGGCAGACCGCTGCTGGATTATGGAGCTGATTCAGGCCGTGTAAAGCCGCCTGAACAACGGCCTCACCGGCGCACCCAGCGTCTGCTCACGCCACTCGTGGTCAACCACCCAGCGCACGCGCTGCGGGGCGAGGCGCAGCGCACACTAAAGCGGCAGTGCACTGGCCACATCTTCTTGCCACCGGCCAGCAGCGCGCGTGACGGTGGTGCGGCCGTGCTCCTCGCACCCAAGCCGGTGCTGCGGGCAGCTTATGCGCCCTCGCCTACGCGGGGTGTTCAGCGCATGCCATATTTTTCTGCGCCACCGCCACGCGCGCGGCCAGCGGTGGGATCTTCGTCGTCGGGGATATCGGCAATCAGGGTTTCGGTGGTCAGAATGAGCGTTGCGATGGATACCGCGTTCTGTAACGCGGTGTAGGTCACTTTGACCGGATCCATCACCCCGGCGGCGATCATATCGACCAACTCCCCGGTGCGGGCGTTGTAACCCACGCCCGCTGGGGCGGCCACCACCCGGGCCACCACGCTAACCGGATCAACCCCGCTGTTGTGCGCAATGCAGGCCAGCGGCTGGGTGAGCGCGCGCCGAACCACGGCCGCACCTTCCAGCGCACCGCCGCTCAGTTCGCCCATTAGCATGTCTACCACCGACAAAGTCTCAATGAGTGCGGTGCCACCACCCGCCACCACGCCTTCTTGGATCGCCGCGCGCGTCGCGTTCAGTGCGTCTTCGATCAACTGCACCGTGCGCTTTTGTTCGGCTGGCGTGGCGCCGCCACCATGGATCACGGCGATACCACCGGATAACTTCGCCAGACGCTCGTTAAATTTATCTTCCTCAATCGGCACTTCGTTAGCCGCGAGTTGGCGCACCACCTGCTCCATGCGCGCTTTGATACGCGCCGGATCGCCACCGCCACCAGAGATAACCGTGGTATCTGCAGCGACGTGGATACGGTGCGCGCGCCCTAAATCCGCCAGCGTCGCCGTCGAAAAATGGCCGCCCAGTTCTTTTACGAACACCCGACCACCCGTCATGATGGCGATGTCTTCCATCATGGCTTGTCGCCATTTGCCATATTCCGGCGGATGCACGGCCACGATGCTGGGCCCGCCGAGATTCTCCAACATGGCCGCAACAGCAACGGCGGAATATTCGTCGGCGATCACCAGCAGTGGTTGGTTAGCCGCGCGCATCAGTGCGCGCAGACCCGCGACCTCTGCCACGGTATGGAGACCCTGGTTGGTCAGCAGCACCAGCGCATCCTGCAACTGCACCTGCATGGATTCCACGTCGTTGACCATGTGATGGGACACATACCCACGCTCATAAAAAGCGCCTTCCACCACTTCAAGGGTGGTCTCGACGGTCAAACCCGCATCCACGGTCACGATACCGGTGGGGCCAACGCTCTCCAAGGCGTGCGCTACCAGCAGGCCGGTGGTTTCGTCGTTAGCCGCGATAATCGCCACCGCACTCGCCGCCCCCGCCAGTTGCTTGATGGGGGTTGCGGCGGCCTTCAGCGCAGCCACCACCCGGGTGACCGCGAGGTTCATGCCGTGCACCAAATCTAACGCCGCCAGATCCCCTTCCAGCGATTTGAAACCTTCCTGAATCAGCGCGTTGGCCAGCACCGTTGCCGTGGTCGTGCCATCACCGGCCACTTCATTGGTGCGTTTCGACACCTCGCGCATGACCTGCGCGCCCATGTTCTCAAAGCGATCTTCCAGCTCGATTTCGGCGGCGATGCTCACCCCGTCGCGCGACACGATAGGGGTTCCAATGGGCACATCGATGATGGCGTTGCCGCCCTTAGGGCCGAGCGTCGATTGCACTGCCCGCGTTAACAACGCGGCACCACGGCCGAGCGCAGCCCGCGCTTCCCGATCGAACAACATCATTTTTGCCATACGTCAAAACTCCCTACCACCACAGCAGATGCGGTTCGGCAGCGTTACCTCTGGTTGGAAAATTGCCCGACCCACACGGCGATCGCCGTGAGGGTCCATGCTTGTCGCGGAACATCGGCAGCGCGGGGACGCGCCGCCGACAACGGGGCCCCACAAGGCCGAGTTATTCTTCGTATTGCAGCGCGTCGTCCATGTTGCCCAACACCACCACCGTGTTCTCATCCACCATGACCATTCGACCGTAGTGCGTGGACATCACGACTTCAAAATCATAGGTGGTGAAGGTACGCCCCAGCAGCTCGCTTAATTCAGTCATGTCGAAGGTCAATTTGCCTTCGGTATCAATGCGAATCATGGCGGGGTAGTGCAGCACTTCCACCCCCGGTTTGCTTTGCATGAGCTCGGCAATCACACGGGCATCGGCGCTGTCGTTCATGGTCACGCCACAGCGATGGGAAATGGAATCCTCCCGATGGAGATCCTTGAAGGTCTGGGTGGTCATAGGGTTATCCCTGTCGGCGCGCCGATGCCGATTTCCGTCAAGATGTCTTTAAATCGATACCGAGCCTCGGCCACCGCCGCGGAGTAGCTTAAGTCGCCCTTAGTCGACAGTGCCCAAATCGGCTCTATCCCGGCGGCGGCCTCCAAGCACAGGGGCAGATAGGTCTCCAGCCATTGCTGCATTAGCGCCTTGTTGTGCTCGCCATGGGTCGCATCGCCGCTCAGTAGTTTCATCAAGGTGAGCGTGTTGGCGAGATTGCGGCGGTAATCATCAGCCGCGGCAGAAACCACCATCGGCGTGACAAAATCGTTGTGCAGCGGGGCTGCCCGCAGGATGAAGCCGGTGCGGAACAATTCGCCTACCAGCACCTCGAAGACAATATTCACCGCGAAATAAACCTCGAGGTGATCGCTGCCAGCGAGGATCGCCTCGACCGCTCGGCGGGTTCCCTGCCACGCGGGGTGTTCCAGCCAAGTCTGCTTGCCTGCCGGCTCATCAATGGGGATGTCCAGACCGATATCACCCAGATACAAGGTGATGTCCTGCGAGAGTCGGAGCTTGTAGGAAGCGTTGGTCAGGATGGTGTTGTTAATCATCTGCGACAGACCATCGCGCTGCGCTTTCATGAGGGCCACGCCAAGCCCAAATTCCGCATGCTTTAGCGCCCCAAAGTGGTCTTGCAGTACCGTGACCCAGTCTTTATCGAAGCGGCCCGGCGCACCATCACTGCGGGCGTTTTCGACCACCATTTTAATGGTGTTCTCAATATGGCTCTGACGCTGGTAGTGGGTGCGGGACCATTCTTGATCCACGGCGCGGAACACATGCCAATCGCTAGATTTGGCTTGCGTGCTGTGCTCACCGTAGGTCGGCAGTCCATTGGCAAAAGCCATGATCCAGCCTTGCAACAAATGCCGAGTGGGATCCGGCTGCACGTCGACGGTGACGTCTTCGTAGAGCGTCGCGCGCTTGCCCTCTGCTTCAAAGTAGCTGTAGCGGCGGCTCTCGGAGCCCGCGAAAGTTGCACTCCCGGCAGCGCCGGACTGATAAGCATCTTCCATAAACAGTTTGCTCCCGTGCACGTGGTGATCGACGGTCACGCTTTGGCCGGCGTGAATTTATCGAGATGAGTGTTATCTGCGTCGATGCCCATCTGTTGAAAGACGGGTAAGACCGCTTCGACCATCGGCGGTGGTCCACACGCATACGCTTCGATCTGCGCGTTGCGTCCTTGCCCCGCATAGTGCTGCGCCACCACTTCGTGGATAAACCCGGTGGCGCCGTCCCAGTGGTCGTCCGGTGCCGGCGCCGACAACGCGGGCACGAACGCAAAATCCACGAGGGTCTTGCCGAGCGCCGCAATTTCGTCCAAATAAAACAAATCGCTACGGGTCCGTGCCCCGTAAAATAGCCGCACCGGTTGCTGCGCACCGCTGCGGGCGAGGTCATTTAAAATGGACCACAGGGGTGCCATGCCCGAGCCACCGCCCACCAGCAGCGTGGGGCCGCGATGATTCGGGTTGCGATAACTGGTGCCAAACGGCCCTT
>CAMAXW010000078.1 GCA_945862315.1 Klebsiella pneumoniae
CGTCTGCTGCGTGAGCAGCACCGGCGCTTGGGTGTCCGCCAGCATGAAGGCCAGCCGCGCCGGCGGGTAGTTCGGGTCCAACGGCACGTAGGCGCCACCCGCCTTGAGGATGCCGAGCAAGCCGATGATCAATTCGAGCGAGCGTTCCACGCAAATGCCCACCAGCGCCTCGGGTCCCACCCCGAGCGCGATGAGGTGATGGGCTAACTGGTTGGCACGTGCGTTGAGTTCGGTATAGGTGAGTTGCTGGTCTTCGAACACCAGCGCAACCGCTTCAGGTGTGCGGGCCACCTGCTCTTCAAAGAGCTGGTGGATGCAGCGCTCGCGGGGGTAGTCGACGCTCGTGTCGTTCCAAGTCACCAGCAATTGGTGGCGCTCAGCATCCGTGAGCAAGGGTAGTTGATCAATCGGGGTCTCGGGCTTGGCAACAATGCCTTGGAGCAATACCGCAAAGTGACCCGCCATGCGCTCGATGGTGGCGCGCTCGAACAGGTCAGTGGCGTACTCCAGTTCGCCGTGCAATCCGTCGGGTCGCTCGGTCAGCGTGAGTGTCAGATCAAACTTGGCACTGTGGCCTTCAATGGGTAAGGCACTGACTTGCAGGCCGTCAAGCCTGAGTGTGGCGTCGGGCGTGTTTTGCAGCACAAACATGACCTGCACCAACGGGCTGCGGCTGGGGTCGCGTACGGGGTTGAGCTCCTCCACTAAGCGCTCAAACGGCACGTCCTGGTGTTCATAGACTTGCAGGGCTCGCTTGCGCACTTGGCTCAGCAGCGCCAGAAATGGCGGGTTTGCCGACAAGTCGGCGCGCATGACCAAGGTGTTGACGAAGAAGCCGATCAGGCCTTCGAGTTCGGTGAGCGCGCGCGCCGCCGTGGCCGTGCCCACAGCAATGTCTTGCTGGGCGCTGTGTCGCCCCAACAGGACCTCAAAGGCTGCCAGCAGCGTCATGTACAGCGTGGCGCCCTCGCGCCGACTCAAGGCCCTGAGTTCGTGCAGCAGGTTTGCTGGCAACTCAAAGGCCAGGCTTTGGCCGCGATAGCTCTGCATCGC
Organism: Klebsiella pneumoniae; assembly: GCA_945862315.1. Lineage (GTDB taxonomy): Bacteria > Pseudomonadota > Gammaproteobacteria. The sequence continues at coordinate 1,054 of CAMAXW010000078.1, forward strand.
CGGGCGCACCCGATCGGTGGGCAATTGTAGGATCGCCAAAGCGGCGAGCTGCTCTTTCCAAAAAGCCAGCTTGCGTTCGAACTGCGGGCCCTGCGACTGCGCCCGCTGCCACAACGCATGGTCGGCGTATTGGATGCTCAAGGCGGGCCACTGCAGTGCGTGCCCCCCAGCCCAGGCGTTGTAGGCAGCAGCCAGCTCGCGTTGGAGCACCGAGCCCGACCAGCCATCAAAGGCGATGTGGTGCACAGTGATCAGTAGCCAGTGCTCAAACTCGCCCAGACGCAGCAGTTGCGCGCGCAGCACTGGCCCACGTTCCAGGTCAAAGGGCGCGCGGGCTTCTTGGCCCAAGCGCTCGCGTGCCTGGGTCAGGCCTTCGCTGGGCTCGAAGGCGCTCAGATCGGTCAGCTCCAAGGCCACTGTGGCCGCAGGCTCGATGAACTGCAGGGGCTGGCCATCGATCACACCAAAGCGCGTGCGCAGCGTCTCGTGGCGTGTCACCAGCTCTTGTACGCTGCGCTGCAGTGCAGGCACATCCAAGTGGCCCTGCAGTTGCCAGGCAAACGCCGAGTTGTAAATGCCTTGTCCAGGCAGCAACCGATCCAGAAACCACAGCCGCTGCTGCGCAAACGATAGCGCTAGTGGCGCGTTGCGGGGCAACTGCGGGATCGTCCGATGCTGCGCCAACTTTAGGCGTTGCTGGCGACGCTGGTGCTCCAGCAGCCGCAACAACGCCTCACAATTGCTGTCCGACTCCGAAGTCATAGTCTCGTCACTCCGAATCCCGTGATTGTTCCAGGAGAAGGCGCGCCACTTCTTCGTCACTCATTTGCGCAATCTGTGCCGCTAAATCATCCTCGCCCGGCGCCGTGGCGCTCAGTTCAGCCTCCACAAAACGCGCCAGCTTCTGCGCCGTTGGATGACGGAACAGGGCGGTTACCGGCAACGTCACCGCGTAATGGTTGTTGATGCGCGCCAGCACCTGGGTTCCCTTGAGCGAGTCGCCACCCAACGCGAAAAAATTGTGGGCAGCTCCGGGCGGCGCTGTTCCCAACACCTCCCCGAACAACGCCACCACTGTTTGCTCCACATCGCCACAGGCTGCGACAAACGATGTCTGTGCTTGAGCTTCCAGCAAGACATGCAGCCGATTGCGCTGGACCTTCCCGGTCGAACCCTGCGGGATTGCGGCTACACGTAAGATGATTGATGGCACCTTGAACGGTGCCAACCGGGTAAACAGAAAGTCACGCAATTCGGACTCACTGGCCACCGTATCGGCATGCAACACCACAGCCGCCGCAAGATCCTCGCCCAAGCTCGGGTGCGGCACGCCGTAGGCGACCGCTTGCAGCACCGCTGGGTGCTCCAACAGCGCTTCGTCAATCTCGCGCGGCGATATCTTCTCGCCACCACGGTTCACAATTTCCTTCAACCGCCCGCTCAGAAACAGATAGCCATCCTCATCGAAGCGACCTTGATCGCCGGTCCGAAACCAGCCATTGTGAAACGCCGTCGCGTTGGTCGGTGGATTGTTCTCATACCCATGCATCACCCCCGGTCCGCGCACCACGATCTCGCCCGTCAATCCAGCCTCCAGCAACGCGCCGGCTTCGTCCATGATGGCGATTTGCGCCCCCGCTGGCAGACCAACCGAGCCCGCCTTGCAATCCCCCGGCGGCAGGGGATTGCTGGCCATTTGGTGCGAAGCCTCGGTCATCCCATAGGCTTCGACCACCGGCGCGCCCGTTAGCGCCTGCAGTTGGCGCAACGTTTGTGGCGGCAAGGCTGACGAGGATGAACGGACAAAACGAAAGCAGTGCTGGGGCGCGCGCTGCCGGTAAAGCTCGCCTCGGTTGGCCCACGCCTGGTGCATGGTTGGCACGGCGGTCAACCAGCTCGGCTGATGCTGAGCGATCCAATCGAACACGGCGACCTCGTCAAAACCTGGCGTACAAACCACCCCGGCACCAACACTCAGGGAGGACAGCAGCGCACCAATCAGGCCATGAATGTGAAACAAGGGCATCACATTGAGACATCGGTCGGCTTCAGTCAGCGCCAAGTGGTGTGCAATACCCCGCGCCGAGGCCAGGAGTTGGCCCTGTGTAAGTGGCACGATTTTGGGCCGCGCGGTGGTCCCGGACGTGTGAAGAATCAAGGCCGTGTCCTGCGGCGCAGAGAATTCATCGGCGGTTGACGCGGCGGATGAACCCGTGCGCAGGAGGAACTCGCCGCAGCGCCTGCCATCACTTTCGATCTCAAGCAGCGTGAGCCCCATCGCCTGTGCGACCGCTCGCACCGGCCCCTGCTCGTTGCGGCGCAGCAACACAGCCTTGGCGCCGGTATCCTCAAGATAGAAGCGAAACTCAGCGGCGGTGTACGCCGGGTTCAACGGGGCGCAGATCGCGCAGCTCGCGACGCCCAGGAAAGCCACCGCCATGTCTGCACCATTGGGCAGCACCACGGCAACGCGTGAAGCGGGACCCAGGCCCATGCCGCGCGAGACTCGCGCCACCCGGGCAACCTGCTGAAAAAGTCCGGCGTAGTCCAGGGCCTGCGCATCATTGGCGGTAATCGCCACGGCATGCGGTCGCCTGGCAGCTTGTTCAAACAACAAAGCTGCCAGGCTGTTGGCGGGTGGCTGAATCATGGCATTCCTTACTCCTGCCTGGTCTAACCCCAGCCGCCGCGGCAGCTGTGTGACACCTGTTGCCATGTCATCTATGGGACCCATGTCAAACGGTTCCCTTGGCCGCACGGACGGCTTCAATGGCTCGCGCCATGCCCGCTACCGTCGCTGCATTGTCGAACTGTCCTTTAACGCTGGTGAGGAGCTGGGTGCCGCGCAGCGAGTCACCACCCAGCAGAAAAAAATCATCCTGCACGCCAACGCTGCTGAGTTGCAGCATGAAAGACCATAAGTTCGCGAGTGCGACCTCCAAGGGCGATAATGGCGCGGGTGCTACCGACGGCGACGAGGTTGGCGCAACCCCTGACACGTTTCTGCTGCTCATCATCGAAACTCTTAACAGGGCAAATTATCCCGCAGACACGTTATCGACCGTTAGCCTAATTAAGCAAGCAGGTATTACCTGCGAGAAGTACTCTGTACTGCCCAGGGCAGACCGACGCCCGAGAAGACCGTCGGCCTCTTTTCTTTATTTTCCCGGGGCTAAACACGGGTTTGGTGGCAAGCAGATTCCGCGTAGATTTCTCGACCTTGAAACGGTAACCGATGGGAGGCACTGAATGGCTGATCTCATTCTCCACCACTACGACGAAGCACCCTTTGCCGAGAAGATCCGGATGGTCTTTGGGATCAAGCACCTTAACTGGTGCTCGGTGATCCAACCCTCGGCGATGCCTAAGCCGGACCTTCTCCCGCTGACCGGCGGTTACCGCCGTACCCCGGTGTTTCAGGTCGGTGCGGACATCTACTGCGACACGCAGTTGATCGCCGAATGGCTGGAGCGCCAATATCCCTCGCCATCTATTTTTCCGGACGGCAACCCGGGCCTTGGCATGGCACTGGGTAGCTGGGCCAACGGGCCCTACGTCGTGACCTCGGTGGCCATTTACATGGGCGCAGAAGACCCTTTTGCGGGCACGCTTAAGCTGCCGGATCACTTCCACGAAGACCGCAAGAAAATGTGGATGAAGCAGTTCGATACCGACGCGCTCGGACCGCGGCTGGCCGGTTATCGCTCTCAGCTGGATGCGCATACCGCGTTCATCGTCCAGCAACTGGCAGACGGTCGCGCGTTTCTCTTGGGTAGTAAGCCGGGCTGGGTGGATATGCACGCCATGTGGGACCCTTGGTTTTTGTACCGATTCGCGCCCAATGAAGCTAAACGCGCCTACGAGCGGTTTCCGCAGATCGCCGCTTGGCTTACCCGTTTGGCGGCCTTAGGTCAGGGCACTCGCATTGAGATGCCGCCTTCGGCCGCGTTGGATATCGCCCGCGACGCGATACCGCTGCCAGCGACCGGCATCGATCCCCACGACCCCATTGGGATCGCTGCGGGCACGCTCGTCCAGATTTCGCCATCAGACTACGCGGAGGCCAATGTGGTTGGCAGGTTGGTCGGCACAACCACCTCCAGCGTGACCATTCGTCGCGAGGATCCGCGCGTGGGCGAAGTGGCGGTGCACTTTCCAAAAATTGGCTATGCGGTGGAACCGGCATAACGCAATCGGTCGCGCTTTAGCCTCGGCGGTTGGCTAGGTTCGGCGGTGCACTGCGGCAAAAATGCTGCGCTTGATTATCGATATCTAGCTGTCACTCTGACGGGGTCGAACTACCCACTTAATGGAGGCGCTATGACTCAGCTAGATTTAGACCTGTGTTATCTCACGGCCACCGAAGCCATTGCGCGGTTTAAAGCCCGCACGTTGTCACCGGTCGAATTGACCAGCGCGCTGATAGCGCGTTCACTAGCCCTCAATCCCACGCTTAACGTGCTCACTGAATTAAAAACCGAGGCCGCGCTGGCGGCGGCGCGGGTGGCCGAAGGACGTTACAGCAAAGCGAAGTCTGCGCGCCCCCGCCCATTAGAAGGCGTGCCGGTTGCGATCAAGGATTTTCACTCGGTGAAAGACGAGCGCACGACCTACGGCTCGAAAGCGTATGCCGATTTCAAGCCGGCCAATTCTGCACCCACGGTGGCGCGGCTGCTGGACGCTGGGGCCATTCTATTGTCGCGTACCACCACGCCAGAACTCGCGCACGGCGGCATTACCAAAAGCCCGCTGTGGGGGGTGTCGCGTAATCCGTGGAATCCCCAATACACCTGCGGCGGCTCGTCTGGCGGATCCGGTGCGGCGGTCGCGGCGGGCATGACGACGATCGCTGATGGCACGGACGGTGGTGGATCGATTCGAATTCCGGCGGCGCTGAACGGCATTTTTGGCTACAAGCCGCCCTTTGGGCGCAACCCCGTTGATCTCGACCACCCACTAGAAACCTTGCTGCATTACGGGCCGATGACGCGCAGCGTGGCAGATGCCGCCCTGATGCAGAACGTGATGTCAGGACAGCATGTGATGGATATCTGCTCGCTGCGCGACGCCTGTGTGTTACCGGAAAAATTTGCTGCCATTCGCGGCCTGAAAATCGCGGTGTCCATGAATCTTGGCTATGTGGAGGTGGCTGAGGATGTGCAAAAAAACACGCGCGAGGCGATCGCCGTGCTAAAGCGTTTAGGCGCCAAAGTAGAGGAGGTGGACTTGGGCTGGAACGAGACCGTGCTCGATGCTTGGCAGACTTGGTGGGAGGGTTTGTTCGCTGGGCTGTGCGGCGACTTGTTACCGCGCTGGCGGCACCACCTCACGCCGCTGGTAGAGCAACTGCTGGAAAGTGGTTTACGCCACACGGGTGTGCAGATGTATAAAACTAATCAGGTGCGCGGTTGGATGTATCAGACGCTGGGCCCCATTCTGGAGAAATACGACGCACTGGTGTGTCCCACTTTGGCGGTGTCTTGTCTAGATGCCGAACACGATGACATGGCGAAGGACTTCCGGATCAATGGCAAAAAAGTACCTGCGTATGTGGGGTGGGCGATGACCTATCCGTTCAACCTCATGGGCTGGTGTCCGGTGGCGAGCGTGCCGACGGGCTTTGGGGCCACGGGCATGCCCACCGGCATGCAGATAGTCGGCCGCACGTTCGATGACCCAATGGTGTTTAGGATTGCCAGCGCCTTTGAGGCGGCCCAGCCATGGCGTGGCGCTCGACCCGCAATCTAAGCGGTCGAGCGCGCGGCGCGGGTGGCGGGTGCCGGGCATGGCCCACGGTGACAGGTCGCCGTGGGCCAACTGCTGGGCCGGCTAATAGTCCCCTTCGCACAGCACGTTGGCGGCACACAGTGCGGCAATCTCCGCCTCGCTGTGTCCCAACCAGTCACGCAGAATTTCGCTGTTATGTTGGCCGAGCGTTGGGGCTTGCAGCGGTAAATCGGTGGGAAAAGCCGAAAATTTGAGTGGCATGCCAGGGATCTCAAAGCGCCCCGCCAGCGGATCATCAATGGTGCGCACGGTGCCACGGGCGGTGAGATGCGGATGGGTGAGGGTTTCTTCGATAGACAACACCGGTGCGGCCGGCACTTGATGCTGATGCAATTTTGCGATGGCGCTATCGCGGTCGGGAAAAGTCGCCAGCCAATTCTCCAGCACCACCACCACGGCGGGGCGGTTGGCTAAGCGGGCCGCGTCGCTACTGAAATTGGGGTCGGTGACTAAATCGGGCCGCTGCATGGCGGTGCACAGATCCTGCCAATGATGCAGGAAGGCCATGATGACTACCCAACCGTCCGTCGCCTTGAAGACCCCCGCGGGACACAAATAATTTAAATGCGGGCCTTGGCGAGTGGGCTTGAACGCGCCGTTGCTGCCGCTGCACTGGTGCACCACGACCTCTAGGCAATGGTAATAGACATCCAGCAAACCAATGTCCAAATGCTGACCTTTGCCCGTGCGATCTCGATAGCGTAGCGCGGCCAACACCGCCAGTGCCCCGTGGACGCCGGTGCTCACATCGCCAATGCCGACGGGTGGGATGTACGGCACACCACCGGCATCCCCGATCATCGAGGTGATCCCGGAATATGCTTGGGCGATGAAGTCATAGCCGGGCAGTTCGGCCAGTGGGCCACTTTGTCCCATTGCCGAAATAGAACACAAAATGACGTCTTCACGCAGTTCGCACAGCCGCTCGTAGCCCAGCCCCATCTGCGCCAACGTGCCGGGCTTAAAATTCTCCACCACCACGTCGACCTTGGGCACGAGGGCGGTGATAAGGGCCATGCCGCGGGGGTCGCGTAAATCCACGCACAGGCTTTTTTTGCCCAGACTCTGTTGCACGTAGTACAGGCTGCGATCATTGCGAATGTGCGACATTTTGCGGGTCATGTCGCCGCTCGGCGCGGACTCAACTTTGATCACCTCAGCGCCCATTTCGGCGAACATCCGGGTGCAGGTGGGGCCCGCCAGTGCGCGCGTAAAATCGAGTACTCGCAGGCCTGTCAAAACGTGTTCTAGCGGTCCGGCCATGGTTTTCTCCTGGGTTATTGAACGCGCATTATTTCTGAGCTGGATGCGGCGTTGGAAAAATATTTCTCACGGCCGGCCCTATGGGCTGAACTGGCCGCGTGGGACCCGCAGTGTACTCGCCAGACGAGGCCCTCGGGTTCGTGCGGTACCGCCGCTGGGCGTCATCCGGCCCAAAGACGGCGAAATTTACTTTGGAACGCCATTATGATTGATGGGGCTCAATGGTGGCGCCCGCCGTTTTGCCCAGCCATCCCGCGAGGCTGGGGGTTGCGCGCAAGCCCGAGAGATTAAGCTTGTTCGTCCAATTATCAGAGTGGAGAGAGCATGAAGAATCAACGTATGCGCTGCCTGCTCGCCGTGCCGGCAGTACGCCCGGAGTTTTTCCAAAAAGTGGCTGATAGCGCCACCGATGCGCTGTTTTTAGATCTTGAGGATAGCGTGGCGCCTGAGCATAAGTTGGCCGCGCGTGCTACCGCGCAACGTGCGCTGCAAGAAGTGCCGTGGCGGGACAAGCGCGTGTTGGTGCGGACTAATGGGCTGGATACCGCGTGGGGCTTCCGGGATATCGAACAACTGGCGACCCACTGCCACCGTCTGGACGGCATTTTGGTGCCGAAGGTGGGTTCGGTCGCGGAAATCCAGTTTGTGGAAACCTTGCTGGATGCCCTCGACGCAGAGCGGCCACCGGAGCGCCCGCTGGAGTTGCACATCCTCATCGAAACAGCCATCGGTTTGGCACGGGTAGAAGCTATTTTAGAGGCCTCGCGGCGCTTGGTGTCGGTGTCTTTTGGCGTGGGCGATTATTCTCTGAGCATCGGCGGGCAAGACCGCTCCGTAGGCGGTGCAAACAAGGATTACGTGGTGCTCAGCGATGCGTCCGGCGAGGGCGCGCGCGCCACCCACTGGAACGACCAATGGCACTACGCTTTGGCACGGGTGACCAATGCCTGTCACGCCTTTGGGGTAATGCCGATCGACGGCCCGTTTGGCAATTTTGCCGATGCGCAGGGTTTTTCCGCCGCCGCCGGGCGGGCGCGGATCCTTGGGTGCGAGGGTAAGTGGGCCATCCATCCCACGCAAATTGCGCTGGCCAATCTCGCCTACACACCGACCCCCGAGGAAGTGACTTGGGCACACGCGGTCAACGTCGCCCTCGATGCCGCCCAACGGCAGGGGCAGGGGGCGGTGGCCCTGCACGGTCAACTGTTGGATGTCGCGCACCGTAAAATTGCCGAGCGGGTGTTGGCGCGTGCAGCCACGAATTCGGTAGATTTAGACCATGGCAACTGACGCCCCGTTGCCACTGCAAGGGGTGCGCGTGCTGGATGTGGCCACGATGCTCGCGGCCCCTTTTTGCGCCTGCATCTTGGGTGATTTTGGCGCCGAGGTGATAAAAATAGAAATGCCCGGTACTGGGGATCCGTTTAGGCAATTTGGCACGATGACCGCAACGGGATCGTCGCTCAATTGGCTCAATGATGATCGCAATAAGAAATCCATCACGCTGGATTTGCGCAAGCCCGAAGGGGCCGCGATCCTCAAACGCTTGGTCGTTGATTGCGACATCATGGTGGAGAACTTTCGCCCCGGCACGCTAGCAGGCTGGGGCGTGGGTTATGCCGCGCTGAAGGCCATCAAAGACGATCTCATTCTGGTGCAGATCTCCGCCTATGGGCAGGACGGGCCGTATCGCGATCGCCCCGGTTTTGCTCGCATTGCCCACGCGTTTTCAGGGCTTGCGCATCTCGCCGGCGAAGCCGGCCAACGGCCCGTGATGCCGGGTTCTACTTCCTTGGCCGATTATATTTCGGGGTTGTACGGGGCTTTGGGTGCGCTGTTGGCCTACACCGCGCGCAGCCGATTTGGCATCGGGCAAACGGTGGATGTTGCGCTCTACGAGGGGATTTTTCGCATGCTCGACGAACTCGTGCCGGCCTACGCAAAGACGGGGTTTGTGCGCGAACGAATGGGGCCCGACACCGTGAATGTGGTGCCGCACAGCCACTACGAAACCCGCGATGGCAAATGGGTGGCGCTCGCCTGTTCTACCGACAAAATGTTTGTGCGGCTGACGCGCGTGATGGATCGCCCTGATTTATTGACTGCTGATCGTTTTGCCAGCATGGCGCAGCGCCTGGCACAGCGTGACGAAGTGAATCGCATCGTAGCGGCGTGGATCGGCGCACGAACTCGCCAAGAGGTCGTCGAGCTCTGTCTGGCGGGCGAAGTGCCGTTGGGGCCTATCAACAGCGTGGCGGATATTTTTGCGGATGAGCACTTTAAGGCGCGTCAAAATTTGCTCACCGCGCACGACCCGCGTGAAGGGGATGTGGTGATTCCCAATGTGATCCCACGCTTGTCGCAGACCCCGGGAGAGTTCCGGTGGTTGGGACCGGATCTGGGGCAGCACAACGATGAGATCTATCGTGGACGGCTAAACATGTCGACCGAAGAACTCGCAGCACTCACTGCGGCGGGCGTTATTTAAAGGTCGCATTGAGGTTTTTTAACCGGCTTTCTCGGCTAGGTTCATGCTAATTCGTCGCTTTAGGAGGATGCTCGCCAATGAGACCCAACTCTCCACAGCAGATGACCTTAGTCGCTTTTCTACAGGCTCAGAATTGCTCTAACTACACCGCCTCGTGGCGGCATCCCGACACTGCCACGGACTTCACCACGCCGGAATATTATCAGCGGATTGCGCGCACCCTAGAGCAGGGAAAATTTGATCTCGCCTTCTTCGACGACCGGCTGGGGATGCCCGACATTTACCACGATGATTTTTCCGAAACCGTTCGTCACGGGATTCGGGCGGTCAAAATGGATTTGCCCACCATCCTCATGGCCATGGGGCTGAGCACTCAGCGACTCGGTCTCGGTGCCACCTATTCCACGACTTACTACGAGCCTTTTCATGTGGCGCGTGTTTTCGCAACCCTCGATCTTATGACCAAAGGTCGCGCTGCGTGGAATGTGGTGACCTCGCTCAACGATACGGAAGCGGCAAATTTTGGGCGGGAGGCCTTGCTTGAACACGACTTGCGCTATGAGCGCGCAGATGAATTTATGGAAATCGTGCACGGCCATTGGAACAGTTGGGAAGACGGGGCGATCCTGCAAGACAAAGCGAACGGTGTTTTTGGCGACCCGCAGAAAGTCCACCGGGTGGACTACGCCGGACGTTGGTTACGCTCACGCGGGCCTTTCACCGTGCCGCGCTCCGCACAGGGACAGCCGGTGATTATCCAGGCCGGGCAGAGCGGGCGGGGGCGCGCGTTCGCCGCGCGGTGGGCGGAACTGGTGTTTGTGATACATCCCACCTTGGCCTTGGCGCAGCGTTCTTATCGAGAATTTAAAGCGGCCGTGGCCGTGCAGGGGCGCGATCCCACGCAGGTAAAAATAGCGCCCGCCATTTATGTGGTGGCAGGCGAAACCCAGAGCATGGCGGAGGATCAACAGGCGCTCATTGAAGGTCTGGCGAAACCCATCGACGCCCTGGTGTTGTTATCCGAAGTGCTAAATTTTGATTTTGGTACCAAAGCGTTGGACGACCCTTTCACCGCTGAGGAATTAGCCAGCGCGACGGGCTTGCAAGGCGTGCTAGACCGCGTGGTGCAACTGAGCGGCTGTGCCCATCCGACCTTACGGGATTTTCTGCATTTCAGCGGACGCGGTACGTTGCGCGAGCTGCCCCTGTTTGTGGGTAACGCCAGCCAAGTGGCGGATGGTCTAGCGGAATGGTTTGAAGGTGCTGCCTGCGATGGCTTTGTGCTGGCCGCCACGCATATGCCCGGCACCTACGAAGATTTCGTCCGTTGGGTCGTGCCCGAACTGCAACGGCGCGGGCTGTTTCGCCGCGAATACCCGGGCACTACGCTGCGCGACACCCTGGGTTTTGAAAAGCCGCCAACACGCCGCCGATCGTCATAAAAATTAAAGCACCCACGCGGGTCAGTGACCTGCTGGCTTAACGCGCCGGGGCGGCGCAATTTTTAGTGGCTGAATTGGGGCTAACCGTTTGGCTGTTTGCCGCGTGCCGCAGGGGCCGGGCTAAGGCACAAAATCGGCCGGGTGGTTAGCGGCGATGTGCGGATGGAGAGCGCGCGCGACCTAGGCTGCGCCCAGAACCTAGTGGAGTGGGGGGTACGGTGTGCTCGCGGATCCCGCGCGCCGTTAGAGCGAGGTGGTTAACGGCGTCGCCAAGCCCAATAAATGCCAGCGCTGCGTTAACTGGGCGCCCTGTGAATCGGCTAGAGCGGCAACGCGCAAGGCGGCCAGATCCGCCGCCGCATCGGGCCGTCCCTGCAGCAGCACCGCCGCTCGCAACAGCTGGTCAAACTTGGACTGCCCGCGTGCGTGCGTGTCGCTGTAGCCCTTCACGAG
>CAMAXW010000079.1 GCA_945862315.1 Klebsiella pneumoniae
TTTTTGAAAACCTATGTCATCCGCTGTCTTGCAGGCTTTCAATCAAAAGGCATCGGGTGAAAAAATATTTAATTACTGGATTATCTGGTTTTGTAGGGCGCCATTTTTTAGACTATTTAAATAATTTGAATGAACCCATTTCTGTACTGGGCATTGACCGGGATGCGGTTAACTTTGATTTGCACCAGTTTGGCCAACTGCAGTGCGCCTTCAAGCAGGCCGATTTATTGCAAAGCAATGAATGGGAACCTTTGATTGCGCTATTTCAGCCCGATTACATTGTGCATTTGGCGTCTTTCAGCAGCGTGGCGTTCAGTTGGGTGAATCCCATCCAGAGTTTTACGAATAACACCAATGTATTTTTGAATCTGCTGGAGACGGTGCGCAAGGTCAATCCCCGCTACCGTATTTTGTCGGTCGGATCTTCAGAAGAATATGGTGCTTGCGCATTGGACCAATTGCCTTTGACCGAGGACGCCAAGCTCAACCCGGTTAGCCCTTATGCGGTGGCCCGCGTGTCCCAAGAGCTGCTATCCATGGTGTATGTGGAGGGGTTTGGCTGCGACATTGTGATGACCCGTTCGTTCAACCACATCGGCCCCGGGCAGCTGGATACCTTTGTTATTTCTTCGTTCGCCCGCAAGCTACTGGCCATACAGAATGGCAGTACAGATCCCGTCCTGCTGACCGGTGACACCACGATCGTGCGCGACTTTGTGGATGTGCGAGACGTCGTGCGCGCGTATGACCAGCTTTTGCGGCAGGGCCGTTCTGGGCATATTTACAATATCTGCAGCGGTACCGGCGTGACATTGAAGTCGGTGATTGACCAGATGGCTTCTATTCTGGGTATTTCAGTTGTCCAGAAAATAGATCCTCAGCTGGTGCGGCCTAACGACAACAAGGCCATTATTGGATCTTTGAAGAAAATAAACGACGAAATTGGGTGGGCACCCAGCATTCCACTGGATACCAGCCTACGGGATATGCTGGACTACTGGCGCAATAAATCTTTCGTATGAAAATATTGTATGACCACCAAGCCTTTGGAATGCAGAAATTCGGCGGTATTTCTCGGTATTTTTGCGAGCTTATTACTCGGTTGGACGGCAGCCCCACAACCTCGGTAGAGGTGGCAATACAGTACTCTCAGAACGAGTATTTGAAGAATACCCGCTTTGGATTGAAGGCGCAGGAAAATCCCGATAGTTACGAAAACTTTATGGGCGGGCGCGAGTTTCGTGGTAAATGGCACCTCTATGCCGCCAGAAACAAATTGCGCAAGCCGATTAATGCCGGGGCGGTAAACCAGCAAGTGTCTATTGCCGCACTGCAGCGGCAAGATTTTGATGTCTTTCATCCCACGTATTACGACGATTATTTCTTACCTCACATCGGTAACAAGCCTTTTGTTTTAACCGTGTACGACATGATCCACGAGATATACCCCGAATACTTCAATCTGGCGGACCGCACCTCTGACCGTAAACGCAGGTTGGCCCAGAAGGCCCACCAGATCCTCGCCATCTCCGAGTGCACGAAAAAAGACCTAGTGCAGTTTTTTGGGATACCCGCTGAAAAAGTAGAGGTGGTCCACTTGGCCAGCTCCATTGGCGCCACGGTCACCTCGCCCGCGAGGCCACCCACGCTGCCGGCGCGGTATGTGCTGTTTGTCGGATCGCGAATGGTCTATAAAAATTTCTTCTTTTTTATCAACAGCATGTGCGGGCTACTGGCGGCAGATCCGGGGTTGCATATCGTCTGCACCGGGGCCGAGTTCAACAAAAACGAGCGTGTGTTCTTCGAGATACACGGCCTGGCAGACCGGGTGCACCACCGTGCGGCCAACGACGCCGAGCTGCAAACGCTCTACCAGCAGGCGCAGGTGTTTGTATTCCCGTCGCTCTACGAGGGATTTGGCCTGCCGGTGCTGGAGGCCTTTAGCAGCGCCTGCCCGGTGGTGCTGGGCAACGCCGGCTCGTTGCCCGAGATCGGTGGCGACGCTGCGGTGTATTTCGAGCCCAAGGATGCCCAGTCGGTACAAACTGCGATGGCCGAGGCGCTGTACAACCAGCCGCTGCGGGCCGAGCTGGTGGCGCGTGGCCAGCAACGGCTGGCCCAGTTTTCCTGGGACACCACCTGCCGCGCTACCGAGCGGGTCTACCGCGACCTGCTCTCCAGCAGCCAGCAAGGCTGACGGGAAAGGCTGACGAGGCTGACGGGACACCCACAGTCTGATCCGGGCACGCGAGCCAGACCCGCTAAAGGCTGACGGGACACCCACAGTCTGATCCGGGCACGCGAGCCAGACCCGCCGGTGCCCTATCGCAAACCTAGTTCGCCCGGTCCCGCTGCCATTCACTCGCCGACATGCCGTAGCGGCGACGGAACATCCGGCAGAAGTGCGAGAGATCGTTGAAGCCCCAGCGGTAGGCGACCTGCGATACGCCCGCACCGTGCGCGGCGAGATCGGCAGCACAACGGTGGAGCCGCTGCTCGCACACCAGCTTGGCGAAACTGCTGTCGGTATCTTCAAACAGGCGGTGCAGATGCCGCAGGGAGATACCGAACGCTGCCGCCACGCTCGGCGCGCTCAGGCGCTCATCGCCGAGATTGGCGTCGAGGTAGAGCCGGATGCGCGCGAGTTCCCGTTCACGCGGCGAGGTCTCCGTATCCTGTAATCCACGTCCTTTGGTCTGGCCCATCGCCAAGGCGAGCAGGTCGATAAGACTGTCCGACAGGGTGCGTTGCTCATCCTCGCCCAGCTCGTCGCGCATCGTAACGAGGCTGCGGATGAAGCTACCGGCCACGGCAGCCGGCCCCGCCCAGGTATCGAAGCGCGTCGCGGTAAGCGCATCGGGTGCGGCCAGGCGCGGCGCGAGTCGCTCGCGGGGGATACGCAAACACACGATCTTCCATTGCTCGCCTGGCGCATCGAGGAAATCGGCCTCGTAGGCGTGACGCGTATCCACGATGAAAAACTCACCGGGCCGAACCACGGCCTGGCGTCCGTGCTGACGTACCACCGAGGTGCCGGAGAGTTGCAGGTCGCAGAAATAATGTTCCGCCGGATCACGGCGAATCTCGCGGGCGCCGCGGTGGATCGTGTACGCACCGGATCGCACCGTGGCGACGCAGATGTCGGATAGCGGTCGCATCCAGATGTCGCTCTCGAAGTGGCGCTCCTCCGAGGTCCCCGGCTCGAGCGCGACAAAGGCCTCGCAGAGCACCTCGCGCCAGTAGTCGAACTGCTGGGCGGGTGGTAGGTGACGAGTGGACCAGCTTTGCATGGAACTCCTTCTCCTGCGAGGAAACGGATGCAATGAGGACCGATGCTAGCGCGTCGGCGTCCGGCCCGCCAACTGCGTCGGGCACGGAAAGCCGAAGGCCGGGCACAAAAGCCCAAGCCGCGACACAGAGCGTGCGGCTACTGTGCGGCCTCGGAGCCGAGGTCCGCGGCGCGCTGCCGTCTGGCCTAGCCGGCTCGCGAGGACCGTGAACGGATTTCCAGAATTAGAGGCGCACCTCATCATGACCCCCACTCCCAGCACCCGAAATCGCACACCTGCCGCTGCCGACGAAATCGACGTGGCGATCGTCGGTGCCGGATTCGCCGGCATCTATCAACTTTTTCGCCTGCGTGAACTGGGTTTTCGCTGCCGCATCCTAGAGGCCGGCAGTAATCTAGGCGGAATCTGGCACTGGAACTGCTACCCGGGCGCAAGAGTGGATACCTGGGCCTATCTCTACCAGTACTCGCGCGAAGACCTGTGGCGGGATTGGAACTGGAGCGAAATGTTTCCGGACTGGCGCGAACTGCGCAGCTACTTCCGCTACGTGGACGACAAACTCGATCTGTCGAAGGACGTGCGCTTCAACACCCGGGTTGCCAGCGCCGAATTCGACGAGTCAAAGAACCAATGGGTGGTGCACGCACAGGACGGCAGCGTCACGCGCGCCCAGCACCTGATCCTGTGCACGGGCTTCGCAGCCAAGCCGCACATCCCAAAGTTCAAAGGTCTCGAGACCTTCAAAGGCGCGGTCCACCACACTGGCCTGTGGCCGCAAGAAGGCCTCGGCTTCACCGGCAAGCGCGTGGGTGTGATCGGCACCGGGGCCAGCGCCGTGCAGGTCATCCAAGAGGCAAGCCGGACGGCGAAACATCTCACTGTTTTTCAGCGCAGTCCGGCGATGGCCATTCCCATGCTCCAGCGCAAGCTGAGCGTCGAGGAGCAGACCGAGATGAAGCAGGGCTACGCGGAGAAGTTCCGCGTGCGCCCAACCACACATTGCGGCTACGACTTCACCTGGCGTCCAGGATCCGCCATGTCGGTGTCAAACGAGGAACGTCAGAGGGTCTACGAGGAGCTGTGGGCGCAGGGTGGTTTTCCGTTCTGGCTCGCCAACTTCGAGGACACGATTGTCAGCAAAAAAGCCAACGACGAGGCCTACGCCTTCTGGCGCGACAAGACCCGTCCGCGCATCAAGGACCCCGTGATGCGCGAGAAACTGGCACCGATGAAAGCGCCGTATGCGTTTGGCTGCAAGCGTGTTTCGCTCGAGCAGTGGTACTACGACCTGTTCGACCAGGACAATGTGTCGCTGATCGACATCACCGCCTCGCCGATCCAGGAATTTACGCCGCGCGGAATCCGCACCCAGAACGACGGCGAGACTGCGCTCGACATGGTGGTGATGGGTACCGGGTTCGACGCGGTCAGTGGCGGCATTCTGGCCATCAAAGTACGGGGTACCGACGGACGTCTGCTCGCGGAGAAGTGGTCGACCGGCGTGCGCAGCCTCATGGGCCTGTCCAGCGCGGGCTACCCGAACCTGTACTGGCTGTACGGGCCGCAGAGCCCGTCCGGCTGGTCCAATGGGCCGACCACCGCAGAGGTCCAAGGCGACATGGTCGTGCGCATCATCGACGACCTGCGGCGCATGGGCGTCAAGCGCATCGAACCCACGGTCGCCGCGGAGGACCAGTGGGTAGAACACAATCGCGAAATCGCAAACATGACGCTGATCCCCGAGACCGACTCTTGGTACAACGGCTCCAATGTCCCGGGCAAACCGATCGAAGTATTGAACTACGGCGGCGGCCTGCCCCTGTACGCGCAGAAGTTCGCGGAGTCGGCCGACAATGGGTACGCCGGTTTCAACTTGAGTTGACACCTGCAAGCCCCACGCTAGTTGGGTGCGATCCGGGACACGATCACGGCACGATCACGCGGCACGATCACGGGACACCCACTTTCACCACCATCCCGAGGCGCACTGATGGGACACCACACTGATGGGACACCCACTCACACCACACTGATGGGACACCCACTCAGGCCATCGTGGGACATCCACTCACGCCATCGTCCACTCACGCCATCGGGCATCACGCTGACGGCGCTGACGGGACACCCACTTATCACTGACGGGACACCCACTTATGCCCGTATCGAGACCGCAGACACCCACTCAAGCCTGCACACCCGCACACCGCCGGCTGCCGCCGAAGTCAATTGACGCTAGGGGGCTGTTTGGCTACTTTCTGGGGCGCTTGCCGGGCGCAGCTAGCGATGGCCAGATCCTCCGAAAGCGGGCTAGCGGAAGAAAGTGCGCGGCCCGCGCGCAGATCCCCCCAGCACGCGCACTGGCCACCCCATTCGCCCTTTCCAACGCGCCGCTGACGCACCGCAGGAACGCCGCCATTTTGCCGATCCCGAGCGCATGAAAATTCTGATCATCAAGTTGGGCGCGCTGGGCGATGTGATCATGGCCACGGCCTTTGTGCGCCAACTGTGTGCCGATTATTCGGCGGCCGAAGTGTGGCTGCTGACCGTGCCGGCCTTCGCGCCCTTATTTACGGAGTGGCCGGGGCTACACGTCCACAGCGTGCCGCGCCAAGGGGCGTTGGCGACGTGGCGTACGCTGTGGTGGTTGCGCCGCCAGCGTTTCGATCGTCTCTATGACCTGCAGTCCAACGGGCGTACGCGGGTGTGGACGGCCCTCTCGAGGGTGCCGGAACGCATCGGCAATCACCCTTATTTCCCCTATACCCTGCACCCGCCGCAGCCCTATGTGGGGCAGTGCCACGCGTTTGATCGCATTAACGAGATTTTGACCTGTGCGGGGCATCGTGCGGCACCGCCCGTGCCGTTTTTACCGGCCAGCCCGCGCAGCCAAAGCGAGGTTGACCACTGGCTGCAAGCGCAACAACTCACGGGCTCGCCGCTGGTACTGCTGCACGCGGGTGCCAGCGCCAAACATCCCGGTAAACGCTGGCCCCATTATCTGGCGTTGGCCCAGGCACTGGCGGCGCGCGGCCTGCACGTGGTGTGGCTAGGTGCGGCCGAAGACGCGGCACTTAATCAGGCGCTAGCACGCACTATCGGCCACGATGCCACCAGCCAATTCACGGTGGAGGCGTTGGCGGAACTGGGCCGCCGGGCGCGCTTCGCGGTGACCAATGATTCCGCGCCCATGCATATTTTGTCGTGCGCTGGCATCCCCGTTTTTGGGCTGTTTGGCCCCACCGATTGGCGGCGCACCCATGCGCTGGGCCAAGCTGCGCGGGTGATTACGCGGGATACTGCGCCCAGTCGCGCGCTGTGCCGCACCGAGGAGCGGCAATTAGACCGAATCTCGGTGGCGATGGTGTTGGCAAAACTCACACAAAGCGGAGTTATCTAAGCCTATGTTGGTCATGACCACGCAATGTTTTCCGCCGCGCCGGGGCGGCATCGAGCATCTGATGCATGCCCTCGCCGAATCCTTGGCGGAAAGTGGCCTGCTGGTGCAGGTTTTGGCTGACGCCAGCCGCGACGCCCAAAGTGTCGCGTTTGATCGCCGCCAACCATTTTTCACGCGGCGTTTTGGTGGCCCCAAACCGTGGCGCCGTTGGCGCAAGGCCTACACGCTGGCGCGCTTGCTGGCCGATCCGCAATGTCGGGGTGTCATCGCTGATTCGTGGAAAAGTTTGGAATGCCTGCGGCTCAATAAAATGGCCGGACAACCCCCCATTATTTGCCTCGCGCATGGCACCGAAGTGCCCAGCAGCCCGGTGCAAAACGCCAAGACCCAGCGCATCACAGCGGCTTATGCCAAGGCGACATTCGTGGTGGCTAATTCCCACGCCACGGCGCAACGTCTGACCCCCTGGCTAGCGGATCCAGCGCAGTTGCGGGTGATCCATCCGGGTCTGGTAGCCCCCACCGCGGTCTCGCCGGCGCGTCGCCAAGAGGTTGAACTGGCACTCGCCAACCGCACGCCCCGCCTGATTAGCGTGGGGCGACTAGAGGCACGCAAAGGCGTCGATACCGTGTTACGAATTCTGCCCCGCCTAATCGCGCAGTTTCCCACGTTGATGTATTCGATTATTGGCGATGGCTCGCAGCGGGCGGCCTTGGCGGCGAGCGTGGCAGCCAACGCCCTGACCCACCATGTGCAGCTCATCAGCGATGCCAGCGACGCCACCCGCAATGCCTATCTGGCCGCCAGCGATTTATTTGTGTTGCCCGGGCGCAGTCTCGGCGACGATGTGGAAGGCTTTGGCATTGCGTTTATCGAGGCGGCTTGGTTTGGTCTACCCGCGGTGGCCGGCATCGCGGGCGGTGCGGCCGAAGCCGTGATCGACAACAAAACCGGTCTGACCTGCCGAGGCGATGATGACGAGGCGGTGTATACGGCGATCCTGCGCCTGCTCAACGACGCCGCGTGGCGGCAGCGTTTAGGGGTGGCGGCCCAAGCCCGCGCACAGGAATTCTTGTGGTCACACGTGCTGGCGAGATACCTGCCCCTGTTCGCGCCACCCCGTTGAGGCGTTCCGTAGGGACGCTTAGGACTGGGTGGGCATCCATCCTATAAGACGGGGGCGGGAGGCGCTGGCGCGCCGGATCAACAACGCCGCGTGGCAGCGTTTAAGTGTTGCGGCAAGCCCGGCACGCGTTCAGTCAATAGTGACCAGCGGCCGATTTTCCAGCGCCTGCCACTGTGCGGCCTGATCCCGATAGCGCGAACGCCGCTGGTGCACGCGAAACGCCTGCTGTGGGGTCACTTCTTGCAGTCGGGCGGCGCTGGCCAAATCGCGACGGACAAAAAAACTGTTAACGCCCCGCGTATCGCAACCCACCAGCACATAGCCTTTACGGGCGCCCAAGCGGGCCAGCGCGGTCAGCGAAGCGCCGTGGTAATAACGCCGCAGTGGGCCGTCGGTCACCGGCACCGGATAGGGCACAGTGAGGGCGCGATCCGGGCCAAACGCGGCGTTGTATTCGATCACCACCAGCCGAGGATTCACGGCCTCAATGGACTGCCATAACCAGTAATCGTGGCTGTCGATGTCGATCGACAAGACATCGATATGAGCCGGCGCGCCGGCCTGCGCCAAGAGCTCGTTGATATTCTCCGGGGTGGCGCACGCGTTCAGTAAACAGATGCGCTCCGCCGCGCCCAAGCCGGCGAAATAGGGTCGCGCACGGTTGACGGCGGCGGCGTCCATTTCGACTAGGCAGGCGCGCCAGCCAAAATTGAGCACCAAGTTCGCGCTATTACATTCGCGCCCATCCTCGGTGCCAATTTCCACGATGTAGTGGTCTACAGCGCCCACCGCGGCGAGCAGATGCAGAATCAGGCCGTCTTCACCGTTCTGCGAATAACAGCTGAACTCATGGGCATTGAAGGGCGGTTGGAAATGCGATGGGCGCAACGCGGGCACCTGCTGCGCGTAGAGTCCATTGCCCAGACCGGCCAGCGCGTGGTGATCGTCGTGCAACTGTTGCACAAAACGTGGGCCCATCACGCGCGTGCGCAGCGCCTGTTTGAGTTGTTTAAACATCTCGAAAATTCCTGTTCTGCTAACGACCCAACACGGGGCCGGCGGTCATGGCTTAGGCAAAAAAAACGCGCAGGCAAGCTTGCCCACCAGAGTCCCGTCGCTCGGCGTAAACCAGTACCGGGCCATTGCTGCCGATTGTCCCACAGCCTTCGCCAATCAACGCCATACCTCGCCCAACCCCACGCCGATCAGCCCACCCAGCAGCCCGACCCAAAGCCTGCCACAAGACCTTGTGCGGATATCACAGGTCGAGCGGCGGCAATTGACCCTGAACGACATCAGACTGCCGGGGTTCGAACAAAACCGGCGTGCCACTAGGTCCCGGCAACCCATTCGTGACATGGTTACGGGGGTGCGAAGGCTGCGGGCAAGATCGCCACACACGCGGCAAATCGTAACCCTCGAGGCAGTGGTGCGGGGTCGGCGACTGCGGCACTATTGGCGGGCGGGGCATACGCGCCGTGACATATCAAACACAGCAAGGAGGGGCAGAATGTTTAAGGTCATCGTGATGATCAAGCGTAAGCAGGGGCTGAGCATGGAGGAATTTATTCACTACTACGAAAATCACCACGCGCCGCTGGGACTCTCGAAGGTACCCAACCTAAAACGCTACGTCCGGCATTTTTTGCGCCCCTTCGGCAACGCCATCTATGGTGCAGACGCCGAGACACCCTACGATGTTCTCACCGAAATCTGGTTCGACGACGAAGCAGATTTCCAGCGCGGCATGGACTATTTATCGGATCCTGAAACGGCCGCGATTATCGGCGCAGACGAAGACCGCTTGTTCGAACGCGCCTCGATACGCTTCATGTTGGTCGAGTCCCACGAAAGCGATCTGGCGGGTCGCTAGCGCAGCGCGCACCCGCCTCAAGGGGACAGTCATCCGGCCGCCCATCGAACCGAGCTAGCACCTGACTATCGCGGCGGTGGACAACGCATGAGTGCCGCACCGTGACTAGCGTCGCACGCGAAGGCTAGGTGCTGCCGCGCACCCAACCTTCTAGCGCTTGGCGCTGAATTTTACCGGAGGTGCTCCGCGGGAAGTCATCGGGTGAGGCGACAAAGCGAATCTCTTTGGGTTGCTTATAACCGGGGAGTTGCGCGCGACACAGCACGAATAATTCTGCCGCAGCGGGGGCCGGCGAGGTGCAACACACCAGCGCCACCGGCACCTCGCCCCAACGAGCATCCGGCCGGCGCACCACGACGGCCTCCAGCACCCGTGGGTCTTGCAGGAGCACCCGCCGGCGGGCAAATGCCGCGGCTGGTTTTTTAGCGAGACTCACCCTACCCTTGAGCAGGCCACCGCCATCGGTTGGCGCCCCTCGCCGGCCGCAAGATCAGGAGCCACACGGATGTCTGACCCCATTCTCGCCGACCCTACTACCTGCCGCCGCGCCTTATTCGACGGCATCGCCGCGGTAGAGCAGGTGCTATTGGCGCAAAGCGCCATTGACGAACAGCAGGGCACGCTCTCCCCTGCGAGCCTCGCCGCACTGATCGCAAGCGGCGCCCTGCGCATGAAATTACCGGCCGTGTTAGGCGGCTTTGAGGCCGATCTGATGACTCAGATGGCGGTCCTGGAAAAGCTCGCCACGCTGAACACATCGGTGGCTTGGTGCGCCATGGTGGGCGCCACGAGTTTGGCCCTGCCGGGTGCTTTCCTGCCCGCAGCCGGGGTTGCGCAAATGTTTGCGCACGGGGCTATTCCTTGCGGCGCCATCGTGGTCACCCCCTCTGGCGAGGCCACGCCCGCGAACGGCGGTTATTGGCTCAGCGGGCGCTGGAGTTTCGCCAGCGGCGTGCGCCACGCCCAGTGGGTAGTAGCGTTGGCCCGCGTGCCGCAACCTGGCGGCGCCGCACCGGCCATCCATGTGCTGGTGGTGCCCCAAGCGGCATGCGAAATCGTTGATAACTGGCAGGTCAGCGGGCTGCAGGGTACGGGCAGTTGCGACATCATCCTCAAGGATGTCTGGGTGCCCTTAGAAATGTCGTGGGCGTTGGGCGCGCCACCACAGCGCGGCGGCGCGCTCTATCACATTGGGCTGCCCGCTTTTGTCGCCTACGAACACGCGGGTTTTGCCCTGGGTGTGGCGCGCCGGGTGCTAGACGGCGTAACGGAAATGCTGCGCACCAAGCAGCGTGGCTACGCGCCGGGTGGCGCACGGATGACCGAGCGCGGCACCGTGCAGCGTGCGCTAGGTCATGCCGAAATGCGCCTGCGCGCCGCCCGTGCGCTGGCGGTGGAAGTCAACGAAGAAGTGTGGGCGGCAGCGGTGAGCGGCGCACCCCCACTGGCGTTGCAATGTCTGGCGCGTAGCGCTGCAGTCTATGCCACGGAGGTTGCTACCGAAGTCGTGGGCGAGGCTTTTCGTTACGCGGGTGCCAGCGCCATCTACCAGTCACATTATTTGCAGCGCTGTCTGCGGGATCTAGACGTCGCTGCGCAGCATTACATGGTCAGCGATACGGCCTATGAGAATCTTGGCCAGATCAAACTGGGCTACGCCGAGGTTAATCCCATGGGCTGAACGCTCGGCCCCCAAACCAACTCGCGCGTGCCGCGCCAAACTGAGGAGTTTGTTATGGATCTCGGACTGCTATTCACGGGTGGTGACCTGCGCATTACTGAACTCGTGCACCTAGCGCGCGAGGCCGAAGCAGCAGGCTTTGATTCCCTCTGCGTGGCCGAGGCGTGGCGCAGCGCGTTCGTGCCGCTGACCGCCATGGCGGCCGCCACGCAGCGCCTGCGGCTGGGACCTTATGTGTTGAACGCCTTTGGCCGCAGTCCACTGTTAGCGGGCATGTCGGCCATCGATTTCAACGAATTCTCCGGCGGACGATTAGTGCTAGGACTGGGCGGGGGCAACCGGATTATTAACGAAGAATGGCAGGGGTTGGCGCACGCGCGGGTGCTGACCAAAATGCGCGAGTACGTGACGCTCATCCGGCTCATGGCCAGCACTCGGCTGGGGAGTCGCGTGGACTACGCGGGTCAGGTTCATCGTATGCAGTGGGCGCCTACGGTTGATCCGGGCCCGCAGGTTTTTCCGATCGTGCTGGCGGCGGTATTCCCGAGCATGCTGAAAGTTGCCGCACAAGTTGCCGATGGCATCGGCGGCGGCGCCACGTTAGGCATCGACTACCTGCGTGAGGTGCTACGCCCGCAGGCTGCCGCGGCCGCGGTAGCAGTTGGCCGCGACCCCGCCGCGTTGCGCTGGAGCGCGGTCGGTTTGTTAGCGATGGATGCCGACCGCGAACGAGCCCGCACGGCGGCGCGCGCGGCCCTCTGCCACTTGTACGCACCACTGCCCCATCCGTACTACGAATACACCATGCGCGAGCAGGGTTTTGGTGCCGCCGCAGACGCCCTCCTGCGGCACATGCCCGCCGGGCGACTGGACGCCGCGATGGCCGCGATCCCAGAGGCGTGTATCGACGCCCTCACGATAGCTGGCACACCCGCCGAGTGCGTCGCACGCCTGCAAGGCTACGCTGGCGTCATCGACGAAATGCTGCTGTTGAACTGTTCACCCACCACACCCGACGGCGTGCTGGCGTCCTATCGCGAGGTCATGGCGCTACCGAGCGCGTTGCGTCGCGCGCAAGTAAATTAGAGCGGGCGTTGCACAGGGCCACTC
>CAMAXW010000080.1 GCA_945862315.1 Klebsiella pneumoniae
GTTTCCTTGCTGACGTCCGGGTGATACTTGCGCGCAAGTTTGCGATAGACGCGCTTAATGTCGTCTTGGGTTGCATCGCGTTGAATACCCATGACCTCGTAATAGTCTTTGAATTTCATCGTGGTCCCTGTCTGTATAAGACTCGCAACGCGCCAATTGCCGCGCAACCGCCAGTGTACGCGCAGGTTGGCAGGGGAATGCCGGCAGGTTTGACGCAGGTCAAGCGACCCGCCTAAATTATTCGCAGGGTCACTTAACCCGGTTATTTAGGGCGTCTATGGGTCGAACGTGCAACAGCTTCGTGAACACACGCTGGCCGCGAAGTTTTTCCCCGGGACACTGCGCTGGCAGTATTAGAGGTCGACTTTAGCGATGGGTTACGTCAGGCGCTAGGGGTCAGGTCTCCCGTTTTGCATTCTGCGCTTCATTATTTCAAGCCCCGACGATAGTCGGGCCCCTACGCATCGAATACCCCGGCGCCGTGGATCACCTGACATCGCGCGTCGACCCGCGCGAGCCGATGGCCAAAGAGGATGTGGATCGCTCGCGGTGAAGACCACCGGCAAAGAGCAGCACAACCCAAACATCGCCAATGCCTCCTACTCAGGCGGCCACAGCCAAACCGCCATCGCACTGGCCTTCAGCATATCCTCCTCGAGGAGTTAACCGCGTCGTGGCGGGATTGGCGCGGGGGGAATACACCGTGATGGCCTATACCCAATGGGAAATGGTGGACCTGACCCCATAGGCCGTATGCCGTGTGCCCCCCGGCTGATACGCCGCGCACGGTGTTGGGGGACCGTTTATCTGTTCAAAGATTTCTCAGCAGAGCGCACACGCGCTGATTTTTCGCGAGTGCCGGAGTCAGGGTGTCGCACGCAAACGCAGACCAGGCCGTCTGGCGGGGGCAGGGCGGAACTGCAACTCCTCCAGAATGATGCGATCCGGTGGCAGTCCTAAGGCATGGAACTGCCGTGCCATGTTGGAGGTCATTTCCTGCGTGCCGCAGAGCATCACCGCATAGTCATCCAAATCGATGTCTTCCAGAATCCGTGCCGCGGTCAGGCGACCCTGTTCCCCACTAGCCCAAACCTGATAGTCGATCAGTGAATCTGCCTGCATGCACAGCTGGGTTATTTCGGCGTCGTAGACCGCATCATCACGTCCATGCACCATGTAGTAAAGCCAGATACGGCGAAAATCCGTGTTGCTTTTCTCGAAGGTCAACATGCTGAGGAACGGCGTAATGCCAATGCCAGCGCCGATCCAGACCAAGCGTCGGAATCGTGCGAAGCGTTGCATGGTGAAGCCGCCGAAGGGGCCAAATACTTCGACGATTATCGGGGTGACGTGCGGCATCGCAGGCAGATTACCGGCGGGCAGGGGTTGCGGGGAATCCGCTAGGTTTTTCAGCTGTTTGGTGAAGTCGCCGACTAGCGCGATGGAGATACGTAGGTCACGTTCGACCGGTGACGAGGAAATTGAAAACGGGTGTAGTTCGTTGTTGAAGCCAGCCAAGCTCGGTATATTCAGAAACACAAAGGTGCCGGGTTCATACATCATGCGTCGGTCGACCGGCCGCATTAGGAGGTCGATCGTGCGCGGTCCACGCGGCGTCAAACTGACCACCTGATAACGATAGCGGGGACCGAAACGCAGGAATAACACGCTGTAAAGCCAACCGCAGATCCCTGCCAGTACCAACATTACTAGCCAGATACGCAACGGCTCGTACTGACGGGCTGTCCCGGGCTCGAAAGCCGAGTGGATCGTGCCCCCCAAGAACAACAGCCCAATCAGCCGATGCAGCACCCGCCAGCGCTCGTGGGACATGTGCGGTTCGTAAGCGAGAGCCCCCAGAATCAGCAGTCCGTAGAGCACCAAAATATCTGCGGAGCGCTGCTCAGACGACCAGAAGGGCACCAGCACCGAGGCGACCGGTACCCCATGCATGGCTGCATCGGCGGCGAGCAACGCGACGTGCAGAGCGAGTAGCAACAAAGCGCCAAGTCCGAGTTGGCGGTGTAGACGCACCGCCTCGCCCAGATCGCCGAACATAGGCGCCATCGCATTCGTACGCACCACCGACAGAATTGACAGGATCGCAGCAGTCGCCGACCACCACATCACCAGTTGGGATGGGCCACGCCAGAACCAGAAGGCGCTAGTGGTCAGATCTGCGAGCCGTGCGGCGCCCCACAATGCCGTGGTAACCGCGAGTCCCCCGAGAACCAACCAATGACTGCGCCGCAAACCCCAGAGTAAGGCGCCGTAAGGCCTCGCGGCGGGGTGACGCGCCGATATCTTTGGTAGCAAATCACGTTGAATGTTCATGGTGTTCACAAACAAGTTGGGGCGGATTAGTGTCGCCTGCGAGGGCTTCCAGCGCTTGGCGCCGTGTACGATAATCGCGCGAGATACCTAAGGGCAAGCGGGCCGGGCTGCGAACTAGGGACACCGTGAGTCGCTTTAAAGCCTTGGACCAGCTGGCCGTGCCGCGAGCCCGCTAAATTGTCCACGTGGGTCGCGCCTCCGGTGGGTGGCCCGGCACCCCGCGCGGCACCCCGCGCCAGACTCACCTTACTTGCGCAACCGTGAACGCGCTTGTGCGTACAGATCTGCGCCGCGCCGCTGTCGGCTACACCTTTAGAAAGGCCGTCAGAAAAATTGGTAGTGATAGCTTGGACGGCAAGATAATACGAACCCGCCGCAAGGCTGGCGGGGGTGAAGCCGAAGGAATAGTCAGTTGTTGGACGAAGGTTTCCCACCGGCCCAACTGCGTGCGTCACCGCCGTGTTGGTGCCGGAGAACAAGGTTGCTCCCGGCAGCCCGCCCGTGCCATTAGCAGCCAAAATCAGCCAGTTCACGCCGCTGGCGAAAACACCGTCGACAACTACCGAATTGAAGCCGGCCGAAGTGGCCGTGGCAGCCTGGGTTAAGGTGAATCGCTGCGCGCCGTAGTAGGTGCTACCGAGAAGGCTTGGCCCGCAGGTGGTGTTGTAGCGGCAACTGCCGATTTGGTTTCCAGTGAGATCGGGCAGATTCTGGAAGAGGACGGTGGCGGAAGCGGCCCCGCTCGCAGCTAAGCCGCTGGCGAGTATCGTGCTGAGAAACAGTGTTTTAAACGGGCTCATGATGATTTCCTTTCGAGAGTGCTGCTTGGGTGGTACCGCCACGCGCCGTGGATGACCGGAGTACAACACGCCCCCCCCCCACGCCAGCGCTGAGGCGATTAAAAATGTTAACTTTTGTTAATTCTTTCAGGGCGGGCCCGCGGGTGACCTAACGGCCGTAACAGCCACCCCGAATGGTCGTGCTGCGACCGCGATAGACAGGGGACACCCATCGTTTACGACTCCGAGAAAAACGCGCGCCCTCGCCGCATGCCGCATCGCTAAGTGCCTCACCTTTCCCGTCGACGGCTGAACGCCAGTCCTAACAGACCACTGTTCACTGCGGCGGCCGGCGCATTTTTTGGACTGGTGCGCATGCGCCTATAAGCCACTAGTGTCATCGGCAGGGGCTAATCATCGCCCCTCAGTGCGGCGGCACCAGCTGCCTAGGTCATACCAATAAAGAATAAGAACGCGGCGCGCGGTATACCTGCCTGGCGAAAACATAAGACTAAGACCCCGCTTCCCTGCCCAAGGGACTGGGCAGATTAACGCCCCATGCAGGGATAAAGGATATGAGTGGTTGCCGAGATATAAGCAGCAAGCCGCAGGTGGTATCTCGCGTGCGATTAAAGAGAGCCGTGATGGCGCTATTGAAACCATCACCAAGCCAGTCGCCTTACAGCGCAAATTAACTGCTTTGCTGCATATTCCCCATCGGCCGCGCAAGGGGTTGGGCGCAAATTCCCGCTCAACACCGGCGTGCAGGCCCGTAGAGGGATTTAAATATTGATAAGGTTAGGGTTATCATCCGGCCCCTAGCATTATTACCCAGAGGAGATTGATCAATGGCGCGTAGCACAGTTGAAGCACAGCTCGCCGCATTGCGAAAGCAGCGGGAATTACTGAATAAAAAAGAACAGCTGTTATTGGGTAAATCACACGAAAAAGTTTTAGCGCGCATCCTGCAAATTGCTAAAGAGGCCGGTTTAACCCCCGCGGCAATCGCGAAGGCCTTCGCCGAGATCAAACCCGGAAAGACCGCCAAAACGGCCAAGCCCGCCAAAAAAGGTTCTTTGGCCGGCAAAAAAATTCCACCGAAGTACCGCAACCCGGCCAACCCCCTACAAACATGGACGGGACGTGGCGTCACGCCATCTTGGGTACAGGCGCTCAAGTCGAGTGGCACGCTAGAGAGCGCCTTCATTGGCAGCACGCCCGCAGCCGCCTAAACCACCCTCTAAGCCCTGTTGGGGTTAGCACCGCCGGCGGGATGGTGGTGCTGAGCGGCAGTTTTTTGTGACCGCCAGTTGCGCCTTGGCAAGTGCTGCGAGGCAGCAGATTAAGTAGGCGGCTTAGCGACGGTAGCACCTGAGGTGCTAGCGCCCAAGACAACCGCGCCCAAAAGGCCAGCCACACCCCGGGTACCGCTGGTGTGGAACGCGGCCACCGTATGCCACGGGCATATGGCGGCCGCGGACGTTATTGATGCCCCGAGAGGAGCGTAGGTGCCGCGCTAAAAGCTGGTGCTGCCCCCACCACGGCTTAGCCGAGCGGCGCTATTGCGTGGTCGCGCACCACGGCCGCCAAGTGGGCATCTATGTCGCTTGCGTGGGCCAAGGCGCGTATTTGCCGAAATAACGCCGCGGCCGGCAAATAATTTCGCTGTAATAAATTAAGCCACTGCTTAAGCCGCCCCGGTGCGTGACGCGGCTCAAGTTCGCGCCGCACCGCCTGCCAATAGGCCATCAACAAGGGGACAATCTGCGGCCAGTCGCCGCTGGATGGCCGTACCGTGGCGCCCGCGAGATGGTCGCGAATTCGTTGCGCTAAAAAAGGGTCGGCCAACGCGCCGCGCCCTAGCATGACGTCCGCGCGTCCACTCTGCGCACGGCAGCGCAGGTAGTCCTGCAGGGTCCAGATCTCGCCATTCGCCACCACCGGCACTTGGACTACCTCGGCCACGCGCCCCACCCACTCCCAATACGCCGGCGGGCGATAGCCGTCGGCCTTGGTCCGGGCATGCACCACTAGCAACTGCGCACCCCCTTCGGCGAGCGACTGCGCGGCCTCTAACGCCTTGGAGGTATCGCTCACGCCTAAACGCATTTTCGCCGTAAACGGCACCCGTCCGGCAATCGCCGCGCTCACCTCGCGCGCAATGGAGTGCAGGAGTTCCGGCTCATTGAGCAACACCGCACCACCCCGATGCCGATTGACCTGCGGCGCCGGACAACCAAAATTGAGGTCGATGCCGGCCGGTTTAAGGGTGGCCAGAAACGCGGCGTTCGCAGCAAGGCAGCCGGGGTCAGAACCTAATAGTTGAACCCGCACCGGGGTGCCCGCCAAGGTCCGCGCGCCGTGGCTCAATTCCGGCGCCGCCCGCATAAAACAGCGACTCGGCAAACGCTGGTTGGTCACCCGCACAAACTCCGTAACGCACCAGTCGTAAGTGCCTACTTGAGTGATGACCTCCCGCAGTCGGCTGTCTAACATGCCCTCCATGGGGGCGAGGAGGAGTCGGGGGGCGCTACACGCTGGGAGGGTCATGGGCGGGATGGGCATCGGTGGGGGACCGGGATTATCGCGGCCATTGCAGCCAATCGCGAGCGCTGGGAAAAACGGCTGCGTCGCGCGAGTACTCAGCCCTCGCCTAGCGTCGTCAAATTAAATAACTCGCCACACCCGCCAGAGGGGCGCGATAAAAGTGCTGAGGGAAGTGGACTAGAATGGCCCCGCTAGCAACGCCGAGATTTATCGCCAATGAAATTTTTGCTCGTTCTGGATCAGGGTACGACCAGCACCCGGGCGATCGTATTTGACGAAACGCTTGCGGTGGCCGGCATGGGCCAACGGGCACTCCAGCAATATTTTCCGGCACCGGGACTGGTAGAACACGACCCCCAAGAAATCTGGCAGGCCACGCTGGCCGTCGCCCAAGAGGCCTTAAAAAATGCCGGCCTCAGCGCCGGCGACATCGCAACCGTTGGCCTAACCAATCAACGTGAAACCACGCTGCTCTGGGAACGGGCCACTGGGCGCCCCCTGCATCACGCCATCGTCTGGCAAGACCGTCGCACCGCCGCCCAGTGCGCAGAACTCAAATCCACGGGCGCTGAAGCGCTGATTCGCGAACGCACCGGCTTACTCATCGACCCCTATTTCTCCGCCAGCAAACTGCGCTGGCTGCTAGACCACATCCCTGGCGCACGCGTGCGCGCGGCGCGTGGCGAACTGGCGTTCGGTACGATGGACAGCTGGCTAGCGTGGCAGCTAACGGGCGGTCGGGAACACGTTACCGACGCCACCAACGCGGCCCGCACACAGCTCTACAACATCCACCTCGGGGCTTGGGACAACGAGTTACTGGCGCTGTGGGATATCCCGCACGAAGTGCTGCCGCGCGTGGTGGATAGCAGCGGCATTGCCTTGGAAATCGATCCCGCCTGCGGGCTGCGCGGCACGCTGGGCGGCATCGCTGGGGACCAGCAAGCGGCCTTGTTTGGCCAGCAGTGTTTTGAACCGGGCAGCGCAAAATGCACTTACGGCACGGGGTGTTTCATCCTCGTGAACGCCGGCGCCAGCTGTCCCATACCTAGCGCCGGCGTGTTGGCCACACTCGCGTGGCAAATCAACGGCCAGCCCACCTATGCCTTGGAGGGCAGCGTGTTTATGGGCGGGGCGACGGTGCAGTGGCTGCGCGACGGCTTAGGCATTATTGAACACGCGTATGAGATCGAGGCCTTGGCGGCCAGTGTGCCCAACACCGAGGGATTGATATTGGTGCCCGCTTTCACGGGCTTAGGCGCCCCGCATTGGGATCCCTCGGCGCGCGGACTGCTCATCGGGCTCACCCGCGGCACCGGCCGGGCGCACATCGCGCGCGCCGCGCTAGAAGCTATCGCCCTCCAGGTCAGCGACGTGTTGACCACGCTCCAAAGTGATCTGGGTCGCCCCTTGCAAACCCTGCGGGTGGATGGCGGGGCGGCGCGCAACGCACTGCTGATGCAACTGCAGGCCGACATCGCCGGCTTGGTATTGCAACGTGCGGCCCAACCCGAAACAACTGCGCTCGGCGCGGCGCTGTTAGCGGGTTTAGGCGCAGGTGTGTGGCAGAATCTCGACGCCGTACGGCAACTGTGGCAGCAAGATCAGCAATTTTATCCGGCCGGTGATGCGGCCGCGATCGCCCAACTCCAAACCCGCTGGCGCGCTGGGGTGGCGCGCTCCCGGGGCTGGGCCGAGATAGGTCTGTAGGCCCCAGCTTATTCAGCACAACATTTTGTTCGGCACGACAACGGCGCGGAGTAGCGTATGACGGCAATCGCTTCAGGTGGTTTTAAGGGTTTTTCACCGCAGGCGCTCGCCTTCCTGCACAAGTTGTCGCAAAACAATCAGCGCGACTGGTTTCACGCCCACAAGGGCGAATACGAGCAACTCGTGCTGGAACCTGCGCTCGATTTCATCTCGGCCATGGAAGCCCCGCTGGCCAAAATCTCCCCCCGTTTTCTGTGTGTTCCCAAACGCATGGGCGGCTCGCTGTTACGCATCTATCGGGACACCCGCTTTGCCCACGACAAGCGACCCTACAAAACAAATATTGGCATCCACTTCCGCCATGACGCGTTTCGCGACATCCACGGGCCCGGGCTGTATTTCCATGTGGGCCTCGATGAGTGTTTTGTCGGCGGGGGAATTTGGCACCCAGAGCCTGCAGCCCTAGCCCGCATTCGTCAGCATCTGCTGGATCAACCACGCCCGTGGACCGCGGCCAAACGAGTGGAAACCCGACTCCCCGGGGCGACCCTCCTAGGTGCCAGTCTGCAGCGGGTGCCGCGGGGCTTTCCGCCCGATCATCCCTTGGCGCAAGACCTCAAGCGCAAAGATTTTGTGCTCGCCCGGCCCTTCGATGAAGGCCTGCTGTACAGCCCGGACCTGCTGGAATTTGTGACGGAAACTTACCAGGCCATGCAGCCGTTCATGAAATTTCTATGCGCCAGCCAAGGCGCGCGTTTTTGAGCGCGCGCCGCAAGCAGGCGATAGCAGCCGTTGCCTCGCCCGTGTGTCGGCAACTCGGTGACCTGCCACATGGCTGTGTTTCTCTGGCGTTTAGCGCATAACTGGGCGCCCGGCCACGCGCCCCACGGGCGACCGGCCCAGACACCCAAGCGGTGAAACCACCGTTAAGGCGGTCATCACGCGCCCACTGGCGGGGTCGGGGGCCGCCGTCGCTGAGTTAGGATCCGATAAGATAAATTTTTTGCCACGACTGTCACCCAGAGGTTCCCGATGATCGAACGCACCGTTGAATATCAGCACGAAGGCACCACCCTCGCCGGTCTACTGTGTCACTCAGCCAAAACAGTGGGGCCACGACCGGCCGTGCTGGTGGCACATGCGTGGGCGGGCCGCTCGCCGTTTGAAGATGCCAAGGCGCGGCTCCTCGCGGAGCTCGGCTATGTGGGTTTTGCCCTCGATGTTTATGGTCAGGGGGTGTTGGGTGATAGCGCGGAAACCAATCTCGGGCTCATGACCCCGTTTCTCCAAGATCGCGCCCGTTTGCAGTCGCGACTGCAAGCCGCGCTCACCGCCCTGCGCGCGCAACCCGAGGTCGACAGCACCCGAGTGGCCGCGATTGGCTACTGTTTTGGCGGGCTATGTGTGTTGGATCTGGCGCGCAGTGGCACGGTCCTGCGGGGCGTGGTGAGCTTTCATGGCGCACTCGGCAAGCCGGGGAATATTCAGAGCGCCCCCATCACGGCCAAAGTACTGGTACTCCACGGCCACGATGATCCGCTAGTGCCCGTGGATAACGTGCTGGCGATACAAACCGAACTCAGCCAAGCCGGGGCCGACTGGCAACTGCATAGCTACGGCAAAACGCTGCACTCGTTTACCAACCCAGAAGCTAACGATCCCGCTTTGGGCCTGCAGTACAACGCCCAAGCGGACCGCCGGTCGTGGGCCAGCGCGCGCGATTTTCTGGCCGAAGTGCTGGCTTAAGGCCGCGGCGAGCACGCTGAGCAAACGCCCGCCTAGCCGCCCATGGTGTTAACGCAGCCCATGCGGCGGCGCGCGCGGCTCAGCTGTGCAAGCTAAATTGCCGTCCGACCCGCGGCCCCACAGCGAACGAATTGTTGGCTTGCTATTCGTTGGCGCCCTGCTCATTTACACCTGCGGTTTCCTGGCTTGGTACAGCACCACCCCACTGGGGCTGGTCGCCAGCACGGACGACCGCGAAATACTGGCGCTCGCCCACCAAATCGCCACCCTAAACTTGCCGCACGAGGCGTTTTACCGCGCCCCGGGCTATTCCGCGCTCCTGGCCCTAGCGCTCCGCGCCGGTCTGCCCGATATGCACCTGATGCTGTTCGCGCGGCTGTTCAACGGACTTTGCCATCTGGCGAGCACAGCCATGGTTTTTGGGCTAGCCCGCGCACTGTGGCAGCGCGCGGGTGCGGCCTACCTCGCCGCGGCATTGGTTGGCTTTAATCCTCTCCTGCTGCACTTTGCGGGGGACGCGCTGGATATTACGCTGGCCATCACGCTGTTGGTGGCGGGCGTTTGGGCGAGCCTTAGGGCGCGTGCCAGTCGCGCTGCCAGCGCCTGGGCGGCCACGGCGTTTTCGGCGGCAGTGGTGTGCAGGCCGCAATTGCTACCGCTGGTCGGCTTACCCGTGTTGCTGGCGTGGCACGCCGGGCGACGAGGGGCCGGCGACCTCGTGGCCAGTTTGGCACCGGTCGCGATCTTGTTGGGTGGCTTGGGTGGCGCAAATTATCTCTTGGCCGAGGACTTTCGGGTGCTCCCCTGGCAGGGGGCTTTCAATGCGTGGGCCGCGAACCACACGGGCGCCAACGGACGCTACTTCGCCCAAACGCTGAGCATCGACGCCTACGCGGAAGACGCCAACACCGCGCGCATTGAATCCGAACTGCTCTACCGCCAACAACAGCCGGACAGCCCCAACGACTACCCGACCATGACCCGCTACTGGCGCGCTCAGGCGCTGGCCGTGATCGCCGAATCCCCCGGGCGTTGGCTCACCTTAATGGCCAACAAGCTGCGCTATCTGCTCAACAACGAGGAGCAGTACAACAACAAGACCTACGCCTTTCAGAAAGCCCATTCACCGTGGCTGCGAAATAACCCTATTTGCTGGGCCTTAGTGTGGGTAACGGCGGTGGGAGGGGTGCTGCTTGGGTGGCGACACACGGGCGTGCGTGTGGTCCTTATGGCAGCCGGGCTGTGTCTTCCGGGGATTTTAGGATTTTATGTCAGCGATCGTTTTCGCGCCCCACTGGTGCCCTTATTGGCGGTCTTAGCGGGTGGCATTTGCCAATGGCGGCAGGCCAACACGCGCGGACCAGCGCTGATCGCCGCCGGCGTCGCACTGCTGCTCACGCTGTGGCCGGTCGGCTACGAACCCGCAGAAACCCTCGTTCAAGACCACTTAATACTGGCCAGCAGCGCCTCGGCACTTGGCCTGCATGCCCAAGCCCAGGAACACGCACGCACGGCGATGGCGCTCGCACCACGGCGTCCGGCGGTGACGAGCTTACGTTGTGTGGTGGATTTCAATGCGTGGTTGGCGGGCGCAAGCGCTCTGGATTGGCCAGCCGGCTGTCAGCAAGCCAGTACCTATTCGCTCACTGCCCGCTTGTTGGCCGCCTATGCGCATTGGCGCGCCGGCCAACGCGCGCCGGCCTTAGCCACATGGCATGCACTGGCGGCCCAGCCGAGCAGCGCCCAAGCCAGCGCGCTCGCGGCGCTATTCGTGGCGCACGCTCTAACGCCCTCGGAAAGGGTTTTAATGACGGAACTAGCGCCCGGTAAGGATGGCGTAGTCATTCTCGCGGCGCAGTCTGCGGCCGGAGATCGCGCAGCCGGAGTCGCCCTGCGCACCACCGTTGGTGAGACTGCCGCAGGTCTAGCCGAGGCTGCTGCTGAGCGGCTCTGGGGCCCCGTGCCGGCGAATTAACGCATCGACCCGACCACCGGGGGTGCCGATCCGCTAGCGATGTAAGGTGGCCAGTGGGCTCGGCTGCTTGGAGAAATACTCGGCCAGCGCTTTGATGTCGCTCTCGGTCAGAGCTAGCGCTTGCACCTGTGCTGCCATGATCACGTTGTTGCGCCGACCATCGCGGTAATGACGCAACGCGGCGGCCAAATAGTCCGCGTGCTGTCCCGCGAGGATGGGATATTCGGGGAGTAGGGGCTTATCACCTTTCTCTCCGTGGCAGGCACCGCAGGCTTGCAGTTTCTGCGCTAGGGCAGCGGGATCGGGCGCGGCCGCTTTCGCGGTTTCTGAATTCTCGTTTGCCATCACCTGACCGGTAAGACAGGCGGCGAGCAGCAGGATAGATACGGGCTTGAACATTGATCTGAGTCTCCGAAGCTGGGCGGCGATGGTCTAATGGCTAAGACCGGCGAAGTAGGCCGCGATATTCGCGATGTCGTCGTCGCTGAGAGCCGCGGCGTTAGCGTTCATCGTAGGGTGCTGACGGCCGCCATCGCGGTACGCCTTTAACGCGGACTCCAAATATCCCACGCTCTGACCGCCCACCATGGGTACACGGTAGGTGGGATAAACGTTGAAGTAGCCCTGAATGGCGTGACAGCCCATGCAAGTCTCGGCGGACAGTTTGCCAGCGACTGGGTCGCCCGCAGCCGACGCATTCAGTGTGACAGTCGCCAAACTGTACGCCAGCAAGCCAATTAACATCTGCTTGGTCATTCACTATTTCCTCAACAGGCAAGGCCGTGATGGGCTGGATGGCCCACTGGCATTTGGTCACGGGGTTGCGGCCTAGTCACCGGCGATTGCCGAAGCCTTCATCCGCAGTGGCGGCATACTACTAAAAGGCTACTGCACGAGGGAAGCCATGTCGCGTAGGCGGCCTGCGCCGGCACTGCTGGGAAAATCTTACCGCACCGATGCCAGAGCGTTGCGTTGGTTTCTGAAAATGATTATGGTGACTCACCCGACTCCTAATATTTTTTTAAGATATAGCGGGTAATAGCCTGCAGTCATTGGCAAAAATCCGGAGGAGAGGTTGTGGCTAAAAGCAAAACAGATGCACCACCCAAACCGCTGAACCCGCGGTCGACGGCGCCCACGCAAAAGCCAGCAAGTAAAATCGCGGCCAAGCCAGTTATAGAAAAAACGCCGGTCAAAGCAGCACTAGCCAAAGCAGCACCAGCCAAAGCAGCACTAGCCAAAGCAGCAC
>CAMAXW010000081.1 GCA_945862315.1 Klebsiella pneumoniae
TGGAAATACTGCCGCATATCCCCGTCGGGCGGGACGATGACGGTAGTCGACCAGCCCATCACGTGATCGCCGGTAAACAGCGCTTGTTCTTCGCGCAACCCAAAGCAGATGTGGTTCGAGGTATGTCCGGGGGTATAGACGCATTCCACGCTCCAGCCATCACCCTCGAGAACCGTGCCATCACGCACCTCGATATCCGCTTGGAAATCCATGTCGCCGCCTGCCTCCACCGTCACGCCGTTCAGCAGCTTGCCGGAGCCGTGTGGCCCAAAGCCGTAGGTGGGTGCGCCGGTAGCGGCTTTGAGCGGCGCGGCCGCGGGGGAATGATCGGTGTGCGTATGGGTAATCAGAATATGGGTGACCGTCTCCCCGTGCAGCGCGCGCTGGAGTGCGGCAAGGTGTTCGTCAATGAGCGGTCCCGGATCGACCACCGCGACTCGGCCCCGTCCTATGATGTAGGTGCCGGTGCCGTGGAAGGTAAATGGGCTGGGATTACGGGCGAGTACGCGCCGAATCAACGGCGAAATCTCGACCACCTCTGCGTACCGCGGGTCGTACTCGCGGTCCACCGGCAGGGTGGGCAGTACGATGCCGAGATCAGCGGCTCTTAGCGAAATTGTCACGTGAGTACCTCGGGTGTTTAGGGGGCGCTAACGCAGAATTCGCGTCATCAATATTGGACGATCGAATTTAGTTTTTTTTTGGCTGGTTGCCTACCCGCACGGGTGTAAACCCCGCCCGGGCCTGCGCGCAATTTTCTCGCGAACGGGGCAGGGCAGATGTCGCGCACAGTGGATCCCTCTGACGAGCCTCAGCCGAACACCCGCTGGGTGATGCGGCGCACGCAGGGCTAGGCGGCACGGCAGTCTGGGGCAAGCACCTGTTTTAAGGCGCGCTAAATTGCTCAATGAGGTGCGCTGGCCGGCCCGCCGCGAGTTGCGCCTCCAACCAGCCATCCACCACCTGCTTGAGTTTGGGATCTGGTGGCATCAGGAGTGCTTTGTCGGCGTGCGTCAGGAGACCGGGGAAAGTACGGCAGAGGGTTGGGTGGCGGCGTATTTGGAGCTCCACCTCCACATCGTCGGTGATCATGGCGTCGGCTCGGCCGGCGATGATTTCCTCAAAAATGGTTCGGTTATCCGGGTGGACCAAGATGTGCGCAGCGTGCAAATGCTCGTGAACGTAGCGTTCATTGGTGCCGCCGGGGTTCACGATCACCCGGACCTCGGGGGTGTCCAAATCGGCGAGATGCTCAAAGCGGGAACGCTCGGCGCAGCGCGCCAGAATGGTTTTCCCACCCGTATAGTAAGGCACCGAGAACAGCCCCACGGCGGCCCGCTCGGGGGTTACAGAAACACCCCCCAAGGCGATGTCGAAGCGTGCGCTCGCCAGATCGTTTAGCAGCGTGGGCCAACTGGTCGCCACGAATACCGGCGCTACCCTGAGATGGCGCGCCAAGGCGAGACCCAACTCAATATCCGCGCCACGAAGCTGGCCGTCTTCGACCAAGCTAAATGGCGCGTAATCGCCACTCACACCCAGGCGCAGCACGCCGCTGGCCCGGATGGCTGCCAGGCCCGGTGCCGCGATTCGACGCAGCGCAGCCAGCGCAGTTAACAATTGTTCTTGGTCCGCTGCCAGCGGGATGCTGGTGGCCAGACGCCGCTTGGCCAATTCGCGATAACGTGGGCTAAAGTCCGGGTTGGCGAGAGCCGGGGCCGCCAGATACAACGCGCGCAATAATTGGCCGGTCAGTTCATCCAACTGTTGCCGCAAAACGGCCAGCTGCGGGGTAGGGAGACAGGCGGTTGCCAGCGAGCAGCCTTGGTCGCGCCATAGGGCGTGGTAGTGGACTTGGGTCTCGCGGGCCAGCCGCATCTGCAGGGTAGCCAGCGCCGTGATGCCGGTTAGCCCCATCGCAGCAGCAGAGGTTGTGGCCTGTGCGAGCACCGCACGCTCACGCGCGGCATCGAGGATGGGCGTACCAGCCTGCCATTTGGCAGCCGCGACACCGGGCATCAGCGCCAGCCTCTCACCCACGCGATCAAAAACCGCCGCCACCGCGGCGGCATCGTCCATCAGCGCGGGATCCGCAACCGCGAGCCATGGCCAACACAGTGTTAGCACCAACAGGCGGGCACAGACGTGACCCCAACGGTGTGGGGCCCAAGTTGTGCCAGTAGGACAGTTGTTTAGGGGCGTTGTCATCGCTGATTGCTCGTGGAGGATTGCGGTTCCGGATGGGTTAATCCGGCGGTGTTGATGCAGTTAGCGCGGTTGTTTTACCCAGCAGCCAGTTAGCTGTCTAGATGGTGGGACACGTTTGGCGTATGCCCCCGCGAACTTACTCGAGCAGGTGATGGCGCGCGAATGAATGGCGACTATCGCCGAGGCCAGACTTAGCGCACGCCACCGGCGCGGCGCGCTAACGCCGGCCGGCCTCACGACTGTGGGGTTGGGCTTATCGACGCCGGTGATTTATTTTGAGGTCATCGATGAGCAAGCGTTGGTTTTGCGAATAGTCCACGGGCACTTCGACCAAATGCACGCCGCCGGCTTGAAATGCGCGCTCCAGCGTGGGGATGAGGTTCGCCGCGCTCGTGACAAGATGTCCCTGCGCGCCATAACTGTTGGCGTAGGCGACAAAATCCGGGTTACCAAACTCTAAGCCCCAGTCTGGCATTCTGGCGGCGGCTTGCTTCCAGCGAATCATGCCGTAGGCGCCATCGTTCAATACCAGCACCACTAAATTCAGTTTTAAACGCAGCGCGGTTTCGAGTTCCTGCGAATTCATCATGAAACCCCCATCGCCACAAATAGCCATGACCCGCTGTGCCGGGTGACACAGTGCCACGAGCATCGCAGAGGGTAGGCCGGCACCCATCGTTGCCAGCGCGTTATCGAGCAAAATAGTGTTGGGGTGATGCGCTGGGTAATTGCGCGCAAACCAGATTTTGTACACCCCGTTATCCAAGGCGATGACGTCGAGGTCGCCCATCACGGCGCGCACGTCGCGCACTACCCGCTGGGGCAACATCGGAAAGCTGTCGGCGTCGCTGCCAACCTGCGTTTTTTCGGCCACTTCAGCCTTGATCTGTTGAAAGAACGTCAAGTCGAAATTAACTTTCCCCACCAGTTTTTCAGTCAGCTTGGCAATGGATAAGGCAAGGTCGCCCACGACCTCCACTTGGGGAAAATAGACCGGGTCCACTTGGGCCGCTTTGTAGTTGACGTGGACCACGGTTTGCCCGCCGTGCTCCATAAAGAAAGGCGGTTTCTCCACTACATCATGGCCAATATTGATAATTAAATCGGCATGGTGAATGTATTGATGCAGGTAATCATCGTCCGACAAGGCGGCGGTACCGAGGAATAAGGTGGACCGCTCGTCCACTACGCCTTTGCCCATCTGGGTGGTGAAAAACGGGATGTTGAGTTGGTGAATGAAATTTGAAATGGGGCCTCTGACCTGCTGGCGGTTGGCGCCGGCACCCACTAACACCAGTGGGAATTGCGCTTTTTCCACTAGCTCGGCAACCCGCGCAATCACGGCATCGCTAGCCACCGCATAAAAGCGCGGGTGGGGCGTCACTAGCGGGGCATCACAGGCTTCCTCTGCGATGTCTTCGGGTAACTCCAGCAGCACCGCACCGGGCCGTTCCTCTTCGGCAACCCGGAACGCCTCTCGCACCAGCGAGGGAATGGTATTCCCATTAACAATCTGCCGCGCCATTTTGCAGATGGGACGAAACAATCCCACCACATCGATGATCTGAAACTGTCCTTGTTTAGATTTCTTGATCGGCTTTTGACCCGTAATCATCAACAATGGAAACCCACCAAGGTGCGCGTACGCCGCCGGCGTTGCGAGATTCGTGGCACCCGGGCCGAGGGTGGCCATACACACGCCTGCCCGCCCGGTCAGACGGC
Source organism: Klebsiella pneumoniae (assembly GCA_945862315.1). GTDB lineage: Bacteria > Pseudomonadota > Gammaproteobacteria. The sequence goes on from CAMAXW010000081.1 coordinate 3,931, forward strand.
CGTAGGTGGCCGCCATGAACGCGGCACCTTGCTCGTGGCGGGTGAGGATCAGACGGATTGATGAGGTGCGTAGCGAATCCAGCAAGTCCAAATTTTCTTCGCCCGGCACCGCGAAAATATATTCCACGCCTTCGTTTTCCAGCGCCTGAATAAAGAGATCAGAAGCTTTCGTTAAGCCGGCTATAGGTTCTATTTTTGCGGTCACGATGATTCTCCTCAGTTAGAAATGACGCCGGGAATGTCGCTGGCTGCAGCGCGCACAAGGCCGTGCCGCGGGTGGACTGATCCGCCAGCGCAATGCCTGCAGGTCGGCGCGACTATCCAGCTCAATCCTAGGCAAATCGGCGTTCCATTGGCAGCGCTCGTTGAGACGCTAGCCAAGCTGCGACACAGCATACGCGCGTGGGGCTGCAGCGGTATCCCTGAAATCGCGCCGCGTGATCGTTGCAAATCGCGAACACTCCGCGTTGGCGAAACCCAGGCATTAGGCCTGCTGCAGACCAACAGCTACGGCCGCCCCCCATCGCGCAGACCGGCCGGTAGCAACGGTACTGTTCAACTGCGGTGGTTCACGCGACACTTCACGGCTGTTTCTTGCATGACGGTTTCTGGTATGAACGCCCCTCGAGGTGCCGCACCGCGGTTTTGGCGCTCTGAGCGCGCGCGTCAGTTTTTAAGTCTGGGACTCATCGCCCTGACCCTCGCCTTGGCCTACGGCAGTTGGTATGCGTATGGCGTGTTTTTGGTTGCGCTGCTGAAGGATTTCGGCTGGAGCCGTTCCATCCTCGGCGGCGCCTTTTCGGTATTTGCGCTGGTGCAGGGCATCGCAAACCCCCTGTTGGGGATGTTGTGTGATCGGGTGCGCCCACCGTTGGTGGTCGTGGTGGGCAGTCTGGCGCTGGGCGGCTCGCTATACCTGAACAGTTTTATCCAAACGCCTTGGCAGCTCTATTTGGGATTTGGTGGCTGCACCGCGATCGCGGTCGCGTGCTGCGGTTGGATTCCGGCGGTGATGCAAGTGCAACGGCGTTTCCAGCGTCGGCTAGGCTTGGCGCTGGGCATCGTCAGCTCCGGGGTGGGGGTGGGGATGCTGGTGGTCGTGCCGTTGTGTGAGTACCTGATCGAAAGTTACGGCTGGCGTACCGCATTTCGCGTGCTGGGTCTTATCTGCACCGGGTGCATGCTGCCGGCCGCACTCTTTTTGCTCCGCGAATCCGCGCGCGTAACACCCGCCGTCGTGCGGCCCACGGTCGGCGCCGCCACATTGGCGGCGCGCACCCAACGCGCGTTAACCCTCAAACAAGCCATGGCCACGGCGCCGTTCTGGCTGATGGTAACCACATTCTTCTGCGGCAGCGTGTGTTCACAAACCTTACACGTCCATCAGGTGGCATTTCTCGTGGACCACGGGATTTCGGCAATGGTCGCCGCCTCGGTGGTGGGTGTGGTTGGTTTGGCCAGTATTTTTGGCAAGACCGGTGGTGGGTGGTTATCCGATCGGGTGGAGCGCGAACGTGTCTATGTCGGGGGGGTCGCGGTGTTGGTGGCCGCGGTGGGCGCGCTGCTGTGGGTGGGTAACAGCCCGAACCAAGGGGGCGCTTATGCTTATGCGGTGCTATTGGGCTTAGGGTATGCGGCGACTGCCGCCATCACGCCGGCGATGGTCAGTGACCGGTTTGAAGGTCGGCATTTCGGCGCGATTATGGGCGTGGGCTTGTTTGGCAGCGCGACCGGCAGCGCCGTGGGGCCTTGGATGGGTGGGTATCTACACGACCTCACGGGCAGTTATACGGTGCCCTTCGCAATCGCCGCGATGAGCGGGGTGTGCGCGGGACTGGCGGGCTGGGCCGCGCGTCAGCAGCGGCGCGGCGCGCAGGCAACTTAGCGCTCGCAGGGTGCCGGTGCAGGGTGCTGGTGCGTCGCAGCGACGCTCGTGCAGGGCGCGCGTGCAAGCTCAGGCCGCGCTAACTTTTAGCGCGCCGCGCTACTGGCGCGCAACAATTAGGCTTCGTGCGGATTTGGCGCGGCAAAGTCTCGTCTCGGCCAGGGTCTCCCCTGCAATGGGCAGTTGCGCGCCGTCTTATCCGCAACCCCAATGATCGGGCCAGTCCCACGGGTGCGCGTGCGTGCAAAACGTCGTGCGATCGAGCCGCGACCCAGAATCGCCGAGGTCGCCACGGCGCGCCCAACTCATTCATACTCCGTACAGGGTGGCGTTAGCACGCTAGTTCGCTAGGCAAGCCGGGAGACGGTGCGCGGCCACCTGTTTGGCCGTGGCAGACAGCCAAACTGCTGCGGCCCGCCGTTACGATCGTGAGCCTCATCCAACCAGTAGGAACGCAAGCTTATCAACTCCTCTCCGTCCCTTGCGCTCATCGTAAGTTTGCTGTTGGCGCGTTCGACCCTCGCCGCCGACCTGCCGGCCCAGCCGGCGTGTGCCGACCCACCGGTCGAAACAGCTTTAATGAGCGAGCAAGGCTCGGCTGGCGTCATGTATAACCTCGCCGAACACCCCACTTCCATTCGCGCGGTGGCAAAGAAACTGCTGAGTGCCGCCGTCGGGTCGGCCACGGCCGCGCAGAGCGCTGTCACGCCAACGATTTTATTTAGGGTCACCCCTGCGGCCTATTTACCGATGGCGCAGCAGCAGGTTTTATGTCACCAAATGGTGCGGCAGACGCAGGCTCGTCCGCTGCATTACGGACCGCGTACGTTTCCAAACGTGGCGGCCTTCGACGCCTGGCTCATGGAGTTTTCGCAAGGGCGGGGTCGCGATGGCAGGCTGCTCTATCAACAATGCGGTGGGGATTGCGATCCCAGTTTTACCTTCAGCGTGAAATCTGAGGCGCAGTCACTGGTGGTGGATGCCGCGGTGCTGTGCGGCTACGCGCGTGACCGCGAAATTAACAATTATCAATTGTCCACCGCCCTGTTGATGGGGTGCTCGGCTCCGCCGGCGGTAGGCGCTGAGCAGGCGCCTGTGGGTCGGTGAGTTTGCGCCGGGTGGCGGTGTTCCCGGGCACATGACCTAGCGATGCTTGAAATTAGGCTCAAGCAACCCGCTAAAAGCCTGCAGCGTTAAGCCCAGCGTGGGCTATTCAGAACACGCCACAGCCCCAACCTGCTCAGCTTTCGCCGTGCACGGTGATCGCCTTGGAGCGCCCACCAAACAGCGCGCGGATCCGCGCCAGAATAGCCAGCGGTATGACATCGGCTTCGCCGTTCATATGGGTTTCTACGCCGCACACGATGTCTTTGCGCGCCCGGTGGACCAAGGTGCCAAACAAGCGATCCCAAATGCTGAAGACGTCGCCGAAGTTGCGGTTGGTGTAGGGCAATTCGGAATGATGATGCACCTGATGGAGATTGGGCGTCACGAACAGCCAGCTGACCATTCGTCCCCATCGTTCAGGCAGCCGTGTACTGCTGTGGGACCACAGATTGATCGTGGTTTGCGCGCTTTGGCGTAGCACCAAGATCTCGGGGCTAGCGCCGCACAAGAACACCCACAACATGAGGAAGCAGTTGCGGATGAAGGTTTCGCCCGGATGCTCCCGCACGGTGGTCGTGACATCGATTTGGCGGTCGCTGTGGTGGTACAAATGAAAGCGCCAAAAAGGCTTAACCAAATGCATGGTGCGGTGATAGACGTAATCGAGTAAATCGAGCACGACGAACATCAGGCCGTATTTGATCAAGGGTTGGTCGAAGCCTGGCAGCAGATAGACCAGCCCCCAATGCACCTCGCTAGTCCACACCGAGAGCGCTAAACAGAACACCATCATGGTGATTTGAATGGGCAGTGCGGAGAGCACAAACACGCCGTTGAGTGCCGTGTGTTGGAGTTTGTTGGGCAGGTTTGCCGGTGCAAGCAGGTGTTCGGTCAACCACAAAGAGCTGAGAACAAAAGCGAACAATGACACTTGGATGACGTTCGGGTTGGCGAACCACCATTGGAGAATTTCGTTCAAGAGTTTCTGGATCCGGTTGCAATGAAGACTGTCAGTCTAGGACGTCAAGCGTTGGCTCCACCCAGTTCTAGCGTAGGGCTAGGTGGAAGGTAGCATAACTTTGCGTGCGGCAAGCTCCTCAACCATAGAGCAACCAATGACGCAGCAGCGCCGTGACCGCCTGCGGGCGTTCGAGGGTGGCTAGGTGTCCGCATTCTTCGAGGATCGCAAGTTTGCTGCCCGGGATTGCCGCGGCCATTTCTTCGGCCATCACGAGCGGGGTGATGGCATCTTCGCGGCCACACAGCACCAAGGTGGGTACCCGATAGTGGGCGAGCTGTGAGCGGCGGTCTGGACGGTGCATCACGGCGTTAATTTGACGAATAAACGCCGTTGCGCCGACCGCCTTGGCCATCGCCATCACCGTGCGTTCCAGCTCAGGGTCTGCCACACGTGCGGGGTGCAGCAGTGTTGGCAGCAGGGCACGCGGGATTTCGTCGAAATCGCCTCGTTGCGCCAGCCCGATGAGGCGCTGGCGGCGTGCGGTTTGTTCCGCCGTGTCGGGGCGGGCGGTGGTCGCCACCAACGCCAGCTGGGTGATCCGTGCTGGCGCGATGGCCATGATGGCGTGCGCGATAATGCCCCCCAACGATAGACCCGCCAGCGCAAAATGCGCCGGCGCTTGCGCCAACACGGCCTGCGCCAAGCCCTCAATGCTGTCGTGGCGGGTGATGTCTGGGACCAGACATTCCACCAGCGGCGCCAGGTAGCGCGTTTGGTGCGCCCACAGCGCACTGTCGCAGAGTAGGCCGGGCACGAGCACGAGAGTCGTCAACTGAGGCCTTTGCGGGGCGTCATGGCCCATGGTTGCAAGGCGCGGCGGGGACCGATTGAGGCGCGGGCTGGGCGCCACGCCGGTGCCGGCTGGGACTCAAGTCACGCCCGCTGAAAAGACTGATAAATCTTGCGGACCGCCGCGCTCAATGGCGCGCGCGTAGCCGGGCCGGGCACGCAAACGCACCAGATAGGCTTGCAACGCCGGCAGGTTTTTCAACCGTCCACGGGCTTCGCTGAACTCGAGCGTCCAGCCCAAGTTGATATCGGCGGCCGAGAAACCCGACGCCAGAATGTAATCGCGGCCCTGCAGCGTGTTTTCTACGTATTGGTGGTTTTTGACGATTTCCGCATCGAAGAACCCCATCAGGACGTCATTGCCGCCACCAGTCCAAGCGTAAATGAGGTCAACTCCAAGGCCTGGAAACAGCGTGCCTTCGGAATAGGCTAGCCACTGCAGATATTGCCCGTAATCCGGCGCACTCACGCCCCGGCTGAGGCGCCCCGCCGCGCAGGCGTTGCAAATATATTCAATGATCGCATCGGTCTCGATGATCACTAGTCCGTTATGTTCAATGGCCGGTGCCTTGCCCAGCACGTGCACGTGCTTGAGAGAGTCTGGGGATCGCAGGGTCTCAGCGTCGCGCTGGTGCTTGACCAACGCATAGGGAATGCCCAGTTCCTCGCATAGCCACACAATGCGCTGCGAACGTGAATTATTGAGATGGTGAACGGTCAGCATGGATACTCTCCTTCAGAACAGCGCAAGGTTTAGGACGGGCATTCTATTGCGATGAATAGTAGCCCAAGCGGCTAGCGTCCGCGGCGAGGGGCGAATGCCGGGGGTGTCGGGGACGCTGTGTAAACGGCCCGTCGTTTAAGCCGGCAACAGCCGATCTTCGAACTGGATAGTGAAGCAATTCAGTATTCGATCAACTCCTTGCGGGTGAGAATACTAGCGCCGAACAAACCCGCGCCACAGGGGGCGATCAGGCACTGGTCGTCATCGGTGCCGCGCCCCTCGGTCACGCGTGAACTGACTTGCACTGCGATCGGCAGACCCACCTTGCCCTAGTTGAACTGGGTGGATGCGCTACCGCGTGCAAATTTGCCGCGAGTATCCGCCCGCGAGTCGGTGCGCATCTCGTTACCCACAGAGAGTTTGAAGAATCCCATCAACTGTTGCAGTTTTTCGGCTTGCCCGGACATTTCTTCGGCCGTTGCCGCCAATTCTTCCGAGGCTGAGGCGTTTTGTTGCGTGGCCTGGTTGAGTTGGTTCATGGCGTTGTTGATCTGGCCAACACCGGTTGCTTGCTCTTGCGACGCTGCAGAAATTTCCTGCACCAAATCTGATGTCTTGCGAATGCTGGGCACCATCGCTTCGAGCAGCTTACCGGCGAGCTCTGCCACCGTTACGCTGGTACCGGCCAGCTCGCCGATTTCTTGTGCCGCCACTTGGCTGCGCTCCGCTAACTTGCGCACTTCTGACGCCACCACCGCAAAGCCTCTCCCATGCTCGCCCGCACGCGCCGCTTCGATGGCCGCATTGAGTGCCAGCAAATTAGTTTGGTAGGCAATGTCATCAACCATGCCGATTTTTGCCGCAATTTGTTTCATCGCAATCACCGTTTTACTGACCGCCTCACCGCCCTCGTTGGCCTCGCTCGCCGCCTTGCCGGCCATGGCATCGGTCACTTTGGCGTTATCGGTGTTTTGGGCAATGGATGCCGACATTTCCTCGATAGAGGCACTGGTTTCTTCCACGCTTGCGGCCTGTTCAGAAGCACCTTGCGAGATCGATTGCGCCGTGACGCTCACTTGTTCAGAGGCACCGGTAAGGGCATTGGCGGCGGTTCGCACCTCGCCAATAATCTTGGCCAAGGTCTCAACCGTGCTGTTCACATCGTCTTTGAGTTGACCGAACGTGCCGTGGTAATCGGCGCTGATCGATTGCGTCAGATCGCCCTTGGCAATCGCGCCCAGCACGCGCGCCACATCGCCTAAGCCAACCTCGGAGGTGGCCACTAAGGTATTAATGCCGGTGCCCAGACGCTCGAAGAAGCCGGTCTTGCCGTCCATAGCAATGCGCTGGGTAAAGTCGCCTTGCGATGCGCCGGTCACGACCAATGCGACTTCTTGTTCAACACCTATTTCTGCGGTGCGGTCGGCCCACTCCACCACGGTGCCTATGCGTTCGCCTTTGGCATCGACAATGGGGCTGGCAATCAGGGAGAAGTACAGGTTCCCCACTTGAATCTGGGTGCGGTATGTCGTCTTTAAATCTGACAACAAGCCACGTTGATGGGCTGGGTCTTTATGGAAGGTGTCGATGTTCTCGCCAATCAGTTGGCGCGAGTTAAAGTGGGGCAGGCTCTTGCGCAACTCGGTCTCGTTGCGCTGCATCATGGCCGTTACCGTCTCGTTCATGTAAATGATGTGATTGGTGGCATCAGCAATCATCACATTGGTGGTGCACTTGTCGAGTGCGTTGCGAATGCGGGTGTTGTCGCTCGCCGTTTTTAGCTCGGCATCGCGCGCAGCGATTTCCGCTATGCGAGCAGCAGCCTCACGCTGTGCGCGCGCCTGTGATTCTTCTTGGGCTGTACGCAGGCTGCTCTGCATGGCCGATATCGTGGCGACCAAACTGGTGCTATCGCCAGATGCGACGGTCATAGCGCCCGTGTAATCGCCTGCAGAAATGCGCCGCGCGGCCTCCGCCACGGCCTCGATTTCGCCGCCTACTAAGGCTTTCATACTCTTAAGCAACCACCACACACTGAGCACGATGGGGGCCAATGCAATGGCCATGAGCAGTTTCTGCCAAAAGGCGTTGCTGCTACTGGTCTTCGCAGCTGCAGCAGAATCCACCGCGCTGGCTTGGGTGAAGGCGTCGCTGACCGCGGCCATCTTGCCTTCGAGGTCGGTGAACGTTGTCATAAACCCCGTCCAGCCGGCGTTTGCCGCGCCCGCGTCGGTCTGGGCAAGCTCCACCATCTGGTGAGCAGATTGTGTATAGGTTTTAATTAAAGGCCCAAGCGCATCCAACTCGGTCGATAACTCGGCCCCTAGCCCAAGGGCTTTGTTCGCTGCGACCTTTTCGTTGAAATTAGCAATATGGGCCGCCAAATCAGATTTGGCACCCGCCAGCGCAGCGCGGTCAGTACCGCTTGCGGCACGCAGGGCGTTGAGTACATCACTGCGAATGGCGTCATGCATCATGTCGCCATACACGTGATTTTTCAGGGCTGAATCTGTCATCACTTGTAGGGCCAACGCTTTTTGCATGGCCGAATTATTCGCTAGCGATAACACGCCCTCCAGCAATGGCATCAATAAAGCGATAGCACCGACAACGAGGAGCCTGTGGAAAAACTTCATCTGCGTGGCCTTTGTTTGGGGCTGGTGGCAACCCAGTCGCTGGGGTGAAACGTGAACATTGATTCGCTGTTCTTTTTAAAAAATTCATCAAGGTCGAAGGTGACCTGGCGGCTAGTCGGACGGCCT
>CAMAXW010000082.1 GCA_945862315.1 Klebsiella pneumoniae
CGAAGGCGACCTCGTGCCGAAGGACAATCGCTGCATCGCACAACTTGGCACTGCACCGCACATCCCGGCACTGACTTTGGCAACCTGCGCTGGCGCACGGATTAGCAGCCCGCGTAGGTTGTGGCCAGGGTCAATTCTTGCGCTCAGGCCCGGTTGACGATCGGGCCCTGACCGGCACATTCTGTTGGCGTGCCTCGGCCAATATCGGCCGATGGGCGCAGCAGAGGACTAGCCCATGATGAGCGAGCGTCAACGCGAATTTCGGCAAAAATACCAGGCCCAAATTAGCCCCTGGTATAACGGCTATGTCCACATCAGCGTGATGTACGCCGTTGGGCTGGCCGTCATCGGCTGGTGTCTAGCGCACCTGCAATTCGCCACTTGGGAGTGGCTGCTGGTGGTGCCGGTGTTTGCGGTATCCAACGGGTTTGAATGGTGGATTCACAAGTTCGTCATGCACCGGCTGGTGGACCGCTTTGCGTTGCGCGCCATCTACGACCGTCACACCCGCCAACACCATCAGTATTTCACCCATGAAGAAATGACCGTGAACTCCGCGCGCGAGTTCCGCATTGTCTTTTTTCCTTGGCGTGCGCTCGTGACTTTTATGGCGCTGGGTGTGCCCTTCGCGCTGCTGCTGGGTTGGTTAATCAATCCTGCTGCCGCCTACATCCTGATGGTGACCATCGTTGGGCAATATTTAATCTACGAGACTTTTCATTACAGCTGTCACATCCCCGAAAACCGTTGGCTGCGCCACCTGCCGTGCGTCAATACGATCCGCCGGCACCATGCCGCCCATCACCACCACGGGCTGATGATGGAGCGCAACATGAACCTCACCTTTCCTATCGCAGACTGGTTCATGGGCACCAGCGACTTAAACCGCGGCTTGCTGGGCCATCTGTTCAATGGCTACAGCGAGCGTTGGATCAAACCCGAGTTACGGCCGGCGCGAGAACACGCGTCGGCAGAGGTGGTGCGGCCCACCGCCCAGGGCTGATTTGCCGCAAGCCAGATTGCTGTTTCAAAACATTCGTTAGGGAGAACCATAGTCATGTCAGAGACGCCAGCTGAATTTGATCTCGTCATCCGGGGCGGCCGGATAGTGGATGGCACGCGCATGCCCGCCTACAACGGTGATATCGCCATCAAAGATGGCCGCATCGCAGAACTCGGCCAAGTGCGCGGCCGGGGTCACCGGGAAATCGACGCGACCGGGCTTATCGTGGCCCCCGGTTTCATCGATGTTCACACCCACTACGACGCCCAATTGAACTGGGACCCCTACGCCTCCCAGTCCTGCTGGCATGGCATCACCAGCATTGTGATCGCGGCATGCGGCTTTGGCTTTTCACCCTGCCGCCCAGAAGACCGCGAACGCGCCATGCAACGCATGACCCGGGTTGAGGCGATCCCCTATGCCGCCATGAAAGAAGGCATGCGGTGGGACTGGGTTAGTCAGCGGGATTATTTGGATTCACTAGAACGCGCGGGCTTGGGCGTGAACGTCGCGAGCTACATTCCGCAATCGCCAATCCGCGCGTGGGTGCTGGGCGAAGAAGACTCGCGGCGCACGGACGTCACACCCGCAGAACTAGAACAGATGAAAGAATTAGTGCGCGATGGCTACCGCGCCGGTGCGCTGGGTTTGTCCACCGATCTCAACCTCATCGATCGCGACTTCGACGGTTCCATGCTGCCCAGTCTCATTGCCAGCGCGGCGGAAACCGAGGCGCTCATTGGCGTAGCACGAGAATTTAACGTGGGTTCCATCGAGGTCACCCCGCAATCATTGCATTTGGGTCCAGACGAAGCGGCGATGCTGGAGCGCTGGGCGGAAATCAGCGGACGGCCGGTGTATTACAACGCGATTCTGCAGGTTCATCACCTACCGGGTCAGTGGAAAGAAGCACTGCATCGTCTGGAAGACATGAACAAACGCCATCGTATTTTTGCCTTGGGCAACGCACACCGCATCGAGTCCCTGTTCAACTTGGTTGAATACAATTTGTTCGATGACATGCCGGAATGGAACAAAGCCCTGGCTTGCGACATGGAACAGCGGGTCAAAAACCTCCGGGATCCGGCCGTGCGGGCACTGCTGCAGCACGACCTCGATTTCCACACCAACCGGCTGTGGGCCGGCAATTGGGAGCGCATGAAGGTATTTGAATCCGCGCAGGCACCCTATCAAGGCCGCTACGTGGGCGAGATTGCCCGTGAGATGGGGATTAAACCGCTCGATGCGTTCTGCGAAATTGCGCTGGGTGAAGAGCTCAAAACGCTCTTCCTCATCGAAGACCTGAACAATTCCGAAGACGCCGCGGTGGCCGAAATCATGCTGCATCCGCTGGTCATCCCAGGGTTGTCAGACGGTGGCGCCCATACCCAGTTTTTGTGCTTGGGCAAATATCCCACCGTCATGCTCAGCAAATGGGTGCGCGATGAAGGCGTGCTAAGCCTCGAAGAAGCCCATTGGCGTTTGTCGCATATGTGCGCCGCCGCCATCGGCTTGGAAGGGATAGGCACACTCCAGGTTGGCATGCCGGCAGACATCGTCGTTTATGACCTTGAGAAGCTCGCCGTGACACCGGAGGAGCCGGTGTACGAGAGCATTATCGGCGGGGGAAAACGGCTCATACAGAAAGCGGTGGGTTATCGCGCCATTATCGTCAACGGGGTGCAGACCTTCGCGGATGGCGAGTGCACGGGCGAGTTGCCGGGACGGGTGTTGCGCACCTCGGCCTATGTCCCCACGCCAGCGGTGGCCGCAACACGGGCGCCTTATACACCGATTGCCGCCGCCTAAGCCCGGCACGACCTTCACGCGGAGAGAACCTTAGCCATCACCAACCGCCCCCCACCCGCCGTGGCGGGGGCGTCTTCGCCCAACGCCGCAGCCACCGGAGATGCTGGCAAGTTGGCGGGCAAACACCCACACCCCGCGCGCGGCGCGCGCGTCTGGGTGGTCGTCTTGAAGACACAGGATGCCGGTTGGCCCGGCTGTTTGGTTATGCTTGGCGCCCCGCAATCACTGGCAGTGCCCTCCGCATGAAACGCCGCTCAGGCCTCCATACCGCCCCCGACCACGCGCCCCCTGCCGCGTCCACCGATGACGACGCGCGTTATTTGGAACGCGCCTTCGCACTCGCCGAGGCGGCCGCGCGGATGGGAGAAGTGCCGGTGGGGGCGTTGGTGGTGTTGGGCGGAGTGGTCATAGGCGAGGGTTGGAATCGTCCCATTAGCACCACGGATCCCACGGCCCACGCAGAAATTGTGGCCTTGCGCGCCGCCGCTGTCCGGCTGGGCAACTACCGTCTCACGGGTGCCACGCTATACGTCACGCTAGAGCCCTGTGCCATGTGCAGCGGCGCCATCTTGCATGCCAGAATTGCCCGCGTGGTGTACGGCGCAGCGGATCCGCGCACGGGTGCCGCCGGCTCCGTGCTGGATGTCCTCAATACCACCGAACTCAATCACCGAGTGTCCATCACCGCCGGGGTGTTGGCCGAGCGGACCGCAGCCCAACTGCAACAATTTTTCAAGGAACGCCGATGACCCCTAACCCGCCGGTTTTTCAGGCCAACACCGCAGCGCTGGCTAGCGCATTGGGCGAATATCTGAGTGCCAACAGCGGGCTGTTAGCCACCGCCGAATCCTGCACCGGGGGCGGCATTGCCACCGCAGTGACCGATATTGCGGGCAGCTCCGGCTGGTTTGAACGGGGATTCGTCACTTATTCCAACCTCGCCAAAAGTGACATGCTCGGCGTTCTACCGGCCACTCTCGCCCAGTTTGGCGCGGTGAGCGAAGAAGTCGCGCGGGCCATGGCCTTAGGCGCGCTGGCGCATTCAACCGCGACGATCAGCGTAGCGGTCACAGGGGTTGCCGGGCCGGGCGGGGGCAGTCCGGACAAACCAGTAGGCACCGTCTGTTTTGGCTATGCCCTACGCGGCGGCTTGTCGTTCACTCGGCGCTGCCATTTTGCGGGCGACCGGGCCGCCGTGCGGGCGCAAAGCGTGGATACCGCGTTGGTGGCGCTCGTGGCGCTGGCAAAGGGCGGAGAACCCGCGTAAATAACCCCCCTCGCAGGCCCGTTCGAGGCGATCTGCCGCTCCGCACCAAATGAAACGCCCCGAACACCTGTGCAATAATCCAGACGCTGCCACGGGCGGCAAAGTTCAACAACCCACAGGGGAATTCCATGGATGACAATCGAAAGAAAGCGCTAGGAGCGGCGCTGGCGCAAATCGAAAAGCAATTCGGTACGGGGTCCATCATGCGGATGGGCGCCAACACCGCGCGCGACATCGACGTCGTTTCTACCGGCTCACTCAGCCTTGATCTGGCGCTGGGCGTGGGTGGTCTACCGCGCGGACGAGTGGTCGAAATTTTTGGGCCAGAATCCTCCGGCAAAACGACCATGGCACTGCATGTCGTGGCGGAAATGCAGAAAAAAGGCGGCACGGCAGCGTTCATCGACGCCGAACACGCGCTCGACCCCCAATACGCCGAAAAGCTCGGGGTCAAAATTGCCGACTTACTGGTGTCCCAGCCCGACACGGGCGAACAAGCGCTAGAAATCACCGACATGCTGGTGCGCTCGGGCGCGGTAGACGTCATTGTGGTGGACTCGGTAGCTGCGCTGACCCCCAAAGCCGAAATCGAAGGTGAAATGGGCGACAGCCACATGGGGCTCCAGGCCCGCCTCATGTCGCAGGCATTGCGCAAGCTCACCGCGCATATCAATCGTGCCAACACCCTCGTCATTTTCATCAATCAAATCCGCATGAAAATCGGCGTGATGTTCGGCAGCCCAGAAACCACCACCGGCGGCAACGCGCTGAAGTTCTATGCCTCGGTCCGCTTGGATATTCGCCGCATCGGCTCGCTCAAGCGGGGCGATGAAATCATCGGCAACGAAACCCGCGTTAAAGTGGTCAAAAACAAAGTGGCGCCGCCGTTCAAACAGGCCACTTTCGACATCATTTACAACGAAGGGGTGTCGCGCGAAAGCGAAATCATGGAACTCGGCGTGGCACAGGGGTTCCTCGACAAAACCGGTGCGTGGTACGCCTACAAGGGCGAGCGCTTAGGCCAAGGCAAGGAAAACGTGCGGACCTACCTGAAGGAGCACCCGGCCATTGCCGCCGAACTAGAAGCCTCTATTCGGGCGGTAGCGATGCCCCAAACAACGGCCCCCGTGAGTGAAGACGACGCGGAGACCGACCTCTGAGCGAAAACCCCGCGGCGGCTGCGCGACGCCAAGCGCTGGCCGCTTTGGCGCGCCGCGAGCACACCCGCGGAGAACTCCAGCGCAAGCTGGCCCTGCGCGGGCATGAGGAGAAAACAGTCAACGTGTTGCTCGACGAACTCGAGCAACTGAACCTGTTAGACGAGCGCCGTTTTGTCGAAGTGTTTGTGCGTTCGCGCGCGGGACGGGGCCAAGGTCCCGTGCGAATCGCGCATGAAATGCGCAGCCGCGGCGTGCAAGAGGAACTGGTGCGCAGCGGCTTGCCAGCCCATGACACCCTATGGGTAGAACGCGCCCGCGAGGTGCTGGCGAAAAAATTTCCGAGCGCCGTGAGTGACGTAAAAGAGCGCGCGAAGCGCATTCGCTTCCTCGAGTACCGCGGTTTCAGCCACGCGCAGATTGCCGCAGCACTGGCAGGCGTTCCCGACCCCGATCATCAAGACTGAAACAACGTCCACAACAGGCGCCTGTATGAAGAGTTCTGAGATTCGCCAGGGATTCCTGGATTACTTCGCCGAGAAAAATCACGAGATAGTGGCGAGTAGCCCTTTGGTGCCGGGCAACGATCCGTCGTTGTTGTTTACCAATGCGGGCATGGTGCAGTTTAAGGATGTCTTTCTCGGCGTCGAAGAACGCGAACGCCGACGCGCCACGAGCTCTCAGCGTTGCGTGCGAGCGGGTGGAAAACACAACGATTTGGACAACGTGGGTTACACCGCGCGCCATCATACTTTTTTCGAAATGCTGGGCAATTTTAGTTTCGGCGATTACTTCAAGCGTGAAGCCATCGAATTCGCTTGGGAACTATTGACCCAACGCTTCGCGCTGCCGGTCGATCGCCTATGGGTAACCGTCTTCGAAACCGACGATGAGGCAGCCGACATTTGGCTAAACCACATTGGCGTGGATCCTCGGCGCCTCACGCGCTGCGGCGAAAAAGACAACTTCTGGATGATGGGCGACACCGGCCCGTGCGGGCCGTGTTCCGAAATTTTCTTTGACCACGGCCCCCACATCAAGGGCGGGCCGCCCGGCACACCGGAGGCCGATGGCGATCGTTACATCGAAATCTGGAATTTGGTGTTTATGCAGTTTGAGCGCTCCGCCGGCGGGGATCTCAAACGCATTCCGCGTCCTTCAGTGGACACCGGCATGGGCTTGGAGCGAATCGCTGCAGTGCTGCAGGGCGTGCACGACAATTACGACATCGACCTATTCCGCCATCTCATTGCGGCCATCCGCGACCTCGCGCCCAGCGAAGCCTTGGATCCCGGTTCGCTGCGGGTGATTGCCGATCACATTCGCGCCTGTGCGTTTTTAGTGATGGACGGTGTGGTGCCGAGCAACGAGGGTCGCGGTTACGTGCTGCGACGAATTCTGCGCCGGGCGCTCCGGCATGGGAACAAACTGGGTTTTCGCGAACCCTTTTTTCACCGCCTAGTCGCGCCGCTAGCGCATGAAATGGGGCCCGCCTTCCCGCAACTACAAGAGCGATCGGGCCGCATCATCGAGGTCCTAAAACTCGAAGAGGAGCGCTTCGCCGAAACCCTCGACCACGGCTTGCGTATTTTTGAGCAAACCCTCACCCATTTGAGCGGCAACCTCATTCCGGGCGAAGTGGCTTTTAAACTCAACGACACCTTTGGATTTCCGGTGGATCTCACGGCCGATATCGCCCGTGAACGCGGCATGACCATCGATATGGTGGGTTATGAGGCGGCGATGAATGCCCAACGTGAACGGGCCCGCGCCGCCAGCCATTTCGCCAACACCGATACTTCCCACGCCATTGCGGCGTCGCTCTTGGCGCAACTGGGTGGCACGCAAAATTTTAGCGGTTACGACCATGCCGTCACGCGTACTCGGGTGACGGGTATTTTTGTGGAGGGTCGAGAAGTAGCGGCCATCGAGGCTGGCACCCAGGCGGTAGTGGTTCTCGACAGCACGCCGTTTTACGCGGAATCCGGCGGGCAAATTGGCGACCGTGGTCAACTGCTGGGCGAGCACGGCTTATTCGAAGTCACCGACACTCGCAAGCAGGGGGGCATGCATTTGCAGGTGGGGCGGCTACGCGAGGGCCAACTCGCGGTCGGGGCTGACGTCAGCGCGGAAATCAACGCAACCCGGCGCACCGCAACCCGGGTTAACCATTCGGCCACCCATCTCCTGCATGCCGCGCTGCGCCAGCTGTTGGGGTCGCATGTCGAGCAAAAAGGCTCGCTGGTAGATGCGGATCGTTTGCGTTTCGACTTCGCGCACACGGGGCCCATGAGCGCGGCAGAACTGGTCCAGACCGAGCGCCTCGTCAACCAGCAAATACGGGCTGATCATGCGGTCGACACCCGCCTAATGAATTATCGACTGGCGTTAGAAGCCGGTGCGGTGGCGCTGTTTGGCGAGAAATATGGCGATGAAGTCAGGGTGTTGGCCATGGGCGATTTCTCCACTGAACTGTGTGGTGGCACGCATGTCGCGCGCACGGGCGAAATTGGCGTGTTCCGCATCGTATCCGAGAGCGGCGTGGCGGCCGGCGTGCGGCGTATCGAGGCGATAGGCGGCGGCGCAGCCCTCGAGCACACCCTCAACAACGAGGAAACTTTGCGCAAAATCGCGCTCAGTGTGAAGGCCGGCGGCTTGGACGACATCACCGTCAAAATCACCCAACTGAACGAGCGGGTACGAGCGCAAGAAAAAGAAATTCAAAGCTTAAAACTGAAGCTCGCCGGACATTCTGGCCGTGACCTGGCAAACAGTGCCGTTAGTCTGGGGAGCGCAAAACTATTGGTGGAAACACTGCCAGATGCAGACGCCACCACCCTGCGCGACACCCTCGACCAACTCAAAGACCAACTGCAAAGCGCAGTCATCGTTTTGGCGACCATTGAAGAAGACAAAGTCAAACTGGTAGCCGGCGTCACGCGCGACCTCACCGCGAAAATCAATGCGGGCCAACTGGCCAATTTTGTGGCCACACAACTCGGTGGCAAAGGTGGCGGACGGCCCGACCTCGCACAAGCAGGCGGCCCCAATGTAGCCGCCTTGCCCACCGCATTAGCATCGGTTGCCGCTTGGGTTAGCGCGCGCTTGGCCTAATTCGTCCAAGAACCAAGAGACCCTCATGAGCCTCATAGTCCAAAAATACGGCGGTACCTCGGTGGGGACTGTCGAACGTATTCAGGCGGTAGCAGAGCGCGTGGCGCGCGATCATCTGGCCGGGCACCAACTGGTGGTCGTGTTGTCGGCTATGTCGGGCGAGACCGATCGCCTGCTGGGGCTGGCGCGCGCCATTCAGAACCCGCCCTCGGCGCGCGAGCTTGACGTCGTATTGTCCACCGGCGAGCAAATCACCATCGGTTTGCTCGCCATGGCCCTGGAAGCTCGTGGCGTACCCGCGGTTTCCTACACCGGCGCGCAAGTCACCATTCTGAGCGACTCGGCTTTTAACAAAGCGCGCATTTTGGCGATAGACGCACACAAGGTGCACGCCGATTTAGCCTTAGGGCGAGTGGTGGTGGTGGCGGGTTTTCAAGGTGTAGACGCTCACGGCAACATCACCACCTTAGGTCGTGGCGGCTCCGATACCACCGGCGTGGCAATGGCAGCAGCGCTGAAGGCCGACGAATGCCAAATCTATACGGACGTCGATGGCGTCTACACCACCGACCCCCGCATCGTGCCCGAGGCGCGACGTTTAGCGCGCATCACCTACGAAGAAATGCTGGAGATGGCCAGTCTAGGGGCCAAGGTGCTGCAGAGCCGGTCGGTGGAATTTGCGAGCAAATACAAAGTAACCCTACGAGTCTTGTCGTCGTTCAAAGACGGACCAGGGACGCTCATTACGACTGAGGACAATATTATGGAAGCCGCCCTTATTTCCGGCGTAACGCTCAACCGCGACGAGGCCAAGCTCACCGTGCTGGGCGTACCTGATCGCCCCGGCATCGCCAGCAGCATTTTAGGCCCCATCGCCGACGCCAACATTGAAGTGGACATGATTGTGCAAAATGTCAGCGCCGACGGATCCGCAGATTTTACCTTCACCGTGCATCGTAACGACTACGACAAAGCACTGGCGATCGTTCAAACCAGCGCGGCGACGCTCGACGCACGCGCCGTAGCGGGCGACCGAAAAATTGTCAAAGTCTCGGTTGTTGGCGTTGGCATGCGCTCGCACGCCGGCATTGCCAGCCGGGCGTTTCGGGCACTGGCTGCTGAGGGCATTAATATTCAGATGATTTCAACATCCGAAATCAAGATCTCGGTCGTACTAGAGGATAAGTACGCGGAACTTGCCGTCCGCGTCCTGCATTCGGAGTTCAAACTCGCCGGCGAATCCTGAACGATCGCCTTAGCCGGCATCAAAAATCCCCGGTGTTGGCCTTAATAGCGGCTAGAATGCCGGGCTGCCGGCAAAGGGGCCATGGATCAATGCGAACTGCACTGGCACAACGCCTAGACACGCTAGGCATCAAAGTAGTGTTGGATGATTTGGCAAACCCCGACTCACTCAGTCAGGGGATCCAAAATTCGACCTTACGACTATCGGCAAACAAGCATTTAGACGACGTGGCAGGTTGGAGAACGGACATGCTCATCCTAACGAGAAGAGTTGGCGAATCACTGGTGATTGGTGATGAAGTCAACGTCACCGTGCTGGGAATCAAGGGAAATCAGGTCAGAATTGGCGTCAACGCACCCAAAACTGTTTCGGTGCATAGAGAGGAAATTTACCAACGCATTCAGCAGGAGTTCGTCGAACCCCAAGGGAATGTAGCGGAATAGCCAAAACCCGCCAACTCTTTGCTTTACGATAACAAGCTCAGGCGGTTATCCTTCCGGCTCTGGAGAGATGGCCGAGTGGCTGAAGGCGCTCCCCTGCTAAGGGAGTATAGGGTCAAAAACTCTATCGAGGGTTCGAATCCCTCTCTCTCCGCCAATCCCTTAATGAAACCCGCACGGCCACGCGCTTTGCGGGTTTTTTTATGGGCGGCAAAAAAAGCCTCTAGCCCCCCTTCTGACCGGCCCTACCCACCCGGAAGTAGACGCACGGCGGCCATTTCCTCAGGGCTGGAACCAAGCCCCACGCCGTTAAGATGGGCCGGCGCGTTGTTGGGGGGTGAGGGAACCGACATCTGCCGCGCCCGCTGATAACGCGCTGGGTCACGGGCGTCGGTCCGGGCCAATCAACGCCAACAGGGTGGTCTGGAGAATTCAGCCCGCTTTAATGGCCTCAACCAGCCAGATAGCACCACCAAGCGCCACAGAACCATCCTTGTCGTGCGCGGCAAATGCCAGTTTGAGTCGCTCCGCTGCCGTTACCCGCACCGCTTTACTGGTTTCAGCGAGCGCCGAGGCCGAGGGGCCAATCTGCAGGATTAAACGCACCGCCGCCTCCACCCCGCCGTCGCGCGTGAGACAGAGGGGGAAATCCAGCGCCGTGAACACCAACTGGGTAAAGCCTGCCCGCGCCAGAATGCCCGCAAGGCGCGCCCGATCCGCTAGGGCAAAAGGGCCAGGTGCCGTGGTCGTGAGAGGTGAGGTCGTGGGCAGCAGTTCGCGCACAGCATCCATCGGCAGCGTCACCCACTGATTGTGGGCTTCCTCGCGCCAACAGCTAAACACCAAGCGGCCGCCGGTGCGAAGATTGGCGGCAATGTTGGCAAAGGCACGGTCGGGATCCGCAAAGAACATCAAACCAAACTGCGACACGGCGAGGTCAAAGAGCGTCTCACTCTGCCAGACCGAGGCATCCGCCTGAACCCACTTCGCCCGGCCACCCGTCTGCTCTGCCGCCACGGCCAGCATCGGCGCGGAGACATCCAAGCCTGTCACCTGCGCCCCATCTGCCAGCCACAGCGCGCAGGTCGCACCCGTGCCGCAGCCAACGTCTAGCACGCGCTGCCCCGCAACCGGCCCTACCCGCGCCTGCAACGCCGCCGAGGCGTGGGCAAACATGAGGTCTAGGCTGGCTTGTAGTGCGACAAATTTCTCGCCCACACGGCCATTCCAAAGATCAATCTGTGCTTGGTTTGAGTCGCTCATGAATGCTCCGCCGATTGCCCTGCGTAAAAGTTAGGAATGAGCCGCACCAAGTGGCGCGCAGCGCAGGGACCTGCAGGATATCGCTCCGCCGCCAGCGCGGGAACCTCGAGAATTTCGCTGCGCACGATGGTTTCGGGGAACGGTCTCTATGGGAAGATTGAACGCAGCGCCTGGCGCCGATCGCCGTACCGTGCAGCACCATCCGTGCGGCTGGCACG
>CAMAXW010000083.1 GCA_945862315.1 Klebsiella pneumoniae
GCGTAATCGTTTTCCACCTCGTGGTCGTCCCACACCATCAGCCACGGGCAGGCCGCGTGGGCCGCCTGCAGCGAGGGGTCCTGTTTGTAACAAGCGTAACGGGCGCGATAGTCCCCCAAGGTCACTGGGGTCGGGCCCTCGTGGTGGCGTACCCGCCGCTCGCCCCAAGAACTCTCATAAATGTAATCACCGAGATGGATCACCAAATCCAAGGATTCAGCTGCCATGTGGCGATAAGCGCCGTAATAACCTTGTTCAAATTGCTGACACGATGCGAAGGCGAAACGCAGCTGGTTTACTTTGGCGCCGAGCACCGGCGCGGTGCGGGTGTGGCCTACAGGGGTGATGGCCTCGCCGGCGTGGAAGCGGTACCAATACTCGCGCGCCGGGGCCAGCGTGTTGAGCTCCACATGCACAGAATGTCCCCATGCTGGCTCGGCATAGGCCGTGCCACTGGCCGCCAGTTTTTGGAAGCCTGCGTCTTCGGATACCTCCCAGCGCACCGGCACATTAACCGGTGGCATCCCGCCGCCCGGCGCGAAGGGCTCGGGTGCTAAGCGTGTCCACAGCACGACCCCATTGGGCAGTGGGTAACCGGAGGCCACGCCTAACGTGAAAGGATAGGTGTTGAAAGTAGGCTTGCCCCAAACTTTGGACAGCGCGCCACCCGCACTTAGCGCGGCGCCAATCTGCAAAAAACGCCGCCGATCAAGTGTTGCCACGCGGACCATAAAATATCCTCACCAACCGTTAAATGCTGACTATTACCCGCCCAATGACGCTGACGCGCGGGGTTCTGGCACGCAGGATACCGCCAGACTATGACGTCCAGACCCAGGTCAAGGCGCCACGCAAACCTAGGTCTTCAACCAACACCACGTGGATAGGCCATGTGGCGTTCAACGCGCTTGATTCTGCTTTGTCCCGAAACGTTGCGAGAAAATTCGCGTCGAACAACTCGGCGGGGAGTTTTGCAGTCATCCCACCGGCCAAATACATCCCGCCATGGGGTAGAAAAGCCAGCGCCAAATCGCCCGCCACCGCCCCAAAACAGCGACTAAACAAAGCCAGCGCCCGGCGCGCTGCTGCCCTCTGCGCCCCACTCCCGGTGGCCGCCGCGACCACCTCCGCAGGTGCCACATGTGGCGGCACAGTACCCCCGGCGGCGTGCAAACAATAACGGTAACAATCGGTCAGGCCCCGGCCAGAGACCACGCGCTCGACGTTAACACGCACCGCAGGCGCGCCTAAAAATCGCCACAAATCCAGCGAATCCTGATCAAAAGGGCTAAAACCCACATGCCCACCTTCGCTGGGTAAAACACCCCCAGCGTGGCGCACGGCGGCGCCCAGTCCGGTGCCCGGCCCCAAGGCCAGCAGCGTGGCCTGAGGGCTGGCATTGCCCAGTTGTAAACAGCGAGTTTCGGGTTTGGTGAGGCTGGCCAGTCCCCACGCCACGGCGGCAAAGTCATTCACCAAATGCACCGCACCCAGCGCGTGGCGCGTCGCCAGCGCGCCCGCCTCCAGTCGCCACGCAGGCAGGTTGGTCAAGCTCGCGACACCGCCCATCACGGGCCCCGCAACCGCGAGACACGCGCGTTCCAGCGGCGCCCGCGAAACCGCGCGTAACTCGCTCAGGAACGCCTCGAGCAAGGCATCAAAGTTCGCATAGCGGGCATTCAGGTAACGCTTAGACAGCCACGTGGTCTCGCCATCCCGCGCCGCCAGCAAGGTTTTCGTGCCGCCAATATCGCCACCTAAAATCATTGCCCGCGTACTCGCCATGGAGGATGGTGCATATTCTGCTGCGGGTAATGCCGTGCGTCATCTCCTGCACGCGTATTCACCCGCTAAGATACGTCACCCACCATCGAGTAATGACGTCATGCGAGCACTGGTCATTGGCGGGGGTCTTTTAGGCCTCACGACCGCCTATTTTCTGCGCCAGCACGGTCTGGAAGTAACGGTGATCGACCGCGAGGCAGGGCCTGCGCGGGCGACCAGCTTCGCCAACGGCGGCATGCTGCACGCCAGTTTGGCGAATCCTTGGAACGAACCCGGGGTGTTCTGGCACGCCCTAAAAATGCTGGGTCGCGAAGACGCCGCCCTGTTGGTTCGGATGAAGGCACTGCCCTCACTGTTGGGCTGGGGCCTGAGGTTTGTCCGTCATTCACAGCCGGCACGCTATCTGCGTAACTTCGAAAAAAACGTCCACCTCGCGCGCTACTCCTTGGCCTTGATGCACCCATTGCGCGCCGCCATCGGGACCGATTACGACTACGCTGGGGGCGGCACCCTGAAAATTTTTCGCGCCGCCGCGCCCTTCGCAGCCGCCCAAACGATGAGTCAGCAGTTAGCCACTTGGGGGATCCCTTTCGAGGCCCTGAGCGGCGCGGCGGTGGCGGCGCTAGAACCCGCCCTGGCGCCAATCGAGTCTGCCATCACCGGTGGGCTTTATTTTCCTGCCGATGAATCTGGCGACGCCCACCGTTTTTGCGAATTGCTGACCACGCGCTGCCGTGCCGATGGCGTGCGCTTTGAGTTTGGGCTTAGCGTGGAGCGCCTGCTGCGCAGTGGTGATCGCATTGAGGGCGTCCTGAGTTCGCAGGGTCTCATGACCGCCGATGCTTACGTGTTGGCAGCCGGGAGTTACAGCACACCGCTGGCGCACGCCGTTGGGGTGGGGGTGCCCGTCCGCCCGGTCAAGGGCTATTCGCTAACGCTGGATACCGGCGAGTGGCCCGGGCGCCCCAGTCGGCCGGTCATCGACGATGCCCTGCATGCGGCGGTCTGCCCATTGGGGGGGCGCTTGCGGGTCGCCGGCACGGCGGAATTTGCCGGCTTCGATCTCGCCCTAACCCCCGCACGGCTTAACAATTTGTTCGACCTTGTCACGCAACTCTACCCAGCCATTACGCCCTACCTCGATCGCCACAGTGCCACTCGCTGGTGCGGTTTACGGCCCATGAGTGCAGATGGCGTGGGGATTATGGGGAGTACACCGCTGACTAACCTCTACCTCAACACCGGCCATGGACCCTTGGGTTGGACCATGGCGGCCGGCGCGGGCAAATTGGTCGCAGACGACATCGCCGGTAAACCGACCGAATTGAACCTCGCGCCTTATCAGTTGGCGCGTTTCCGCGAGCGCTACTAGATGCAAAAAATTGACAACCTTGAGTGCTGGCGGTGCGGCGCATCGCTGGCGGAAGAACCGCTGCCCCTCGCACGCGAAGCGGCGTGTCATCAGTGCGGGACCGCCTTGCACGCCTGCCGTTTATGCATTTTCTACGATCTAGGGGTTGCCAACGGATGTCGTGAACCCATCGCCGAGCGCGTGGTCGACAAAGTGCGGGGCAATTTTTGCGGCTATTTAACCCCACGCGGCGGCGCGCACGTTGCTGCCGCTGGTGCGGGCGTCTCGCACACCGGTCTGGAAGCCCTGTTTGGCCTAGATACGCCCGGGAATGCCGCCTCACCCACCACCGCAGATGCGGCCCGTGCCGCGCTGAATACCTTGTTTGACACAGAACCCAAAGTACCCTGACTGGGCAGGCGACGCGGGCACGATATCTGACTGAATAAGCTAGACTACGCCTGCCTCGCCGCCGAGGCGCTTAACGGCCGGCTGTTGTCACCGACGCCGAGCCAACCCTGCGCGTAATCCAGAACAGGAGACTTCCATGAACCAGCTCACCCCCACGCTACTGGCTGACGGATTTGTGTTTTTGGAGGGGCCACGCTGGCATGACGGCAGCCTCTGGGTGTCCGACATGTGGGGCTTTAAGGTCTACCGCATCAGTACCAATGGCGCGCGCGAAGTGCTCTTTGAACTGCCTGAACGCCCGTCTGGCCTAGGCTTTTTGCCGGACGGCACGCCCTTGGTCGTCTCCATGGCCAACCGCAAAATTCTGAAACTCCTAAACGGTGCCTTAGTCGAGCACGCCGATCTCTCCGCCCACGTCAGCGGCGACTGCAACGACATGGTGGTCGACGCACAAGGCCGCGCATACGTCGGTAATTTTGGTTTCGATCTTTTTAACGGCGCCCCGCCCCAAATGGCGAACCTCGTACGGGTAGACCCCGATGGCAGCACGCACGTCGTGGCGCAGGAGCTTAATTTCCCGAACGGGGCGGTGCTCACCAACGGCGGGCGCACGCTGGTCGTAGCCGAAACCTTCGGCAATGTGCTCACCGCTTTTGACCTCGCCGCCGATGGCACGCTGTCAAATCGGCGAGTCTGGGCCGCGTTGGGTGAGCGCACGCCGGATGGCATTTGTCTGGATCAAGACGGCGCCATTTGGGTAGCTTCCTTCATGACCGGCGAATTTTTGCGCGTGCTCGAAGGTGGGACAGTGAGCGATATCGTGCCCGTACCCGGTAAAGCCGCCGTCGCCTGCCAACTCGGTGGCGAGGATGGGCGCACGCTATTTTGTCTGACCTACGAGGGCACGATTGAAGACCTCCATCAGGGCAAAGTAGCCGGCGCTATCGAAACCGTGCGGGTTAATTCGCCAGCGGCCGGTTCACCCTAAACGCTAAAACCCGGTAGGGCGCGCCATGATCAACGCTTTTTATCTGGAGTCGGGGCGCTTACGCCAGTGGCCAACAGGTTCGCTGGAGGACATGCGCTCAGCCCGCACGGTGTGGATGGACTTCTTTGAAGCCACTACCGAGGAGCTCAAATGGGCCCGCGAGACTTATGGTTTTAAGCTCCCTGACGACGATCCCGAAGACGAAGAAGTGGGCGACATCGAGGCCAGCGCGCGCTTTTTCGTCGAGGAATCCGGTGCGCTGCACATTCGCTCCGATTTTTTCCTGCTGGGTGACGACGGGGGCGAAAACTTACGGGTGTCCTTCGTACTAAAGGATAACGTGCTGTTTAGTGTGCACTCCGAGGACCTCGCCTCGTTCCGCCTCTTGCGCTTGCGCGCGCGCAGCCAACCTGGCTACGTAGAAGACGGCAAAGACGTATTGCTCGAACTGTATGCCGCCAACGTTGAGTACTCGGCAGACGCATTGGAAGGCCTTTATCAGCGCTTAAATGCTTTCAGCGATAAAGTACTGGGCAGCCACATCGATGACGAAATAGCCGCCGCGGTGTTGTCCGACATCGCCCGTGAGGAAGACCTCAACGGCCAGGTGCGACGCAATCTCATGGATACCCGCCGCGCGATCTCCGCACTCATGCGCAGCAAACTGCTGGCCAGCGAGCAATTCGACAACGCGCGCCAGATTCTGCGCGACATCGATTCTCTCGACGGCCACACGGGCTTTCTTTTCGACAAGCTCAATTTCTTGATGGCGGCCACCGTCGGCTTCATCAATATCAACCAAAACAAAATCATCAAGATTTTTTCGGTGGCCTCGGTAGCCTTGCTGCCGCCCACCCTCATCGCCAGCCTCTACGGCATGAATTTCAAAGCCATGCCCGAACTCGGTTGGCGGTTTGGCTACCCGTTTTCGTTGGGCCTAATGCTGCTGTCGATCATCGCGCCGTTCTGGTTCTTCCGGCGTAAAGGTTGGCTCAAACTCAATTGATCGACCGCCCAATGCGCGCGAGTGCCACGGCTTTGCCGGGGCGCGCATTCCCGTTAGGCTGCAGGCCGATTAACGCAAGTAAGGATTGAGATTAGGTGATTCACGCAGACGACGAGCCGGCCTACGCCGGATTTTGGATTCGAGTGGGCGCCGCGCTGCTCGACACATTTTTGCTGTTTGCGCTGGTCACCTACCCCGCGACCATGCTGTTTGGGTCACCCGTTGTTGATAATCCAGAACTCGCCATGCGCTTGCTCCGGATTGCCCAAAGTTCGCTGTTCCCGCTGGTGTTAACCCTTTGGCTGTGGCGGGTCCGCGGGGCGACTCCCGGCAAAATGCTGTTGGGCTTGAAAATTGTCGACAGCACCACGTTGGGGCCGCTAACGCTCGGCCAAGCCACCGCTCGCTACCTCGGCTATTTTTTGTCCCTGCTAACGCTGGGCGCGGGGTTTTTATGGGTGGCGATTGACCGTAAAAGCCAGGGGTTTCACGACAAACTCAGCGGCACTTTGGTGATTCATACCCGCCGTACGCCGCCACCCAGCGCCGCCTCGGCGCCCCCCTAAATTAGGCGCTGCCCCCTTTGCGTAAAGCCCGCAAAAGGGTCGCTCCTAAGCCGCGGCCATGCCCGCCAGGCCACCGCCGTGCACGGGCATCAGGCGCTACGTTCGCGTAACACTTTGCGGTTAATTTTGCCGGCGGGCGTTTTGGGTAGCTCCGCAATAAATTCCACCAACCGCGGATATTCGTGCTGACTCAAACGGCTGCGTACCAGCAGCTGAATCTCTTGGGCGATAACCTCACTGCCGACATCGCGCACCACCACGAAAGCTTTGGCGATTTGCCCGCGTAATGCGTCTGGCACCGCAATGACAGCAGCCTCCAGTACCGCTGGATGCTGGAGGATGGTGTCCTCGATCTCAACGGCACTCATCGTCCAGCCCGCCGAAATGATCACATCATCGGCCCGGCCGCCGTGCCAAAAATAACCATCCTCGTCGATACGTCCCAAGTCCCGTGTGGGAACCCACGCGCCACGGCGCCAAATTTTTAGTTCGCCCAAGACGCCCGGCGCGCAGGGCTGACCAGCCGGATCCTGCACTTCAACCCGCACCCCGGGCACCGGCTTGCCTAAAGAACCCCGTTTCATAGGGAAATCTGGCGCCCCGGGGTAACTCACCAACACCACCCCGATTTCCGTCGTGCCATACATGCTGCACGGCTCGATACCAAACTGCGCATGGAGAAACTCGGCCGTCTCGCTGTCCAGCGGCTCACCCGTAAAAGACAGTTTGGTGAGCGCATTGGGGTAGCGCGAGGCCACGCCAGAATGACGAATCATTCGGTAATGGGTGGCAGCCGCCGCGATGTTGGTGAATTGATGCTCGGCCAGTGCCCGCAACAGACGTTCGGCGTCAAACTTACCCGCATACGCACCGATGGTCAGACCCAGCGCCAGTGGCGCCAGCGTGCCGTGCCACAAGCCATGCCCCCAAGCAGGCGATGAGGGACAGAAAAAACGCTCGCCGGGCCGCAGCCCCGTGCCGTAAAGCGCCGCCAGCATCAGCGTGACGATGGCGCGCTGCGTGTGATGGACTGCCTCGGGCAATTCGCGCGTCGTGCCCGAGGTGTATTGAAACATCGCCACGTCATCCGCGCGGGTCTCGCTCACATATTCGTCTGGGAAGCCTGCCAGCAGGGCCGGAAAATCGGCATCTGCCACCAACACCTGGACGTCCTCCAAAGCGCGCGCCAGCGCCGCTTTTTCCGGGTTGGTCACCAACAGGCGGGGCTGACAATCTTGGACCCGGAGGCGAATACCGTCCGGCCCAAACAAGGTAAACAAGGGCACTGCAATCGCGCCGCGTTTAAGCGCACCAAACACGGTGGTGTAAAAGGCGTGCGAAGGCTCCAACATCACGGCCACCCGATCGCCGGGGCCGATGCCTTGGGCCGCCAAATAATGCGCGAAACGCGCCGCATCGCGCGACAGCGCCGCATAGGTGAGCACTTCGTCATGACCTGCGGCATGCGCCACTATCACCGCCACGCGGTCACCTTGCGCGTGTCGGTCAAGACACTCGTGGGTGATATTGAAGTGCTCGCGGCCACCGTCGAATAAGGCCCACAGCGCGGCGGGCTCATAATGGGTCAAGGCATCGTCGTAACGGGTGAACTCGGTAAGTTGGGTCATTTAGTCGCAAGGCCTCGCACGCTATGGGCAATAGCAGCGACTATGCGCAGCCGCGCGCAAGGTGTCAAAAATGTGCAAACAAGTACCCGCCAGGCCAAAAAGAACATACAGTTTCGGCAGCAGCGGGATCGCTGCCACCTCGCGTATCACCACCGGACTTAGGATAACGACCGTGGACTCAGCCGACGATCTAACCGCGCCGCGCAAGACGTGCGGCCCAAGCCCGGCGCGGCGCCCCGGCCGTGGGCGTGCAGACCTCGACACCGGCCCCGCGTGGCAGCGTTGCATCGCCGTCTGCGGGCTGTTGCTGTGGGTTTTTTCGGGTGCCGTGGCGGCTGCCAATATCACTGGGCAGGCGACCTATCGCGAGCGCATAGCGCTGCCGCCCGAGGCCATTTTCGAGGCGGTTCTAGAAGATATTTCCCAAGCATCGGCGGTTCGTATCGCCGACATTCGCATGACCAACCCTGGCCCGCCCCCGATCGCCTTCACGCTGCGCTACGATGCCGAAAAAATCGACCCCACCCATCGCTACCACGTGCGGGCGCGGATTCTGGAAGGCGAGCGCGCCATCTTCACCACCGAGGAAGCCTATCCCGTCATCACCGCAGGCCATGCGACCGAGGTTGTGCTACGTCTGCGCCAACCGGCAGACGCCCCATCCACGCTAGCCCTCGAGCAACTGCCAGCTACCTTTAAAGGCGATTTGTCCTGCGCCGGTTGCGCCGGCGTGCGCCATCAACTGAATCTTTTTCCCGATCATGCCTACTACCTGCGGCAGAGTTGGTTGGGCGAAAGCTCGGCGCCCCGCCTCGATCAGTTGGGTCGTTGGGAGATTGACCCCGAACACCAAACCTTGCGGCTGACCGGCGAGGCCGAGCTGCCGCTGTTGTTCGCGATAACCTCGCCCCAGCGCCTGCGCAAACTCGACCGTACCGGTCAAGCGCTGGAATCTGGCAGTAACGAGGAACTCGTGCGAACGGCAACTTTCGAGCCATTCCAGCTCAAGCGGCTATTGCGCGGCCTCTATCAAATTGACGGCAAACAGGGCGTATTTACGGAGTGTCTGAGCGGCCAACGCTGGACCCTCTTGCCTAACGACGAACAACAGGTACTGCAACAGGCCTACGCCAGACTGAAACTCGCGCCGGTGCGGGCCGTGCTGGCCACCGTGGAAGGTGAAGTCATCGATGCCTCTAAGCTTCGAGTACTGGAGTACGACGGGTTGTGGCCAGCTGAAAGCTGCCTCCGCGGGGCGGCCCCGCAGCCCTTGGACAACACCTACTGGAAACTCACCCGCATCGAAGATAAAGCCTTGGGGTCCGGTACCGCAGAAGAACCACACTTGGTATTGCAGGCTTCCGGGGAACTCACCGGCGGGGGTGGCTGTAATGAGATTACCGGCCGCTGGGCGCGCAACGGCAACACGTTAACGATCACGCAAACCACCACGACCCACAAAGTCTGTGTGGCGGGGATGGCTATCGAAGCAAACTTGCTCAAGGCGATCAACGCCACTAAAACTTGGGCTATTGACGGCCAGGCGCTGCATTTTTTTGACGCAGAGGGGCGCCAACTGGCCCGTTTCGAAGCGGTTTATTTGCGCTAGTCCGACACCTTGTGCGCGCTTGATGACCAGGTCCGTGGGCCGTGTTTGGCGCTGGTACCAGCAGGGGAAATGCCGAACCCGCTGCCACAGCGCTCATCCCGCCACGCCAGCACCCCCCAATCCGCGCCATCAGCGTGAACGGTGCGGTGGCTCACAGCGTTTGGCAGGCGCACCGTGGCGGTACCGCTTTGCGCAAAGCGGCCGCTATCTCTACGCTTAGCAGGTGCGGGGGATTAGCTTACCCAGCGGCCGCGCGGCGGACGGCCGAGGCTGCGCCCCGAGTCTCGCCGCGAGACTCAGAGTGCGGGAGGAAAAGCGAGAGTAGCGACGGACCGGCCGACGGTGCAGGCACCTGCCACGCTGCCGCCACATGGCCGAATAGACTGTTGAATCAAACCGGGTGCGAACACGATGTGCGGCGTAGTAGGAATTTTTGACTTGCGCGGACAGCGCGACATCGATGCGGCGCTACTCCACCGCATGAATGAAACCCAGTTTCATCGCGGACCCAACGAGGGCGGCTTGCATCGCGAGCCGGGGCTGGGGTTTGGCCATCGACGCCTCTCCATCATCGACCTGTCCTCCGGGCAACAACCTCTGTTCAATGAAGACGGCTCGGTGGTGGTGGTCTTCAACGGTGAAATCTATAATTTTCAGGAACTGGTGCCAGAGCTCGAGGCGCTGGGTCATGTATTCCATACGCACTCAGATACCGAAGTTATCGTACATGGCTGGGAGGAATGGGGTGCGGCGTGCGTGCAGCGTTTTCGCGGCATGTTTGCGTTTGCAATTTGGGACCGCAAGCAACAAACCTTGTTTCTCGCGCGCGACCGTCTGGGCATCAAGCCGCTGTTTTATGCAGAACTGGATAACGGGCTATTTGTTTTTTCTTCTGAGCTAAAAGCGCTGTATGCGCATCCCAATCTGGCCCGCGATCTAGACCCGCGCGCGGTGGAAGATTATTTCGCCTTCGGCTATATCCCCGATCCGCGCACCATCCTAAAAAGCGCGCATAAGCTGCGCCCAGGCCACACCTTGAGCTTGCGTGCCGGCCAGCCCGTGCCCAGCAGCCAAGAATACTGGGATGTGCCCTTTACCCCCACGGCGCGCGGCTCGGACGAAGAATTGGCCCCCCTAGTGATCGCCCAGTTACGCGCCGCCGTGAGCTCACATTTAATCTCAGAAGTGCCACTCGGGGCGTTCCTCTCTGGCGGGGTCGACTCCAGCGCGGTCGTGGCAATGATGGCGCAGATAGCACCCAATTCACCGGTGAATACCTGCTCCATAGGCTTTAGCGACCCGCGCTACAACGAGACTGAATTCGCCGCCCAGGTCGCCCAGCGCTATCACACCAATCACTTTGTGGAGCAGGTTGATCCCGACGACTTCGCCTTGATCGACAAACTGGCAACCCTCTACGACGAACCCTACGCGGACAGCTCGGCTATCCCCACCTATCGCGTGTGCGAGTTGGCCCGTCAGCGGGTGACCGTGGCACTCTCGGGCGACGGTGGCGACGAAGCCTTTGCGGGCTACCGGCGCCATCGCTGGCACCTAAAAGAAGAAGCGGTGCGCCGGTGGATCCCCCAGGGCTTGCGCCGCAGAGTGTTTGGCTTCTTGGGCGCGTTGTATCCCAAGCTGGATTGGGCGCCGCGCTTTCTGCGCGCCAAATCGACGTTTCAGGCGCTGGCGCGCAGCAGCCTCGAGGGCTATTTTCAAAGTATCTCGTTCCTGAATGACACCCAGCGCCAAAAACTTTTCTCGCCCCATTTTCGCGGGAAGTTAAACGGGTACCACGCCATCGAGGTGTTTGAACATCACGCCCGGCGAGCGCCCACTCAGGACCCCCTGTCGTTCATTCAATACCTAGACTTCAAAACCTACCTGCCGGGCGACATCCTGACCAAAGTCGATCGCGCCAGCATGGCGCATGCGTTGGAAGTCCGTGTGCCATTACTCGACCATCAGTTTGTAGAGTGGGTCTGCGGGTTGCCGCCGAAGTCCAAACT
>CAMAXW010000084.1 GCA_945862315.1 Klebsiella pneumoniae
AGCAACACCCCCGGTTCGCCGCAGTCCAGTTTAACCACCCGCGCTGCATGCTTAAGCAACACGGCGCGCGCGCCTTGGTCGCCATCTAACGTGGCCAGCTCGGCTAAATACTCGGCTCCAAACAGCACCGGATGACCACCGCGTCCCGCCCAACTGGGCTGCACAATGGCCGTGTTATCCAAGTCCTCGAAAGCGTCGATGAGCGTGCGATAAACCGCCGGCGTAATCCGCGGCATATCGCCTAATACCACCAGCACGCCATCCAACTCGCCCACCAGGGCGCGGATGCCGCGCGCCAACGAACTGCCCAAACCGTCAGCGCGACCCGCGTGCGCTACGCAATTGGCCCCTGCGGCTGTAGCCAGGGCCATGGCAGGCAGGTCTTCGGGTGCGCTAACAACCCAGCAGGTTTGCAGTGAGAGGGTAGCCAAGGGTGCTAGCGCGCAGGCCAGCACCGGGCGCCCGGCCAGCATCGCATGGAGCTTGCTGACCTCACCGTAGCGCCGGCTAAAACCCGCTGCGAGTACCACCGCTGCGAGGCGTTTGCTCACGGCGCGGGGCGCGGCAGGCGGCGAGTTTGGATAATCTCACCCAGGATGGCGAGGGCAATTTCAGGTGGGCTGCGTGCTCCGATGTTCAACCCTACCGGGCCACGGATGCGGGCGATCGCCGCGGCCTCGAGGCCTAGCGCCAGCAGGCTCTCGCGGCGTGCGGCGGCGGTGCGCTGACTGCCCAGCGCGCCGATGTAAAAACACTTCGAAGCCAACGCTTGCGCGAGGATCGGGGGGTCCCAGTCGTGTTCGTGAAACAGCGACACAAAGGCCGTCCAGTGATCCAGTTCACCGCACTGAAAAGCTGCCGGCGTGGTCAACGCGCGCGTGCTGGCCGCATAGGGCCGTGCGAGTTCTAGGGTCTGCGCTTCGGAAGAAAAAACGGCCACTGCGAATTCCGCCACACTGCCGAGTTGGGCAATGAGCGGCACCAGGGGTCCTTTGCCGCAAGCGATTATCCGCAGGGGTGGTTCGCACAAGCGCGCCCAACGGTGCGCCGTGTCGCTGCTATCTGGCGCCAACTGTGCCCGTGCTAACAGGGTGTCCAGGTGAAATATCAAAGTGGCAGGCCTGCGGGCGGCATTGGCGTCCACGATCAAGGCTAAATCTGCCAGCGGCAGGGTGACATCAAAAAACACGTCGATACCCGAGCCGCAGGGCAATTGAATGTCGATATAGGGCGAGCCTTTGCCATAGCGCAGCAGGCGGTTGGTATCGGCCGCCAGCCGCGCTTGGGCCTCGGCGATAATGGCCGCCTCGGCACAGCCGCCGGTGAGATTACCCACCGCCTCGCCGTCCGCGCGGATGGCCATTTGGCTACCTCGGGGGCGGGGTGCCGAACCATCCACACTCACCAGCGTAGCCAGTGCC
This sequence comes from Klebsiella pneumoniae, assembly GCA_945862315.1. Lineage (GTDB taxonomy): Bacteria > Pseudomonadota > Gammaproteobacteria. The sequence goes on from CAMAXW010000084.1 coordinate 1,422, forward strand.
GCGGCGTGGCCGGCTGCTCGCCACGCCAAGAGGGTGGGTAGGACATCGTTGAGATAACGCGCGATCATCGCACTACCCCTCAGCCCGCAAAGCGGGGTTCGGCGATCCCACGGATGCCAAGACCGCGAATTCGAAACAAGCTCCCCGCACCAAACTGCGGTTGTACCTGTTTGGCAAAATGCGCGTGCGTCGCGGGGTGGCGCACGCGCGCCATGGAGGTGACGTAAATCTCATCTAGATTAGGCCCGCCAAACGTGAGGCTGGTGAGATTGCGCACCGGCATGCCGATGCGCCGTTCCACTTCGCCGTCGGGGGTGTAGCGGATGAGTTCGCCGCCGATCACCAGCGCATTCCAGACACAGCCTTCCGCATCCACGGTGGAACCATCGAAAAAGCCGGACTCGTGGTGAGTGTTGGCAAAATCACGGCGACCACTCAGCGTGCCGCTGGCCAAATCGTAATCGTAAGCCCACATTTGCTGTTGGAAGGTGTCGGCGAAATAAAAAGTGCGGTCGTCTGGGCTCCAGCACGGGCCGTTGGAGCAGATGATGCCTTGGGCGAGTTGGGTGACGGAGAAATCTGGGTCTAGCCGCCACAAACTGCACAGCCCCAATTCCTCCCGGTCGTCCATTCCGCCCGCTAAAAAGCGCCCGCGGCGGTCGCATTTTCCATCGTTCAGGCGGCTGCGCGGCTCGTTGGCGTCGATGCGGCTAATGAGTTCGAGGCGCTCAGTTTCAAAATCAAAGGTGTAGAAGCCATCATCCAACGCCAACACGGCGCCGCCGTTCTCGCGCAGCGCCAGCGCACCCACGTCGTGGTCTAGCCGCCAGCAGCGCTTTTCGCCGGTGCGCGGATTGAGGCGCCAGATGGAGGGCCGACCCACCCGACGGCCAGTCCCATCTACCCAATAGAGCATTTGTTCTTGGACGTCCCAAATTGGGCCTTCGCCCAATTCGTTGCTGTCTGCCGCCACACATTCGATGGAATAGTTCACGTTGGCCTCGGGCTTAACTGTGGAGATTGTTCACAAAAATAGTTTGACGCAGAGCCATTCAGCCAGCGGGTGTGGTCAGCGCCTGCGCCCGCGCGAGCACGCGCCGGAAAGCGACCCCAGCGTGGTGCATAAAGCCGTCTACGTAGAGTTCGATCAAAAAATCGGTATCGGTGGGTGCTGCCGCGTGAAAAACATGTTTGCGCATGATGCCGTAGATGACCGTGGCATGCAGGCCGAGCACGAGTTGTTCTTCCAAATGGGTTAACGGCAACTCGCTGGGCGGGGCCAGCCCCAGATGCGCGCGGCATTCCTCGGCGATGGGTGCAATGAGTTGCGCGCGGATCCGCGCCACATAACGCTGGCTGATGCTCTCGTTGCGCAGCGCCGAGAACAAGGAAATTCGAATGACCTCGTAGCGGTCGATGCTGCGATTGTAATCTTGGTAGAACGCTTTCAGGCGCGCCCCCAACGGCTGGGCGCGGTCGGTCAGCAGGCCGTGCCAGCGCGGATTCCAGCGGTTGAGGAACATCACTTCGTAGACCCGGTCGATCAGCGCAGCTTTGTTGGGAAAGTAGCGAAACAGCAGCGCTTGGCTAATGCCGAGGTGGGTGGCAAGCGTGCGGGTGCTGCCATCAAAACCAAACTCCGCGAAATAGGCGATCGCCCCTTCGAGGATTTGCTGCTGGCGCGCGGCCGGCACCAAGCGCTTGGGGCCGCGTGGGAGGGGCGCGGCCTCGCGTGGCTCAGCCAAGTGGTCGGCCGCCATCCACCGGGATAATGGCACCCGTGGTAAAGCCCAGCGCACCACACACGGCGAGTACTGCCAGCGCGACATCTTTGGGATTGGCGATGCGCCCCAGCGGCGTGCGCGCGATTTGCTGCTGCAGATAGGCCGGATCCGCGCGGGCGGCATATTCGCCATCCACCCAACCGGGGGCGATCGATAAAACCCGGATCGCCGGCGCTAAGGCGCGCGCCAGTGAGCGAGTCATGTTGTCCAAGGCGGCTTTGCTGGCGCAGTAGGCAATATTGCTACCGACCGCGGTGTTGCCTGCGATGGAGGAAATGTTAACGATAACCCCTTCGCCGTGGGCGGCGAGCAGGTCACGGAAGGCCCGCACGGTGGCAAAAGCGCCGCGCCAGTTGGTGCTAAAAATGGCGTCGATGGTGGCGTCGTCGAGTGCCGCTAAATCGGCATGTGGCACCACGCGGGTAACCCCGGCATTGTTAACCAAAATATCGAGCCGCCCCTGTTCGCGGGCAATTTCTTGGGCGAGGGCGGCCAGCGCCGGGCTGTCGAGCACCGAGGCGCTCGATACCCGATGGCCGCTGCCGGGTAGGCTGGCAATCAGGGCCTCGGCGCGGGCGCGGTTGTCCCGGTAGGTAATGACCATCCGCGCGCCAGCCCCCGCCAACTCGCGGCTAATCGCCGCACCGATGCCACCGGCGCCACCGGTGACCAAGGCCACCTTGCCCGCTAATGGCTGCGACTGCGTGGGCATCAATACAGTCGGCGGGTGTCGCCGACATCCCCAATCCAACCGTGGGTTTGCGTGACCACGGCCAGGCGTTGTTCGTAGTGGGGCAGGGCGGCAATGCCGTTGGCCACGTTAAAAACAGTTGGCATATCCTCCCAGCGAGACTGCGGCCGGGACAGCGTGCCACGCCCGTAGCGGCGCGCATCGATGGTCATGTTGGGGTGGATTTCAGCGGCCAAGGGGTCAGGCGAATGGGTGGGGTAACTCGCGTCCGGCGGTGCCGTGTGCGGCGTGCCGGGAATGTATTTCCATTGCAGCCAGCCATCCGTTGGAAAGCGTTCGTCAGCGTCGCTGGGTTTGGTGGTCGACAGCCCGGCCACTTCCAGCCGCAAAAATTCGTGGCCATCCCATGCTAGGCGCGCGGTCACGGTGTCGTTGGCCTCCACTAAGGGCGGAATTTCGCAATAAATTTTTGGGTGCCCTAGTTCATCGCGCCCCGTCAGAATGGGATCGGCTAAGCTTTCGAATAACACGGCGGCGAAGCGGCCCGTGACCACATCTTGCTGGCCGCGGAAGGTCGCCGGCCACGACACCAGCGCGAGGTTGTAGCCGCGCCCCGCGAGCCAAGGAATTTGCGTCACATAGGCAATGTCCAACGACACCACGGGTTCGCCGGCCAGTTCGAAGCCCGGCGGTAGGGCCGCCTCGAGCGCCGCCGCAGCGCTAAGGAAGCGGTAGGTGACGATGGTCGAAACAGGGAAGCGGGTGTGATCGAGCACCATGCCCGCGGGGAGATTGCGCGGCCCATACATTGGCCCAAAGTGTGTGGGCATGCGGTAGCGCGCGTTCGGAATAAATTTGTAGCTCATGCTGGTGGTGCTCCAAGCTTAAGGTGTTTTTAGGCGGCGCACGCGAATATCAGCCTGCTCGCGATGACCAGAAAAATGTTCGATTTCGCACAATCGCGAGCAGTATTCGCCAATTTCGACGCTCGCTGCATCGCTCAGAATCCGCTGATAGGTATGGGTCTTGATAAATTTGCCCACCCACAGTCCACCGGTGTAGCGACCCGCGCGCCGGGTGGGCAGGGTGTGGTTGGTGCCAATGACTTTATCGCCGTAGGCCACGTTGGTACGGTGGCCCAGAAACAGCGCGCCGTACTGGGTCATCCGCTGCAAAAACCAGTCGGGGTCGCGGGTCATCACTTGCACGTGTTCAGAGCAAATGCGCTCGGCCTGCGCGAGCATTTCTTCGGGGGTATCGCAGAGGATGATTTCGCCACAATCCTCCCACGCTTGACGCGCGATGGGTGCAGTGTCGAGCCGGGCCAGCACCGCGGTGATGGCGGCTGGTAGGGCTTCGGCCAGGGTGCGCGAGGTGGTGACACAAATGGCTGGGGAGGTGGGCCCGTGTTCGGCTTGACCCAGCAAATCTACGGCCACCAACTCAGCGTCCACGGTGTCGTCGCAAATGACCAGGGTTTCGGTGGGGCCTGCCAGGAGATCGATGCCCACCCGCCCAAACAGCTGGCGCTTGGCTTCTGCAACATACGCGTTGCCAGGGCCTACCAGCATGTCGACTGGCGCCACCTGCTCCATGCCGAGCGCCATCATCGCGATGGCTTGCACACCCCCTAAGACGTAGATTTCATCCGCGCCGGCCAGTGCCATGGCCGCAATGGTGGCCGGCTCTGGTTGTCCCTGAAACGGCGGCGTGGCGGCGATGACGCGCTTCACCCCCGCCACTTTGGCGGTTAGCACGCTCATGTGCGCCGAGGCCACCATCGGGTATTTACCGCCCGGTACATAACAGCCCACTGAGTTAACTGGGATATTTTTGTGGCCCAGCACCACCCCGGGGATGGTTTCAACTTCCACCTCACGCATGCTCAGCAATTGCACTTGGGCAAAGCGCCTAATTTGCGCCTGCGCATAGCGAATGTCGTCCAGCGTGCGGGCGGGCAGGGCGTGGAGGCAATGTTCAATTTCCACTTCGCTCAAGCGGAACGAGGCGGGCGACCAGGCGTCGAATTGTTGCGAATAGGCTCTGACGGCAGCCTCACCGCGTTGCTCAATGTCCAACAGGATGTGTTCGACGGTGGTGCGGATCTGCGCGTCATTTTCGCGCTGTTGGGCCGGCGGGCGTCCCGTTTTAAGTTGCGTGATCATGGGGTCTGCTCCTGAACTGGCGGTGGCGAGGCTGCGGAGTGCGTGATTGGCCCGCGACCGGGCACCCGGTGGCGCGCTGGATATGCGTCTCCTTTGGCTGTCAAAATAATGAGCGAACGATAATTTAAAAACAAGGCATCGCCCAATGCAGGCCCCATTTGCGCTAAATTAGTCGCCAATTCTGGGTGATCTACTTGCCCGTTTATTTATCATCTGATAAATAATGCAGGTTCCCAGCACGCCTTTGAGGGCGGTGCTCGGGCGGGGTGCGCAGCAAAATTTAGGTGCGCCCCGCCAGTAATGATACGGTTGCGATCCTCAACCTCGCACGGGCGATCACCCGCCGCAGGGGTTAGATTGCGCGCTCGCGGAGCGGTAGGGAATTCACAAAATAATGGCACGTGGCGAGGCGGTACGTCTGAGCTTGTTCAGGTCCGACCGGAGCGCCTAAGGGGGTGGGATGTTTCCAGCGAATATCGAAAAATACTGTCGGCCTAACACGCTCGAGGAAGCCCTCGCGGCGGGCGCAGGCTACGCAGCGGGCGATGCCATGTTCATCGCCGGCGGTCAAAGTTTGATGCAGGCGATGAAGTCGCGGATGGCGCGACCCCTGTGCCTCATCGACCTCCAGGCGGTCACCGAATTGCAAGGCATTACGACCCACGCTACCGGCCTCACCATCGGGGCAATGACGCGCTATGTGACGATCGCCGGCGACCCCCGGCTCACCGGGTATTTCGCGGCCCTGCGCGACGCAGCCGCCCACGTTGGCGATCGCCAAGTGCGTAACCGCGGCACCATTGGTGGCAGCTGTTGCTGGAACTATGTGGCTTCGTGCCTGCCGGCCGTCGTCATGGGTTTGGGTGGCACTCTCGAACTGCGCAGCGCCAGTGGCACGACGCGCACGCTCGCGGCCGAGGATTTTCTCATTGCACCGCTCGAGACCGCCCGCGCCGAAGATGAAATTCTCCGCTGCGTGCATTTTTCACCGCCCGCTGGACGGGGTGGTAGCGCCTACAAAAAATGGGGCTTGATCAAAGACGCGCTGCCGGTAGTGGGCGTGTGTGTTGCCGTGACGCTCGATGATCAAGGCCGCTGTGCCACGGCGCGCATCACGCTGGCGGGTTTGTCTGCCGGCGCACAGCGCGCACCGCAAGGCGAACAAGCGCTGCTGGGCAGCCGTGGGGAGGCCGCGGCGATCGATGCGGCATTCGATGCCATCGCCGCAACGGTGGACGCCCAAGCTGATAAATGGGCCGATACGGCCTATCGACAAAACCTCATACGAACACTGGGCGGCGAAGTAGCCGCTAGCGCCTTCGCCCGCGCGGCGGCCACCACGGAGAGCACGCGATGAATACCATTACCGTTAAAGTCAACGGCGAAACCTTCACCGAAACCGTCCCAGCGCGCTTGCTGCTGGTAGATTTTCTACGCGAGCGGCTGGCCCTCACAGGCACCCACGTGGGGTGCACCTACGAAGGTGTGTGCGGCGCGTGCACCATCCATCTCGACGGCGAGGCGGTAAAAAGTTGCCTCATGCTGGCGGTGCAAGCCGATGGCCACGCCATCACCACGGTCGAAGGGTTGGCAAATAAGACGGAGCTCAGCGCGCTGCAGCTGGCGTTTCGCGAGCAGCACGGCCTGCAGTGCGGCTTTTGCACGCCCGGCATCCTCATGAACATGACAGAGTTTCTGCAACACAATCCCAACCCCACGGACGACGAAATTCGCCAGGGCCTGATTGGTAATCTTTGCCGGTGCACGGGTTATGTTCACATCGTGAAGGCAGTGCGTGCGGCGGCTAACGCGCACGCCGCCAACGCCCGCTAAGGAGCTTGTATGGAAAATCAACAGCTAGATAAAAACCCCGAGTGGATGGGTGCACGGCTCGAACGCAAAGAAGACCTGCGACTGCTGACCGGACAAGGCAAATACCTCGCCGACATCGTGCTTCCCGGCATGCTCCACGCGGTGTTTGTGCGCAGCGATTACGCCCATGCGCGTATTTTGAGTATCGATACGAGTGCTGCGCGCGCGCTCCCCGGGGTGGTGGAAATCCTCACCGGCGAAGAATTCAAAACCCACGTGAAGTCCATGCGACAGCCCGTGTTGTTGCCCAATTTAGCCGCTAATTACCCAGAGTATTACGCGCTGGCGGTGGATAAAGTGAAGTATCACGGCGACCCCGTGGCGTTGGTTATCGCGCGCGATAAATACATCGCCGAAGACGCTGCCGAACTTGTGATCGTGGACTACGAAGAACTCCCGGTGATCTTGGACGCCGAAGCGGCCCTCGCGCCCGGCGCGCCGCAGGTCCACGACGACCAACCCGGCAATCTGATGTTTGAAATGACCTTCACCGGTGGCGCGACGCCCGAAGAACAGGCGCGCAACGAGGCGGAAGTCGAGCAAATTTTCCGCACTGCGGACGTGGTGGTGAGCAATCGTTTTCGCGTGCACCGCACCGGCATCACGCCGATGGAACCGCGTGGCGTGCTCTGCGACTGGACGATGTCCGATGGTTTAACCGCCTGGATTACCACCCAGCGTCCGCACATTGATCGCTTGGCGCTGATCGACATTTTAGAAATTCCCGGCGAGAAAGTGCGCGTCATCGCGCCGCGCGACCAAGGCGGTGGCTTTGGCGTAAAAGCGCCGTTTTTCCGCGAAAATGTGGTCATTGCTTATGCCGCGCGCAAACTCGGACGGCCGGTACGCTGGATCGAATCTCGTTACGAGAGCCTGATGAGCGTGGGCCAAGAACGTGACCAAGTGAACGACTTAGACGTTGCCGCCACCCAAGACGGCAAATTGCTGGCCATGCGTAATCGCGGCTTGGCCAACAACGGCACGGGCGAAACCGGGGTGTACTGGGGTTTTGTCATGCCATTTTTGGGGCAGGTCGAAATGCCCAATGTGTACACGTGGGAAAAGGGCGACGTGAAGCTGCGCGTGGCCTCGACTAACAAAGCCTGTCTGACCCCCTCGCGGGCGTTTGGTCATTTCCCGACCCGCTTCGCGGTAGAGCGCAGCGTGGATATGGTGGCGCGTCGCTGCGGTTTAGAAGCCTCGGCGGTGCGGCGCAAAAACATGATTCCCCGCCTGCCCTACACCTCGATCACGGGGGAGTATTACGACAGCGGCGATTTTCTCAAAGTCTGGGACAACCTGCTGTCCAATATTGACCTGCCGGCGTTTCGCCGCGAGCAGGCCGAACTACGTTTGCAGGGTCGCTACATTGGCATCGGCTTTGCGTGCGGCGCGGAGCTCTCGGGCGTGGCTTCAGAGCTTCTCGTGCCCATGGAAAACCAGCCTGGTTACGGGGCGGCGACGGTACGGGTAGACCCACGCGGCAAAGTGCTCATTTTTGGCGGTGATGCCCCAGGCGGGCAGGGTCATGAGACCACGGTGGCGCAGGTTGTGGCGTCTACGTTTGGCATCCAGCCCACAGATTCTATTGTCACCACCGGCGATACCGGTATTACGCCCTTTGGGGCCGGCACCATCGGTGCGCGCGCGGGATCGTATTTTGTGAGTGCGGTGCATAAAGCCTGCGCCGAGCTCAAAGAAAAAATCACGCACGTGCTGGCGCACGATTTGGGGGTGCGCGCCACGGTGGAGGAGTTCGCGTTTATTAACGGCGAGGTTATTTATCGTCGTGATCCCACGCAGCGCAAATCTTTTCGCGAAATCGTCGAGCGCATCATCATGTGGCCGGTAAATTTACCGGAAGGCGAGGTTGGTGGGCTGGAAGCCACCGCCTTCTTCGAAGCCGCCAAGCCCATGATTTGCTTCAACGGCGATTTTTGCATCGTGGAAGTACAGGCCGCCACCGGCGAGTTTAAGATTAAGCGCTGGGTAACCTCCGAAGACGTGGGTAACGTCATCAACCAAAATATCGTGGACGGGCAGATGCACGGCGCCATCGTGCAGGGGCTTTCTAATACGGTGTTTGAGGAATTCATTTACAACGAGCAGGGGCAGCAGCTCACCGCAGACTTCGAAAACTACAAAATGGCGACCGCCGCCGATGTGCCCCACATCGAACTCACCTATGCATCGACACCCTGTCCCCACACGCCGCTGGGAACCCGCGGTATTGGCGAAGGGCGGCCCAGTTCCGTCCCGGGTGCGCTGTGTAATGCGCTGTGCGATGCCTTGACCCCGTTTGGCGTGGAAATTACCGAACTGCCTATTAGGCCCGCCACGCTGTGGGCAAAAATCAACGCGGGCCGCACCTAAAGCTGCCTTTAAAGGAGATCTTGGTTGGAACTAAAACAGCAAATACGCATCGCTGCGCCGCGCGCGCAGGTGTTCGCGGCGCTTAATGATCCGGCCTTGCTAAGGCAGGCAATCCCGGGCTGTGAAGAATTAAACGAAACTGCGCCCGGCCGCTTCGAAGCCATAGTGGCGGCCAAAGTGGGCCCGCTGTCGGCCCGCTTTAACGGCAGCATGCAGGTGCAGGATCTCAACCCGCCCGAGAGCTATGCGCTGGTGGGTGAAGGCCGTGCCGGGCCGGCCGGACACGCCAAAGTGCGGGCGAGCGTGCGCTTGGAGACGGACGGCAATGGCACGGTGGTCAGCTACGAGGTGAGTGCCGAAGTGGGTGGCAAACTGGGCCAGCTAGGCGGCGCTATTATCAATCGCACGGCGCAGAAAATGGCGGGGGAATTTTTCCAACGCTTCGAGCCGCTCATCGCGCCGTTAACACCACTGGAGGCGGCCGCAGGTCCTGCTAAAGCCGTGACCGCGACCGCGACCACCACTTGGGTGGTGTGGTATTTCATTGCCGCAGCGTCGCTGGCACTGGGTGCTTGGGTGCTGCTGCACTAATGGTGGTGACCTTAGCGTGGCGTTGGCCAGCTTGCCGATGAGGGTTGATCTCCACGCCCACACCACGGCCTC
>CAMAXW010000085.1 GCA_945862315.1 Klebsiella pneumoniae
ATGGGCAGGTCTTCGGGCGATACGTCGTCCACCGATATTTTCGTCTAGGGCTGCCGTATGTGGGCACCATCGTGCTAGCGCTGGGGGCGTGCACGCTGGGCCGCGGGATAATTTCTGAATATGTCGCCGGGGCACCGCCCTCGCTGCCGCAAGTAATAGCCCACCTGCTGTTCTTACAGAAAATCTTGGGCTACGAATCCTTCTCGGCGGGCATGTGGTTTGTGTGCATTAATTTTCAGATGAGTCTGGTCTTCGCGGCACTGCTCTGGGTGCGCGACAGGCAAGCATCGCGGTCCCTCGCCTTACCGCTGGTGCTGGGTTGGGTGCTGGCCATAACCGCCCTGTTTTACTTCAACCTCGATGAACGTTGGGACCCCTGGGCGATGTATTTTTTTGCACATTTTTTTACCGGGGTGATGGCCTATTACGGCCTGCAGAGCCCCACTTTGCAGCGGCTTTTTTGGCTGTATGTCGGGGCGACGGTGCTGGCGCTGGCTTATCGCTGCTGGTTAGACCACGGACAGTGGACGCTCGCCACGCTGCGGGTGGTGGTGTCGTTGGTGATGGGGTTAGTGCTCTTCTTGAGCGTGAAAATGGGCCTCGCCCAGCGCTGGCCCCGCAACCGCGTGGTGGCCTATTTGGGGCGTACTTCGTACAGCCTTTTTCTGGTGCATTTTCCGGTGCTGGTATTGATATTGACCCTATGGACTTGGCTCGGCTGGACCTCCCCCCTCGGCACGGTAACCGGCCTGTGCACCACTTATTTGGCCAGTTTGCTGGCCTCAGACGCCTTCTATCGCCACATCGAAACGCCCGCGGCACGTTTGAGCCGGGAATTCTCCTGACCCTCCGCCGCGCGTCACTTAATGAAATTAGAAAAGCGCCGAACAAGGCCTAGGTGCTGGACGATGAGCGGGCCAAACAGCATAGTCAGTCCGCGAGTCCGGTCAGCTATGCAGGGAACTCCCGCGCGAGAGTTTATGAATCCCGTCTGACACCCTAGATATCGGTTAGATATAGGGCGGCACTTCTGACATTTGTCATCACCCCTGCGTGCGTCTGAAGGAAAATCGTCACCATGGTAGATCTAATTAATGCTCGTGCGAGTCCAGCGGAACAAGAACGCATCGCGGATTTGTTCCGCTGGTTGCCGTCTGGTGGGCGTGTGCTCGACATCGGTACGCGCGACGGTTATCTAGCGCTGCGGCTTGCGGAACGCTTTGACGAAGTCGTCGCCCTCGACCTCGAACGTCCCGCTATTCTTGGCGAACGCATCGTCTGCGTGCAGGGCGATGTCTGTGCCCTAGAATTCCCCGACGCGTATTTCGATGCGGTGCTGTGCGCAGAGGTGCTCGAACATATTCCACCCGCGCTGCTGCCTAAGGCTTGCGCTGAAATTGCGCGGGTCACTCGCGGCGTGGCGGTCATTGGTGTGCCTTTCCGTCAGGATCTGCGTCTGGGCCGAAGCCTGTGCGCTGCCTGCGGTGCTCGCAATCCGCCATGGGGCCATGTCAACGCCTTCGACGAGGCCACCTTGCGTGAATTGTTCACACCTGCTTTGCGTTGGGAGGCGCATGGGTTTGTAGGGCAGCACAAAGCTCGCACTAACGCGGTGTCGGTGTGGCTCATGGATTTGGCCGGCAATCCTTACGGAAATTATGACCAAGACGAGCCGTGCGTAGCCTGCGGGGCGCGTCTGCAGCGGCCGGCGGCGGTAGGGCTGCGCGCGCGACTGCTGGCCGCGGTGGCCTTCCGGTTGACCGCTTTGCAGCACCGGTTTGCCACTGCGCAGCCAAAATGGATACACGTGCGCTTCGCCCGTGCGCCGCGCTAGGGCGCGCTCCAGCCAAGCCAGAACCCGGCGCACGCCGACTTGGCGGCCTATACTGAGCCCCGATTGCCGCACACAGACCGCCGGGCCTCAATCGGCGTCAGCGCTCTGCCGACTGCGCGCTGCCGCGTTTTAGGCGGGGTGAGAACTGCCGTCCACCACCACGCCCTGCGCCACCCAGTCCGCAACGGTGGCGTCGGGATAGCCCTGTTCGCGCAGGATGGCGAGACTGTGTTCACCCAAGGCCGGTGGCGGGGTGCGCAGCGCCGGACGCTGGCCGTCGATGCGCAGCGGGGTGGCTACCGCGTGCAGGTTGCGACCCGCGCGATTTTGATAGTTAAGGACCATCTCAGAAGCCGCCGTGTGGGGGTGGTGGGCCAACTCGCCGAGCGTATGGACGGGTGCGCAAGGGATCCCGCGCGCTTCCATTAACCCCATCCATTCGTCGCGCCCGCGCGTGCTTAAAATTTCGCTCACAGTCGCGACCGTTGCTGCGCGGTTCGCGACCCGCGCCGCCGTGGTGGTAAAACGTGGGTCCTCGGCCAGTTCATGACGACCCACGGCGTCACAGAAACTGCGCCAGAGGCTGTCGTTCGCCACCCCCAGAATAAAAGGCAGGTCTTGGGTAGCAAACGCCTGATAAGGACACAGCGATTCGTGGCCCGCGGCCACGCGCAGTGGCTCGGTGCCCCGCTGCCAATAGCCCTGAAGGAAATAGCCCAGAAACCCCACCGCCGTATCAAATAGCGAGGCGTCGACCCGCAGGCCTTTACCGGTCTGTGCACGTTGCATCAGCGCGCCCATGATCCCGATCACCATATTCATGCCCGTGCCCTGATCGATCGGCGAAAACGGACTGCGCACCGGCGGACCGCCAGGCTCTCCGGTGATCGACAACATCCCGGTGAATGACTGCGCGATGAGGTCAAAGCCCTTGTGTTCTTGCATGGGACCTTGCGTGCCATAACCGGAGATGCTGCAGTAAATGAGCTTGGGGTTGAGCGCACGCAGGGCGGCCTCGCCTAAGCCCAAACGGGTCGCCACACCAGGCGCGTAGCTTTCGATAACGACATCGGCAGTACTCGCCAATTGTTGGCAAATGGCCAAGCCCGCCGCTGTTTTCAAATCAAGGCCGAGGCTGCGCTTGTTGCGATTGACGGCGAGAAACACCGTGCCATCGCCACCTTCGAACGGCGGCCAGCGGCGGGTGTCGTCGCCGTCAGGGGCTTCCACTTTAATAATCTGTGCGCCCAAATCGGCCAGATACTGGGTGCACAACGGCCCGGCCAGCACTTTGGAAAAATCGAGTACGCGAATGGCCGCAAGCGGCTGAAAAGGCGATGCTTCAAGGGTGTCCATGGCTATCTCTGCGGGGCTGATGGGTGAGGTAGAATCGGCGCTGAATAAACCATTCACAGCGGCTTTGCGAGGGTCGCCCTAGCGCCTACGGGCGGAGCAAGTGTCAGGTCTATGCACCCTCAAGACTATCCATCCAATCGCGTGACCGCCAGCCCCGGGAATGCTCTGCGCGCGAACGGACTGCGGGTGGTCGAGTACGCGGGTGCTGGCAGTGGTTTGTCCGCCTCACCGACCACACGGTAGCGCCGCTGCCCTCTGCGGCCGCCCTCAACCCGCTACAACTGGCGGCCAGCGCGCTCGCCGACGGCAAACCCACGTGCCGGCAAGCCCACGCCACTGACTGGGCCCGAGCACTCACCAACACCGATATTCTCTTATGCGATGCACCCCGCGCACTCGCGCAATGGCTAGGCCCGTTGGCCGACTGGCCGGCGCGATGGCCCACGTTGGTGATCGGCGTGGTGACGCCCTTTGGCTTGGAAGGCCCCTACGCTGACCTCCCCGCCACCGCACTAGATACCCAAGCGCTCAGCGCGGTGGCTTGGTCATTAGGCGAACCAGGCCGCACCCCACTAACGCTGCCGCCGGGGGTTACCGAGCATCAGGGGGGCGCGATGTTGGCGGCCGGTTGCCTGATGGCGCTGCTGGCCCGCGATACGCGCGGCACCGGACGGCGGGTCGATATCGCGCTGGCAGATGTGCTGGCCAGCCATGTGGCGGGGAACTGCCGGCTGTATATCCATCACGACCTGCCTTGGCAGCGTAACGGCCGCCGCCCCTCCGGCTCCGGCGGTGCTTACCCCTATGTGATCCTGCCCTGCAAGGATGGCGAGGTCTGCGTGTGTGGTCGCACGCGCTAGGAGTGGAATCGGCTCGTGCAAGTGATGGGTAATCCCGCGTGGGCGGCCGAACCGCGCTACCAGGATTTGCGCTCGATGGGCAAATACTATCCGGCAGAAGTAGACGCACTGCTGCTGCCATGGCTGGTGCAACACACCATGGCAGAACTCGCCGCACTGGCATTGGAACACAACTTGATCGTCTCCCCAGTGCGGGCCTTGGCCGAGGTGCTCGCCACCGAGCGCAGTGGTGAGCTTTGGGCGCCCTGGCACCGGCCTATGCCGAGTGGGCACGCGACCCGCGCTACGCGCAGTTAGCGGGGCGCCACGCCCATCAGATCGCGCTCGACGCAGCCCTAGCCCAGTGGACACGCACCCAGCCGTGCGCTGCGCTGGTGGCCCGGGCGCGGAGTGCGGGGGTTGCCGTATCCCCCGTGCTCAGCGTTGAGGAACAATGGCGCGACCCGCATTACGCGGCGCGCGCGATCAAGCATCGGGTGACCATCCCGGTGTACGGCGAGGAAGAGTCTTCAGCGCGCCGTGGCGTTTTTCGGATTTTTCGCCGCGCGTAGAACGGCCCGGGCCGACCACCGGCGAACACTAGGCGCGCCGTTTACACTCCCAAGCGGCCTAATCAAAGGCGGCCTGAGCGCCGGTGCGCTTAGGCACCGGATGGCTTAGTCGAAGGTCAACACCGTGCGGATAACTTCCCCCGCACTCATGGCGCGGAAGGCATCGCTGATGTCATCTAAGCGATGGTGACGGGTCACCATCGCATCGAGATCCAAACGCCCCTGCCGGTAGAATTCCAGATAACGCGGGGCATCCAGCGTAAAACGATTAGAACCCATCATGCAGCCGATGATGCGTTTTTCCGCAAAAAAATGTGCCGGGTTGAGGGACAGCACTTGGCCCTGCGCAATCGCCCCCACCACGATGGCCGTGCCGCGCGGCGCCAAGCAATAAAACGCCTGCTCCAGCAGCTTCACCAGCCCCACCGCCTCAAAGGCGTAGTCGGCCCCGCCATTGGTCATTTTTTTAATCGTTCTGACCACATCGCAGTTAGCGGGATTGATGGTATCGGTGGCGCCGAAGTGGCGCGCGCTGGTCAGTTTTTGATCCAGCAAATCCACCGCAATAATTTGCCGGGCACCCGCGATGCGCGCCCCCTGGATAACCGAAATACCCACCCCACCCGCGCCAAACACCACCACACTGGAGCCGGGCACAACCTGTGCGGTATTGAGCGCCGCACCCACACCGGTCGTCACCGCACACCCCACCAATGCTGCGCGATCGAACGGGATGTCCTTGTCTATTTTCACCACCGCACGCTGGTGCAACAGCATGGCTTCCGCAAAGCCACCCAAGTCCACAAAGGGATGGATGAGTTCGCCGTTACGCGTTACCCGCGGCGGCTCGTCGCGGCCGCGCTGATTCGCGCCGCGGTCGGTGCACAAATGGGGGCGACCCTGCACGCATTGCATACAGGCACCGCAGAACATGGAGGTGCAGGCGATCACGTGGTCACCGGGCACGAGGTGGCGTACCCGCGTGCCCACGGACAGCACAATGCCGGCAGGCTCGTGGCCGAGAATCGTCGGCATGGGCGCCGGAATACTGCCCTGTTGGGTGTGCAAGTCGCTGTGGCACACGCCGCAGGCCATGGTCTTAACCAGCACTTCTTCGGGGCCGGGATCGGCCATTTCCACGTCTTCTATTTGCAGCGCCTGATTAACCTGCCGAAAGACGGCGGCTTTAATTTTCATCACCTGGGTCTCCTTGTGAGTCGGGTAAAAATAGTGTCGCCGGGGGCAAAATTGCGCCGCGGCCGCGCGGGTAGTTCGGTGCCGGGCGCGTGGGTGAGCACAGCGGCGGGGCGCGATAGCGCGCAGGGGGCAAATTCGCCGGCGGCCTACGCGCCCAGTGCCCCGGCGGGCGTGGCAGCCGCTGCGCACCGCACGCGGTGAGATTCGCAAAACACACCGCCGTGCGCAATGGCAAGTGCGGCCAGCCGGCTGGCTGCGCGCTTGCCGGGCCCTGCCGTGGCGTGCGCATAGCGGTCGTGCTCGCGGGCTGGCGTGCTGCACCGGCCAACCGTGGCGGTGTTTTATTTTTGACGGGGGATGCAGCTGTCGCGTAAGGGCCGCGCTGAAGCTGGGTGGCTTAGTCGCGAGGGGCGTACGCGCTGGCCACGCCGCGCCGGGGCTTGATCTTCAGCGCCGGGTACGGGGTAATTGGCGCCGTCACATTTTTTATCTCACGGAAGATCTTCTCAATCGCATGCGAACTTTTCATTTTATCTTTGGCACGCCGCGCTGCGGTTCCACGTTTTTACAGGATCGACTGTCGCGCGCTGGCATAGGGGTTTATGAACCCACCGGGGCCAGCGCTTTTCAGGGTATAGGGGCTGGCACCAACCCCTACGCCAGCCTGTTGGACGAGACCCATCCGCATCTGCGGCAACATCCCCAGTGTGCGGTGGTGGTGAAAGAGGTGCTGGACGATGTGCTGCGCGCCTACCTCACCAGCCAAGGACACACCCTCACGAGTTGGGTGGGGCCAGCCCTGCTGCAGCAGGCGCGCACGGTGTGGATATTTCGCGAGCCCAGCGCCGTGTGGCGCTCTATCCGCGCCCAAGGCTGGGACCAAACCTATCATCCGTTCGAGACTTTCAAGACTTTCTATGGCCACGCCATGGCGTCTTATCAGGCCATGCTCGCGGCCTATCCCACCCAAGTCGGCGTGGTCACCTACGAGCGCTTGATGCACAACCCCGCCGCCGGTTTTCGCGAGGTCGCGCAGTTCTTGGGCTTAGCGTGGCAACCCCAACAACTAGAGAGCAACGAGACCCGCGCCGACTACTACCGCCGGGTGGATTACCATCCCGCCGTGCGTACCGCCATGGAAGAACAAGACGCCCATCGCTCCCTCGCCCACGGCCCCGAATTTGGTCGCCCCAAGCCCGCACTCTCGGCCCAAGAACAGCAACAGATCGAACTCGCGCTAAGCCCTGTTTATGCGCTAGCGCAGGCTGCGGATATTTTGCGCGGAGCGTAATGGGCTGGGGTAAAGACTGGCGAGCGGCGAGCGGGTTTTCACGCCAGCCAATGACCGCCTTTTGCTGGACCCATACGAACGATGATTTCGTCGGCTTTTAGCTCGGGAATCGTGATGGATGGGTTGCCTCGATTCAGTTCGACGATTTTCCCCGACATTTTTTCGCCGTCCACATCCTCGATACGGACGAAGATCAACTGATTGCCGAGGCGACACGACAGGTGCTCTAGGAAAGGCGGGGCAGGATGTGCGCGCAGCCAGAACTGGATCCCGCCATCGACTTGCTCGCTCAGTCAGGTAGATGCCGGCCGCCTTTCAACACGGCAAGGAGGCTGCCCTCATCTCGTGCATCTCAATGTTGTGCCTACCCAAATCCTTCCGGCTACCTCAACAACGGTGCGCCGTCGGCACCGATGGCATGGGGAGCTTTGCCGTCAACGGAGTCGTCTTCGAGATCCTTCCACAGGGTCACAAAGTGGTTGGCGGGAACGCCACCACGCACAACCACATAGCCGGCTCTGATTTCCTTGCGCCCCCATGGGGTCTGCCAGGGCGCCGTGAATGACCAGATCTCATCATCAGCGGCGACACCTGCGATGAAGATTTTCCAGGCTGCATTGAGGTGGCCGAAGGGTAACTTGGGAACGGCACCCAAGGGGTCTGCTACCGCTGCTCGAGCCTCGATCTGCGGGACTGTCAGTGGTTCATGCAGGTGGGCGCGCGTGACTGCGAACTCGCGTTCTTCCTGCGGTGCAGGCGCTCCCGGTACAGATGCTTCCTGCTTCGATAACATCTTTTTGCCCCTCATGTAGACGGCAACGGGCCAGATGACGACGGCCACGGCGGCGATCGTCGGCGCCACGAACTGGTTCAGGATTCGGTAGGCAAGCTTCTTGCGCTTGGGGTTCACCGCATCAAAGATTTCTCGAAGCGACTTCGACGCAGGCTCTTTCGTCAGTCGGTCCACGCCAAAAATTATGACAAGCACCGCAACACCGACCCCGAGGTACCCGTACAGGTAAATCACACGGCCTCCCCGTCGTCCTGCTGGGTCCGAGGGAACACGGTCATGGCCCCGACTGCGTAGCCTTCAGGTGCGCTTGCAGACTCCGCCGCCCCGTTGTGGCGTACCTGGGTGTGCTTGACGACGCCACGCTCTAAATGCAGCAACAGGTCGCGCTCGAAGGTGCTGCCGTAGCCCATGTGAACGTACTCAAGCTGGTTGCCCTGTGGGATGCGAATTGTGCCCGAGTACCAGTGGGCGAAAACTCTGTCCGGGAAGTCCGGAAAGATGGTGGCAACCGATGCTTCGGCGCCGCTCTCTAGGGTGCCGTGCAGTTCGACCAGATAGAGCCGGCCATCGATGATTTCCCATCGACCCACGTAGCCGCGCCAGAGCGCCGTGCAATTGGATTCAAAGCGCGGGTTGACCCCGCCCATGGCGAAGTAGTCGCTGAGGGGGTTCGTGCACATGGTCACATCCTCACCCTCGTAGCGGAGCTTTTCACGGATCTGCGCTGTCATGCCCGCAATCCTAGCGACGGCCGCATGGCGTTTGCCCACGCCGCGCAGGTCATCGCCCAGAGAACCGCGTTGACGGCGATGACCGAAGCCCCACACCGCAGGTTTCGACGGGCGCTGCCATCGACCGGGTTGTTGCCCAACGTGCCCGAGCACCAGATATCGACGTGCGGCGGTAGGTCGCCGAGCGGGCTGACTTCATCGCTCTTGTTGCAAAACATGGTTTCTCCCCAATTAAAATATACCGGTGCGTGGCCGTTCAGGATGGCAGCGCCTGCGTTTGATGCGCCAGCGTGGCGCACCTTCACCAAGCTGCGGGTGAGGAGGATCATTCTGCCCATCGACAAGCTCACTGGATGAGCCTGTCTGCTTCCGGGGCCAGTGCTTGGTTCAACGCTTCGCAAAGTAACTTGAGCTCCGCGGTGCTGAACATGTCCAGAAAATTGAGCTGATCCTCGGGCGCCGCGCCGTCGGCACAAAGCTGATCAGCCTGAGACGGTGGCCGTGCGCCGAGGTGGTGATGTCGATCGAGAACACCTAGGCCGGGGTAGCCTGGATGAGTAAGCGCAGGTATTTCTCCGGTTTAGCCGTTTTGACAGGTGTCGGGGGCGACAATCTGGATCAAATCTCCCCGATTGTTCACCTCCCCGGGCATCAGCCTAGTTGTCGCCTTCGTTTTTTGCGGATGATCCGCATCGGAGACACACAACATGGCTAAAAAACATCATTCGGCGTCTTCGATGCAGTTCAAAGAACCAGCCCTGAGTACGGTCAGGCTGCGTGGGGCGCGTACGCTTGAGTCCGTTGCCGGCGAGCTACGCGTGCTGCTCGGCACACTGAAGCAGTGGCTCAAGGTCCCGGGCTCAGCCCAACCAGTGGAACCTGCCTCGCTCGACGGCCCGGCCCGCCTGGAGCGCCGACCGGCACTTGCAGGCCTTGTTGGAGAGCTTTGCTTTGAGTGGCCCGGCGCTACACGCGTGGTGCCGGGAAAAGGGCTAGTTCGAGCATCAGTTGAGCCAATGGCGAGCCGGGTTTTGCTGCCCAGTTGGGAGCGTTAAAGCCGACTCGCGCGAGTCAAAAGCGGCACTCCGGGCGTTGCAGGGCAAGTATCAGTTGCTGCAGCGAGACTTGCTGCGCCAGGATCGCGCTGGCGGAGGCTGCAGCCCTGTTGGTGCTCCAAAAAAAGTCCCGGGCGCTGTTGGCGGGCGAGTACAAATGACCGCCACCCAGCAGCCCACCGCAGCGGCCAAGCTGACCGGCAGGGCACGCTCGCGCAGGAACTGCACGCCCGCCTCGAGGTGGCGCCCGAAATCCGCGCCATCACCTTGGTCCAGCCGCTCCTGAAGATTGAGGCCACGCAGAATCAGGGCCGGAGCCAGGACCCGCCATCCAGACCTATGCGCACTCCGGCGGTGCGGTGAAAGTGGCCGCTCCTGCGCATCACCGCGAGCAGCGAGCAGAGCCCGCGCGCCACCGCAAACGGCATTGGCGAGCCTGACGGAATTAGGCTGGCAAATACCTTGCGCTGACTGACCCACGGACGCGAGGCTGGTCTAACACTCGGCACAGTGTCCCTCGTGGCGGCTCGAACCCGTCACCACGATTGCGGATCAGACAACACCTCCAGCGCGACTATGGCGCAACAGTCCTGTGAAGTGGCATGGTCAACGACCACCCTTCACACTGAGCGTGCCAACTGACACCGTTCGAATTCAACCACGCTCGACCCTCAATACTCTCGATTTCGTCGAACAGTGCGATTACTCTCCCCATAGTCACATTCTTGTGAGCGATGAAACTTTGGTTGGCTCGCTATGGCGCACGTTGGGGCCTCGTAATCTGGGCGCCGAGGTGCACGTCGGCACGCCGCAACACGCTCAGGGCCGCGATCGCCGGGCCTAGGCGCATGACTTGCAAACCGCGCTAGAGCAACTGCGCGGCGCCCCGCCTTAGAAAGTGTTCAGCGCCGTTAGCGCCGCGCGGCGCTAGGCAAATAATTTGGGTTGAACTATTTCCGCCCCAACCGAGACAGCTGGTTATTGAGGTCAACGCCTTCTATCCATGCCCAAAGCCCTCATTA
>CAMAXW010000086.1 GCA_945862315.1 Klebsiella pneumoniae
GGCGGTGGCAGTGCGTCTATCGACATCCATGCGAACCAGGGCGATGTCACGCTTGGCGGTGCCATCACGGTTTTAGGCCAAGGCGGTTCCGCTAGCCTGTCCATCAGCGGTGTTGCGGTTTCTATGAAGAGTGCCACGGTGACGGCAGAAGGGGGGAGCGCCTCGCTGCCCGGCAACGCCGGCATTGATATCTTGGCAGGTAGCAGTTTCGGCGGTTCGTCTAGTAGCCCGGCCGTTAATTTGACCGGCCCACTGACCATCAACGGCGCGCTGCTGGCCGATGCGGCGACAGGCAGTGCCTCTATCTCTCTGGCGGGGGCCAGTGTGACGATTTCGGCCCCGGTGACGGCCCAAGCTGTCACCGTGCCATCTACCCTGCTCGTGGGTGTCTCCGGCGGCGCCCTAACCACGCTGGGCGCCGGCATCTTGCAGGCAGATTCGGTGACGCTGGTGGGGCTCGGTAGCACACAGAGTTTTAGCGTTCGCACCAACACGCAGCACCTCACGCTGACCAACGAAATTTTGGGCTTGAACGCGGGCGTGCTCTCTGGCGTAAACCTTTATTTAGACAACACCGCTTATGCGGGTCCAACCCTCGTGGATACCAACACCAACATCCAAGCGTTCATTGATCCCGTAACCGGCACCCGGTTTGCAAACACCCTCATCACCGGGCTGGCGTTTAGCAGTGCCCGCATGCTGTTCACGGGGGATGTGGGGTTCGCGGGCGACGTGGCGGCGAACAATATGGCGGTGGATGTGGCCAACGGAGTACTGGTTTTCTCGGGCATTGGGATCGGCGAGGTACCGTTGTCCGGCGACTTCGGCGATGCCTATTCACTGGCGCTGATCGCCCAAGCCGCGCAGGCCGCTGGCGTGTCGCTAGCCCTGCCGCAGTACAACGGTGCGCCCACCACCGGGGCCAACGCCATCTTCGCGGCGCGCAACGGCATCACTTTTAGCGACGGATTGACGCTCGACGACCCCGATGTGCCCTATGTGGCGTTTTTAACGGATGGCCTTTTAGACTTTGGCCCGGGGGTGCTTAGCATCAATCCCAGCCGGCAGGACTTTTTAGCCCAGTTCAGCTCTTATACGCCGGGTGCAACCGTGCACATCGAAAACGTTTTGCCCAGCACGCTGGATGGTACAGGGCCCTATTTCGTTAACGACCTTAATTTTCAGTTACTGCCGGGCACCACCTTGCTCGCCGGTGGCACGCTGACGCCGACTGGCAGCGGCCTGCCTCACCCAGGGCCGGTGCTCATTGGGCAAAATGGCGCGCTGAATATTGGTCAGCAAAATGCGTTTTTTGTGGCGAATGGCGCCATCACCGGGGCGGGTAATGTGATATCGACGGGCTTCGTGGCTGTCGGCGGCACACCGGTACCACCATCGCCCGTACCGCCTGCACCTACGCCATCCACACCAGACTCCCTTAGCAGCGGTACGGTTGCCGGTGCGGTATTAGCCGATGCCGCCAATGGCGATCTGATGCTGGCAAGCGTGTTGGAGGACGACAGTGTGTTGGATGATGACGAAGAAGATGAGAACGATCCCGGCTACCTTGAAGAGGCCGCTAGCAACGACCAATCCGGGAGCGGGCTTGGTGGCAAGTCCAACACCGGCCAGATGTGCGAATAGGGTGAGGATCATGGCAATCCGCAAGACACAACAACGCGCAGCGTGGGTGGCCGGCATCATTTTGGCGCTGGGTATGGGCCTAGGGACGCAATCGACGCTCGCAGCGCCTGCGGTCTACGGCCCCATCACCCAAGGTGACTCCCTGTGGTCGGTGGCCCATAAGATGGGTGGGGTAAACATCCAGCAACGCATGCAGGCGCTGTTTAAGGCGAATCCCACGGCTTTCGTCAACGGGGATATCAACCGCCTGAAAGTGGGTGCGGTGCTCAATCTCGACGCCGCCGCGGCCACGGCCACGCCCAGTGCACCGGCAGCAGTATCTCCGCCGGCCAACTTAGCGCAGGCAGCGGCCCCTAAGGCAGCCGTGCCTAGCGCGGTTTCAACCCCAGCAGCCGCACCAACGGCGCGCTCCACGGTGCCCGCGCTTGGGGCCGCGACGCCCGCCCCAGTGGCCCTCGCGCCTACCGCTGCAACAGCGAGTGCGGCCGCAGTTGCGCCCCCCGTGCCACCGGCCGGCGCCCCGGCCGGTGAGGTCATCAAGCTGGTGGGCCGCGCGTCTGCGGCGAATGACGAGGGCGATATTCGGGCGTTACAGCAGGGTAACCCGGTCAATTCGGGCGAAACCGTGGTCACGGCGCCCGCGAGTTTTGTGCGTATGAAGCTCAGTGATGGGGGTTACATTGTGTTGCGACCTAGCACACGTTTCCAAATTGCTGACTACCGCTATACAGAAAGCCCGGCCGATAGCCGCAGTGTGTTCAATTTGCTCAAAGGGGGTTTTCGGGCGGTCACCGGGGCGATAGGCAAGCGCAACCACAGCGCTGTGACTTATAAAACGGCGGTCGCGACCATCGGCATTCGGGGTACCGATTTCGAGGTGGCAGACTGTTCTTTGGGCTGCCCAGACCTGAGCATCAAACCCAAGCCTGGACTGTACTTTAAGGTCTTCCAGGGTGGGGTGGGGGTCAATGACAAACCCTACGATGTTGACCAAGCTGGCTATGTGCCCCCCGAGGGCGGCGACCCTCACCCCTTGGCGTTCGACGATCCGGCGAGCCCACTCAACCAAGATCCATCACCGCCCGCAGATCCGGATAAGTGCTTCTAGCGGTGACGCCAGCAGCCGGCTTGGCAACCCCCACGAGCGCCCCAGCGCGCGTTGAAGTGCCCCTACCGCCGGGCTTCGGGTCTTTAGCCGTGCTGGATAGAGTGGCCCATGCAGGGCTTAGCATCGCCCCGCAGGTAGGGCGCTTCGCGGCGCAACTGCACGCTATCTATATCAGCGTGCCCGAGTTTGTGGCGGCCGCCAAAAGTTGTCCGGTAGTGTTTGCCGAGGCGGGTCGCGATGCGTGGCAGCCCATGATGCTGACCGGCCTTAAAACAGGGCAAAATCTCTGCACCGATGCCGCCGGCGACTGGCGCGCGGATATTTATTGCCCGGCCTATGTGCGGCGCTATCCGTTTTGCACGGCAAAAGTAGCGCGTGGTGATCTGCGTACCGTCATTTGTGTGGACGTGGCCGGCCTGAGCGACGGCGCACCGCCGTTGTTCAATGAGGTCGGCGAGGAAACCCGCCGTTGGCAGGAAATCCAGCAGCTGATCCAAGAAATGGAGACCGCGGCTCGGCAGACCGATGTCTTCTGCGCACGCCTCGCTGAGTTGGGCTTGCTGGAGTCTTTTAATGCGGATATTCGCCCGGCAACAGGCCCGCCGCAGCAGGTTAGCGGGCTGTGGCGGGTGAACGAATCCCGCCTCAACACACTACCGCCCAATACCCTGACGGAGCTTATGCGCAGCGGTTTTTTATCGCGGATTTATGCGCACCTGATGTCGCTGGATAATTTTCAACGCCTGCTCGCGCTGCAGGTAGCCTAGGTGGCCGCTCTGGATTAGTCTGGCCGGCCTCAGGGGATGCGCTTGGAATCCCTAGGCCTATTCTTCATTTCGCAGTGAGTTAATACCATGGGCGTCGAAATTAAACTGAGTGATCGCGAGCTCCCGGTCTCGCCGGTGTTCATCGATTTTCTCCACCACATCGTGGCGGACATCCCCTTCGAAGGGGCCATTTGGGGCGACCAACTCTCCGAGGCGCTCAGTAGCGAGCAGCAGCGCATGGCAGAATCCGCCACGGCGAACGCCGCCGGGGTGATGGCAGCGCCGGTCGGGAAACAAGCCATCGGGCGCGCCTACGAACTGCTGGTGGCGCTGATGACCGGTAATGTCGATCCCATCAAGGATCTCCAACTGCGTTTCCATTTCATCAATGTGATCGGCGTGCCGCGCAACGGTGGTTCCTACCTGACCAAAGAAATTTATCGGGCCTTGGGTTATCAAACCGATCTCGTGCCCAATGCGATTGCCCACGATGGGTTCCCCGAGGCCGGCCCTTTCCGGTTCGAGCGCGGGGTTAATTCTTGGATGACCAGCCTGCAGACCATGGCTGAATACCTCACCATGATCGAGCTGTATTTTGGCAAGAACAAACCCCACTCCGGCAAAATTCTGGTGCCCAAAAAGCTGACCAAAGGCAGTTACGCGGGCGGCTTTTTCCACCGAATATTGGGTCAGGCGGTGGAGAATATTCTCACCGTACGCCATCCGGTAACCTCCTGTATTTCCACTTACGAGAAGTCCGGCGGGCTGCCGGCCGATGGCTGTTTCAGGGTGCGCGGTAACATCGAGGAATGGGTGCGCCGGGATCTCGCCTACACTGGCTGCGAAAACGCAGACATCGCAAAAATGCCCTATTTCGACGCCTATTTGCGCTACTGGGAGCAGTACCACTATTACATCGCGACCACCGGACTCAGCGCCAATCGCGACATCGTGGTGGTGCCGTACGGCAAAGCGCGGATGGAAGATTTGGTGAAGTCTTTCTACTACCGCCTCGGGCACCGCGCGCCGCAGCCCGAAGCCTTCGAGGTCTTCGATAACCGCGATCGTCATCCCGAGTGGATGACCAAAGCCGAGCCCGTGGTGCGGCGGGTCGCGGAAGTGTGGGCCACGGTAGGTCTGCCTTTCCCCTTGGCTGAGGTGATGGAAGCTTGGTAGCAGAAACCTGCTTGGGGGCGCTGCGTGGCGCTGCTTATCCGGCGGTTGCTAGGTCACAATAGCGGGCAACCCGCCGTCACGAATGTCGCGACCCGTGGGGGGCTTGCCATCAAACCCCTTGCCGCCGTCGGGCGACTCGCCAATGATCAAGACCCCCCTGCCGTACCCAAATTCTAGGAAAGAGATTGGATGTTTGAGAATCTAAGCGAACGATTTACCGGTATCGTCAAACGCCTGCGTGGCGAGTCACGACTCACCGAAGACAACATCGACGGCACCCTGCGCGAAGTCCGGTTGGCGCTACTGGAAGCCGACGTGGCATTGCCGGTGGTCACCGATTTCTTAGCCCGGGTGCGGGTGCGGGCGCTAGGCCAAGAGGTCATTGGCACCCTCACACCGGGTCAGGCGCTGATTCGTGTGGTGCGTGACGAACTCACCACCTTGATGGGCGAGGCGGGTGTGGGTCTGGATTTCAACGCCGAGCCGCCAGTCGTTATTTTGCTGGCAGGCCTGCAGGGCTCGGGCAAAACCACCACCGCGGCCAAGCTTGCCAAACGCCTGAAAGAGCAGGATCGCAAAGCGGTGGCGGTGGTCAGTTGCGATATCTACCGGCCCGCGGCTATCGATCAGTTGCGCATTCTTGCCGGCGAAATTGGCGTGGAGTGTTATCCCAGCACGGAAACCACCCCTGAACGCATCGCCCTGACGGCGCTGGATATGGCGCGGCGGCAGCTCAAAGATGTGCTGATCGTCGACACCGCCGGCCGTTTGACTATCGACGAAGCCATGATGGCGGAAATTCGTGGGCTGCACGCCGCGCTGGCGCCCCGCGAGACCCTGTTCGTTATCGACGCCATGACTGGCCAAGATGCGGTGCGCACGGCACAGGCGTTCAACGATGCCCTGCCGCTCACCGGTGTGGTCTTGACCAAGGCCGATGGCGACGCCCGCGGTGGTGCGGCACTCGCCGTACGCCATATCACCGGCAAGCCCATTAAGTTCATTGGGATGGGCGAAAAAATCCACGCCCTCGAGCCTTTCCATCCCGACCGCATGGCCTCGCGCATTCTCGGCATGGGCGATGTGTTGTCGTTGATCGAGGAAGTAGAACAGAAGGTCGACAAAGAAAAGGCGGCGAAAGTCGCCGAGAAACTCGCCACCGGCAAAGGTTTCGATCTCGCGGATTTTCGTGAGCAGTTGGAGCAAATGAAAAACATGGGCGGTCTGGCCTCGCTGATGAGCAAGCTGCCGGGCGTCGCCGAGTTACCGGATCAGGTAAAGAACCGGGTGAACGACAAGGAAATGGTCAAGCTGGCCGCGATCATCGACTCCATGACGCCCCGCGAGCGCAAGTTTCCGGCCATTCTCAAAGCGTCGCGCAAGGTGCGTATTGCCAAGGGGTCGGGCACCCAAGTGCAAGACGTCAACCGGCTGCTCAAGCAGTTTGAGAACATGCAGCGGATGATGAAAAAAGTCTCCAAAAAAGGTGGGCTGCAGGCGCTAATGCGCGGCATGCGCAGCCAAATGCCACCGGGTGGCATGCCGCCGATGCGCTAAGTCGCACGCACCGCCGAACAGCCGTTAAACCAATAGCCGTGCGCGGCGAGGGCGAGTCCCCATGGATGATGAAATCAATCGTGAAGCACTGCTCTACCATGAGTTTCCGCGTCCGGGAAAAACCGAGGTCACGCCCACCAAGCCGCTCGCCAATCAATACGACTTAGCGCTCGCCTACTCGCCGGGGGTAGCGGCGCCCTGTTTGGTCATTGCCGAGGATCCCTTGAGCGCTGCCCGGTATACCAACCGCGGCAATTTGGTGGCCGTGGTCACCAATGGCACAGCCGTCTTGGGGCTGGGCAATATTGGGCCACTGGCGGCCAAACCGGTGATGGAAGGCAAGGCGGTGCTGTTCAAAAAGTTTGCGGGTATCGATGTTTTCGACATTGAACTGAACGAAACCGATCCGGACAAACTCGTCGACATCATTGCCAGCCTAGAACCAACTTTTGGTGGCATTAATCTAGAAGACATCAAGGCGCCCGAGTGTTTCTACATCGAGCAGAAGCTGCGCGAGCGCATCGCCATTCCGGTTTTTCATGACGACCAGCACGGCACGGCGATTATCGCTGCGACCGCCATTCGCAACGCGCTCCTGTTGGTCGGCAAACAGTTGAGCGAGGTGCGGTTGGTGGTGTCGGGGGCGGGTGCTGCGGCGATTGCTTGCCTGCGCTTATTGGAGTCGATGGGTCTGCCGCGTGCCCATATCCTCGTGACCGACCGGGCGGGCGTGATCTATGTGGGGCGGGATGCGCACCTAGAACCCAACAAAGCGCTGTACGCTCGCGAGACCGCCGCCCGTACGCTCGCCGACGCCATGGTGGGTGCGGATATTTTTCTGGGGCTGTCCGGGCCTGGCGTGCTAAGCGGGGCGATGGTGGCCACCATGGCAGCGCAACCGCTCATTTTGGCGCTGGCCAATCCCACGCCAGAGATTATGCCGGAGGAGGCGCTGGCGGCACGACCCGACGCCATCGTGGCGACCGGCCGTTCTGACTATCCCAATCAGGTCAACAACGTGCTGTGTTTCCCGTATATGTTTCGCGGGGCCTTGGATGTTGGCGCCAGCACCATCACGGAAGCCATGAAAATTGCCTGTGTTGAGGCGCTGGCCGAACTCACCATGCGCGAGCCCTCCGAAGTGGTGATGGCGGCCTATGTTGGCGAGCAACTCAAGTTTGGCCGTGAGTACCTTATTCCCAAACCTTTCGACCCCCGCCTGATCACAGCCATCGCGCCGGCGGTGGCCAAGGCCGCCATGGACAGCGGTGTGGCCACCCGTCCGATTGCCGATTTAGACGCCTACCGCAACCAACTCAGCAAGTTTATTTTTCAGTCTGTGTTGCTGATGAAACCGATCTTCGAGCGCGCCAAGCAAGACCGCCAGCGGCTGGTTTATGCCGACGGTGAGAACACCACGGTATTGCGTGCGGTACAAACGGTGGTCGATGAAGGTCTGGCGCGCCCCATCCTGATTGGGCGGCCGGCGGTGGTGGAAGCACGCCTCGCCGCGTTGGGTCTACGGATGACCAGCGGGACGGATTTTGACATCGTCAACCCAGAGCAAGACGCCCGCTTCCGCGATTACTCCACCACTTATTACGACTTAATGAAGCGCAAAGGTTTGTCGCGCGACGAGGCGCGCGCGGTGGTGCGGAGCAATACCACCGTGATCGCCGCGCTGTTGGTGGCGAAAGGCGAAGCCGATGCCCTGCTGTGCGGCATGACCGGCGCCTATCGCGACCACCTGCAAGAGTTGGTGAATATTCTGGGTACCCTCGAACCGGGTGGCACGTTGGCCGCGCTCAATGTGCTGGTGTTGAAGAAAGGTACCTTTGTCATTGGCGATACCCACGTCAACGCCGAACCCTCGGCCCAAGAGGTGGCCGATATCGCCCTTGCCGCGGCCGACCGGGCACGCCGCTTTGGCATGACGCCACGGGTGGCGTTGTTGTCGGCGTCTAATTTTGGCACGGGCGATGATAGCGCGGCGCAGAAAATGCGCGCGGCGTTAGCCTTGGTCCAACAGGCGGCGCCCGATCTTGAAATTGATGGTGAAATGCAGGCGGATGCGGCCCTGCTGCCCGCCGTGCGCGCCGCAGCGATCGAGGGTTCGCCCCTGACTGGGGAAGCTAACGTGCTGGTGATGCCTTCGCGGGATGCGGCCAATATCGCCATGCACCTGCTGACCGTGTTGGGCGAAGGCGTGCCGGTGGGCCCGTTGCTGCACGGCTTGCCGGTGCCGGCGCATATTCTGACGGCTTCGGCCACGGTGCGCCGAATCGTTAATTTAAGCGCCGTGGCGGCGTTTGATGCGCAACTGCTCGCGAGCGAGCGGGGTTAGTTTTCGCCGCGGGTGGGTGGGCAGATGCTCATGCCAGCGCTGGCCCGAGCACTCGCGCTGGGTTGGGGCGCGGCACCCGTGGGGAGAAAATCAGCGCGCGGCGGGCAACGGCTAGCGCCGACGACGCCAATACCACACCGCGCCCGCGCCAAGCAGCACCACAATGCCGATATCAATCTGATGCGAGTAGTGCTGAACGTGCTGCCAGCGATCTCGCAGGGAGATCCCCAGCCACAGTAGAAACCCGTTCCACAGGGTGGCGCCCAATACGGTCGCGACACAAAACGGCAATAAAGGCATGCGCCCGGTGCCGGCGACCAGCGAGACGAAATGTCGCACCACGGGAATGAAGCGGCAAAGAAAGAGCGTCCAGAAGCCCCCGCGCCGGTTGAAAAACCGCTCGGTTCGTTCGAGGTCATGCACGTTCAATAATAAGTACTTGCCCACCGACAGCACCATCGGTCGGCTGCCGAAATAGCCCATGTAATAAGAGAGCAGTGAACCCACCAGCGAGCCGACACTGGTGGCAAACACGGCGAGCCACAAATTCCATTTGCCATCGGCCACCTGAAACCCCACAAAGGGCATCACGGCTTCGCTGGGGATGGGCAAAATTGTGCTCTCGGCGGCCATCAGGACGGCAGCACCCACATACTGGGTGCGGTCGAGGATCTCGATGGCGTATTTCGTTACCAGTTCAGCCAGCATGGACGTGCTCCGTAGTGGGCCGGCGCTGCTGCGCGCGGCCGAAATTGAGTGAGTTAGTGAGGTTAGCGCCGGGCTCTAGCCCGCATGGCACTAGGCCAAGACAGCGACCGGGGGCTAGCGCCATTCGGTGCGGCGGGTTGCCCACAGTTGCATCAGGCAGGTCGCAATGAGCAGTATAAAACACACCACTGACCACTCGGCGATCGACAGGCTTAGAAAAGTCCAATCGACCTTGGCGCAATCGCCGCTGCCGTGTAGTACCCGTCTCAGGACGTCAACAGGGGCATACATTTCCACCATATAGGCGAGATCCGGACCGCAGGCAGGGATGCGGTCCGAGGGTAGATGTTGCAACCAGGTTTGGCGTCCCGCCACCCCTAAACCGGCGAGCGCGCACAACAGCATGAGGCCTGAGTACACTTGTCGACCTTTGAGTCGCGGGGCGTGGAGGGTGGCGAGCAGCGCCACCACCGCGAACCCAAAATAGGCGATGCGTTGAAAAATACACAACGGGCAAGGGGTGAGTTCTTCCACCCATTCCAAGTAGTAGCCAGCACCGAGCAGGGCCGTACAGGCCAGCACTTGCGCTAAATAGCCCCAGCGACTGACGGCGAATTTTTGAAGGCGAAAAGGGGTGCGCATGATGGGACTATTCTAGCCGTTAGGCCCCCGTTGATGGCTAGCTCTGAAGCACTCTGCCAGATGCACCACAATGCGGTTTTCCAGCCACGGCACGGCCCGCCCCGGCACGCGCCCCATGATGAAGCCCACATGCCCGCCGCGCTGGGCCAGTTCTAGGGTCACCGCGGGTGCCAGTTCAGGTGCGCTGGGGATCGCGGCGGGCGACATAAAAGGATCATCGACGGCGTGGATGAGCAACGTCGGCACGGTGATCCCACGCAGAAACTGCCGCGCGCTAGACCGTGTGTAATAGTCTGCAGCATCGGCGAACCCGTGCAGCGGGGCGATTAGACGGTTGTCAAAAGTTTCAAAATCATTCCAGCGATGCAAGTCCGTGAGGTCGATAGGCGAGGGGATATGGCGCGCTTTCTGGCGTGCTTTCAACTGCAGACTGGTCAGCAGGCGGCGCTGATAAATTTTTGAAAAGCCTTGCGCGAGACGGCGCGCCGCGCCGGCCAAATCGAAGGGGACCGAAATGGCAACCGCCCCGGTGACACCCGCGGCGTGGCCTTTCTCACCTAAATATTTGAGCAACACATTACCCCCCAAGGAGTAGCCCACTACCGCCAGCGGCAGGCGAGGGTGGCGTGCTCGCAACGCTACGGCAACCG
>CAMAXW010000087.1 GCA_945862315.1 Klebsiella pneumoniae
GATGCTCACGCCGGGTTTAATGGTCGCCGGTAGTCTGCCCAATACCGCTCAAGCGGTTGAGCTGCGTGTGCAGAAATTCAGCCGCATCCAGTTCCATCGATGGGGTCAGTTCATGCGCGGCGGCGTATTCTCGGTAGCCCATCATGGCACCCAAGTCGACCCACAAATCGCGGGTCGCCTGCGCCTTTGCGCGAGCAATCACCGGGTCGTGTACGCCGTGTTGAATAAAAACGGTGAGATGACCCACCGCTTCGGTGGGCGGCTGCCGCGCGGCAATTTCGGGCAGCACACACCCCGCAATGCCCACTACGCCACGCAGTAGGCGCGGGGCGGTGAGTGCGATGCTCCAGGCCAGCGTGGCGCCTTGACTGAAGCCCAGCAGGTAGACCCGCCGCGGATCCACGCCAAAACCCATGACTGCATCGTTAATACATTGAATAACCGCTAACCGGCTGTGCTCGGCTTCGGTGGTCGCCAGACTGCCCGCTGCCGCCGTTTGGCCGGTATTGAACCATCGATAGCCTGTGCCGGTGAGTGCAAAAGGCGCCTGCAGGCTTAAGGTCAGGAAGCGCGGGTCGAGGCGGGTGGCCAGTGCCGCCATGTCATGTTCGTTGTCGCCTTTGGCATGCAGCAACACCAGTAA
This sequence comes from Klebsiella pneumoniae, assembly GCA_945862315.1. Taxonomy (GTDB): domain Bacteria; phylum Pseudomonadota; class Gammaproteobacteria. Next base: position 644 of record CAMAXW010000087.1, read on the forward strand.
AGGGGGGCGCCCGTCCGGCACGGCGGGGCGTCGTAGTTGATATTTTAATTGCACGGATTTGCGCTCACCGGGACATGATAAACCACACCTCTACGGGTGGGTGTCTAACTCACTTGATGGTTTGCCTCATGCGATGAACGGGGGGCGCGATTGCGCGGTGGCGGGGCCACAAGAGGGGCGTTGAACCAAGACGCACGCAGCGCCGGGCCGGCGCGAGTAGGCAATGGAGTAGGCAATGGAGTAGGCAATGGAGTAGGCAATGGGTTTGGACCTGCGCCATCACGGCCAAGATTTACGGGGTGCTGAATGGTTGATTGCCGCCGCCCCGTCCTAGCATTAAGGCCTGGCAGCCCAGGTTGTGGTGCGGCGTGGACGATGCCGGCTGCTGATGGCGCTTTGATCGCCGTTGTAACCCGCCCAGTTTTAAACGCTGAGTCAGGGGATTTTGAGGCGGCACTCGTGCCATGATTGCCGGTAATAGGTCGTGACGGCTTGGGTTAACAGAGGTGCTCACGGCGGCACTGTATTCCGTGGATGGCATCGTGATCGGCCAGCGGCCCGCACGACGCACGACACAGTTCTGCTTTCGTGCAGAGTTGGGTGCAAGAAAGCAAAGGGAGGAGACTGAAGATGGTTCATCCAAGCCTACGTCTGATGATCGTGGGTGCCGCGCTTGCGGCAACCACGGCCTTGGCGCTGCCGGAACCTGCGTTCGCGCAGCAAACCCAGTACTTTCCGGTCGCAAGCAGCCGTGTAGGACCCTATTCCGCGATGGGAACGGGATATTACGGCGCCCAGATCGACTACATGAACTACATCAACATGAACGGCGGCGTGAACGGTGTCATGCTGACGTGGCAAGAATGCGAGACCGAGTACAACGCGGCGAAGACCGTGGAGTGCTATCAGCGCCTGCTGGAGAAGGACGGCCAGCGCATGGTCGTGTTCGACACGCTTGGAACACCCGGCGCTTATGCCGTGATCAACCGCATGGCGAAGGACGAGGTCGTGCTGGCGCAGTACGGCTATGGCCGGACCGACGCAGCGGACGGCACCGTCTGGCCGTGGGTCTTCAACGCCGCGAGCCATTACTGGGACCAGATCGCCGTCAATCTTCGGTTCATGGCCGAGCAGGAGGGCGGGGTCAAAAATATGCGCGGAAAGAAGATCGTGCACATGCACATCGACAGTGCCTTTGGCCGCGAGCCGCTGCCCGCCATGCGCGCCATCGCCGAGGAGTGGGGCTTTGAACTGATCGAGATCGCGATCGTCCCGCCAGGGCTGGAGCAGCAGTCGCAGTGGCTGCAGGTCCGCCGCGAGCGGCCCGACTGGGTGACGTTCTGGGGCGCGGGCTCGGGCATGAACGCCACCGGCATGACCAACGCCGCCCGCGTGGGCTTTCCGAGCAACCGTCTGATCTATGTCACTTTCGGCGCTGCAGAAGAGGACATGAACCCTGCCGGCGACAGTGCAAAGGGCACCTATGCGATGGCCAACGCCCTGCCCGGCAAGGACTACCCGCTGGTGAAGGCGATTGAGGAGCAGGTCTATGGCGCGGGCAAGGGGAACCTTGCCGACCCGTCCCGCATCGGATCCGTTTACTGGAACCGCGGCCTTGGCGCTGCGGTGATGTGGGTTGAGGCGCTTCGTAACGCGCAGGAAATCCACGGCAAAGTGGGTCAGGCGGTTACGGGTGCAGAGTTTAGGGACGGGTACGAAGCGATCAAAATGACCCCGGATCGACTTGCGGAGCTTGGCATCGCAGGCATGATCGCGCCCTTTTCGCTGTCCTGCGCAAAGCACGACGGGGCCGGGCGCTTTGCGATGATGCAGTGGGACGGCGCCAAGTTCGAGCAGGTCACGGATTGGCAGGCGCCGCTTGACCCCGGTGCCATCCGGGCTCTGGTCGCGGAATCTGCGGCCAAGTTCGCGGCAGAGAACAACATCACGCCGCGCACCTGTCCATAGAAAAGCAGGCGGCCTTCTCTCGCGGATCAGCACAAGACCGGGATCGGTGCCCCTAGGGTCCCGATCCCGGACCAGAGTCAAACACGACTCAACTCGACCCCAGGCTTTCAGGAAACCCAGATATGGCGATTGCACAATGACCGCGAAACCGGACGACATCCTGACGCTCGATTCCGTAGCGGTCGTCTACAACAACGTCATTTCGGCCTTGCACGACGTCTCGCTAACCGTGCCGCGTGGCAAGATCGTCGCACTTCTTGGCGGGAATGGCGCGGGCAAGAGCACGGTCCTCAAATCCATCTCGACCATGCTCGGCGGCGAACGCGGCAAGGTTACCCGGGGCACGATCACTTATGATGGGACCCTCGTTAAGGACCAGCAGCCGTCGGACATGGTCGGCCTCGGCATGGTGCATGTGCTGGAGGGGCGGCGCTGTTTCGGGCACCTGACTGTGGAGGAAAACATCATCGCCGGTGCCTATTCCCGCAAGCTGTCGAAGGGTGAAATGCAGGCAGAACTGGACCGCATCTACACCTATTTCAAACGCCTGAGGGAACGCCGCAAGAGCCAGGCAGGCTATACCTCGGGCGGCGAGCAGCAGATGACCGCGGTCGCGCGCGCGATGATGACCAAGCCCAAGATGCTGCTGCTGGACGAGCCATCGCTGGGCCTTGCACCGCAGCTTGTCGCCGAGATCTTCAACATCGCGCAGGAACTGAACAAGCAGGAGGGTGTCAGCATCCTATTGGCCGAGCAGAACACGAACATTGCCCTGCGCAATGCAGACTACGGCTACATCGTCGAGACCGGGCGCGTGATGCTGCATGGACCCGCCGCGACGCTCTTGAACGACGAAAAGATCAAGGAGATCTATCTCGGCATTTCCAATGGCAGCCGGCAGAACTTTCGCGACGTGCGCCGGCAAGAAAGCGAGTCCCACGTCGATCGACACCACGGCTGAAATCCGGCGCAGGAGAAGACAGGGAACATGACCCAGGCTCGAAACTTTCCGATCGGCGCGCCGGTCCTCGAGGTCAGGAACATCTCGCTGCGGTTCGGCGGCGTGCAGGCGATTACCGACACCTCGTTCACCGTCTTCAAACATGAAATCCGCGCGATCATCGGCCCGAATGGCGCCGGAAAAAGCTCGCTCCTGAATTGCATCAACGGAATCTACCAGCCGCAGGAAGGCAAAATCGCCGTCAAGGGCAAGGTTCTTGACCAGATCAGCCCGAACATCGTGGCCCGCAGGGGCATATCGCGTACCTTCCAAAATCTGGCGCTGTTCAAGCGGATGTCGGTGATCGACAACATCCTTGTCGGGCGCAGGCTGCACATGTCGGCCAATTTCCTGCAGGTAGCGTTGCAGCTGCCCAAGGCCCGGCAGGAAGAGCGTGAGAACCGCGCGCGTTGCGAGGAAATCGTCGAGTTTCTTGAGATCAACAGCATCCGCGATACGCCCGTCGGCAAGCTGCCCTACGGGTTGCAGAAGAAGGTCGAACTCGGCCGGGCGCTGGCGACCGAGGCGGATGTGCTTTTGCTGGACGAGCCCATGGCAGGGATGAACGTCGAAGAAAAGCGCGATATGTGCCGGTTCATTCTGAATGTCAACGACGAACTGGGCACGACCATCGTCCTGATCGAACATGACATGGGCGTTGTGATGGACATTTCCGACAATGTTGTCGTGCTTGACTATGGCAAGGTCATCGCCGACGGCACGCCTGACGCCGTCCGATCCAATCAGGCTGTTATCGACGCCTATTTGGGGGTTGCCCATGACTGAGGTCCTGTTCTTCTTCGAAGTTGTGCTGGCGGGGTTACTTGCCGGCACGATGTATTCGCTGGTCGCCCTTGGCTTCGTGCTGATCTACAAGGCTTCGTCGACCTTCAACTTCGCGCAAGGCGCGATGGTGTTCTTTGCCGTGTTGTCCTTTGTCGGCTTCATGGAGTTTGGCATCCCGTTTGCCGGTGCCTTCGTGATGACCGTGCTGCTGATGGTCGCGGTGGGCTATGCCACCGAGAGGCTCGTGCTCCAGCCGCTGATGAACCAGAGCGAAGACACGCTGCTGATGGCAACCATCGGCCTGGCCTTCGTGCTGCAGGGGCTCGCACAGGCGGTCTGGGGGGTCGAGGTGCGCAGGCTCGATCTTGGCATCGGCGACTTTCCGATCCCGTGGGTGGCGGACAACCTGGGCCTCGTCGTCAGCGCTCTCGACGTGACGGCAGGCCTGGTGGCGGCATCTTTGATTGTCATTCTCACGCTGCTGTTCAAGTACACCAAGATGGGTCTTGGCCTGCGCGCGGTGGCCGACGATCCCGGCGCGGCAGCGTCGATCGGCATCCCGCTCAAGAACATCATGCTGCTGGTGTGGTCGGCCGCGGGCTTTGTCGCGCTGGTCGCAGGTATGCTGTGGGGCGCGCGGGCGGGGGTTCAGTTTGCGCTTGTGGACCTTGCGCTCAAGGCGCTGCCGGTCCTGATCATCGGCGGCTTTTCGTCCATCCCCGGCGCCATCGTGGGCGGCCTAATCATCGGCGTCGTCGAAAAGACGCTGGAGGTTTATGTCGGACCTGCCGTTGGTGGCGGCATCGAAGGGTGGGCACCTTACGTACTGGCAATTTTCTTCCTGCTCTGGCGGCCCGAGGGCCTGTTCGGCGAGAAGATCATCCGACGCGTCTAGCGGCGGGAGCAACCACAATGACAAGCAAGCCGATCTTCAAGACGTACAGTCGCGGCGACATAAGCAATTTCGTGGTTTTGATGATGGTCGCCTTTGTGGGCATTCCGCTGACCGTCCCGAACGGCTACTGGTATTCGTCAATCTTGATCCCGTGGCTGTGCCTCGCGCTGGCCGCCATCGGCCAGCAGATCGTGATGGGCTATGCCGGCCAGCTTGCGCTGGGCGCTGCCGGCTTCATGGCGGCGGGCGCCTTCGCCTGCTTTAACATCGAACTGCGCCTACCGTGGATGCCATTCGGCGGTTCGCTGATCCTGTCGGGCCTGATTGCGGCGGCGTTCGGCGTGCTGTTCGGCCTGCCCAGCCTGCGCGTGCGCGGCATTTACCTGATGGTGGCCACACTCGCCTCACAGTTCTTCATAATCTGGATGATCGACAAGTTTGGCTGGTTCAAGAACTACGACACCTCGGGCATCATCACGGCCCAAGACATCGTGATCTTCGGCAGGGCCTTCACCACGCCGATTGAGATGTATCTCGTGGTAATGGTCGTGGTGACGTTCCTGACGATCTTGGCGGTGAACATGACCCGCGGTTCGGTGGGGCGGAACTGGATGGCCGTGCGCGACATGGACATCGCGGCGGAAAGCATGGGCATCTCGCTGCTGCGGACCAAGCTGCAGGCCTTCGCGCTCAGCGCCTTCTACTGCGGGGTGGCCGGGGCGCTCTTTGCCTTTACCTACCTGAAATCGCTGGAGCCGGTGGCTTTCGACATCAAGCTGTCGTTCCAGATCCTGTTCATGGTGATCCTCGGCGGGCTGGGAACGATCAGCGGCGCCTTCATCGGTGCTGCGTTCATCCTGCTGTTCCCCATCGCGCTGAACAGTGTGGGCAACGCCTGGTTCCACGGCACGATCGACGCAACGGTCATCTCGGCGATCGAGCAGGTGGTGTTCGGCACACTGATCATCATCTTCCTCATCTACGAACCGCTCGGCATGGCCAAGCTGTGGGAAAACGTCAAACAGAGGGTGCGATCCAGATTGGCACCAAAGTCTGAAGCGCCGCAGCAAAAGGCGACCTGAGCGGCCGCAGTCCCCGTATCGAGCGGACCCTCAAGCCGACAGCCTGCAACTGGCGCGGCCGTAATCGCCTTTTGGGGTGCACGCGATTTAGCCGCGCACAGCGCGCTGATTAACCCCGTGCCGGTTTGTGCGGCTTGGTGCGCCCGGCCATGTCGATGCCTATCTCACTCCATGGTTTGCATCAGACGATGAACGGGGTGATCGATTGCGCGGTGGCGGGGCCACAAGAGGGGCGTTGATAGCGGCGTTGAACCAAGACGCACGCAGCGCCGGGCCGGCGCGAGTAGGCGACAGAGTAGGCAATGGAGCAGGCAATGGAGTAGGCAATGGGTTTGGACCTGCGCCATCACGGCCAAGATTTACGGGGTGCTGAATGGTTGATTGCCGCCGCGCCGCCCTGGCATTAAGGCCTGGTGCCCAGGTTGTGGTGCGGCGTGGACGATGCCGGCTGCTGATGGCAGTTTGATCGCCGTCGTAATCCGCACGGGTTTAAGCTTTGAGTCAGAGGATTTTGGGGCGGCACTCGTGCCATGATTGCCGGTAACAGGTCCTAACGGCGTGGGTTAACAGAGGTGCTCACGGCGCTGGGTGAGCAAGCAACCGGGAGAAGCACGATGAAAAAATTGCTGCTGGGCGGGCTAGGGTTGGCGTTCCTCGGTCTCCTTGGGGGGCTTTATCACGGGGCGACTTGCCCCACAGATCCGGCACCGCGCACCGCGGTAGAAGGCTATCTACGGGCCATGCAGGCGCGACATTTTGAGGATGCCTACGAGTACGTCACTGCCAAAATGACCGACGGCCGTCCGCGCGCTGAGTGGGCCACCCTCCAAGCCAAAATGTTCGAAATGGCGGCGGTAAAGCTGGCCGATCCGGACGTGCGCACCGCACACCGCGCCGCTACTAACCGCTTTCAGTGCGCGCCGGTCGCCACGGTGCCAAATGTTCTGCGGGCGGCAGATGTGCTGAATAATCAGGGCAGCACAGAATTTGAGCTCTACACGGTGATTTTAGACAACGGACACTGGCGCATCGATACCCAGGAAACGCTGTTTGAGGAAGCCCGCATCCACGAGTGGTTTCCGCACGATGAAATTCCGGCTTACAAAGGCACCGCGCCGACAGACCCTTAACGCTGCGTAGACCTTGGCTAAAAACTGGCGATTATCGCGAACTTCGTGCGATTATCGCTGGGTGAAACGCGTGCTATTTTTTTAGGAACATCCCGGTGAATGACCCAAAAACCGCCACCAGTGTGCGCCCTGGCAGCGTGGTAACGCCTGCTAGGTGCCCGCCGGAACGGGTGACTACCGAACGCAAAATATTACCGGTGATGTTTGCGCACGCTGGGAGCTGAGGTGCCGATCGCCACAGTGGGGCAGGTTCTAACCCCGGTTCAAATTCTGTCCGAGTGGACGACCGCCGCCGGGCAACTCCTGCCGGCGTTTTACACCGCCGCCTTCGATGGCGCGATTGACGACCTCAAAGATGCCGTTGGACTGACCGCCGCGTGGCGCGCGCAGCAGCGCCGCTCTACCGTAGCGCTGGAAGCACGCCTGCGATTTTGGGGCTTGGCGTGGCGAGCAGAGCACTTGGTGGTGGAGTCTCGTATTGTTGACTTTGACCTCAAGCGCCTGCGCGTTGGACAGACTTTGCAGCGTGGCGCGGAAGTGCTCGCCACCCGCGAAAGTCTGGCGATCAGTTTCGATTTGGAAGCGCGCCGCGCGTGCGTTTTTGACGACACCGTGACCCGCCAAATTGCCGTGCTGCACGCGGCCCATCAGCGGCTGCCACCATGGCCGTGGGTGGGTCAACCCTATCTCACGGTCGCAGATGCTGCGACCCCCACTCACCCTTAACTATCGCCACCCAGCGCACCCCTAACTCGCGCACTGAGGACCCGCCCATGCTCTCGACCATGATGGACACCCAGCTGTCTTTGAATCAATTTTTGGAGCGTGCGGGGCGGTTGTTCGCCACGCAGGAAATTATTTCCCGGCTCCCGGATAAATCGTTGCGCGTGCACACCTACGCCGACTACTACCGCCGCACGCGCGCGCTGGCCTCGGCACTGTGCAAACTCGGCGTTGCGCCGGGCGATCGGGTAGCCACGCTGTGCTGGAATCATCATGCGCACTTGGAGTGCTATTTCGGCATTCCAGCTGCTGGGGCGGTGATGCACACCCTCAACCTGCGCCTCGCACCCGCTGAACTGGGTTGGATTGCGAACGACGCCGGCGACCGCGTGCTCATTGTGGATGACATTGTGCTGCCGCTTTATCGCCAGTTTGCGGATCTGCATCGTTTTGAGCACGTCATCGTGTTCCCCTATTCTGGCGCGCCGGTAGACCCCGAATTTTTAGATTACGAGCAGCTGTTGGCCACGGCCGATCCAGACGGCTACACCTATCCGCCGCAGCTCGAGACCGATGCCGCGGCGATGTGCTACACCTCGGGCACCACGGGGCGGCCGAAAGGCGTGGTGTATTCGCATCGCTCTACGGTGCTGCACACGCTGGTGGGCGTCAGTGGTGACGCTTGGGGCTTGCGTAGCCAAGATTGCGTGCTGCCGGTCACGCCGATGTTCCATGCCAACAGTTGGGGGGTGCCTTACGGGGTGATTCTCACGGGCGCAAAAATAGTGTTCCCCGGCCCGCATTTGCACGCCGAAGACTTGCTAGACCTCATGACGCTCCAGCCGCCCACCCTTTCGTTGGGCGTTCCCACTATTTGGATGACACTGATTCAAACCTACGAAGCGGCCCAAGCTGCGCAATCCACGCGCTGGCGTTTGCCGGTGGGTATGCGTTCCATGGTGGGTGGTTCGGCGGTGCCCGAAGCGCTGATTCGCGCGTTCGCCAAATATAATATTTGGCTGCAGCAAGGCTGGGGTATGACGGAGACCTCGCCCTTGGCGGCGGTCACCTATCTCAAGGGCGACTTACAGCACGCCACCGAAACCGAACGTTTTCGGCGCGCCGCCATGGCGGGTGTGCCGGTGCCGCTGGTGGATTTTCGCATCCGCGCGGATGACGACAGCGATGCCCCATGGGACGGCAAAACCGTCGGGGAGATTCAAGTGCGCGGGCCTTTTATTACCGGCAGCTACTACGAGGTGCCGGTGACGGCCGACAAATTCACCGCCGATGGCTGGCTGCGCACTGGGGATGTGGCCACCATGGACGAACTTGGCTTCGTGCGTATCACCGATCGCACCAAGGACCTGATTAAGTCTGGCGGTGAATGGATTAGTTCGGTGGATCTGGAGAACGCCATCATGGGCCATCCGGCGGTTGCCGAGGCCGCCGTAATCGCCATCCCGGATCCCAAATGGGATGAACGCCCCTTGGCCTACGTTGTTTTGCGCGCGGGCCACACGGTCAGTCCGGCGCAACTGGCTAGCCACTTGCTGGCGAATGGTTTTGCAAAATGGCAAATCCCGGACCGCGTGGAATTTATCGACGCGTTGCCCCGCACCGCAACCGGCAAGTTCTACAAACTCAAACTCAGAGAGATGTTTGCGAAAAATAACTAGCGCGGGTTCGCCACCGCGCGTCGCGGCCGGCCGCGCCAAACGGGGCAGGCCGCTTGGCGGTTCCCGGCTGGTCGGCGTCGATGGGGTAAGCCCCCGGCGCTAGATGGGCTGAAAGGCGGTCGGTGCGGCTAACGCCGCAGCCTCTGCCGGACGCTCAGGCCGAGCATCGCAAGCCCGCCCAGCAGCAGGCCGATAGTGCTGGGCTCGGGGATTAGCTTGGCGGTGAAACTCACGGCAACCTCGCTGGCAATCTCCGAATAGGGGGCTGCGGTAAGCACTTCCACATAACTTTCCGGATCACGCCAATCGGCCCAATAGGGGTTGGCGTGGTGGCCGTCGGCGGTGCTAAACCCAAAGCTATATTTGGTGAGCTGGCTGTTAGAGCCGAGTCGCAACAAATTGTCTGACGTATAAGGCTCGTTGCCAGGAATACTTTCACCCGTGGGGATTAAACCGGTAATGGCCGCACCGTTGCGGGTTCCCGTGATGCCGATGATTTCGTAATAGCCATTGCTGTTGGCGCTGTCGGTGGTCGTGAACTGTCCGCGTGCCTCGATATCCACGCCGGTGTACTGCCAGTGCCATAACAGGCTGGCACTCGCTGGCGCGCTGAGCAGCGTGGCGGCGCAGAATAAACCGGTGGCCAGCGTGCG
>CAMAXW010000088.1 GCA_945862315.1 Klebsiella pneumoniae
ACGCCAATGATTTCTTGGCCTTCGGGGGTATTGGCCAGCAGCCCGTCCAGACACTCGGTAGTGCACGAAAAACGGTCGCGCGCGTTGACGACGATAGTGCATTTTTCCATTTTGCCTGTGACTCCTTCGTCGCCTCCCGATCTTGCGACCGGCGTTTGCAGACGACGCTACTCCAACCTTCAATTTTGTGGTTGCCTGGCCGGCAGGTCGCGCTAACTTCTGCGCGCGAGTCCATGGATAGCTTCAGCGCCTTGTGCCCCCATCATGGCGCATCGCCGCCGTTCTAGGCCGCCATGGGGTGCTACGCAAATGTAGTAGGCGGTGCCGTCTTGGTCAATTTCAGTTGTCGGCCAGTCGCCATGGACCAGCAACCGAGTGTCGTTCAGAACATCTTCCGCACCACGCCAGCCTAGTGGCTAGCGATGATCGTCAGCGTGAGCCCTTACGGCCGTCTTTTGTGTCACTCGAGTATGAGGCGGCTGTGCATACGGGGGGGGGCGTTAGTGGCAGACCGAGGGCCGTAGGTTTTTGCGCTGGCTGCCCGGGGGGGCAGCGACCGCCGGGGTGTGGCCACCGTCAATCAGCAACTGGCGGCGCTGGGTTTGGCGCAACACCCGGACAAGACTTTTATCGCGCGCATTGCGCACGGGTTTGATTTCTTGGGTTATCACCTCACACCCTCAGGGGCTGGGGCTGGCCGCTCAGACGCGGGCCAATTTCGTCGCACGCTACACCCGGCTTTATGAGCAAAGCCGCCACACCCCAGAGGGCTGCGGCGGGCTTGGGAGTACGTTCGACGCTGGTGGCGGTGGGTGCAGGGTGGCTTATGGGGAGATGCCCCGCGTTGGGTGAACGCGGGGCAACCACGCGCAAGCAGCCAGTTTATCCGCGCAACCGGCGGCGGCTAACGCCGAACGCTGCGAGGCCGATGCCGAGGAGCGCGAGGGCGCCTGGTTCGGGCACAGACGACGACTGAATATACAGCGCGGAGTGAGAAAACGAAGAGAAAGGCCTATCAACAATCTGATATGGGTCGGCGAGATCACCTACTGCCTGGGCGATGTAATCTGAAACGTACCCCGGCTGCCCCCCGTCAGTCCTCAGCACATACGACATTGCAGTACTAGGCGATGAAGACACCACAGTCCAATTGCTCACCAACCCCGTCGCTTGACAGCCCATCAAACCCAGACAGTTGCTCAAATTTGTCGTTACTACGACGGTACTAAACTCATACACATTAAAACCCGGCAATATTGAGTCAATGTATCGCGGTGCGGTGAAGACCTGCCAACACCCCACGCAATCGCCAACATCCAGAATACTAAAAAACGATCCGGGCGATGAAACATACTTGGTAGGCGGACCTACAGCGTCGTCTGACAACGTGTACTCCCATGCGGAATTCCCCTCATTGAAGCCATCTAACGTGTGCCCGAATGTCCATGCTGTGCTTATTCCAGCACCGCCGCACCCCGGGTTGGCATTAATGCACCTGGTGTCGTACACCCCGCTGTAATTGTTCAGGTAGGTCTGTATCGGGCCTGCGTGGGTCGCGAAACTCGCCCCACACAGCAGCATTGCCAACAAAGTCCCAAACTTGATTTTCATTTTCCTCTCACTCCATAACGCGGACTTTGCGGGGCCGTGACGGGCCACTGCCATGTTGCAATGCACCCCAACGCCCGCGCGCCAGCAATTTTCCTCAAAGATTTAGGGCTAACAAACGCCCCAAACGCCTGGGCGGCAGCGGGATGCACAGACTGGGGTGTCGATGCCTCGGCCACTGCTTTCGCCTCGATATTTGAGTTGGCAAAATTCACGCCAGAATTTTGAAAACCACAAAAATAATTAAAAACAAGCAGTTAACTTTTTAGCGCTCGGGCGAAAACCGCCATTTTGTAAAGTTTTCTGACAAAAGGCGTTTTTGGACTGTTTTTTTGCTTTTTGAGGCCTCGGCGCGGCCCGCAAAAACGCGCCGAAAACCTGTTTTTTGTTCACCCAAAAAACCAAAAAATGTCTTATTAACAAAAAGTTAATTTTTTATCGCGACCGCTCTGGGCGGCGCGCCCGAGGCTAAAATTGCCATAAAAAAAAGTGTAAAGTTTTCTGACAACCCGGTTTTTACACCCTCAAAAAACCCCAAAAATGCCCTCACGGCCCTGTTGAACGCCCGTTTTAGCGAGATGAGCGCGATGGGCGCCCCTGCCCGAAGGGAATTGGCCGAATGCGTCAACCCCGTAGGCGAACACCTGGGTTCACCCCTACACCAGGCACCACCTAGGCCGCCCCCGTAGGAGCAGACCTAGCTGGCTGCCCGGGGGTGGGTCAGCGAAACCCCAGCCGGGGGAGCGTCGGCCAACTCTGGTTGAGACGCCGGTTTGCCGAGCATCTCCACGTGGCACCCGGCACAGAGGATGCGCGTGTGGGGTGGAACCCACGCCTTGCTACCACATTGAGGACACTTTAAAGGCTCCCGTGGTGGGGATTTTTTGGGCGCAGGGCGGTATACCGCCAACTTGCCGTTGATTTCTGCCGGGAGTTTTTCGATGGGTGCGGCCGAGGCGACATACTCAATGCCGGCGTCTTTTAAGGCGCTCGTGCGCGCTGTTTGGCTCTCTGGCGTTACTGGCAAATGCCTGTCCATCCAAGGGATGAAAAACCCGGTGCGGAGCAAGTTTTGGCAGGAAACCCAGTACGCGCCGCCGGGGATGATGTAGTGATCCATGGAACGGCCGGTTTTTTTGCCGCCGGGTAAACCGGTGTCGGAGGGCATTAAACCCAGCGATTCCATTTTTCTGGCCCATTCCTGATTGTGCGCGTTGGCGCGCGAGGGGCTGGCGCAGTGTTGCTGCCAGTGATGCACCATTTCATGCACGAGCGTGGAGAGCGCCGCTTCGGCCGACAGCAAAGTGAAGAACCCGGGGTGCAGGCCGAGCTCATCCATTTGTACGCCCTGGTGCGAGATGAACCGTCCCGCATGGTGATAACCATAGACGCGACTCGCCGAACGCAAGGTGAGTAGGCACGGCGGTAACTTGCCTGCAAACAGCTCGGCATTGAAATGATCAAAGGCGTTTTGGAGTGCCGAATAAAAATCCACCGTGGGTGAAGGCGCAGAAATCATGTGGTTCCCGTGGCGTTGCGATGCCCAATTTCTACGACCGGGCCTTTGGTTGAGAACGCGTGGCGGCGTTTTGCGTGCGCCGGCGACCGGTGGGCCGCGTGGAATGCACGCTGCGGTGGCGGCCTTCCTACGCGCGCCATATTTTTTTGTAGCGATGACCCACCGTCACCAGTACGCCATCGGCCGCCCTGACAGCATAAAGGTTGAAATGACGGACCACGCGGCGGTAGAGGTCTTGCCCCAGCCAGTTGCGACACTGTTGTTTGGCGCGCTTATCGAAATACAAAACTTCGCCCCCTCGATGGTCGTGGCTAACCCGGCCGAATTCCAAGAGCTGCGTCAGCGCGAATTGGGGCACGCCGCGTTGTTGCTGGCGAATGCTGGCGTGCTGCGTCATAGCGATCGGTCCCATGATAGACCCCCGTTGTTGGTGCTGAGAGACAGTCATGGTGGCGGGTCACTGGCGCACCAGATGAGCTAGTGCGCTCGCGTCGGGTGCAGCGCCCAGCATTTATCGCTGATAGCGCGTGGTCATGTGGCTAATTTCTGTCTGGACTCGCGCACGCAGTGCTGCCGGGGCGAGTACTTCGACCTCAGCACCGTACTTGAGAATATCCATCAACAGTTCGCGATCATCGGTGTAGGGGATTTCTAAGCGGTAACTGCCGTCCTCCTCAAGGCTACCTTTTTGTTGCGGATGCCATTGTTCGGTGACCACCCAAGGCGCGCGCGCGGGCGAAAACTGGAGTTGCGCCCAGGTCGTGGTGGTGCCAGAAAATATCCCGTAACCACTCTCCAGTGCCGCTTGCAGCGTTATCTGCGGTACCTCTTTGGCTTGGGCGTCGAGCAGGCTGGCGTGGCGGATGGCATCGATCGAAAAGCACCGCATGTCATCGCGCAGATGGCACCACGCGTGTAGGTACCAGTTGTCGCGGTAATGGGTGAGCACTTGCGGCGACACGGTGCGGGCGCTGATGTCACCGCCCGGGCGGCTGAAATATTGCATTGAGAGCTGCCGACGGGCGAGGGTGGCGGACGCTACCGCCGCAAAATGCTGTAGCGATGTGTGGCGCTTGGCAGACTGCAGAATGCGCACCCGCTGCGCCACTTCGTCGGCCGAGTGGTCGGCACTGCCCAGTGCGGCTCTGAGGCGAGCTTGCAGGGGTTTGATCTGTCGCGTGAGGATATCGGCATCAATATTAGACAGCAGGTGCTGCATGGAAAGTAAGGCATGAATTTCGCTGGCGTTGAACCACAAACCGGGGAGCGCGTAGGCGGGGGCATGCTTGTCGGCCGGTGCAAACCGATAACCGCGGGCGTCTGCATCCCACACGATCGGTGCGTGGAGGCGGTCTCGCAGGTGCGCCAAATCACGTTTGAAGGTTGCCGCGGAGACTTCCAGTTCCGTTAAAAAAACGCTCGACGGAACGAGCTTCCGCTCGTTCAGTAGCTGATCGATTTTATGCAGACGTTCGGTTTGATTCATTATTTTTTTCCCGCTGGCCCCGACGTTTTGAGCATGTTTTTAATCATGTCAGGGTTGGTCGGGCGCTGCTACAGCGCGCGCGGCGCGGCATAAAATTTCACGCAGGTACTGGGGCGGCGGCGCGTGGCCTTTTTAGGGAGGCAGGTTTGCCTGCCACGGTGAGCCATCAGAAACGGGGTGCGGCTGCGGCGTGCTGGCGTTGCTGCTAGGCTTTGCCGGCGGCCCTGACAAAGCGAGTGTCGCCCCCTACACTTTTAGCGACGCGCTAGCATCAGGCGAGGTAAGCACCATGGACTCAACGTCGACTACGCGCGGTCAAGCAGAACCCCCCGCCCCGCAAGTCAGCCAGGAACTGCTGGCGAGAGTCGGCGTGCGCATTGAGGAGGCGCGCAAAAAGCTGGTGGAAATAACGCTGCGAAACCGGCTTATCAACACCACGCTAGAGGGGACCCGCACGCGTAGCCTGCAGATAGTCGGCGAATCGAGCGACGGGGTGTTTGCGGCGCTGGTAGGCCAAGGTGCGGCGTTAGGTTTTTCGCCGAGCCCGGTGCGGCGAGCGCAAACCGACGCGCCGCCACCGAGCCTGCTCAACGATGAGCAGGCCCATTACGAGGCGGTGGCGCTCCCGACAGAGGCCAATCGCAGCGCCGAGTCCACCCTCCAGACCAAACTCGATAAAGACCCTCTCGCCGCCAAACTCACCAGCCTGTTCTACGAATCCAAAGAGCACGAGGAGGAGCAGGGCGTTAATGTGCTGTACCTCGCGCTGGGGTTTTTGCGCTGGTATGAAGATGCTAATGCGGAGATTGCGCGCTACGCGCCGTTAGTGCTGGTGCCGGTCGATCTCAGCCGGGATGGCGCGCGTCACCGCTACAGGCTGCAGGCGCGGGATGAAGACCTGATGACCAATCTTTCGCTCAAGCTGTTTCTGGAAAGCCATTACGCCATCACCTTGCCAGACCTGCCCGAAGAAGGTGACTGGTCACCGGGCAGCTATTTGGCCGAGGTTGCGCTAGCGGTTGCCAAGGAGGAGCGGTGGGAGGTCCTCACGGACGAACAGCTATTGGGCTTTTTCTCGTTTAGTAAATTTTTGCTGTGGCGGGATCTGGATCCCAAATACTGGCCGTCGGGTCAGGCGCCGGGCGAGCAGGCGATCGTGCGCCGTTTGCTGTCTTCCGCGACCGAGCGCTGCTCGCCGAATTCGCATCCGCCCATAGTGCCGCCCCATGCCAACCTCGACGACCACTACACACCGCACGACCTGGTGTACGTTCTGGACGCCGACAGCTCGCAGACCGTGGCGATTCAAACGGCCCTGGCAGGGCGCGACCTGACCATTCAGGGGCCACCGGGCACGGGTAAATCGCAGACGATCGCCAACCTCATCGGGGCGGCTATTGGGCAGGGTAAAAAAGTCCTGTTTATCGCGGAAAAAATGGCGGCACTGGAGGTTGTGAAAACCCGGCTAGTGCAGGCCGGGTTGGGGCCGCTGTGTCTGGAATTACACAGCCGCAAGGCCTCCAAGACTTCGGTCCATGCGCAGCTGAAGGCCGCACTGGAGTTGCCTAATGTGCCGGCTGTGGCGGCGGGTTTGTTGGACGATTTGTTAGCCCAGCAGCGCTTGCTCAACACCCACGCGGTGCGACTCAACGCGCCGTTGGCGCCTTGGGGTATCAGCCCGTTCGAGGCGCTGGGTGCGATCTGCCGATTGCACCGACTAGGCATTCCCGCGCCGAATTTCGAGCTGCCCGACGCGCTTAACTACACCAAAGAAACCCTGCAGCTTTTCCTTACCGAGTTGCGAGAGTTGGCTGCGCGCCTGCAACGCTCGGGGGTGCCTGCGCGACACCCGTGGCGAGCCGCCATGGCGCTGGGGTTGACGCCCTTCACGCTGGAACGGCTTGAGGTGATTACCCACAGTGCGGCGAGCATCACTGAGCGGGTCACCCACAGCCTGCAAGCTTTAGCGGCAATCCTGCCGTTGCCGTGGCCGGATTTTGAATTGCAGCCGCCGGCCATGCTGGCCAAGCTGGGCGAGGTGCTGCCGGTTGCGAGGGCGCTGCCGGCGCTGCCCCTAACCACGCTGGGGTGTTTTGCGCTGACGCGGCAGCTGCCCGATCTCAGGCGTTTATTGGCGCAACTCGCGCGTGTGCGCCAGGCCCGGGCGCAC
Organism: Klebsiella pneumoniae; assembly: GCA_945862315.1. Taxonomy (GTDB): domain Bacteria; phylum Pseudomonadota; class Gammaproteobacteria. Next base: position 6,784 of record CAMAXW010000088.1, read on the forward strand.
GTGGATGAGCTGCTCATTCCCGGTTGGCAGTCCCATGACCTGCGCGACCTGCGCCTGCGTTACGCGGGTTCCGGCGGCAGCCTGTTGTCGGTTTTCAGCAGTACGTGGCGGCGCAGCCGGGTCGAGCTAAAGGGCCTGTTCCGCAGTGCCTCGCCGCTCGATTTCGCCGGCCAGATCAAACTGCTGGACGATGCCTTGTTGGCGAGTTCGATGGCGCATTTCGTGGGGGATATTGCTCCCGCTTTGCTGACCAACCTCGGGCCGCTGTGGCGAGGTTTCGACACGGACGCCCACGCCATCGCGCAGCTGCTGGGCTGGCTTGAGCGCGTGCCGGGAGTCGTCGCGGAGGACTACGCCTTCGTGCTGTCATTGGCCAGCAGCCAAGAGGCGCAGGCCCACATTGAACAAATATTAGGGTGGCTGGCAGAACTGGCGCAGTTCGGGGGACAACTGGATACCCTGATGGGGGTGCCTGCCGCAACGCACGCGCAGCGACCCCTGCGAACGCAGCGGCAGCAGTGGCAGGAGTGGCGCGAGAGTACCCAGCGGGCCAACGATTGGCCACCGGTGAGAGACCAGCTGGCGGGACTGGCGCAGCAACTGGGCCCGCAATGTCACGAGCAGATTTGGCACGGGCACATCGCCCCAGAAATGCTCGTGGCGCAGGCCGAAATCGTGCTCTACGAAAAACTATGGACGGCTATCAGCGCTGAGCTACCGGCGCTGGCGGCGCTCGATGGGTATCGTTTAGACCAGTGCGTGGGGAAGTTTCGGGAGCTCGATCGGGAACGTCTGGCGGTGTCTTCCCAAGAAATCTTAAGGGCGTACTTGACCCGGCGACCGGCCGGATCGACGGGCGAAATGGGCGTGATTCGGCAAGAAATGAACAAAAAGCGCAATCTTTATTCGGTGCGCCGGCTGATGCGTGAGGCGGGGCAGGCGGTGGTGTCCCTGAAGCCGGTGTTTTTGATGAGCCCGCTATCGGTGGCCCAATTTCTGCCGCCGGGGCTGGTGTCTTTCGACCTCATCATCATCGATGAAGCCAGCCAAGTGCGCCCGGAGGATGCGCTGGGCGCCATCGCGCGCGCCAGGCAGATAGTCACGGTGGGCGACGACCGGCAGCTACCACCTACCAATTTTTTTAATCGTTTGCTCGACGACGGCCTCGAAACCACCCTAGAAGACGACGAAGTCTCCCTCGGCGATATCGAAAGCATCCTCTCGCTGTCTAACATTACCCTCGCGGATCAGGTGATGCTGCGCTGGCATTATCGCAGCCTGCATCCGGGTCTGATTGCGGTTTCCAACCACCATTTCTACGGCGATAAGCTGCTCTTGCCGCCCTCGACCCTGCGCGGCAGTTTCGGCGATGGGATGGGCGTGTCTTTTGTGCGCAGCCCGCCCAATGGTTATGTGCGCGGGGGATCGGACGGCGGTCGCAACGTGCTCGAAGCCGCGCTCATCGCCGAGGCGGTCATTGAATTTGCCCAGCGCTATCCCGCGAAGTCGCTAGGAGTGGCCGCGCTGTCGGTAAAGCAGCGCGACGCCATCCGCGACCTCGTTGAGGAGCAACGGCGGCAAAATCCCGCCACAGAAACATTTTTCTCGAGTGAGCGGGCCGAGCCTTTCTTTATCAAGAATCTCGAATCCATCCAAGGCGACGAGCGGGACGTCGTCTTCATCTCCGTAGGCTATGGCCCGGACGAGCATGGCCGGCTCACGCAGAGCTTTGGGCCGCTGGGTGTGGCTGGCGGGGAGCGCCGCTTGAATGTGTTGATCTCGCGCGCGAAAGAGCGCTGCACGGTGTTTTCTTCCATCACCGCAGAAGCGGTGCGCGGCGGCCCCGGCAAGGCCGGGATCAACGCGTTTCGAGAGTTTCTGCAGTACGCCGAGAAGGGCTATTTTGATGTGCCGTTGGAAACCGCGCGGCCGTTTGGGAGTGATTTCGAAGAGTCGGTGGCGCAGTTTCTGCAGCGCGCCGGCTACGAGGTTCATCCACAGGTGGGCATGGCGGGGTTCTTTATCGACCTTGGCATCCTGGACCCCGACCAGCCAGAGCGTTACCTGTGCGGCATCGAGTGCGATGGCGCTACTTATCATTCGTCCCGTTCGGCCCGCGACCGCGATCGTTTGCGCCACGACATTCTGGTGTCGCGCGGCTGGCGCCTGTATCGAATCTGGAGCACCGATTGGTTCCATCGCCGACCGCAGCAGGAGCAACAATTGCTAGATGCCCTGCGTGAAATGCGCGAACAGGCGCGCGCGCCGGTGGCGGAACCCGCGTCCTTGCCGGCGCCGCCGGACCTGGCTCAGCCGCTGCCGGTGAGCGCGCCGCCGGCGCTGGAGGAGCCGACGATTTGGTATGAGGAATTTCGCGAACAGGAGCACTCCGCGCTAGCGCCGCACGCATGGCCGGCGGCTAAGCTGCGGGATTTGGTGGTGCGCATCGTGCGGCTTGAAGGCCCGATCCACGAAGAAGAAGTTGGCCGGCGGGTGAGCCGCTGCACGGGCTACGGGCGGGCCGGTGCGCGGCTGCAAACGGCGGTTAGAACGAGGCTGATGGGCGCGCGCGATCTGCACCACCACGGCGCGTTCTGGCAGGCGCAGGATGCCACCGTGGTGGTTAGAAACCGGGCGCGAGTGGCCACTCCAACGCTCAACAAGGCGGCTAATCTACCCCCTGAAGAAATCGCCTTGGCCTTGCAGCGGTTGGTGCGAGACTCGGTACAAATTGAGCGTGAGGAATTGATTCAGCGTAGCAGTCGGCTGTTTGGGTTTTTGCGCTGTGGGCCGGAACTCAAGGAAGTGCTGGGGCGCGAACTCGACGCGCAGCTGGCACACGGGCGCACTTTGCTGGGCGACGGTGCGGGGCGAGTGAGGTTACGAGGCGACCACGACGCCGCCGAAATGGCCTGATTATTATCGATGCCTGCGGATGACTGCGGCCCTAGGGGCGACCTGCCAGAGGGTTTTGGCAGGTCGCCGCGTGGCATGACGTCTAGTCCGTGATGGCGGCGAGGATGAGATTGGCAATCACCCCCATGCGCTCAAAGTGATAGCTATCCTCCATCAGGCCGGTGGACAAAAAGGCGAGGGTCAGGTCACGCTCGGGGTCGATGGTGAAACCGGTGGAACCCGCTCCAAAACCCCCGAAGGTTCGCGGCGAATTGAGTACCCCAAATAGCCCGGGCAGGTTGCCTTCACCCCGTAGAAAGAAACCCGCGCTGATATTGGCGGGATAGACCAGCCACTGACGGGTGCCGGTCCAGAGATCAAACAGAATATTACGCAGGTCGCCGGTCTGGTTACGGGTAGCGAAATCCAGCATGGCGGGAGATAACAAGCGAAAGCCATCGAGCTCGCCCTTCCGTCGCAACATTTCTGCGAAGCGATGGACGTCGCCAATGGTCGTCAGACACCCGCCACCTGGTATTTCGCAGCCGGGCGTGGCGATCAGCGCGCCCAGTCCTTCTACGGCCTCGGGCGGCAACAGCGCGGGAATATTCTCGTAGGCCACGCGTACCGGGCACAGCCGCGCGAGCAGGTCCTCGCGTGGTCCCAGACTGGTGTGGTGCATACCCAGTGGCTCAAAGACATCCTCGCGGAGCATCTGGGCATAGCTGCGGTCACGGCCATCGGCGCGTAAACACAGCGCGGCGATCA
>CAMAXW010000089.1 GCA_945862315.1 Klebsiella pneumoniae
GGTTTGCCGGCAGTGGCCAGCAACGTGAATTCGTCCTCGTATTTACCGATGACCGGCTCCCGAACATCAATTACAAACAGGGCGAGGTCAGCCGCCAGCAATTGCCGCAGCGCCTTGGCTTCCTGCGCAAACTCCGCCTCGGCCGCAGGTGTCGCCAACCAACGTGATAGGCGCTCTCGCCCGGGCTCACGCGGGTCAAAATCCCCCGCGTGCAAGGCATCTAATAGGCCCATGGAATCTTCCAGACCCGGCGTATCCACCAGTTCTAGCGCGCAGCCCGCACCAAGATCGACTTGCACCGCCGCAACCTGCCGGGTCGTGCCCGGTCGACTAGACACGGCACCAAAGTGCTGGTCGCGCAGCAGCGTGCGCAGGAGTGAGGTTTTGCCCGCATTGGTATGGCCTATCACGGCCAGCCGAATCAGTGCGCCGGTCATGGGTAGCAGAGGGTTAAGAGCGACTTGGCGGGTGCAAACTGGGCGCTGCCTAGCCCGGCTTCGGCCGCCAGTGTGGCCCAGTCGTCGAGACGAGCGCAGCGCTGTGCTGGGTTCCAGTCGGCGGTTTCTGGGGTGTCTACCACGCGTAGATAGACCGGGCATCCGGCAAGCTTGGCGGCTCGGCCGAGAAATTTCCCCACGCCGCGATCGGGCGTCGACCCTAACGCCGCCTGCACGATAAGCGCCGGCCACAGCGGCTGTGGGCTTAAGGCTGTCAACACTCGCGCCTGATCGGCACGGTTAGCGATGCAACCAAAATCGCGTGCGCAATCGCCGGGCACCGTCAGCGGCCGCTCTAGCGCCAGCCAGGCTGATCCCACGGGCAGGCGAATCTCCCCGGCGGGCAATAAGGCAGCGCTGGGCACGGGGGGCGCGCGGTCCGCATCTAAGACCGCGGCCGCCGGTGGTCTGCTGGCGAGCAGAACGCCCAGCCGCCAAAAATCGGGGGCTTGGAGATCCAGTTGTAAGGTTCGGCGATACCAACTGCGCAGCACCGCGGATCCGCACAGACACACCAAACGCGGTAACAGGCCATAAATTAGCAGTGCCCCGAGCGCAAAATAGCCCCAGCGCTGCCGCAGGATGGGGTCTTGAGACAGCATGTCGATGCGGCTCGCGGCGATTTCACTCACGGTGGGCACTGGCCATTCCAATAAAGCTAACGGCTGTCCCAGGGTGTGAAGCAGGGCTTGCATCGCGGTGGAGTCGAGTAAGGTGCTGCCCCAATAAAAATCCACCTGCCGGGCGAGCAACAGTAACCAGCAACCTAGCATGGTGCCGGCGAGGGCAGCACCCCAACACGCATGGGTGAACACCGCGAGCGACCAACGCCCAGCCGGGGTCAGCGTGTAGAACGCCACCATCGCACGCCGCGCTGCTTGCGCAGGCGGGTCGCGGCTAGCGGGTACGCCAGCAAGCAGCCTAACCACTGCGCGACCAAGACCCGGCGCCGCCACCGGTAAGCATCCCACGGCGCTCAGCCCCTGCAGCAAAATCCACAGCGCGAGGCTGATCAAATTGGGCAGCAGCAGCGCCCCTAAGAGCAACAGCAGGTTGGCCCGCGCAGGCAAGCCTTCGGGGATCAAACCGGAGGTCAGCAGGCCCAAGATGGCAGCCACCCCAAGGCAGGTGACCTGCGCGTAACGCCAGCGCCGCCGAACTGTTTGGAGCGCCACGCTGACCCCCGCCGGGCTGGCTAAGGTTTGCGCGCGGCGCTGAATTTTTTCGCTCAAGGACAGCCGGGCGTCGCCGGCCAACTGGGTTTCTAAGGCGGCGTCCCGCGCCGGCTTGCCGCACGCAGCCTCGAAGTGGCGCCACGCTTGCGTCAAAAGATAAGACCAAAATGCGTCGTGCAAACTCGTAAAATTTCCCAAAGGACTCTGGGTCGCATCCTAACATGGTCGTTTTGAGCTGCACCGAACCACCACCAACCCCGGCAGTGCGGCGGCGCAAATTGCGCTGCTCATTGACGATGTGCGCGATCCCCCCTAGGTTTCATCAGGGATTAAAACCCGCGCGGGTCGGCAGTGCGGCCCATGTTTCTCCACACTAATAGCAACAGGAAATTTCTCATGAAGCTGATTGATAGTTTTGGCCCCAATCCACGGGTCGTTCGGATGTTTCTGGCCGAAAAAGGGATCACGCTCCCCTCTGAAGCAGTTGATCTACTGGGTGGCGAGAATCGCCAAGCCGGCTATCTGCAGCGTAATCCCGGCGGCCAATTGCCGGCGCTAGAACTGGCCAATGGCAAGGTTATCGCCGAAACCGCCGTCATTTGCGAATACATCGAAGAACACCACCCCACCCCAGTGCTAGTGGGCAGCACGGCGGAAGAACGTGCCGAGGCACGGATGTGGCAGCGGCGGGTTGAGCTCAACATCACCGAAAACATGTACAACGGCTTTCGCTTCGCGGAAGGCTACGAGTTGTTCAAAAACCGCGTGCATTGCATTCCGCCGGCCGCCGCCGACCTGAAGGCTACCGCCCAAGAATGGCTGGTCAAACTGGATGCGCTGATTGCCGGACGCGATTTTATTTGCGGCAACGCGCCCCGTTTCGTCGACATTACCTTGTACTGCTGCATGGATTTTGCGAAGGGTGTGGGTCAAGCGATCAACCCAGAACTCAAAAACGTCAGCGCCTGGTTTGCCCGGATGGACCAACGCCCCAGCGCCACTAGCAGCCTGCATCCAGCGTGGGAACAAATCCAAATGCGCGGCTAATTCATTGCCGCAGCAACGGGGCTTCGGCCCCGTTGCACCTTTGGAAATATCAGTCGACAGACTTAAAACACTTCGCCAAAGCCACCTCAAATTCGCTCAGGGCCACCCCCAAAAGCGCATCCGTATCGTCCATTTCGCTGAGTTCACTGCGCGGCACCCAGCCTTCTAACCGCCCCGCCAACCCCGCGATTCGCGCGGCACCCACATTGTAAGGTTATTGGACCGCACGGCGAGCGTTAGCAATTGGTGTCGCCGGGCCGCTCGACGTCTGCGCACGACGCCGACCATCGCCAATAGCGCCAGCGATAAAAGTCCTGCCACCGCCAATTGCCGCAAGTGACGTAGCGCCTGCCCGCGTTGGGCGCGGGCTTCGCGCGCTCCAGTTTGGACAAGGCTCCGCAGGTGGATAACCGCGGTCTGTAGTGCTTGGGTGAGCGACCGGCGAGTTTCGGCTGGCGCGCCGTCGTTGGCCTTCAGCACCCACTGCGCGCGTAAGTCCAGTTCGCTCTCCGCCGCTGCCAGCACGGAGAGTGCTGGCGCCGTCCTTGGCACCGCCAGTGGAGGCTGCTGCACGTAGGCTTGCAGCGCCAGCTCAAGCCCAGCTCTTGGCAGGCTCGGCGCAAGCTTTGGCTGTTCTAGGCTGAGTCATAGCGGATCCGCCCCGGCGGCGCGCGTGGGGAGTGCAGCCAGTAGGTTTTGGTAACCTTCCAGCGAGCTAAAATAGTGCTGGCCCAAGCCCGCCATCGCGACCCATACCACCAGCGCCACCCAGATTTGGGAGGCTGAGTAGCGTTGGTCATCCGCCAGCTCAGCAACTTCGCGTTTTCTAGCCGACTTTGGCCCCATACCATTTTCCTTACTGCTGCCGCGTGGGCGATCCATTGGTGGCAGAGGCTAGGCTCGCAGACATTCCGATCAACCGCGGGCTGCCGATTCCGCCCTGGTTTCGTTGAGTGCACCCGCCACCACCCGCAACAGTTCTCCGAGGGGGGCCGGCTTGGCGAGCACGCAGCGCAGCCCCAGCGCGTGGGCCTGCTGAGTGTGCGCGGGTTCGAGCAAACCTGAGCATAAAATAATGGGCAGATTAGGACGACGCACTAAAATTTCTCGTGCTAACTCAAGACCCGTCATCCCCGGCATGTTTTGGTCGGTCAACAAAAGCTGGTATTGCGTAGGGTTTGCCAGCGCCCAAGCATAGGCTTGTTGCGGATCGGTAAAACCCATCACGCCATAACCCTTCGCGCTGAGAGCGGCTTGCCACAGGCCAACCAGATCTGGGGCATCGTCTACCACTAAAATGTTGCCACTAGTACTGCTTGGTGGGGGAATGGCGGCAGACGGCGAATCGGGCGCTGGGCGCAGCAGGAGGCGTAGTCTGGTGCCGGCACCGAGGTGTGATTCCACCAGCAAATGTCCACCCGCGGTGTGCACTAAACCGTGGGCAACGCACAAGCCCATGCCGGTATCTTGGCCCACCGGTTTGGTCGAAAAGAAGGGTTCGAAAATGCGCTGCAAATGCTCCGGGGCAATACCGCAGCCGGTGTCGCTGATCGAAATCTCCATAAAGTCATCGTCAAACACCACGCTACAACTGGCACACCTGCCCGTGACACGGCGCGACCGGTGTGCGGCCACGCGCATTTGTCCAGGACCCGAAATAGCGTCGCGCGCATTCAGTGCAAGGTTCAATATGACCTGCCGCATTTCGGCGTGGCGCATCGCAATACTCGGCAGATCGGGCTCAAAATCGGTCACTAGGCGAGTAGTCGTTGGCAGGCAAGTTCTTAGCAATTCGGTGATGGCATTTAACTGTGGCAAGACCGCCGTGACGTCCACCGGCTGATCGGCCGGCGGCGGGGGCCGACCGAAAATCTGTAATTTGGCGACCAAATCGCGCGCCCGTTCTCCGGCCAGTTGAATAGCGTGCAGATAATCCCGCAGCTTCGTGTCATCGCTCACCGCAGGCCGCGTGTTTGCCAATGCTGTGTAGCCCAGTAAGCTTGCCAACATATTGTTGAAATCATGCGCAACGCCGGCGGTCAACTGCGCGATAGCCACGGTTTTTTTGGCTTGCTCAGCTTGCGTCAGCGATTCACGCTCGGCGACCTCGGCCTGTCGTTGGTGCGTGACATCCTCCGTGGTGCCGCCGAAACCTAGTACTTGGTCACCCGCCCGCACGGGGCTAGCACGACGGCGGACTTGCCGTTCGGGTCCCGTCTCGCAGAGCACACGGTACTCGAGGTCCAACTGGCCTTCAGGGGCTAACACATACTCCGCCCAACGGCGGCTAACCCGCGCGTGATCCGCCGGGTGCACTTGGCCCAGCCAGTTGTCATCGCCACCGCCGGCCGAGTTAGCGATTTGCTGATAGGCCAGATTGTGAAAAGAAATGTGGCCCTGAGGGTCGGCCAAGAAAATACCCATTGGCGCGTTTTCAAAAATCGTCTGCAGGCGCGCCTCGCTTGCACGCAAAGCTTGCTCCGCGTGCTTGACTGCGGTGATGTCGGAATACAACGCAACCCAGCCACCGGCGGGGGCGGTGTAGTAGTCGCTCTGGAGCCAGCGCGTGCCGACTTGTAGCACCGTGCGACCCTGTTCGATGGGTCGCATAACAGCGCGTTCCGGACTCCGCGCCGCTAGCGCGGTGTCATCGAGCAGCGTTGAGTGCTGTTTATCCTGTTGCTGCAGCGCCGTGTGCAGAGACTCCCCTGGGACGAGTTGCAGATTGTCGTCGGCGAGCATCTTAAGGAAACGTTGATTACTGAGCACAAAGTGCTGCTGGGCGTCATACATCACCAGACCTATATCGAGGCTCTCAATGGCGTCGGTGAGTTGCTGACGCGTGCGGGCGAGTTCTTCTTCCCGGCTCTTGCGCGCGTGGTGATCCACAAGCCAACCCGCCGCACGATAGGCCTGCCCCGCTGCGTCACGCCGCACAGCAAGGCACAAAGTAAACCAACGCCAAGATCCGCTCGCGTGCCATAGGCGCAATTCATGCGAGTAGGTCGCCGCATGGGTGGAATTACCAATTAGGGCCGTCAGCGTTGCCCACACGGCCTGGCGATCATCGGGATGTACGCAGCGGCCAATGAACCTGCCTAGCGTGCGTGGCAGGGTGTTCTCAGCCGCGCCGAGCAATGCTAAAAAAACCGGCGTCAGCTGCAACTCGCCGGTTGATCGCTCCCAATGACATAGCCCAGCGCTACTGCTGGAAAGCGCCAGTTCCAGTAACTCCGTATGCTCTTGCAGCGCCGCTTCGGTGGTTTTCAGGTGTGTGATGTCTGTTCGCAGGCAGACCACGCCCCCGTCTAGGGTGGGTCGATCACTGGCCAGCACCCAGCGTTGCAGCTTGCGCAGGTGGATTTCCCAAGGCTCTGTTTTTACCCGGTGCAGGGCCATGCGTTCAGCGACGGCGGCGTCTAGCGTGCGCCCGAAGAGTTCATCGGCATGGTGTTCGAAACCCCACCGAACGACCTCACTAAACCGCCACCCTTGGAGTGGCAGATCCAGTGGAATGTCGTACATCTGGCGATAGCGAGAATTGCAAAAAATGACGCGATCCTCGGCGTCCAAAAACAATAAGCCGCTATCGAGACCCTCCATCGCTGTGTGTGACAGCGCATGGGCTTGCGCCCGTTCGGAATCTGCGAGCGCACTCTGCACGGGGATCGTTATTGAACCCATCATGCGCACGATTTGGTTGGCCTCGTCGCGCACGCAGACCGCCTGCAAGTCCATTAACCGCCAATCCCCTGTCGGTGTGCGCAGATGCAGACCCAGCTTGGAAAATTCGCTCGCCGCAGCTGGCAGTGGTTCGGCCAACAGTGCCTCGAGGGGGCTCGCAAAGTCGCGCGAGTCATAGCAGGCCTGATAGAACCCTAGCCCAGTTTTAGGCAGCGCGCCGTCCTCGTAACCCAATAGCTGGTGCAGTCGGGGTGAGGTGTAGAGCTGGTCAGTACGAAGATCCCAATCGAACAACCCCGGTTGCGAAGCCTGCGCCGCAGGTTCAGGTGCTGGGCGTTCTAAATCGTTCATTAGGGTGGCTGGGCGCGCAATGAAATGTTCAGCGTAGCGCCACAGCAATACGGCCAGCAGGCCGGGCGCAAACAGCAGCCAGAGCATCGTGTGGCGGCTGCGAACCTGTGCAAGTTGCAAGTTGTGCGCGAGAGTTTGTTCAACGACGAGCACCCCACCAAGCTTGGGGTGGCCGGGCGTGCTCCACAGTTGCGGCAACTGCGCCGCGCCCACCAGCACCTCACCCCGGCGAGTGAGCGTCGGTGCGCCCGCGGCTAACGAGGGCGCTTCGGCCGGGGGCAGTTCTTGCGTTGAGGCGTGCGGGCTGGACGCCAGCAGGCGATGCTGGTCGTCCCATAGGCGCACGCCCAAGATGCCGGCCTGCGCAGCCAAACCCGCCAAGGTCGCATCCGACACTTGTTCGGCGGCGAGGTAGCGTGCTTCTCGCTCGAGCAGCCGCAATAAATTTTGCTCACCCTCGGCCCAAACGACTTGCCGCGCGCGCTCCACCACCACCACGTAGCCCGCGCCAGTCATGCCTAACAGCCCACAGACGAGCAGCAGCATGGGCCACCAGCGCGAGGCGGGGTGCTGAGGCTGCGTGTTCAGGTGATTGCTTCTGTGATTGGGAGCGCCGGTGTTGGCACCCCCAGCAGCGCTAGCAGTTCGCGCGACTGGAATGGCTTCGCCAAGCAGGCCTCGGCCCCTGCGGCAAGAATTAGGCGGCTATTTTCCGCCGAGGCATAGCCGGTCACGGCGATGATCCGGATATGGCGGGTAATGGGGTTGATTTTGATCGCTTGGCAGACGTCCAAACCGTTTAGGCCCGGCATTTTAATGTCGAGCAGCAATACGTCTGGTTTGAAGCTTTCTACTTGTCGCCCTGCGGCAAAACCATCGCCGGCCAGCGCCACGCTGAACCCCTGCAGTTGGAGGAGTTCGCGGAGAAAAAGGCTAAAGCTGGGGTCGTCATCCACGACAAGCACGCGCAGCGGGATGCGTTGCACTTGGGCTGATGGCGCGAGCAAGCGCAGACCTCGGCGCGCGGCAAAGTCTTCCAGATCGCGCCGCAAAAACCGCCGGTGGCCACCCGCAGTAAGCTGCGCCACCAACCAACCTTTGGCGGCCCACGCCCGCAAGGTCGCCGGAGAGACCATCAGCATCGCCGCCCCTTCGGCGGGCGTCAGATAAGGCTTTTCATCACTTAGCGTGCTTGAGTTCACTGTCGTGGTGCCGGTTGTGCTGGCTTGGCTCGCTCAGCGCACTGAGCCGGTCCCAGCAACGGTTTATGGGACGCTGGGAGTCTCAGTGCAACGCTCGCAACGAGTCAAGCGATTTAAAGGTTATAAGCGATATCAGCGATATCAGCGATTTTAAACCCCTGTTTAAGCCGATAGCTTTACCCGGCAGCTGGTAGCGCGTCACTGATCACAGCGCCCTCGCCTTGCACCGTGAGGACTATTTTGCGGGCATGAAACACGGCCAAGGTTGGCTGGTGCGCAATACTGACGAGCGTTGTCTGCGGCAACCGTTCGCCTAACAAGCGGTACAGATGCTGCTCGGTGTTGGCATCCAGCGCTGAGGTCGCTTCGTCGAGAAACAACCAGTCAGGTTGATTGAGCAGTGCGCGCGCGACACCCAAGCGCTGTTGTTCGCCCGGCGACAAACGCTGCGCCCAGTGGGCCGACTCGTCCAGCTGAGAGGCGAGTTCTGGCAACTGGCTATCCCGTAGGGCCGCAGCGATCACCTCGTCGCTCAGGCCGGCCGGATCCGCTGGATAAGCCACGGCTTCGCGCAGGCTACCAATGGGCAGGTAGGGTCGCTGAGGTAGAAACATCAGCCGCGCATCCATGGGCAGCACCACCCGCCCCTCGCCGAAGGGCCAAATGCCTGACAAGGCCCGAAACAAAGTGCTCTTGCCCACCCCGGAGGCCCCACTGATCAGGGTGTTCTCGCCCGCCATCAAACGCAGCTGCACCTGCGCTAGCAACACGCGGCCATTCGGTAAGGCGATGTTCACGTCTTCTAGGGTCAGATTGGGCCCTGCCCCTGCAACCACCTGAATGCCCTGACCGCTCGCCGCCTCGCTGCGGGCCGCCTCGATGGCTTCATGGAAACTCGTCAGACGATCTAGGGTGGCGCGCCATTGCGCGAGTTCGCCATAGGCGGTCACAAACCAGCTCAGCGCGCCCTGCACCTGGCCAAAAGCCGAAGCAGTTTGAAAAATGACACCGAACTTGATGTCGCCGGCGAAGTAACGGGGGGCGACGACCATAAAAGGGAAAATAATCGCGATTTGTCGATAGCCAGTGACGAACCACGTCAGCCGCTTGGAGTACTGCATCAAGGCACTGAAATTGCGCCAGACATCTTGGAAACGGCGCAACAGATTGCGCTGCTCATCCGCTTCTCCGCGCAGCGCGGCGATGCTTTCGGAGTTTTCCCGCAGACGCACGAGGTCAAAGCGAAAGTTAGCCTCATAGCGTTGTTGTTGATAGTTAAGCCCCGCAAGCGCGCGGCCCACCACGTGAGTCAGCCGGCTGCCCACGAGCGCATACGCAAACGCCACCCACATCATGTAGCCATGGATGGTGATGCCGCCGAAGATCGGCAGCGTGATCGGTCCTGAGAGCACCCAAAGAATATTCGCGAAAGTCACCAAAGTGACCACTGAGCTGAGCAAATCCAGTCCTAAGCTCAACGTTAGACTGGCGAAATCTTTGAGGTCTTCTTGAATACGCTGGTCGACGTTGTCGGTACCGTAGCCCTTCAATTCGATGCGGTAATGCACCCGATCGCGCAGCCAGTCGCGCAGATAGTGGTCGGTCAGCCAGCGCCGCCAGCGCAGCTGCAACCACAGGTTGAGATAGCGGTTGTAACCCGCCACGGCAATGTAGACCGCCGCGAGAAACGAAAACCAAAGGATCAGCGCCCAGAAATCTTCACTTTGTTTTTCCTGGAGCGCGTTGTAAAAATTATTATTCCAACTGTTGAACTGCACATCCAAGAACACCATAAACAGCGCCATGGCCACAATGCTGGCCAACAGACCGCGTGCCGACCAACGCTCATCCGATGACCAATAGGGTTTGACCAGCGCCCACACTTTGCCCAACAGGCT
>CAMAXW010000090.1 GCA_945862315.1 Klebsiella pneumoniae
GCTGACAGATCTTGCCGCCGGTACGGACGGCTGGCGGGAGGATGCGCCGACCGCCGAGGCGCTACAGCGCGCCTTTTTACACATCTTCGAACAAGCTGCCGCGCCCGACACCTTAAGCTTGGTCGATAACCGCTTCACGGTCGATGCGAGCGTGCGCGAGGTGACCTTGTTGATTTTTCGGGTGGCCAATGCGCCGCCGTTGGAATTCATCAGCCCGAACGATACCCATTCGAGTGCTAAGAATCCCCAGCCTGGCATTCGTTGGCAGCAAGAGGGCAGCTACGATTTGGTTACCATCGAGAAACCCATGCCGGGTATTTGGTCGTTCAATGGCACCACCGATCCGGATAACCGCGCGCTTGTCGTGACGGATCTCTCTTTGGCGGTCAATGACTTACCCGCCCATCTGATGGCGAGCGAAACCGTGCTGATTCGCGCCCACCTGGAGGAGCACAATCAGCCCATCGCCCGCGATGAATTTCTGCAACTGGTGAAGGCCGATGTATCCTTTAGTAATCCCAAGGGCGAAGGCGAGGTGGTTGCGCTGCCCTTCGACACCGCTACGCACGCGTTTTCAAACAGCGCTGGCGCGAGTCTTAAAGCAGGTATCTACGAGGTGGTCGTCCGCACGCAAAGCGGCACTTTCGACCGCGAAAAACGGCGCCGTCTGCAGGTCTACGGCGAACCGCTAAGCGCCAAAATCAGCGCCCCAGCGCCGTCCACCGACCAAGGCGCGACAGTGCACGTGACCTTGTCACTCAACGCGCAGTTGGTCGATCCGGCCAGCTTGAACGGCTACGTCCTGCTCACCGGGCCTGCCGGACTGCGCGATGTCCAAGCGCTTGACGCCTCGGATGATCCCGAGACGGTCATCTCGTTTAAGGCGCCGTTGGGTGGGACCTATCAGGCGGATGTCACAGCTTTCCTCACTACCCTTGATGGGCGTTCATTGCACTTACAACCGGCCACGCTGCAAGTCGAGGTCGTGGCCCCGCCGCCGGTGGCCAGCGCACCGCCCAACACCCCCAGCATCCCACCACCGCCGACGACAGCCAGTATTAGCGCGTGGCAGACCCTTATCATCGTGTTATGCGGCAATTTGCTGCTGGCAGCACTGGTGGGGCCGGTGTGGTATGTCCTGCGCCGCCGCGACATCCCGTCCAAAGGAGTTTCGTTGTGATTACCACCTCGCTGGAGCTTGCCCTGCTGCTGCTCTGTTGCGAATTTGCTTTACTCGCAGCCGCCTACGTGTGGTTTCAGCGCCGGCGCGAACGCCGCCAGGAAACCACCGCCGTGGCGGACATCACCTCGCTGGTGACCAACGTGGAGCGTACGGAAACCCAACGCCGCACAGCCCTGTTGGCGACCATGCAGGAAATTTATCGCTTTGGTCCCGAAGAAGCCGAGCGCGTGGTGTCTGATTTTATCGAGCGCGAGCGCGCCTTCTATAACGCACTTATCGGCGTGCACTTAGGACGTGGCGGCAAGTCGTTGGTCGATGTGCCGGCAGAAATTACCAAGCTGGTAGCGCCGTGGCTGCGCATCACGCCGCAAGGGCAAGTGGATGTCTCCAAGGTGGTTGGCCTACAGGATGCCAACTCAGCGCTGAGTGATGAGTTGGCCGACACCAAAAAGGTACTGGACTCGCTGATGGTGGAGTACAGCGCAGCCTTTAGAAAACAACAGGTTGAACAATTACCCGACACCGAAGTGGCCTTTGAAGTGCCACACGACGAGTTAATGAGCATGGACGATCTCGCTCAGACTCCGGCACCACCTCCGGCTCCGACTCCGACTCCGACACCACCTCCGGCTCCGGCTCCGACTCCGGCTCCGACTCCGGCACCACCTCCGACTCCGGCACCACCTCCGACTCCGGCTCCGGCTCCGGCTCCGGCTCCGACTCCGGCACCCGCTCCGGCACCACCACCGCAAGACGACACGGTGATTGATCTGGATGAACCAGATGCTGCACTGGCCAGTTCACCGATGTCGCAGGATGATCTCGATGCGCTGCTCTCCAATTTAGGCGACGATATTTTTAGTGGCAACCCGCGCGGACCACCGGCTTAGCGATCGACCAATTCTGCCGGTACGCGCAACATGACCAGCAGTGCCCCGGCGGTCAAAAAACACGCCAGCAGATAGACGCCTAAATCGGTACTGCCGGTAGCGTCGCGGATATAGCCGACCAAATAGGGGCTGACAAAACCGGAGAGATTGCCAAACGAATTAATCAGTGCGATGCCCACGGCGGCGGCGGCACCACCCAAAAATGTCGTGGCGAGGCTCCAACAGAGCGGCACCGCAGACATAATCCCCGCCGTACCCACCGCCAGAGCCGCCAAAGCCAACACCGGCTGACCCGCTAACGGCACCGACAACGCCAGTCCAGCAGCGCCCACCAGCGCCGGCACCGCAATGTGGTAGCGACGCTCGCGACGATAGTCGGCGCTGCGGCTCACGAGCACCATGGAAAACAACGCGACAGTCCAAGGAATGGCGCTCACCAGGCCAATACTGCGTAGGTCGGAGAACCCAAGCCCGCGCACGATGCTGGGTAACCAGAAATTGATGCCATACACCCCGGCGACCAGACAAAAATAAATCAGCGCCAGCAGCCAAACCCGCGCATCGCGCAGCCCAGCACGGAGCGTGAATTGGGTTTTGTGCGCATTGTCATGCGCGATATGGGTCGCGATGAACGCCCGCTCTTGGGGGCTTAACCACTGCGCATCGGCCACCCGATCGTCCAACCAGTACAGCGCAAAAAAGCCCAGCAGCACCGACGGCACCCCTTCGATGAAGAGTAGCCATTGCCAACCCTGAAACCCATAAAGCCCTTGGGTGCTCGCCATGATCCAGCCCGACAGCGGGTTACCCAACACCCCGGCAATCGCCACTGCAGTAATAAACAGCGCTTGCGCGCGGCCACGCCGTGCGGCCGGGTACCAATAAGTGAGATACATCACGACACCGGGAAAAAAGCCCGCTTCGGCAACCCCTAACAAAAAACGCATGCCGTAGAACTGTAGCGGCGTGCTAACCCACAGGGTGGCCGCCGAAATGATGCCCCAGGCGATCATGATTCTCGCGAGCGTGGCGCGTGCGCCAATGCGATGCATGAGCAGATTGCTGGGCACTTCAAAGAAAAAATAACCGAGAAAAAAAATCCCCGCACCCAGCCCGTAAACGGTGTCGCTGAAATGTAAATCGGCCGCCATGGTTAATTTAGCGAAGCCGACGTTTACCCGATCTAGATAAGCCGCGACGTAACACAAAAACAAAAACGGGATGATGCGCCGGGTAATTTTGGCGTAGAGCAGATCTTCATTGATCGCTAGATCAGGACTTGCAGCGGGTTCGGTCATGGGTTTAGCCCTTGTGTTTGAGTGGGTGTGGCGCGCACGGATTCCCTTTGGCATTACCGATAACCCACCCCACGCAACACGGGGTAGTCGCTCAGTTGTGCTGCATCGATGGAGACCCCCAAACCGGGTCCGGTTGGGGGTAGAAAATTACCGGCCTCACTCACCCCGCTCAGTGGCGCGCAGAGATGCGTACGCAACCGGTTACCCGTGGAGTAGTCGGCTTCAAAATAACCCGGATTGCTCAGCGCGCTGAGGAAATGCAACGACGCCGCAACGTTGAGCCCGGTCACTGAAGTATGGAGATGCAGCTGAATGCCATGGGCTTGGGCCACGGCAGCAATCCGCAGTGCCTCGCTGATGCCGCCGCACTTAGAGAGATCGGGTTGCCAGACACGCACCACACCATCGTCGGCGAGACGCTCAAAGGCCGCTACCAGAAAATGGTTCTCACCGGCCGCAAGCGGGGTACGGCCGTGTGGTGCCAGCGCGCGGTAAGCTAGAAAGTCGTGCGCGGAGAAAGGCTCTTCCAACCACCCGGCATCCAATTCATCCAACGCCGCACGCACATAACGGGCGTCTTCCAGACTGTACGCGCAGTTGGCATCGGTGAGCAGTTCCACGCTTGGCCCCAGAGCGGCGCGCACCGCCTGCAGCCGGGCGACGTCGGTCAAGCGGTCCATGCCCAAGCGCAGCTTAAGCGCGCGATACCCAGCCGACTGCGCACCCAGCGCTTCATCGACTAATTGCTCGGTGGGGCCATAGCCAAAAGAAATGCCGCCCGCGTAGGCGCGCAAAGCCTGCCGCGTGCCACCCAACACTTCATACAGCGGTTTGCCGGCCGCCTTTCCGCGCAGATCCCACAGCGCCATATCCAACCCGGAGAGCGCCATGGCGGCGGCGGCACCGGTGCCGTGGCTCGCCAACTGCAAGCGGTAAATTCGCGTCCATAGGCCTTGGATGTCACTCGCGGATTCGCCCACCACCAGAGGGGCTAGCGTTGCGTTGATTAATTCTGCAATCACGCTCGGCGCACGCCCCGCGTGAGCTTCGCCCCAGCCAATCAAGCCCGATTCGGTGGTGACCTTCAGCAGGACCGCATCCCGTTTTAGCGTGCGTCCAATACCGAGGCTTACCTGTGCCGCCGGCGGAACCGGGCAGGACACCGCGTAGGCATCCAAATGGGTGATTTTCATGCCAAGAACCGCGTGGCGGCCGGGCTACTCAGCTGCGCGATAGCGCTGGGCACCCAGCATAAGGAAGGGTAGTGGCTGGCCTGTTTGGATCTGTTGAGCCAGGGTTCTAGGACGACACGCCCGTGCGGCGGCGTGCCAAGTCCAACTTGCCGGGTGCTGGTCGGCGGCGCGGCCAAACCCAACACCAGCCCACACAGCGCTGAGCGCCGCCGCGCAGCCCTGACGGATTGACACGGGGCTTGCGAGGTCAGCACGCGAGGTAACATATACACCACATCCGGTCTTTTTCAGTGACGCGAGCGTAATGCGTTTTCGATTGCCTCGGTAGCGCATAGAATCCCCAGTTCCAGCCGCGCGCCGTTAGTGCCCGGATTTTCGTTATGCCAGATCGGGAGTTATTCATGAAAATTTACGACAAGTTCTATATCAACGGTGCCTGGGTTGAACCCATTGGTCGCGGCACCATCGATGCGACCTGCGCGTCCACCGAAGAAATTGCGACCCGCATTCCCGAAGGTGTGCAAGCCGATGCTGAGCGCTGCGTGGCCGCGGCCCGCGCCGCTTTCGAGCAATGGTCACAAACCCCGGTAGCCGAACGCGCCGCTTTCCTCGAGAAAATTGCCGCGGGTCTGGAAGCCCGTCGCGGCGATGTTGCCCTCGCGATTGCAACCGAAGTCGGCATGCCCTTGAAAATGGCGAACGCCATTCAAGCCAGCCTGCCTATTGGGGCGGCTAAAACCTATGCCGAAATGTTGAAGACCTACTCGTTCGAAGAACAAGTGGGCACCTCCTTGGTGGTACGCGAAGCCATCGGGGTGGTCGCGGCCATCACGCCGTGGAATTTCCCCATCAACCAAATCATGCTCAAAGTAGCCCCTGCCCTCGCCGCCGGTTGCACCATCGTGCTCAAACCCAGCGAAGTTGCGCCCAGCACGGCGTTCATTTTGGCCGAGGTCATCCACGCCTGTGGGCTACCCGCCGGGGTGTTTAATCTGGTCACGGGCTATGGCCCGGTGGTCGGCGAAGTATTGGCGGGACATCCGGAAGTCGACATGGTGTCTTTCACGGGTTCTACCCGTGCTGGCCGTCGGGTGGCAGAAATTGCGGCGCAGACGATCAAGCGCGTCGCGCTGGAACTCGGTGGCAAGTCGCCGCACGTGATCCTCGAAGACGCTGACATGGAAAAAGCCGTCAAGGCGGGCGTGAACGAGTGCTACCTCAATTCCGGACAGGCCTGCATTGCGCCCTCGCGCATGCTCGTGCCGGAATCTCGCTATGAAGAAGCGGTCGCGCTGGCCAAAAAAGTCGCCGAGACCTTCACCATCGGCGATCCCATTGCCGGCGACGTGAAGCTTGGGCCGGTTATTTCGGCCATTCAGCGCGAGCGGATTCGGAAACTGATCAACCAAGGGGTGGCAGAAGGCGCGCGATTGGTCACCGGTGGTGCCGATGCACCCGAAGGTCTAGATAAAGGTTTCTACGTGAAGCCAACCGTGTTTGCCGATGTCACCAACGACATGACCATCGCCCGCGAAGAAATCTTCGGGCCGGTGTTGACCATCATCCCTTTTAAGGATGAGGCCGATGCGGTACGTATCGCGAACGACACTATCTATGGTTTGGGCGGCAACGTTTGGGCTGGCACGAAAGAGCACGGCATCGAGGTGGCGAAAAAAATCCGCACCGGGCAGATTTCGGTCAATGGTGGGCGTTACAACCCGCTGGCACCTTTCGGTGGCTATAAGCAGTCTGGTCTGGGCCGCGAGGCGGGGAAATTTGGCCTCGAGGAATTTCTTGAGGTGAAGTCGCTGCAGTTATAGGCGGTGTGGCGTGGCGCGGCGTGACCCACGCCGCGCCCGCTGCTGGACTTAGATGGCGGTTAAGCCGCCGTCTACCGGAATCACCGCGCCGGTCATGTAGGACGCTTCGTCAGACGCCAAAAACAGTGCCACGTTGACGATTTCAATCGGCTCCGCCAACCGATTCATCAGATGCATGGCGGCCATTTGCTTGAAAGCGCCTTCCTTGTCCTCGACGTCTTTCACGTAGCGCTGCGGCATGGCGGTATCGACCACACCGGGGCAGATAGCGTTAACCCGAATCCCATAACCCACCAAATCGGTGGCCATGGAGCGCGCCAATTGTGCCAAACCGCCCTTAGAGGCCCCATAAGCTGCCATCGTGGGGAAGCCCACAATGCCGCCCACCGAAGAATTATGAATGATGCTGCCGCCACGGCCCTGCTTCGCCATGACGCGCGCGGCGGCCTGACTCAACAAGAACGGTGCCCGCAAATTTACGGCCAGTAGTTCGTCGAGTTCCTCGGCTGTGGTGTCGAGAAACGGCTTGCCCACCATGATGCCGTGATTATTGTAGAGCACGTCTACACGCCCAAAACGCTTGATCGCAGTGCGCACAATTTTCTCGATGACCGTTGCCTCGCGCAAATCGCCGCCCGTATAAGCGACCACGGTGGGCTGGGTCTTGGCGAGAGCCGCCACTTCGCCGTTTGGCCGCATGGCGAGATCTGAAGCCAATACCCGCGCGCCCTCTTCCACAAAACGCCGTACCGCGACCTGTCCTTGCCCGCCCAAGGCACCGGTAATGATGACGACTTTGTCTTGTAATCTGCCCATGGTTGAAATCTCCGTTGTGGTGTTCGGTGCGGCTCTTGGCGCGCACCTAAAAATTTAAGCCCGCAAACCCGCCTGCTTCATCAGTGGCAATACCCGTTCGCCGAAATATTTAAGCTCCTCGTAATAGTCGAGCCAAGACAGAATAAATCCCTCAATGCCCAAGTCGCGGAGCTCGACCATCATGGCCACCACCTGCTCGGGCGTTCCCACCAAGGGATAGCCGCCCCAGCCAGCGATAAAGCGCTCGCCGAAACTTTTGATCTGTTCGTTAAAAGAACTGCTCTCCATGCCCAGCAAGTCCATGATGTTATGCACCGCCGCCCAGTCGCCCTCGGCGATGATACGTTCGTAGTGGGCACGGGCTTCGGCCTCGGTGTCGCGACAACAAATCAGGCCATAACTCATCACGCCGCAGTCTCGACCATATCCTTGTGCGCGGCGGTGGATGTCCGTCACCAGCCCCTGTGCTTGTTCTTTGGTGGCCATCGTGACGAAATTAAAATCGACATTACGGGCTGAAAATTCGCGCCCTTCTTCAGAATTTCCGGCGTTGATGAGCACCGGCGGGTGCAGCGGCTTAGGTGCCAAGAAGCCGTTCTTCACCCGATAGTGTTTTCCGCTGTGATTAAAATCCTGTTCCTGCCACGCCAGCCGGATCACATCTAGCCATTCTTGCGCCATCCCGTAGCGCTCCTCGTGGGGCAACTGCTCCATGCCAAACATCTCAATTTCTGGCCGAAACCAGCCGCACACGATATTGAGGCCAAAGCGTCCTTGGGCAATTTGGTCAATCGTGGCCGCCTGCTTTGCGGCAAACAACGGGTGCACTACCGGTACGTGGGAGGTGGCAAACGTCATGATTTGTTTGGTGTTGCAGGCCATTGCGGTGGCCCACGTGAAGACTTCTAAATTGACGCCGTTGAACTGTGTGGTGCCGCCAAAATGTCGCCAGCGGCCAACTGGCACCAGCATTTCAAAGCCCAAGTCGTCGGCTAGTTGGGCAATTTTGACGTTGTGCTCGTAAGTGGGTTCGAAGGTGGTGGCGGCGTGGGTAATGGTGCAGCCATTGCTACAGTTCATGCCAAAAATGCCGAGCTTTAGCCGGTTACGGTTATAAACCGGCACATGGTCTTGCCGCCACTGACGCAGATCGTCTGGGTGTAGGGTCGAATCGGGAAGTGAAGTCATAGCATTGCCTTTCTGTTCATTTGAGGTCGTCGCGTTCGGCGCGACCAACGGGCGAATTGCGCGTGCCAAGCTCGGGTGCCTAGACCACTGGGCCGCGCGATAGCGACGGCAAGGTTACCCTCACTGCGAATTTTATTCTCACTTGTGGTGGCCGCAAAACGCCGTGCAGGATTCCCTATGGCGCCACGCACAGCTACTCTAGCCGCGCACCGCGGTACGCCGCCCCGTGCGTTAACTGTCGCGAAAGTCAAAGTAAGGAGCACCGTATGGAAATCATGATGTGGGCAAAAATTGCGAAACCAGAATCCGCCAGCAACGCGGAGTTCTTTGAAGTTTGGCGTAAGGAATCGGTGGCCGCTATTGAAGCGCTCAACGCCGGCGCGATCAAAAACATTTGGAAAGTGGCCGGCAAGTACGAGGTCATTGCGGTGATGGAGGTCAATAGTGGCGCGGACATGGATGCCATCATCCACAGCTTACCCATTTGGACATTGGGCTACGCGCACATGGTGCCCGAAGTCAATTGGACCCCTTTGCACTCTTATGCCAATTGGTCCAAACAACTGACCGAACTCGCCAAAGGCTAAACCCAAGTCGCCCGGGGCGCACGTGCTCGCCCCGGGTGTCCTTTATTTCACAATGCCATTTTTACGGCAAAACTTGGTGATCAAGTCTGCTGTTAGCAGGGGATCTTCAAACATCGGGTAGTGGCCGATATTTTTAAGATGCATCACTTGGCCTTTGGGCATCAGGCGCGCGGTCTCCTCCGCCAATTCTTTAGGGACCCAGAAGTCATCCTCACCCCGGACGACCAGCATCGGGCACTGCACTGCCGGGAGTAGCGCACGCACATCGTGTTTCGCCCAGGATTCCAAATCACCCACCGCGCTCACCTGCGAGTTGCGATGCTGCCAGCGGAGTTCCTCAATTTTATCGGGCGGACATTGGCGGTTGAGCGATTCCACCGCCGCGCGCTCCATCATGTCTTGCCAACCTGGGGCCCACGCGGGATGGATCAACCCAGAGGGCAGCGGAAAAGTTGGCGAGCGCGCCAGACCTTCCATGGGCACGCCAGCCGCCATTTCCTGCCAGTGATGGGCGGCATAGTCGAGCGTGATATCGCCCCCAATAGAACAACCCATTACCACCGGATTTTTAAGTTTCAGGGTTTTAATAAACGCGTGCACAAATTCGGCGTGCTCGTGAATACTGCGATGCTGCTTCCATTTGACCGGGTAGGAACGCGAGTGACCGGGTAGGTCCAGTGCATAGGCGTGGAACCCACGGTCGGC
>CAMAXW010000091.1 GCA_945862315.1 Klebsiella pneumoniae
GCCATTCGGATGCCGTAGAACCCGCGGCCGATGAGCCTTAAACCGCGCGCCCCGGGCGCCACCCGCGGGTCGTTGACCGTGCGCACTGCGGGGTGCTTGTGCATCGTGCTATTGGCCGGCTGCGTGCGATCCACGGGGATAGATCACCAGCTCAGCCCGCTCACGCTGGCGACGATCGAAACCGACCAAACCTTTGACGCATGGCCGAGCACCGACTGGTGGCGGGTATATCAGGCACCGGCGCTAGACGACCTTATTGAACACGGCCTGCGAGACGCCCCTAGCCTACAGGTTGCGCTGGCGCGGTTGCGCGCGGCACGCGCTGGGACGGAGTTCATTGGCACACGGTTGATGCCACACGCGGATGCGGGGTTCGACAGCACTTTTCAGCGCTACTCGGAGAACGGCCTCGCACCCCCCTCGATTGCCGGTGACCGCCGCAGCGATAATCGTTTTGCCTTGGATCTCGCCTACGAGCTGGATTTGTTTGGCAAACGCCACGCCGAAGTGGCGGCGGCGCAAGCGCAGACCTTGGCGATTGAAATCGATAGCCAAACGGTTCGTTTAGGGGTGGCATCAGCCATTGCTCACGCATACTTTTATTTGGCGCAAGCCTGTGCCGAACGCAAAGTGGTGCAAGCTATTTTGACCCAGCGCCAGCACATTGTGAGCTTGGTGCAAGTGCGGGTTGCCGAGGGGCTGGATTCCAACGTGGAACTGCGGCAGGCCGAGGGCGCTATTCCTCAAGGCGAGGGCGAACTCGTTGAACTCGATGAACGCATTGCCCTGTTGCGCAGCGCGCTCGCAAAACTGGCCGTGGTGCCACCGGCGGTAACAGCGACCTTAAGCCCGCTGCTGAGCGCCCGCTCGCCACCGACTCTCCCCGCTATCGTGCCGTCTAATTTGTTGGCCCGCCGCCCCGACATCGCGGCCGCTCGCAACCGCGTGGACTCGGTCTTGCACGGGGTGGACGCGGCGCGCGCAGAGTTCTATCCCACGGTTAATCTGGCCGCTTTCGTGGGCTTTAGCGCGCTGGGGTTGGGCGCTTTATTGGAAGGCAGTTCGCTCATTTATGGGGCTGGGCCGGCGGTCAGCCTGCCCATTTTTGATGCGGGACGGTTGCGCGCAAAACTCAAATTTGTGAACGCACAGGCCGATGAGGCCATCGCGCAATACAACCAAGCGCTACTCGATGGTTTGCAAGAGGTCGTGCACGCCGTGATTTCCCTCCGCGCTTTGGCGTTACGCGAGCGCGCCCAACGTGCGGCCCAAGATTCTGCTGAGAGCGCTTATGACTTAGCGCTGCAGCGTTTTCGGGCCGGTCTCACCGGTTACCTCACGGTGCTCGCGACCGAAACCGAAGTGCTGCGGCAGCGCCGTGCGGCCACGACCTTGGCCGCGCGGGCTTATACGTTGGACATCGATCTAAAACGTGCACTGGGAGGTGGTTTTGAGGCCGCCGTTCCCGTTGCCACCCCCTGACAGGACACGCCCATGGCCACGCCAGTTCCCGGCTTGAATTTTCGACGATCGCGGCGCTGGCTGCTTGTGTTGTTCTTTTTGTTGCTTGGGCTAGGTGCCGCGGCAGGGGGGCTCTATTGGTGGTATGTCGCGCGTTATTTCCAGGAGACCGACGATGCTTACGTGGCCGGCAACATAGTAGGTGTCACGGCGCAAATCACCGGGATAGTGCGCACCGTCAATGTGCGGGATACCGATCACGTGGCGGCGGGACACCCGTTGGTGATGTTGGACGATGCCGACGCGCGCATTCAATTAGAAGCTGCTGAGGCCGATCTGGGACAGGCCGTGCGCGAGATCCGAGCGGTCTATGCTAACGACAATACGCTCGCGGCTGACATCGCCGTGCGCCGCGCCGATCTGGCACAGGCGCACACCCTACAAACCAAAGCCGAAGACGATTACGCCACCCGTTTGGCGCTGGTGGGCAGCGGGGCGGTGGGCAAGGAAGAATTGAAACACGCCGAAGCGGCGTTGGCCGCGGCGAAGGCCACGGTGTTAGTGGCCGAGTCTGCTATCAATGCCGCCGCCGAGCGCGCGGCAGCTAATGTGGCGCTGACGCAGGGCACGACTATCGAGGCCCATCCCGCCGTGGCGCGCGCTGCCAGTCGGGTACGTGAAGCGTATTTGGCGTGGGCGCGTTGCCAAATTCTCGCGCCCGTTGCCGGCGATATTGCGCGCCGCTCGGTGCAAGTTGGGCAGCGTGTGCAGCCTGGCACGCCGCTGTTGGCGGTGGTGCCGCTGGAACGCGTTTGGGTGGACGCCAATTTCAAAGAAATTCAACTCACCAAGATGCGCATTGGCCAACCCGCGAGGTTATACGCCGATGTGTACGGTGAGGAGGTCGTCTACCACGGACATGTGGCGGGTTTCGGTGCGGGTTCGGGTGCTGTGTTCTCGTTGCTGCCGGCGCAGAACGCAACCGGCAACTGGATAAAAATCGTGCAGCGAGTGCCGGTGCGGATAGATCTCGATGCCGCCCAATTGAACACCCATCCGCTACGACTGGGACTTTCTATCGTTGCCAGAGTGGACACCCACGACACGAATGGGGTGCCGCTGGGCCCGGCGAGGGATGACGCCCACAGCACCACTACGAGCGTTTTTGACGGGCAAGATAAGGCGGCCGAAACCCGCATCAGCGAGATTGTGGCGGCGCATCGCGGTCCCTTGGCGGGGCGTACGCCTGCGGCGTCGGCGCAACCCTAAGCGGCATGGCGAACCCCACGGTCAGCGCGCCCCAGTCCAGTCCAGCCCCCGCGCCCTACCCGCCGCCGCCGTTGACCGGTTGGCGACTGATAGTGGGTTCAGTGGCACTGTCCACCGCGACCTTCATGAATGTGCTGGATGTCTCCATTGCCAATGTGTCGGTGCCAGCCATTGCGGGCGACCTTGGCGTGTCGGCTAATCAGGGTACGTGGGTCATCACCTCGTTTGCGGTGGCGAGCGGTATTTGCCTACCGCTCACCGGCTGGGTTGCCATGCGCTTTGGACCGGTGCGGGTATTTACCATCAGTGTTTTGCTGTTCACGCTGGTCTCGTGGCTGTGCGGCTTGGCGCCTAATATCGAGACCCTCATTGCGCTGCGGGTGCTGCAGGGTGCGGTGGCTGGGCCCATGATTCCGCTCTCACAATCGTTGCTGCTGGCGAGCTTTAAGCGCGAGAGTGCGGGGCTTGCGCTCACCATTTGGTCGATGACGAGCCTCATCGCGCCGGTGGTGGGTCCGGTGCTAGGCGGGTGGATCACCGACAACATTCATTGGGCCTGGATTTTCTATATCAACGTCCCGGTGGGGTTGCTGGCGGCGGGTATTGCGTGGTGGATTTATCGCCCGCGGGAAGCGCCCACGGTGCGTCGCCCCATCGATTTGGTGGGTCTGGTGGTGATGATTTTATGGATCGGTTGTTTCCAGATAGTGCTCGACAAGGGCAAGGAACTCGATTGGTTCGAGTCTTGGACCATCATCTGGCTGATGATCATCGCCGCGGCCGGTTTTTGTTTTTTCCTGATTTGGGAACTGACCGAAGACCACCCGGTGGTGGATCTCAGTTTGTTTAAGCGGCGTAATTTTTGGACCTCGACGCTCACGATTTCGCTGGGTTACGGTGCGTTTTTTGGCAATTTGGTCTTGCTGCCTCTGTGGCTGCAACAGCACATGGGTTACACGCCGACGCTGGCCGGGCTGGCGATGGCGCCGGTGGGACTCTTGGCGCTGGTGATCTCGCCCTGGGTGGGTAAAAACATTCAGCGCTACGACGCCCGGCTGTTCGCAACTTTCGGTTTTTTGGTGTTCGCGGTGGTGGTGCTCATGCGCAGCCATTTCAATACCAACGCCGATTTCAACACCATCCTGTGGCCCACTATTTTGCAGGGCGCGGCGATAGGCACATTTTTCATTCCGCTATTTAATTTAGCGTTGCAGGGGATTCCGCCGGAGAAAATTCCCAGCGCCTCTGGGCTGCTGAATTTTTGCCGGATTACCGCCGGCGCCTTTGGTGCTTCGGTGTGTACCACGGTGTGGGACAACCGCGCGGCGTTTCATCACGCCCGTTTGGTCGAGCGTCTGGACCCCACCCACCCCATGCTGATGGACTTGACCTCGGCCGACGGTGCGACGCTTGCGCAGCTCAATCGGTTGATCGATCAACAGGCTTTTATGCTGTCTGCCAATGAAATTTTTCAGGGCTGCGCGGTGTTGTTCATCGCGCTGGTGGGCGTTGTGTGGCTGGCCAAACCCGAGCGGGTGGTGGTGCCCGCGGGCGTAGGTGACGCGGGCGGCGCGCATTGAATGACACGCGCCGCCAACTTTTTAAGTGCGGCTAGGTAGCACCACCACGCCGCTGCCCAGCACCGAGAGTTCGTCGTCTTGGTTGTAGGCGGCTTGTTCAATCTCAACCAAATGCTCGCCGTTTTCCACCCAAGTGCGAACAACCCGTGCTTTCAGGAAGAGTATGTCGCCTTCCGGGTTATGACGCCGGATTTTGCAGGTAGCCGAGCGCAGGAAACCCGCGTCGCCCATCCAGTTGGTGAGTTGATGAATGAGCCAAGAGCAGCGTTCCGGGCCGTAGTCATAAGCGCCTGGCGCGCCCACTTCTAACGCGAACTCGGGTTCCCAGTGCACGCGCTCTGGACAATCTGGAATGCCAAAGCGGTTCTCAATGCCCAGCCCGGGATGTTGGTCAATGAGTTTCCAGGCCAATTTATTGGCCCGGATATACAGCCCACCCCAGCCCTGCGCATAAGCGATAAAGCCGGTCACGGTCATTGGGCCTTTGAGCATGACGGGTAGCTCATCGCCCATGCTGACTTCTTCAAACCAGCGTGGCGTGGCGCCGCGCACTTCCTCTTCGGCGTAAAGACGATAAGCGTCGGCCAGTTCTTCTGGCGTGTAGCGCCGCGCGGCACGGGTTTTTAAGGCCGCGTATTTAGTGCCTTGTTCGCGCGCGTGGTTGCGCTCGGTGCGAAAACACCAGCTGTCGGCGTCGGCCACGCGATCGCCATCCTGATTGAAAAAAGCCACTCGATAAATTTGTTGAATGGCGCGCCCGGCAAAACGAGTTTCGTGCTCGATGAGGTCGTGGAGGACCGCTACACTGGTGATGGCATCGTTGCGCCGAACCAGTTTGTGCCAACGCCAATCGGCACCCGACCACATAGCATGCACGCCGGGCAAACCGCCCACGTAACCCGAGATAATGCGGCTGGTGGCGAACAAGAAGCTCGGTAAGGCGAGCAGACCGCCGTGGGGGGTTTTGGCTGCGTAGTCGGGCTGGCACCACAGCGGGTTGTCGTCACCGATGCCGTGGGCGTAATGACGGATGTTGTCGCGCGTGGCTTCGTGGCACCAGGGTTCGGCCTGTGCGGTGATGGGGCGGCCGAGGCGAGCGCGTAATTCGTCCAACGCCTGCTCAGTAATGATCGGGAACTCTCGACGATCGCTCATAAACCAGTCTCCAGAAATAGTGCGAATAAAGGGACGGCGGTGGGACCTACAGGGTCCACGCGCCGCCCTGATGATGCCGATAGCCGAGTGCTGTGTAGGTGGCGTCCACCAGGGATTGGCCACGTTCGTTGAGCAGCACACCGGTGCCCATGCGGTTCATGGCATAGCCGAAGCTTAGCCGACAGTCGGGATCGGCGAAGCCCAACGAACCTCCCGCACCCACGTGCCCAAAAGCGGCTTCCGAGAGCAGCAGGCTGGAGTTGACGACGCCCGGCAGCCGTCGGTTATCCATGGCTTTCATGAAGCCCAAGCCAAAGCGCACCGGGATCATGAGGGTCGCATCATCCGGCGTTGCCGCGCTCACTTGGGCCATGCGGGTTAGCGTGTCGCGGCCCATGAAATGGCGCCCCTTCAGGCGGCCGTCATTGGCGAAAGGTGCGTATAACGTTGCCAGCCCGCGCCCGTTAGCAATGCCGTTGGCGGAGCCGACTTCGGCGGCGTGGCAGGCCCGCGTGTTGACGTCAAATAAGACGAAATCACGCATAAATAAATTGGCCGGGGAGCCTGGTTGATGGAGTGCTGCGTCGATGAAGCGGGTTTGTAACCAGTCGTTGTCCGGGGTTGCGGGAATCATCGGGGCCACCCGCGACTCGTGGCTCTCCGGTAGACCAATCCAGCATTCCGCACCCAGTGTTTGGGCCAGTTCTTGGTTGAAAAACTGACCCAAGCGGCGACCATCAGCCCGCTGGATGAGTTCGCCGACGGTCCACGCCATCGTGATGCCGTGATAGCCCTGCCGTGTGCCGGGCGTCCAAAAGGCCTCCTCGGCGGCGACCCGCTCCACCATATAGGGGTAGTCCCAGAAGCCGCCCACGGGGACCGGGTCGCGCAAATGGGGCACGCCTACGGTGTGGTCGAGGGTCATCGACACGCGCGCCGAGGCTTTGCCGCCGCGGCCAAATTCTGGCCAGTAGCGGGTTATCGGGGCGTCGAGATCGAGCTGCCCGCGATCCGCCAGCAGATGCGCGCACAACGCCATCATGCCTTTGGTGGCGGAGAATACGGTGCACACCATATCCGCAGTCCACGGCTCGCCACCGCGCGTTTTGGTGCCGCCCCAGAGGTCTATCACCGTGGCACCCTCGAGGGTCAGCGCAAGGCTGGCACCCACTTCATCGCGGGTCAGAAAGTTTTGCTGGAACGCGTCCAGCACCCCGTTAAAGCGGGTATCGCAAAAACCCTGGATGCGGCCCTGGCCGGTGTCGATGTCTACTGCTTGCATCGTGGCGGACTCCGCGCGGTTAGCGCCGTGAAGGTGTGGACTCGGCAGCATAGGGCAAGCACGCGCAGCCACCAACCGGCAGTGGGCGGCGCTTGGGCTGGCCAGCAAGGGAGGCTCGGCGTATCGTCACCCCTCAAATGCCTAAACTTTCACGCGCTATTCTCGGGGCCCGCAGCGGCCTAGTCGCCACGCCATGAGCGCGGCCGCACCACTGCGCGCGACGGCCTTGGGTTGGGTCGCGATGGGCCTTTTTTTATTGGGCATCGTGTGGCTGAGACTTTTGCCGAGCCTCGTGGCCGCGCTGCTAGTGTATGTGCTGGTTAATCAACTCACGCCGCTGTTGAGCAATCGGCTGTTGCGAGGCGAGGGGCCGCGCTTGCTGGCGGTATCGATCATTGCCGCCATCGTGATTGCCCTCATCGTGGCGGCGGGTACGGCCGTGGCCGCGTTGCTGCGCGAGAGCCGCGAAACGCTGCCCGCACTGATCGCCCGCATGGCAGAAATTATCGAGCACTCGCGTCAGCGTTTACCGCTGTGGCTGGTCGACTACCTGCCAGCTGATCCCGAAGAAATGCGCCAGCTAACGGTCCGTTGGCTGCGCGAACATGCGCAGCTATTCCAAGGCGCGGGTACGGGACTAGGGGTGGGTCTGGTGCATGTTTTGATCGGCATGATCATCGGCGGCCTGTTATCGCTGGAGACCGCCACCGCGGTGCGAGTGGGCAGGCCGCTGGCGGCGGCTATCGCGCTACGGGGGCAACGGCTCAGCGCGGCGTTCCGGCAGGTGGTGTTCGCTCAAATATGGATCTCGGCCATCAACACGGTGTGTACCGGGGTGTTTTTAGTCCTGATCCTGCCCCGTTTTGGGATCCAATTACCGTTCGCCAAAACGCTGATCGTGCTGACCTTCGTCATTGGGCTCATTCCCATTGCGGGCAACGTTATCTCCAATACGGCCATTTTTATCGTCAGCCTCAGTCATTCGTTTACGGTGGCGGTGTGGGTGCTGGGGTTCCTTGTGGTCATTCATAAGCTCGAGTATTTTTTGAACGCGAGAATTGTCGGCGCACATATTCAGGCCAAGGCCTGGGAACTGCTGGTGGCGATGTTGCTGATGGAAGCTGCGTTCGGCATTCCGGGCTTGGTCGCGGCCCCCATTTATTACGCCTATCTCAAAAGCGAATTGCGCGAGCAAGGGCTGATATAAGCCGCGCCTGCCCGCCGGGGAAAACTGTTTTTTAGTTGGAATCGCCACGCCATGCCCACGCTTTATCACTGTCTGAGCGCACGCTCGTTTCGGCCGCTGTGGACGCTAGAAGAACTTGGCCTGCCCTACACCCTGCACGTACTGCCGTTCCCGCCGCGCGTGCTGGCGCGTGAGTACCTGCAGATCAACGCGCTGGGCACCGTGCCGGCTTTCATCGACGGCCCCCTCTGCATGACCGAATCGGTGGCGATTTGTCAGTATTTGGTAGACCGTCACGCCGCCACGCCGCTGGCGGTAGGCCCCGCGGAACCCGACTACGGTCGTTATCTCAACTGGCTGTATTTTGGTGAGGCCACCCTCACGTTTCCACAAACTTTGGTGCTGCGCTATGAGCGCTTGGAGGCGGCGGCGCAACGCAACCCGCAAGTGGCGAGCGACTATCGGCGCTGGTTCTTAGCCCGGTTGCGGGCCGTAGAGGCGGTGGTTGGCGATGGCATGCTCTGCGCGGGCCGCTTCACCCTGGCGGATATTTCTGTGGGCTATGCGCTTTTGCTAGCGCAGTATTTGGGCTTGAGCGCCGACTTCCCGCCGGCGGTTCAGGCCTATTGGACCGGCCTCCAACAGCGCCCAAGCTTTGTGCGCGCGGTGGCCGCCGAACTCGCGGCCGCAGCCGCGCAGGGTGTGGACACCGATATCGCCAAGATTTTTTTGCCGCGGGAAGCCTGAGGCCTAAGCCGTAAAGCGGAAGCGGTGCACTTGCCCGTCGTGACGCACTTGGATCGGACGCCCAATGGGTTCGTCCGCGCCCAGCGCGGCCAAGGTGGCGGTATCGCCGTCCTCGGGCCTTGCCAACAAGCGCTGCCCAGCGGCGCGCGCCGCCACGTAACCCAGTTCAGGCGCGCCCTTGCGCAGCGTCAACACATAGCTCTCGACGATCGCCGCTGAGGTGGTGGGGGCGGCAATGGCCACGGCCGGTTGCGCGGCAAAGTCGCGCGCCAGCACCGTGTTATCGGTGGGCCGCCACGGGGTGTTTTGCTCAGCGGCATAAATCCCGACCGAATGTTTTGACAGATAGCCGCCGTTGGCTGCCACCAGCGCCAGCGAGTGCCGCGCCCCCCGCACCCGCGCGATGGCTTCGGCGATTGCATGCAGGCTGTAGTTGTTGCCGGGCCCGCCGAAAAACGGCAGCCCACCGGTGAGGGTCAGCGCTGGGCCACCGATAGCTGCCAGCCCCAAGGCGGCACAGGCGCTGGTGACGGCAATGGGAAAACAGCTGTAGAGGTCCAGATGCGCAATGTCCTGAATGCCCACCTCGGCGGCCTCAAGCGCGTGCTGTAGGGCACGTTCTTGGGCATGGGAGCGCGCCAGATCCGGGCGTTCGGTGACGTTGCGATCGTCCAAGTCGGCGGAACTGCGTAAAAAAGCATAGCGCGACGGCGGGATCCCCAACGCGCGCGCCACACCTAAGGAGGTCACGATCACCGCCGCCGCCTGATTTACTGCATCCTGCGCCACCATCCATTTGGT
>CAMAXW010000092.1 GCA_945862315.1 Klebsiella pneumoniae
CAATACACCCTGCAGGTCGATGCGTGGGGCTTAATCTGGCCCGGCATGGTGCAGGGCATTGGCATGGCGCTAATTTTCGGCCAAATTTCGGTGATCACTTTTGAGAGCATTCCACGCTGGCGCGCCGATGAGGCGGCCGGGCTCTACAGCGTGATGCGCACCTTGGGTTCGGCGGTGGGGGTGGCGTTGTCGGGCACCTTGTTTGTCCGGCAAGAACAGGTGCACTGGAACAGTTTGGGTGGGCATCTCACGGCGTTTAATCCGGCGCTGCACCAGTGGCTCGCCAGCACGGGTCACACGCTGGCAGACCCGCTCAGTCCGGCACTCATGGGACAGTTAATCGCACGTCAGGCCGCCATGCTGTCCTTTGCCGATTTGTACGCCGCCCTCGCGCTCAGTTTTTTATTTTTGCTACCGCTGGTCGCGCTCTTAAAACGCCCCGTCCAGGGCTAGCTGGCGCGCCGGTGACGGCTGTCACGGGGCACGCAGCGCCTTCGCCAACACGCCATCCAAACGGCTGGCAAAAATCCGCCGATCGCTGACACCCAGTGGTGGCGGCCCACCCCCCGCCATCCCCAAGCCGCGCAGTTCCTCCATGAGATTGCGGCGGGATAGATGCTCGGCCATGTTCTCGGGGGTATACAGTTCGCCGCGTGGATTAAGCGCCAGCGCACCCCGCGCCACCACCCCCGCGGCCAGCGGAATATCCGCCGTGATGACCAAATCTCCGGGGGCGACGGCGTCTTCGATGTAGCGGTCGGCTACATCGAAACCCGCCGGCACTTTTTGGCAACGGATAAAAGCCGATGCGGGCGCACTCAGCAGCCGATTAGCAACCAGCACCAATTCGCACGCCACGCGTTGCGCCGCGCGGTAGAGAATTTCCTTGATCACCACGGGGCAGGCGTCCGCATCGACCCAGATTCGCATCAGTCCCTGAGCACCCCGAGTTGGGCCACCAACTCCGCGCGGCTCGCGTGAAACTGCGGCGCAATGATGACTTCATGCCCCAGCCGATCAGCCGGCTCGTCACACGTAAAAGAAGGGTTATGCGAAACCGTGGCTTCAAACAGCGCGCCGCCCGGCGTGCGCACGTAAATGGAATCGAAGTAGCCGCGGTCTTTAACATCGGAGGTGTCGGTCAGGCCCATGGATTCTAGCCGCGCTTTGATGGCGTCCTGCTCCGCGTGCGTGCTGACTTGGAACGCCATGTGATGGATCGATCCCTCGCCCAGCCCCCAACTGCCTTGCGCGCGTTGCGGCTCCACCACGAAATCCACCAAACAGCCGCTGGCACCCGCTCCCAAAGCGTAGCGCACGTGGGCACCGTCTTCAGCGACCCGACGCCCACCCCAGCCCTCCAGCATAAATTCATCCATGAGTTCGATATCACGCACCGACACGCAAATGCTGTGGGTACCGCGGATCATGAAATCGGCCGGCACCGGCCCGTGGCTGTGCGGCGCACGTAGGTCGTCGTGCACACCCACCAGTGAGTAATCAATGCCGCAGGGATGCTTAAAATCCAAGCAGCGCTCGCCTAGGCGTTCGGTCGCGTTCACCGCGAAGCCGTGCCCAGTCAGGCGCTCTTGCCAGAAACTGAGTGCGGAGTCCGGGATGGACAGACTGAAGTAATCGATTTGCCCCGAACCGCGGCGGGCTCGAGCCCCCGTGTGGCGCAACGGAAAGCTCGTCACGAGGCTGCTTTCCTCGCCTGTGTCGTTGCCGTAGTACAGGTGATAAATGGGCACGTTGCCATCGTAGAGCAGGGTTTTTTTCACGCTCTTCAGACCCAAAACGCGGGTGTGAAAGTCGTAGTCTTCCTGCGCATCCCCGGTGCATAACGTGATGTGATGATGGCGAAAAATGGCGGAACCAGGTGTAGTAGACGTCATTGAGAGCGCTCCTTGTGGCAGTTGATGGCACGGGGCAATAGCCGATTGATGTGAGTATCCCGATGCGGTGGCTACGTCAAGCATTAAACGCAACGCGCGCAGCGTCGTGGCACCGGCCAGGGTTAAGGGAAATCAACCTGAGGCTCCCTCACTGTTTCTGAAATACCGAACCCTCACGTACGGAATGCACAACAAGTCCCAGTCAGGGCTGCGCCCTGACCCGCGATAGGAAGAACCAGCGTTGGTCCGCGTCAAGACCAGTGTGCAACTCATCCATCATTCGCTCCCGCGTTTCGAGGCGTTCGGCGAGGGCAAGAGAACTTGATGAACCGGGCGGCCTTTGACGGCGAGGCCGACCACCCCGCCTGCCGTCGCGGCAACTTGACCGGGAATGAAGCCGGGCAGCGCTGCAGACCACCGGACTTGCCATAGTCCCAAATCGGGATCACCATAGTGCGGTGAGAATCATTGCGCTCTCCGCCTTGAAAGCTTTCTGGGAAAAGTATCCGGCTCATCGCGATGCCGAGCAGCCTGTCCTCGCCTGGTACCGGCTGGTGAGGGTTGCGAATTGGCGTGCACCGGCGGACGTCAAGGCGGCGTTTGGCACAGCTAGCGTGCTGAAGGATGGGCGGGTGGTTTTCAATATCGCCGGCAACAAGTATCGGCTGGTGGTGTGGATCAACTATGACTTCGGCGTTGTGTACGTGCGCTTCATTAGCACGCACCGCCAGTACGACGCGATAGACGCACAAACCGTATAGGAACCGGCAGATGGACATCAAACCGATCCGAAGCAAATCCGACTACCGTGCCATCCTGAAAGAAGTCGAGGGCCTGATGAGCGCGCGCGCAGGTACAGCGGCGGGCGACCGTCTGGATGTATTGGTAACGCTCATCGAGGCGTACGAAGCGCAGCACTATCCACTAGATCTCCCCGACGCGGTGGAAGCGATCAAGTTCACCATGGAACAACAAGGCCTCACAGCGATCGACCTGGTGCCCGCAATAGGGCAGCGAAATCGCGTGTATGAGGTGCTGAACCGGCAACGGCCGTTGACCCTGCGCATGATACGCGGGCTGCACGATCGCTTCGGCATTCCGTTCGACGCGCTGCTCAAGGCGGGGTGAGGATATCAATAGGGTCTGACCCCATCTTCGTCCGCAGGCCGTCGGGACGAGGACGGCCGGTCGTTAGTGCAGCCCGAAGCTTCGCCGTTAACACGCGTTCGGCCGGATAGGTAGCAGTTGCCGCCCAATTTTCCCCAGCCGTACAGGTACCGACTAGGTGCCCCGCCTTACTCGTGAACTATCAACGCGACCTACTGGGTGAGTGGCAATCGAAAGGGCTTGGGCGACCCGACGAATAACCGGGTCTCTGAATTCGATCAAAAGACCCATAGCGCCCAATCTGAATGCTGATAGGAAAGACCACCAGCCTATTCGCCAAAGTCGAGACTAGACTAAACCCAATCAGCAGACGCCGCACGCCTAGCGCGAGCGTCGCCCCAGCAACACCAGCACCGAGCCCACGGTAAACACGCCTCCCGCCAGGAACGGCAACCCGGGTCCGCCAACCTGCCAGAGCGCACCGGCCAGCGCGCTCGCCAAAAATAGCGCCCCCGCGTTCACCACATTAAAAACCCCAAAAGCGGTGCCCCGCAGTTGCGGCGGCGCGGCTAGTGCCACGAGTTTTGCTAGCAGTCCTTGCGTGAGGCCTAAGTGCACGCCCCACAGGGCTGTGCCGAAAAACACCGCGCGCGCCGTCGTGGCGCCGGCCAGGGTTAAATGCGCCGCGGCGAGCACCAGTAGCCCGCCAATCAACAGGTGGCGTGGCGAGTGCCGATCGGCAAAGCGTCCGGCTGGATAAGCCACCAACGCATAGGTGGCGCTCATCACCGCGAGTACCAGCGGCGCGAACACATTGCTGAGACCCCGTTCGCTGGCCCGCAGAATCAGGAAAGCTTCGTTGAACCGCGCCAAGGTCACCAGCGCGCCAATGAGCACGACCTGCCAAAACGCCGGTGGCAGCGTGCGCCATTCGCGGCCGATCACGCGCCGGGCACGGCCGCCTAATGGGGGCTGCGTTTCGCGCACGCCCAGCACCAAAATGAGCACCGCCAGCAGCGCGGGTAACACCGCAAACCACAGTGCCGTGCGCACGTCCCCAGCGTAGTGCCACATCAAGCCCACGGCCAATAAAGGCCCGATCAAGGCGCCGATTGAATCTAAGGATTGACGTAGACCAAACGCCGCACCCAGCTGCGCGGGTGGCGTGATTTCCACCAACAAGGCGTCACGGGGCGCGCCACGGATACCTTTGCCGAGGCGATCGACACAGCGCGCGGCGAACACCATGGTCAGGGACTGGGCAAGCGGAAAGCAGGGTTTGCTGAGCGCCGCCAAGGTATAGCCGAGCACCACGAGTGGTTTGCGCCGACCAAGCACATCGCTGAGCGCTCCCGAGAAAACCTTCATCAGCGCCGCGACCGCTTCGGCCAGCCCTTCGAGCAGACCCAAGGTCACCATACTGGCCCCCAGCACCCCGGTGACGTAGAGCGGCAGCAAGGCGTGCACCAGTTCGGAGGAGGCGTCCATGCACAGCGACACACAGCCCAAGGCCCACACGCCGCGCGGCAGGGCGCTGGTTTGAATCGGCACTTGGGGGGCGGTTTCTGGGGTCACGGCGGCCGCCGCATCGGGCTTATTTTTCATCGCCGCACTCGCTCGTCTCGGTAGTCCGCGCAGGCTGCACCGTTGGCTGGCTGAGGTCGATCAGACTGGCCAGAATCTGCGCTTGGGGGACGGTTGCTGGGGTCACGGCGGCATCCGCGCCCAGATTATTTTGCATCGCTGCGCATGCTCGTCTCGGCAGTCCGTGCAGGCTGCACCGTTGGCCGGCTGATGTCGATCAGAAACGCAGTGCAGCAGGCGTTTTCGCCACAGACGCCCGGATTAGCCCTCGTTATACTCGGGAGGATTTCGCGCACAGGAAAGCTTTGCATGAGTGGCACCCCATCCAGCGATCGGCAGCACCAGACTTACGCGCAGTTCCACGCGCGGCTCAAAATTGAGATTCTGGGCCTCATCACCCCGGCGATTATCGCCGAGCATCGAGACCACCCATTGGGTCGCCACAGCGACGCCTTGGCACGCGTCGTTAATTTTTTTCGCCGGCCGCCACGCTATGCGCTGTACTCCGCGGTGCCGATGCGGCAATGGCAATTGATCCGCATGCCGATCGTCCCGGGCGCACCGCCAGCACCGCTAGACGGACCCGTTTTCACCAGCGAAGCCGAGGCTATCCACGCCATATTTCTTCGCCACATTGCCGATTTACACGCCGAGTAAACCCCCATGCAATCCATCCTGCTAACCGGCTACTGCGACCGCCTGAGTGTAAAACCCGGCGATAACCTGCGTTTCATGGTGAGTGCGGAAGGCACAACGAGCGCTGCCGCCCACTTAGTGCGGATCATCCACGGTGATGAAAACCCGCTCGGCCCCGGCTTTGTCGAGCAAGAAATAGATGCCAGCTGCAACGGTCCGCTGCAGGTCACCCGACAGGACAGCCAAACCGGCAGCTTTGTCGAAATCCCCGATCCCGACGCGCACCTGCTGCCCAGCGGAAGCTTCACGGTCTACGCCTACGTGTGGCCCACGCTGCCCGGCACGGGTCCGCAGGGCATCCTCACGCAATGGTCTGCTGCTGAGCACACGGGCTTCGGTCTAGGCATCAACGCCCAGGGCTGTCTGGCGTTCTGGTTGGGCGATGGCACCCACAGCGCGGAAATTGCCGCCGCAACGCCCTTGGTCGCGCGCTGCTGGTATCTCGTGGCCGCGAGCTTCGATGCTGCCACGCGGCAGGTCACGCTCTATCAAGAGCCTGTCATTAATTCGTGGAATTCGCTGGTTTCGCCGCTCGTGCCGCGCACGGATACCTGTCACCACAGCGAGGATGTTGCATTCCAACCGCGCGCCTGCGCCCGCCCCGCTCTCCTCGCCGGTTATCACGCCCGCCGCGAATCAGGGGACGATGTCGTCGCCGGGTTGTACAACGGCAAAATCGATCGCTGCGGGATCCAGCGCGGCGTGCTGACGCGCGCGGCCTTAGACCTCCTGCGCGCTGGCGGTGAGCCACCCGCCGCTGACTGGGTCGCACGCTGGGATACCGCCGCGGGTTACACCGCCCAAGGCATCGGCGACCGGGTAGTAGACCGCGGACCGCACGGGTTGCACGGCATCGGTCGTAATCGCCCCATCCGGGCCATGACCGGCTTTAACTGGACGGGCCGCGAAGACTGTTTCCACTTAGCGCCCGAGCGCTACGGCGGCATCCAGTTCAACGAGGATGCGATCATCGATAGCGCTTGGTGCCCAACGCTCGAGTGGCGCGTACCGGCGCTGCTGCCCAGCGGGGTTTATGCCTTGCGGCTGCGTGCCGGTACCACCGAAGACCACCTCGTGTTCTTCGTGCGTCCAACGCAACCCCAGTCGGCCATCGCCATGCTCATGCCAACGGCCAGCTATCTGGCCTACGCCAACGAGCGTTTTGTGATCGACGCCCCCGGGGTGGAGGTGGTGACCGGCCACCCGCTGGTGCTCTACGACTGGGACTATCAACTGGCCGCGCACCCCGAGTGGGGCCGCTCCAGCTACGACCACCACAACGACGGCGCGGGCGTTTGTTACTCCTCGTATTTGCGACCCATCATGGGTCTGCGGCCCAAACACCGGATGGCGGCCACCAACGTGCCGTGGCAGTTCGCCGCCGATCTCTCCATCGTTTGGTGGTTAGAACAACAGGGTCACGGCTACGACATCATCACCGACGAAGATCTGCATCGTGAAGGTCTGGCGTGTCTGGCGCCCTACCGGGTGGTGCTCAACGGCACGCATTCCGAGTACTACTCCGAGCGCATGCTAGATGCCACCGAGCGCTATGTCGCAGAGGGTGGTCGCCTCATGTATTTAGGCGCCAACGGCTATTACTGGGTGGTGGCGTTTCGCGAGGAAGAACCTTGGTGCATGGAAATCCGTAAGCTGGACGCCGGCTCACGTGCTTGGCAAGCCGCGCCAGGGGAGCATTATCTGGCCACTACCGGCGAGAAAGGCGGCATTTGGCGTAATCGTGGCCGTCCGCCACAGAAGCTCACCGGGGTGGGTTTTACCAGCGAGGGCATGGACCAATCGCGGCCTTATCGGCGCATGCCAGACAGCCACGATCCTGCCGTGAGTTGGGCCTTCGAGGGCGTGACGTCCACCGTTTTTGGCGACTTCGGCTTAGGCCTCAACGGCGCTGCGGGGTTGGAAATCGACCGCTACGATTTGAGCTTGGGAACGCCACCCAACACCTATCTGCTGGCCAGTTCCGAACCTTTCTCGGACGCCTACCCACATGTGTCCGAGGAAATCATGTTCAATTATCCCGGGCTTGGCGGCACCCAAGATTTTCAAGTCCGCGCCGACGTCACGCTGTTTGCGGCCACTCATGCCGGCGCGGTGTTCTCTACCGGCAGCATCGCGTGGGGTCAGGCCTTGCCCTGCCACGCTGGCCGCAACGATATCTCGCGCATCACCGCCAATGTGCTCGAGCGTTTCCTGAGACCTGGCCCAATCTATTGACCTGTTATTAGCGCGCCGTGCGTACCCAGTCACCCTGTTTTTAGCATCCACTTTAGCTGCAAGGAAAATTCATCATGCATGTAGGAATGGCCGCGATATTTCAAAACCCGGAACGCGCCGGCGGCATCAGCGACTATGCGGTTTATCAGCGCGACATGAAGCTTGCGCTGATGGCCGAATCGCAGGGCTTTGAGTCGGTGTGGGGCATCGAACATCATTTCACCGACTACACCATGATGCCCGACGTGGTCGATTTTCTGAGCTTCATCGGCGGCGCGTGCCGCAAAGTGAAACTTGGCACCATGGTGGTGGTATTGCCGTGGAATGACCCCATGCGGGTGGCCGAAAAAATGTCCATGCTCGATTGCATGAGCGACGGACGGGCGCTGTTCGGCATCGGTCGGGGCTTGGCGCGGGTGGAGTTTGAAGGCTTTCGGCAGAACATGGGCGATTCGCGCGAGCGGTTTGTCGAGTCCGCTGAAATGATCCTGCAAGGTCTGGAACAAGGCTATTGCGAGTACGACGGCAAGCACATCAAGCAGCCCAAGGCGCGCATCCGCCCCGAGCCTTTCAAGTCCTTCAAGAACCGCACCTACGCCGCAGCGGTCTCCGCAGAATCTTCCCAAATCATGGCCAATCTTGGCGTTGGGGTGCTGGTGATTCCGCAAAAACCGTGGGAAGTCCACGCCCAAGAACTCAAAGACTACAACGACCTTTTCTTGCAGATTCATGGCCAAGCCGCCCCCCGGCCCTACGTCGCCGGCTGGGTAATGTGCGACCAGGACGGGGCGAAGGCCGAAGCCTTGGCGCGCGAATATATCGGCGGCTACTGGCGCTCGGTGGTGCAACATTACGAAATGAGCAGCGACCACTTCGCCACCACCAAAGGCTACGAGTACTACTCCAAGCTCAACGAAACCATCGAACAAATGGGCGTGGATGGCATGGCCGAATTCTTTATGAGTTTGCAGGTTTGGGGCACCCCCGAACAATGCTACGAAAAACTCAAGGACATTCATGCGCGCACCGATGCGTGTGGCTTCACCGGCGTGTTTAGCTATGCCGGCATGCCCTTAGAAATCGCCCGCGCCAACCAGAGCCTGTTTGCGCGCGAAGTACTGCCCCAGCTCAAGCAACTGGGCTCGCGACCCGCCTTTGATCTGGAAGCCGACACCGCGCCCGCGTTCCTGCGGGCGGTGGGCTAAATTTGTACCCGCTCCCTCGCTGCCAACCCGGTGGGGGAGCGCGCGTTCAGCACCGAGCCACCGCAACAACTATCACTTAGGAGAACTCACATGGCGATGCAAAACATTCTGCCCATCAACCCACAACTCATGGATACCATGGTCCGCGCCGAAGATGCGGAATGGATTCCGCAGCCGCTGGACCCCGAAAAAGCTTTCATTAAAGTGCTCTATACGGGCGCGGAATCAGGACGCTGGGCGGTGCATTTTCGCTGGCTCAAGGGTTTCGTAGCACCCCCGCACAAACACCTTTCGGCTTCGCACACCTTTATCCTAAAAGGCAAACTGCAGGTTCGCGACGGCACCTTAAACACCGGCGATTACATCTACGAACCCAACGGCATGATCCACGGCGCCACCACCGCACTGGAAGATACGGAATATTTATTTATCTGCGACGGGCCGGTGCTGTTTTTCGACGACAAAGGCTTTAACGCCTATTTGGGCTGGGAAGAATTGCGTCGTCTGCAAGCTGGGCACGCCGCCGCCAAAAGCCGGCCGGCACCGGCCAAAAAAGCAGCTGCCAAAGCCGTGGCCGCCAAGGTTGTGGCCGCGCCAGCCAAGGCCAAGGCGAAGACCAAAGCGCCAGCGCGCAAGTCGAAAGCCGCCTGATAATTCGCATGGAGGGTTCGCCGGCCGATCTTTTTCATCCGGCGAACGCCGCCCC
>CAMAXW010000093.1 GCA_945862315.1 Klebsiella pneumoniae
TTTTTAGCCGTCAGCACGGGGGCTGCGCTGTCGCTAGTGAAGGTCTTACCACGCCCGCGCGGATCCATGTCCAGTAGGCCCGCAGTCGCCAGTTCGGCCATCGCTTCACGCGAGAATTCTGCCCCCGGCGCGTCCCCTGAAATAACAAACATCAAGGTGGAATATTTGCGTTTGGAGCCTTTGCTCACGTTTTCAAAACGGCGCATCACGCCCGGCGGGAAAGAAATAACGTCCTGCGGCTGTAAGTCCACGTGTTCTACCCGCCCGCGGGCATCTTCCCAACTGGCTCGCCACACGCCGGTGACCCCAATGAAGGTTTCGTTGGTGTCGTGATTGTGCATCATCGGCCCCTTGCCCGGCAGCGCGCGGCAAAAACCTAAATTAAAACCCTCGGAAATTTTGATGGCAGACATTCGCGCGGCTTTGTCGCCCACTGGCGACACAACGCCGGTGCCAGTATCCGGCGGCGGCTGGAAACCGATGACGTTATACAGAATGCGCTCAGCGCTGGGGTGATAGCTGTCCGGCAAACCGCCATCGGATCCCTTGAGATCGGCAAAGCGCGCAACCCGTTTTAGCATGTCGCGACGGTTCACTGGCTGACGCGGAATTTGTTCTTCATAGGACATAGCATTCTCCCCTTTTTTTTGCGTAGCGAATTTTTTCGCCGAATGAAATAACGGATGCCCATAAATTAACCGATGCCTGCCCCAGCGTACATGCCCTGCGCTATCGCAGGTGGTCCCGTTGCGGCGGTGAACGCGCGTCCCGTTGCGACGATGGTTGGGCGTTTCGGTGCGGCGATGGTCCATGATTTAAAAGCCTGAAAGGGGCGACCTTTGATAGCCCAGGGCAACGCCCCGGGAGAGGCCGGGAAACCTGTCTAGCCCTGAAAGGGCGAAACCTGCGAGCTTCGGCGAATCGGTTTCCGCACCGATATCTGGGACTGACCTTTATTTCGCCCCTTCAGGGCTGGGGATATTGTTGACCATTGAACCCAGGGCGTTGCCCTGGGCTAGCATATTTGGCCCCGTTGGGGCCTAGCACGGTTAGATTGGTGAGCGCATATCGTGCCGTAGTGGCGATGACCGTGCGCCCCGTTGCGGCGGTAACCGCGCGTCCCGTTGCGACGATGGTCGCGCGTCCCGTTGCGGCGATGACCGCGCGTCCCGTTGCGGCGATGGTCAGGCGTTTCGGTCCGGCGATGGTCCATGATTTAAAAGCCCCAAAGGGGCGACATTTGGTAGCCCAAGGCAACGCCCTGGGAAAGGCCAGGGCAACGCCCTGGGAAAGGCCCGGTGGTCTGTCTAGCCCTTAAAGGGCGAAACCTGCGTGTGCCGGTGAACGGGTTTCAGCGCCGCAGGGTTCCGCTCCTTCAGTGCCGAAATGCATTGGGTCGACGAGTCCTAGGGCGTTGCCTTGGGACGGGCCCAGCGCCGCAGCGAAATTAAATGTTGCTCTGCAGCATTTGAAGGGTAGACTGCCGGTACTTGAATCGTCCAACACGCCACCAGCGTGGGAGGTCTTTATGTATCGCCTCGTTCACTCCCTCACCCCGCTCGATCGCCCGCGTCTCGGT
Organism: Klebsiella pneumoniae; assembly: GCA_945862315.1. Classification (GTDB taxonomy): domain Bacteria; phylum Pseudomonadota; class Gammaproteobacteria. Next base: position 1,580 of record CAMAXW010000093.1, read on the forward strand.
ACCCATTTTGTGGCGCTAGACGATACCGACCGCCGGCTGCGCTTTGGGGGCGCATTGCCCGACGACATGCTGTTGGAATATGTGCAGGGCATCGATTTTTCGCGCGACCGGGTGTTCGCGGCATTCGATTCGGCGTTTGCCGTGGTGGCCGTCGCCCATCTGGGGATCCGCGAGGGAACGGCGGAGATTGGCCTCAGCGTCCTGCCGGCACATCGCCGCGAAGGGCTGGCGTTACGGCTGGTCGAACGCTGCCGACGCAGCGCCATCGCGCAGGGCTGCGAGTCGCTATGGGTACATTTTCTGAGCGAGAATCAGGCAATGACGCGGCTCACCCACAAGTTGGGCATGCGCGTTACGGCTTCGCAGGGCGAAGCCGACGCCCGTTTAACCCTGCCGCAGGTCTCAGCCCTCGCACTGGGCATTGATCTATACGCTAATCAGATGGACGCCATGTTGGGCGTGCTGCGTCACTGGACCGTGCGCGCCGCCTGAGACCGGCAGTGTTTAGGCCGCGTGCACCCGGGAGATGAGTTCCGGCCAGCGGCTGAAATTGCCGTCGCCTCCCATGGTGGAATACAAGGAAACGCGGTCGAGCACGCCGTCGTAACGCGCCCGCAGCAGTGCACCTATTTCACTGGGCGCGCCAAACACCGCCATTTCTTCCAACAGACTGTCGGGCACATGGTTGCCCATCTCGTTTAATTTACCTTCGCGCATCAGTTGCGCCATCTGCTTAGACAGCTCATTCCAACCGTGAAATTCGAGCACGGCGGCATAACTGGGGGTGGAAGAATAGAAAGCAATTTGGCGACGCACAGCGGCCTCCATCGTGGCGCGCTCGGCCGGCGTTTCACCGGTAATGACAAACACCGGCGAATAAATTTCGAGATCAGCCACCGTTTTTCCGCGCGTGCGCGCGCCTTCGTCCAAGGCGGGTCGCACGACTTCTTTAAGATAGGGCACCGTGTGCATGGGATGCACATGAAAGCCATCGGCCACTTCACCCGCTGCCCGGCACATCCGCGGATTCACGCCCGCTAGGTAGATGGGAATTTCCGGGTGTTCGTTCGGGCCGGGATTAAAAAATTCGTTAATCAGCTTGAACTGATAATAAGGCCCCTCGTAGCTGGGTCGGGCACCGGTTTGGAAAGTTTCCCAAATCGCGCGCACGCAGCGGATGTAATCGGTCACGCGGGCCGCCGGGTGATCGAAGGGCATAGAGAAGCGGCGCTCTACGTGTTGGCGAATCTGCGTGCCCAAACCCAAGCGAAAGCGACCCTTGGAATAGCGCTGCAGGTCCCAAGCTATCTGGGCTGTGGAGAACGGTGTGCGCGCGAAGGCGACCGCAATATTGGTGCCGATGCCCAGCGTGGTGGTCGCCGCAGCGGCGAACGCCAGCGGAAAAAAAGCGTCGTGCGCGGCTTCGAAAGTCCACGCGCAATCAAAGCCCAGTGCTTCCATTGCCTGCGCGCTCTGCGCCACCTCGGCGGGTAGCGCGGCCGGTAAGAGTGTGTCAATTTTCATTGTGGAATCTCGTTGTCGTTATTCAGTGTCGATGGCCAGCGTGCGGATAATCACGCCGCCAGATTTTTCATCGTGCTCTAGCGTTACCAGCTTGCGGGTTGCGGCCTCGTCCAGCAGCTTACTGAAAGAGCGAAAACCGTAGTAGGGCTCGCTAAAGCCAGGTCGCCGACGTTTGATGGCCTGCTTGACCATTGAGCCCCAGATTTTCTCCTCCGCCCCGCGCTCGGTCACCAAGGCCTCTACGGTCTCCATGACGATGTCGATCGCCTCTTGTTTGCGCTCGGCGTCGCTCGCTGGCGCGGCGGCCTCGGCGGCAATTTCAGTGGCTAACTCTTGGGGTGTCTCAGCCGGGGTTTCGGTGGGCGCGGCAACCGCCGTGGGGGTACTCGCTTTGCGCGCACGTGGCCGGCGCTTTTCTTTTTCGACCCGCACGAGGTCGTCGTAGTAAATAAATTCGTCGCAGTTGGAAATGAGTAAGTCTGAGGTTGACTGCTTCACCCCCACGCCGATCACGGTTTTGTTGTTCTCGCGCAGCTTGCTCACCAAGGGTGAAAAATCGGAGTCGCCGCTGATGATAACAAAGGTGTCCACGTGCGATTTGGTGTAGCACAGGTCCAGCGCATCCACGACCAGGCGAATATCGGCAGAATTTTTGCCGGACATTCGCACGTGGGGGATTTCGATAAGCTCGAACGCCGCTTCGTGCATATTGCCTTTAAATTCCTTGTAGCGGTCCCAATCGCAGTAGGCTTTCTTGACCACAATATTGCCCTTGAGCAATAGTCGCTCGAGGACTTTATGGATCTCAAAACGCGCGAATTTGGCATCGCGGGCACCTAGCGCGATGTTCTCGAAATCACAAAACAAAGCCATGATGCTGGTATCTGACTGCGCCGCCATAAGGATTGCTGCTCCTGGGCGAATCTAGCTGACCGCCACCTGCGTTTAAGTGTGTCGGTATTGTAGGGGCCCGTGCGGGGCGCGCCTACCGCCCTTCCGCAAGGATTGGTGCTCGGGCATCATGCGGCCACCTTTAAGCTGCGCAGGCCCCCCATGACCGACATCATGCTCACCGACATCAAACTCGACTACCTCCCTATCGCCCAAGCGCGGCAACTGCATGGCTTGCGGTTGGTGTTGGGTGCCTACGCGGTTCCGGGCCCGTGGCGAGAGGCCTGCAAAGGGCTTTTTTATGTGAAAAAACTGCCCTACCAAGCCGTGGTCACCGCCAGCGCGGGACGCTCTGATTTGGAATTTGGGATCGCCCAGGCGGATCAAGAGCTGCTGGATTGGACGGGGCAATCGAGTGCGCCCGTGGCGGTGTGGAATGACGAGCGCCCTTGCGCCTCGTGGATCGACCAATTAAATCTTGCCGAGCGCATCAACCCCGATCCGCCGCTCATCCCCGTGGATTTAGCCGACCGCGTGGTGGCCTTTGGGTTGTGCAACGAAATTGCTGGCGAGCAGGGTTTTGGCTGGACCAAGCGTCTGGCCATTATTCATCGGGTACTGCCAACACTGCCGCCCGGCGATGCGGCGCGCGTTTTTTGGAACCACTTAGCCGAAAAATACCGCTACACCCCGGATGCCGGTCGCCGTGCACCTGCGCGCATGGCCGCCATCTTGGACGCCCTCCACCAACAGTTGGCCGCGCAATTAGCACTCGGCCGGCGGTTTTTCTTTGGCGAGCGGATCTCGGCGCTCGATATCTACTGGGCAACGTTCGCCACCCTCATCGCGCCGATGCCCCCAGCGCTCTGCCCGATGGCCACCAGCTTTCGGGATCACTATGCCAACCCGGATCCCGAAGTGGCTAGCGCGCTCTCGGCCGAACTACTCGCCCACCGCGACTTTATCTACCAGGAATATTTGGAACTCCCGATTGTTTTCTAATCTCATCAAATTGCCGCCTGGCGCCGCGGTCGCCGGGCGGCAGCCCGCCTAAAAGGCCGCCGCGTCCAGCGCCATCATGTCGTCGCAGCCGGCCTCCACACGCGTGCGATGGAGCGCGGTTTCGGGCAGCAAATGTGCACAAAAATAGCGCGCGGTAATGAGTTTGTTGGTGTAGAAATCGGGCTCGGCGGGGTCTTCGTCGAGGGCGCGACAGGCGGCTTGCGCCATCAGCACCCACTGGTAACCCAGCGCCACCAGGCCCAACAAATGCAAATACGCCGTCGCCCCGGCGCCGGCGTTGTCCGGCCGCCCCATGGCGTTGCGAACGAGCCATTGGGTGGCGGCCTGCAAATCGGCCAACGCTCGGCTGAGCGCTTCGGCCAGTGCTTGCAAACGCGGCTCACCGCTGGTGGCCGCCAGCGCGGCCACGATCTCCGCGGTCCAAGTCCGTAAGGCCCGGCCACCGTTAGCGGGTAATTTTCGACCTACCAAATCTACCGCCTGAATGCCGTTGGCCCCTTCGTAAATCATCGCGATGCGCGCGTCGCGCACAAACTGCTCCATGCCCCATTCGCGCACGTACCCATGTCCACCTAAGCACTGCTGGGCATTGGTCGCGTTCTCATAACCTTTGTCGGTGAAGTAAGCCTTGATGACTGGCGTTAACAAACCGATGACGTCGTCGGCCCGTTGGCGTTCTTCGGGGCTGGCGGCCACCTGCGCCAAATCGACCTGCAGCGCACCCCATAGCATCAGTGCGCGCGCACCCTCGTTAAATGCCCGAGCGTTCATCAGCATGCGCCGCACATCCGGGTGGACGACGATCGGATCGGCTGGCCCGGCGGCGTTTTTGGGCCCCGTCAGCGCCCGCCCTTGTAAGCGATCGCGGGCGTATTGAGCGGCGTTTTGATAGGCCACTTCCGACTGCGCCAAGCCTTGAACACCCACGCCCAAGCGCGCGGCATTCATCATGATAAACATGGCCCGCAAGCCCTTGTCGCGCTCGCCAACGAGGTAGCCGGTCGCCCCGTCATAATTCATGACGCAGGTGGCATTACCGTGGATACCCATTTTTTTCTCAATATTGCCGCAGCTCACCCCATTGCGCTCGCCGATGGAGTTATCGGCGCGCAGTAAAAACTTAGGCACGATGAACAGCGAAATGCCTTTCACGCTGTTGGGAGAATCTGGCATTTTCGCGAGCACCAAATGAATGATGTTTTCACTCAAATCGTGTTCGCCGGCAGAAATAAAAATCTTGGTGCCGGTGATGCGGTAACTGCCATCGGCGTGGGGTTCCGCGCGCGTTCGTAGCAGCCCGAGATCGGTGCCGCAATGGGGTTCCGTGAGATTCATCGTGCCGGTCCAGCGGCCTTCGACCATCGGGGGCACAAAACGCTGCTGCAATTCAATCGAGCCCACGGCCTGAATAGCCGCAATCGCCCCTAAGGTCAGCATGGGGTACATGGTGAAAGCCATATTGGCGGAGATGAAATACTCCTCCAGCGCGCTGGCGATCAGATGGGGTAAACCCTGCCCACCAAAAGCTGGATCACCCGCCAACGCGCCCCAACCGCCAGCACTAAACTGCGTATAGGCGGCACGGAAACCCGGCGCGGTAGTCACACTGCCGTCTGCTTGACGCACGCAACCGTGAACATCGCCGATTTGGTTGAGTGGCTGTAGCACTTCTTCGGCAAACTTACCGCCCTCGGTAAGAATCGCGCCCACGAGTTCGGCGCTGGCCTCCCCAAACGTGGGCAGGTCATGGTAGCGCTCAAAATGGAGCACTTCGGTTAGCACAAACAGACTGTCGCGAACGGGGGCGTGATAAATAGGCATGGTCGTTCTTCCAACTAAGGTTGCGGTATGTTAGCCCAAGTCAGTCGGTGGGTTCGGCTCGACGTTAGGCGCTCCGATGACGCGCAGCCGGTGCTAGGCGGCGTCGGCAGGCACGATTAGAATCGAACAAAATGTCAGTCAACAGGTCGCGTAGATAATTTATGAGTATTCAGGCCCGATTTTCGGTTTCCCCAGCCCGCTTTGGCGAGGGCCTGATCTGGGCGACCACGTATTCTGGCGTGCGCGCGGCCCTAGTGGCGGCGGGCATTCTGGTCAACGACCAATTTCCAACCGCCACCAAGGCTAAATCTTCGGCTAATGGTAGCCATCCCGAAGCTGGGCGCTGGTACTTGTGGCAAGAAGACCCGCTCCACGACATTTGGTCCATCACCTACTACAGCACGGGATTTGTGGGCGAACTGGGACAGGATGCGCTCCACCGACTGCAGCGGCACTTGCTGCACGACCTGCAAATAACCCCTGAGACCATCGGCGCCATCCTCATGGAATGGCGCAAACACGCGACCCGGCAACACCCGTGAACAAATCGCCGCGGCCTTGGACCGCGCCCGTTGAGCGCGAAGAATTCGCCCCTGGCAATCAGTCTAATCGGGTCACTATCACGCGCGAAATCGTTGTGCCCTATGGCCAGCCCACCACCGCGCCCGAGGCCCTGACCCTCGTCACCGGACTCTCCAAGCTGCGCATCAAAGATGCGATGAAAAAAGGCGCTGTGTGGCTGCAAAACGGCACCCGCAAGCCGCAGCGACTGCGCCGCATCACCACCCCACTCGCGGCAGGCGATCGGCTGTCTATTTATTATGATTCGGCGGTGCTTAATCACGTGCCGCCGGCCGCCACCTTGGTCGCCGACCACAAGCGTTATAGCGTGTGGCACAAGCCGGCGGGTTTACTCGTAGAAGGCTCGCGCTACGGCGATCACGCTACCCTGGCGCGGCAAATCAGCGAGCATTTTGAGGAGCGTCGCGAGGTGCTGTTGGTGCATCGGCTGGATATGGAAGCCAGTGGCTTGGTGGTCGCCGCGCATTCCAGCGGGGCCTGCGCCAAGCTCGCCGCGCTGTGGCAGGAACGCCAAGTCGACAAGCGCTACCGGGTCACTGTGCGTGGCGACCTGCGTCCACGTGGGCCTAGCGGTCGCATTAGCCAGGCATTAGATGGTAAGAGTGCGGTCACTGACTGGTTGATCGAAAGCTACGACGCCGGCGCGCGTGCTACCACCCTGCACATCCGCATGCTCAGCGGGCGCTTCCACCAAATTCGTCGGCATCTCGAGAGCATTGGGACGCCCGTGCTGGGTGACCCCCGTTACGGACAAGACAACAAAGACGCCGGTGGCCTACGGCTGGCGGCGATTGGCATCGCCTACCAAGACCCATGGACCAACGCGGCGATGACCTTTGGCGAATGTCCGGCTTTTGGGCCACCGCCCGCGCCGTAATGCCACGCCCATGACCGCAACGCCCACGACCGCAACCTTGTTCGATCCTGCACAAGCGACCTATGTCAGTCTGGCCACCTATCGCCGCAACGGCCAAGTGGTGCGCACGCCGGTGTGGATTGCCGGCAGCGCGCCGCATTTTTACGTTTTTTCCGCGCCCAGCGGTAAAACCAAGCGCATTCGCGCCAATCCCGAAGTGGCGTTGGCGCACTGTGATGCGCGCGGTGGCAGTCTTGGCCAGTGGGTCACGGCACGGGCGCAACTGGTCACCGATCCCGCCACGGTAGCCGCTGGCTACGCGGCCTTACGGCGTAAATACGGCTGGCAAATGTGGCTCATCGACCTATTCTCCAAAATTTCTGGCCGCTATCACTTACGCATTCTTATTGACATTAATTGGGAGCCTGCATCGCCTTGATTACTCTCGCCGCAGCTTTAGAACCCACCCCCACCATCGACAGCCAGCACCCCGCAGTGTTGGCATTTGTTGCGCGCCACCGCGGTGTCGGTAGCGAGCGCGAGCAGGCTATCCGCCTGTATTACGCGGTCCGGGATGAGATTCGCTACGACCCCTACTCCATCGTTATCAGCAGCGCGGGATTATCCGCCAGCCGGGTGCTTGGCACTGGGCTCGGCTGGTGCGTATCGAAAGCTGTTTTGCTGACGGCTTGTTGCCGCGCCAGCGGGATCCCCGCGCGCCTCGGTTTTGCTGACGTGCGCAACCACTTGTCTACCGAGCGCATGCGCGCCCTGATGCAAACCAACGAGTTTCGTTGGCACGGCTATACGTCCATTTTGCTCGACGGTCAGTGGCGCAAAGCCACGCCTGCGTTTAATTTATCCCTGTGTGAGAAATTCCGAATCCGCCCGTTAGAGTTCGATGGCACGACCGATTCCATCTACCACCCCTACGACATGGACGGCCGGGAGCACATGGAATACCTCCGCTATCGAGGCGAATTCATCGAAGTGCCCATCGCCGAAATGAGCGTCGAATTCGCGCGGATTTATCCCCGAATGATGGCGGCGATGACCCAAGGCAACTTTGACGCCGAAGTGGCGCGCGAAACAGCGCCGCTGCACCCCGCGCTACCCGGCTAGCGGGTGCGCTGGCGTGCGGCGCG
>CAMAXW010000094.1 GCA_945862315.1 Klebsiella pneumoniae
CTCGCGGACACGGCGTCACTGACCCCGCCAAAACGCTGCGCTATCCTGCCCGCGATTTCCGCGTGGGTGCCTACCGCGGCAAAAAGATGGACCACCTCATCGGGTATGAGGCTCGTCATTTCGGTCCATTTTCCTTGTTTGGACAGCACGTTTAGCGCCCGACCCAGATCACCCAAACCGTGCAATTCCAATACCGGCCAGTAGGCTGGGGTGGAACCGTAGAACCCGAGGCGCACCCGCACCCACTCAAACATTTTGGCGACCGCTGCCGCGTCGGCGCCGGTGGCAATGAAGCCGCCACCCACAATTTCAAACTGCGCCAAGCGGCGCCCGCTGCTGGCCAGGCCTTCCTGCAGACGCGGCAAGACGACTTCTTCTTGGTAGCGACGCGTGCAGAAAGGATGCAGTTGCACGCCATCCGCCACTTCACCCGCCAAACGCAGCGCCTTAGGTCCCACCGCGGCCAGTGTAATGGGCACCATGGGCAAGCCGCGCGAGGGCGGCACAAAATTGGGCGTCATCAAGGTAAACCGATAATGCTGACCTTCGAAGCGGAGCTTCTCGCCCGTTTCCCAGGCCCGCCAAATGGCCCGCAGCGACAGTACGTACTCGCGCAGGCGCGCCATTGGCGCCACCCACGGCACACTGAAGCGCTTTTCGATATGGGGCCGAATCTGTGGGCCCAGACCCAACACAAAGCGGCCCCGCGAGGCCACTTGCAGGTCCCATGCCGCATTAGCGACCACCATCGGGCTGCGCGGGAAAGCGATGGCGACGGCCGTGCCCAAGGTCATTCGGTGGGTTGCTACCGCGGCCACCGCCAACGCTAAAAAAGGGTCATTGCGATTTTCTTGGGTCAGCACGCCGTCGAAGCCCAGCGCCTCCGCGGCTTGCGCGGCCTCGGGCACGCTGCGCAAGTCCTCCTGCGGCAGGCTAGTCAGTATCCGCATGGTCTCTCTCCTGTGGATATTGCGGCGCGCTGGCAGGGGTGAGGCGCGGTTCTATCGGTCCGCCCCTCACGCCAGCCTAGCGCGGATTGATACGCTGGTTGAGTACGCATCACCAGCCCCTCGACGAGCGCGAAGAACCCGCGCTGTGGACCCCCAAAAATTGCCTCCGAGGCTTCTCGATTCACCGCTATTGGGTTTGGTTTTTCGAGGATTTTGCGGGCTTGGGTGCCGAGTTCGGCGGCGTCGTGCGGTCTTTAGCCGGTGCCGGTTGCGCTGCGGGCTGTGGCGTTGGCTGTGATTTGGGCTGTGATTTGGGCTGTGCCGTTGGGCGTGGCGCGGGCTGTGCCGTTGGGCGTGGCGCGGGCAGTGCCGTTGGGCGTGGCGCGGGCTGTGCCGTTGGGCGTGGTGCGGGCTGTGCCGTTGGGCGTGGCGCGGGTTCATTGGTGGGTTGGCGCCCGGGACTTGGTTGGGCTGGGGTTGCGGGTTCAACACTCGCGGGTGGCCGCCGGCCGTTGGCGTCCTGCGGACTGATTTTGGGCACCTCGCGGGGTGGCGGGGCGGCCTGATAGCGAGGTTGACCTTGCCCGGCGGAGGGACGGCCCGTGCCGGCCGGCTGCACTGCCGGTGCGGCAGCGGGTGGGCGTGAAGCAGGCCGGTACTGGGCATCAACGCGCGCACGCACGGGTGCTGCGACGAGGGCCGGGCGGGGCTTGCTGCCAGCGGATAGATTTTGGTTGTTACCAAAGCGATTGAAGTAGGTCACCTGGGTCGTGTTGACCGTGACCACTGTGTTGGGGCGATAGCCCGGCGGTGGCCGGTGCCAAGGGCCAGGTTGGTTCCAGACATGCGGGTAGTGGGATGGCGGGTGATAGTGCCGCCCACCGCGATAACCGTGCCGATAACCGCCATAGCCATAATTAGGATGATAGCGGTAACCGCGGGCATACCAAGGGCGGTTGTCGTAATAGAAAAAGCCGAAGCCCCAGCGCGGGTAGGGGTAGCGGTAGTAGGTGTAGTAATCGGCTGGGTAGCGGTTTTGGTTAAAAATATTGGCAATGATGACCGCGGTTGTGAAGCCAATGACGCCGGCGGCTATGAGGTCCCCGGTGCTGGGACCGGCAACGACTTGCGTGACACCCGGCGCGCCAGGCACGGCCACATATTGCACCGGCGCTGAGGCGGGCTGGGTATAGACCGCTTCCGGGTTGTACTGCGGCACATAGACCTGCGTTGGAGTGGTCGGCCTGATTTCCACCACCTGTTGTTCGTTGATGGTGCGCTGTTCCACTTGCTGCTCGGGGCTAGAGGCGAGATTGCCGGCGGCTAGGGCCTGCGCGCGCAAGCGCTGTGCCGCCGCCATCAGCGCGCCCTGATCGGCGTTGAAAGCGGCGCCTAGTTGCTGCGTCCAATCGAAGTTTTGGCACATCATGTCGAGCACGGTTGGAAAGGCTAACAAAGCCCGTGTGCCCGGGCCAAAGCCGGCTTTTTCCGCGGCAGTGTCCAACGCGGGTCCTTCTAGCGCGGGGTTTTCCAGTCGCCAGTTGCCGGCGTCCATCACTTCTTGTGGGTGCGCCGCGGCGGCAAACATCGCGCCCAGCAAGGCGTCCGGGTAGAGCGCGATCGGGGCGAGCAGTTCCTCTAAGGCTACGGGTTCCATCGCTGCGGCCGAGGCGGGCGGTGCAGCGTCCAGGGGGCTGGCGCTGGCGGTGCCCGAGGAGTTGCCGCCATCCTGCGCGTGCGCGGCATAGCTAACACCTGCCAGCAGCGCCACGGCCAATACCAGCAGGGGCCCGGGATGAGGGGATGCGCGCAGATTGGCGGTTTTTGGATCCACAGGACACTCTCAAAATTGGTAACACTTGAATTTTGGGACAGCGCGATTTTTCTGCCCAAGGCGTGCCGCCTGATGGATTGGCTGCTAGCGGGATGCTAGTTTCCCGTGATGATGACTGCAATCGACTTCGCTATAGCGCAACTGCTGCAGTGGGCGCGCGACGAAGACGCCAACCGGCTTGCCGGCGGTTGGGGTGGCCGCGCGGCCGTGCGCGCAGCGCTATGGCGTAAATGTGCGCACGAGCTTGCTGGCTGCGCGGGCGAACCGGCGGCCGCACGCGAAGTGTTATGTCGCTACGCGGTCACCGCCCGCGATGAGGCGGCGACCCGCTTAAACACCTTGGCGGCAACCCTGACCCACGAGGGCCGCCGTGCACCGGGGAGCGGTACCTGAGGACAGCGCGCCGGGTGGTCCTGGCGCCCGCCTAGGTCGGGACGCGCTGCAGGAGATTCCTCCGGGGGATCTGGCCGGAAAATTGGCGGAGTTTGCGGGCATTGCTCGCTAAATTTCTGACCCAATCCCGCCCGTTGCGCCACCCGCCGCACCCTCATCGAGGGGTTCCCTATGAACTGCCGTCGCTAGGGGTGCGAATCCCTCCGGGCTCATTTCGCCATGGCATATCGACCCACGCTCTAGGCGCATACCGCGCGGGATAAGACGGTTGCGGGCGGGCGGGCGAATGACTAAGGTTAAAGTGAACGTGGGCGCCGCCTGCAGACAACCTATCCCGCTAGGCTTACACCCGATGACTAGCCATTTTCTTAAGGAGTGATTTCATGAGCTTAAAGATTTCGCGCAATCTGGCTGTGCTGGTGTTTTCAATGTGCTTGTTTGCTTGTGGCAAGAGCGAGACGCCAGCGCCCGCCCAGCAGTCTGCTGCCGCGACGCCGGCCGCACAGGGCGTTGCTGCGCTACCGGCCGCGATGCCGGCCGCGCAGGGCATCGCGCCGCCCGGCGCCGCGACGCCTGTCGAGGCGACGCCTGTCGAGGCGACCGAAAAAGTTCTGAATATCTACAATTGGTCGGATTACATCGCCGCCGACACCCTCGCCAATTTTGAAAAAGAAACCGGCATTAAGGTTCGTTACGATGTTTTCGATTCCAACGAAGTGCTGGAAGCGAAGCTCTTGGCGGGCAATACCGGCTACGACATTGTGGTGCCGTCGGCCAGCTTCGTCGCCCGCCAAATCAAAGCCGGCATTTTTCAGCCGCTGGATAAAACCAAGCTGCCCAACTACGCCAATCTCGATCCCGAACTCATGAAAGTACTGGCCGGCTACGATGCGGGCAACCAACACATTGTGCCGTGGCTGTGGGGCACGACCGGCATCGGTTACAACGTGAAAAAAATCAAAGAGCGCATGCCCGATGCACCGATTGGTAGCTGGGACCTGATCCTCAAACCTGAAATTGTGGCGAAATTCAAAGACTGCGGCGTGACCATGCTGGATAGTCCCGTGGAAGTGGTCCCGACCTCGTTGCGCTACTTAGGGCTGCCCACGGGGAGTCAGAACGTGGCGGACCTTGCGAAGGCCGAGGCACTGATGATGACGGTTCGTCCGAGTATTAAATATTTTCATTCCTCGCAGTACATTAACGATTTGGCGAACGGCGAAATTTGCTTGGTGATGGGCTGGAGCGGGGATGTGTTTATCGCGCGTGACCGGGCGGCCGAAGCCAAAAACGGCAACGAGATCGCCTATTTCATTCCGCGTGAAGGCGCGCTGATGTGGTTTGACACCATGGGCATCCCCAAAGACGCCAAGCACACAGAAAACGCCTATAAGTTCCTCGATTACGTGATGCGCCCCAAGGTCATTGCCGAGGTGTCCAATCTGGTGAAATACCCCAACGGTAACGCGGCCTCGACCCAGTATGTGGAGGAAGCCGTTCGCAACGATCCGGCCATTTATCCAGATGCCGCGACCAAGGCGAACCTCTTTCCCAACGTGGTTAACACCCCAGAGTACGACCGCCTAGCGACCCGCGCCTGGACTCGCATTAAGACCAACCAGTAGCGGTCTAACTGCGCCGGGTGAGGAGGGGAGCACTGCATGCACGATAGAAAGCCCGAAACCTTGGTCACCGAGCCGTGGCGTGACCCTACGGCCGTGCCCTATATCTCGTTGCGACACGTCACTAAACGTTTTGGCAACTTCACGGCCGTGAGCGAAGTGTCACTCGACGTCTATCGGCAAGAGCTTTTTTGTTTATTGGGTGGGTCGGGCTGCGGCAAAAGCACGCTGTTGCGCATGCTGGCGGGTTTTGAAGAACCCACCAGCGGCCAGATTTTTATCGATGGTCAAGACATGGCCGGCATCCCGCCTTACCGCCGGCCGGTCAATATGATGTTCCAGTCCTACGCGTTGTTCCCGCATATGTCGGTAGAAGACAACGTCGCGTTTGGTCTCAAACAAGACGCTACCCCTAGGCGCGAAATCCGCGAGCGCGTAGCCGCCATGTTGGAGCTGGTGAAACTCTCGGCTTTTTCCCGGCGTAAGCCGCATCAGTTGTCGGGCGGGCAGCGGCAGCGCGTGGCACTGGCGCGCTCGCTGGTCAAAGAACCTAAGCTCTTGTTGCTCGACGAACCCTTGGGCGCGCTCGACCGCAAACTGCGCGAAAGCACCCAATACGAACTGATGAACCTGCAAGACAAACTCGGCGTCACGTTTATCGTGGTCACCCACGACCAAGAAGAAGCCATGATGCTGGCATCGCGCATTGGGGTGATGAATCTCGGGCACATTGTTCAAGTGGGTACGCCGACCGAAATCTACGAATTTCCGACCAGCCGTTTTGTGGCGGACTTTATCGGGTCGGTCAATATGTTTGCGGGTCAGGTCATCGCGGAAGACAGCCACTTTGTGCGCATCGCCGCGCCGGAGGCTGGTTGCACAATATTTATCGACCACGGGGTGGCCGCGCCACCCAACGCGCAGCTGTGGGTGGCGCTGCGCCCGGAGAAAATCAACATCAGCCGCGAGCCGCCGGCCAACCCCACCGAAAACTGCATGCAGGGGGTGGTGGATGGCATCGCCTATATGGGCGACATGTCGGTTTTCCATGTGAAGCTGGATACGGGGCGGATGGTGAACGTGACCCGCGCTAATCTTATCCGGCACGCCGAAGACACCCTCACTTGGGACGACCGCGTGTGGCTGCATTGGCACCCGGCCAGTGGCGTGGTGCTCACCACATGAAGCGCGCGCCGCCGCTGCCGCTAGGCGACCGTCTCGCCAGTGGTGAAGGCTTAGGCTCACGTTTGCTGGTGAACCTAGCCCCCTTGCGGGGGGCTTTGAACCTGCTGGCGCGGGTGCCGCTCTCGGGGCGCGACTGCGTCATTGTTCTGCCTTATTTGTGGCTGACGCTGTTTTTCATGATCCCCTTTGTGATCGTGTTAAAAATTTCCTTCGCCGATCAACTCATCGCGCAACCCCCGTACTCCGCGCTCTTTGACTGGGCCACGCAGGGCTACCTGACCATCAAGCTAAATCTCGGCAATTATTTATTTCTCACACAGGATCCGCTGTACCTCAATGCCTACCTACAATCGGTGCGGATTGCATTTTTTTCTGCGCTGATTTGTTTGTTCATTGCCTACCCCATGGCCTATGCCTTGGCGCGCGCCGATGCCAGTTGGCGCGGTGTGTTACTGATGCTGGTGGTGTTGCCTTTCTGGACGTCCTTCTTGTTGCGCGTGTATGCCTGGATTGGTTTGTTGAACAACAACGGCATCATTAACAATATTCTGATGGGGCTGGGGGTTATCGACCAACCGATCGTGATGATGCGGACCAATTTTGCGGTGTACATCGGCATCGTTTATTCCTATTTACCCTTCATGCTGTTGCCGTTGTATTCAACGCTGGAAAAAATGGATCTCACGCTGCTGGAAGCGGCGGAAGATCTCGGTTGCCGGCCGTTTAAGGCTTTTCTGAGCATCACGCTGCCGCTGTCGGTGCCGGGCATCGTCGCGGGTTTTTCGCTGGTGTTTATTCCCGCGCTGGGTGAGTTTGTTATCCCCGATCTACTGGGCGGCACCGAAACCCTGATGATCGGCAAAGTGCTGTGGGACGAATTTTTTTCCAACCGTGCGTGGCCCATTGCCTCGGCGGTCGCCATTGTCATGCTCTCGCTGGTGCTGGGCATTATGGTGTTTCAGCAGTGGTTGCAAAAACGCGCTGAGGCTAGCCGATGAGCCGCCGGGTCCATCCAGCGCTGTGGCTTTGGCTGGCGGTGGGTTTTGCTTTTTTGTATGTGCCCATTTTGTCGCTCATTATTTTCTCGTTTAACGAGTCAAAACTGGTGACCGTGTGGGGTGGTTTTTCGACGCGCTGGTATGGCGCGCTGCTGCACAACGACCAAATTCTCAGCGCGGCAGCACTCTCGGTGCGCATAGGACTTATCAGCGCCTCCCTCGCCGTCGTGTTAGGCACGTTGGTGGCGGTGGCGCTCACCCGCTTTGGCCTGTTTCGGGGGCGTGCGCTGCTGGCAGGTTTGGCTACCGCGCCGCTGGTGATGCCGGAAGTCATCACCGGTCTGTCGTTGCTGTTGCTTTTTGTCGCGCTAGAACAAGCCATCGGTTGGCCCAGCGGGCGCAGCGCGCTCACCATCATCATCGCGCACACAACTTTTGCGATGGCCTATGTGGCGGTGGTGGTGCAGTCGCGGCTGACGGGGATGGATCCTTCCATCGAAGAAGCAGCCATGGATTTGGGCGCCCGCCCGAGCAAAGTATTTTTTGTGATCACGCTGCCGCTTATTTTGCCCGCACTGGTGTCGGGTTTTTTGTTGGCGTTTACGCTGTCGCTAGATGACCTCGTGATTTCCAGCTTTGTTTCCGGCCCCGGTGCAACCACTTTGCCGATGGTGATTTATTCCAAAGTGCGGCTGGGGCTGTCGCCTGAAATCAACGCACTCGCCACCCTGATGGTGGCGGTGGTGGGGCTGGGCGTGGTGATTGCCGGGTGGGTGTTGAGCCGCGCGGAGAAAGCGCGCCAGCGCGATGAGCAGATGGCGATTGCCGGCGACCAGCCCGTGTCGGGGCCATGATCGACACCCGCGAAATGGGCCCGGGCTACCGCCAGCAGTTCTCGAACGGCGGGCAAATTGCCCACGCGGACATGCCCAAAGACCGGGGCGGTGAGGGCGAGGGTTTTCGTCCCCACGAACTTTTGGAAGCGGCCTTGGCTACCTGCATGAGCATGACAGTCCGCATGGCGGCCGAAAAATATGGCATTGCGCTGGCGCACGTCGCGGTGCGCGTGACGCTTGATCGCAGCGTGGCGGATGACTTTGCCTTTGATTATCAGCTGACCTTGCCCAACGAACTGACCGCCGAACAGCGTGCGCGTCTGGAGCGTGCGGCGGCGCAATGTCCGGTCAGCAAAACCCTGGCTGCCGCGCCCCGCGTGCGGCAGACCAAGTGAAGTTGCGCCCACCCAGATTGCGCTGAAACGCGCCGCTACACCGCGGCCGGCTGCTGTTGCGTGATGCAGTGGACATTGCCACCCCCGTAGAGAATTTCCCGACCGGGCACTTGGCGAATGAGGCGATCGGGGAACTGCTCAGCCAGGATGGCGCGCGCCCGGTCGTCGTGTGGGTCGTCAAACTGAGGCAAAATAATTGCACCGTTGCACAGCGTAAAATTCACATAAGACGCGGCCAACCGCGCCCCTGCGGGTCGAGCCTGCGTGCCTGGCGCTGAGAGCACCTCGGCCGCCTCGGTGGCCGACATCGCTACCGGCCGCTGCGGGATGGGGAGTTTGATAATCTCGAGCCGGCGCCCTTGCGCGTCGCGCGCACGGCGCAGGCGCGCTAAGGCATCCTGCGAGATCGCATGTTGGATATCTTGGGGATCCTCGCTCCACGCCAGCGCCACCACCCCGGGACGCAAAAAACAGCAGAGGTTATCAATGTGACCATCGGTCTCATCGTGCAACAGGCCGCGCCCCAACCACACAATCACCGACACGCCCAGGTAGTCGCGCAGCGCCTGCTCCAAGTCGTCCTGCGTTAAGTTAGGGTTGCGATTGGGATGGCGTAAACACGCCTCAGTGGTCAAGCAAGTGCCTTCGCCGTCCACATGGATAGCGCCGCCTTCTAGCACCAGCGGCGCCCGATAACGCGCAATACCCAGCGCGTGGGCGACTTGCTGGGCCACTCGATCATCCGCATCCCAAGGCTGATAAAGCCCACCGTTAAGCCCGCCCCAAGCGTTAAAAATCCAGTCGACCGCGCGCACTTCACCCCGCGGGTGGCGCACGAACGTTGGACCGATGTCGCGCATCCAGGCATCGTCACTGGGGATATCGATGAGGCGCACGGCAGGACTTAGCAACGCGCGGGCACGCGCCAGTGCAGGCCCGCTCGCCGCCATGCTCACCGGTTGATGTTCGGCAATGGTGTTGGCGACGGTCGCAAACGCGCGCTGCGCAGGTTCCGCGTTGCCCCGCCAATTGTCCGGCCGCACCGGCCACGCCATCCAGGTTTGAGCTTGGTTAGCCCATTCGGCGGGCATAGAAAAACCATCTTGGCGCGGTAAGGAGAGCAACGTGCGGTGCATGGTGGGGCTCCAAATGGCAAGTTTTAATTCTCGACGAAAAAAGGCCTCGTGGCCTGCTCAGCGTG
>CAMAXW010000095.1 GCA_945862315.1 Klebsiella pneumoniae
CGCGCGAGAGGTCATGAGTGCCGAGACAAACGTAGGTGAACACCAGCGTCTCCTACCCGGCAACGCCCTACCCCAAATCTACCCCCTCGTATCCGTTGGCCGCGCAGCGCTGCAAAGTGCGGACGTATTTCGGACCACCGCCGGCATAAATGTTGTAGCGCGTCTTGCCGTATTCGTGACCGGCCAGGTTGCCGTTGTAGCCGGTGATCCAGCTCTTGGCTTTGCCCAACAGCAGGCCCCGGTACATGTCTTTCACATGCTCGTGCCAGCGCTGCTCCGG
The DNA here is from genome assembly GCA_945862315.1 of Klebsiella pneumoniae. Lineage (GTDB taxonomy): Bacteria > Pseudomonadota > Gammaproteobacteria. The sequence goes on from CAMAXW010000095.1 coordinate 281, forward strand.
GGCTTCCTGCGCGTTGAACCGGGTGTGGCCGTGCTGCCATAGGTTTTCCAGAAACGGCGTCACCCAGTCGACCGCCAGCTCAGCGCCGCGCGGAAAATTAGTGGCCGCCGTCTGCGGGCCGGCCAGCATGATCAGATTCGGCATGCCGCTGGTCATCAGCCCCAGGAAGGTGATGGGGCCGTCGGCCCACTTGTCGCGCAACTTGAGGCCATTAACGCCTTGAATATCGATGTTGTCGAAGGCACCGGTGAAAGAATCGAAACCGGTGGCGTAAATGATGATGTCGAACTCAAAGCTGCGATCGGTGGTGTCGAGGCCTGCCGGCGTGATCTGCTGGATCGGCGTCGCGCCGGAATCCACCAGTTCCACGTTGTCACGGTTGTAGGTCTCGAAGTAACCCGTTTCCAGCGGCACGCGCTGGATGCCAAAGCCGTGGTCTTGGGGAATGAGTTTCTCGGCCAGGGCTTTGTTGTTCACGCGCCCACGAATGCGTTCGGCAATGTAGGCGGAGAACTCGACGTTGGCGGCTTCGTCGGTGAAGATCTCGACGAAGTTCTGCAGCCAGATCCCGAAGCCCGGGCCGTCGTAGAGGCGGTCCCACAGCTCACGGCGTTCTGCGGGGGTCACATCATAGAAGCCACGGCGATCGGGTTCGTGCTCGAAGCCGCCCGGCGTGCGGGCGCAGGCCTCAAAAATCTCAGCGTAGCGGGCGCGGATTGTCGCCATTTCCGCCTTGTCTATTTTTGCGTTATTGAGCGGCGCGGCCCAGTTGGGGCGACGCTGGAATACCGTTAAGTGCCCGGCCACTTTGGCCACTTCGGGAATGATCTGGATGGCGGTGGCGCCGGTGCCGATGATGGCTACCCGCTTGCCAGCGAGGTCGGGCTGATCGTGCGGCCAGTCGAACGGATGGAACGACAAGCCCTTAAAAGTTTCCATCCCTTTAAAGCTTGGGCGCGTGGGGATCGACAGAATGCCCAGCGCGGTGATCACAAAACGGGTGGTCAGCTTGCGGCCATCGACCAGCGTGATGCGCCAAGTGTCGGTGTGTTCGTCGAAATGCATCGACGCCACGCGGCAGTTGAACTGCATGTGCTTGCGCAGGTCGAACTTATTCACCACAAAATTCAGATAGCGCAGGGTCTCGGGCTGCGGCGAGTACCACTCGCTCCAGTCCCATTCGTCCAGCACTTCTTTCGAGAACGAATAGCCATAGGTAAAGGATTCGGAATCAAAGCGCGCGCCGGGATAGCGATTATTGAACCAAGTGCCGCCAACGTCGCTGTAGGCCTCGAGCAAGGTCGCCTTCACGCCGAGATCCGCCAGCCGTTTGATTTGGTAAATGCCGGCCACACCGCCGCCAATCACGCAAACTTCGTAATCACGCGGTGCGTTGGCGCGGTCGCTGGGCGGTGTGCGGGTAGCGGTAGCGGTCATCAGTGGTCTCCTTCTTGGGTCGGGTCCGGTAAACCCGGCGCGGCTATAAACAGTGGCACACAGTGCCTGTCAGAAAATAATACACAAAGTGCATAGTAATTCGGCAATGGTGAGATCAGGCGATCTTCGATCAGCAGGTCCAGCACTATTCGCCCGGAGGTTTCAGCGGCGGTATCGATATCCAGCAACGCAGGCACGGCCTATAGGGCAAGATCGCGGACATAGCGTTGCAGCGGGCTGTTCTCGTGACAGCCGTCACCGGCAAAACCGCGCCCCGATCAGGGCCGTAAATGACGCGCTAGGTGCGTCTTGATGAAGGTGGGTGCGGGCTGATTGCCAGCCGTCTCCTCCCGGATCTGCGCGTTGCTGTGCTGGCTGGAAACCCATGGCCCCGGGCGCCGCTTTCACCACCGCCAAATCGGCATCCAGAACATCCCTGCCGGGGATTTCATGGCCGTATTCGAGGGATATCCAGCGCAGTACAGCGAGGCTCGTGGAGCGCGCACCGGTGGGCTGCTGGTGCGGGTATTGCTTGGCGATGGGGCGAAACCTCGCGCGTGCCGTTGCGGAACAATGCCCGCCTGCTGGACAGGATCCGGGCACGGCACCCGGCTAGCGACGGCGTGTTGCACGCGCCCCGCCTGCGCGAGGTCTAAGGCGACTAAGGCGAGACGGCCGGCCTGAATGCGTTGGCTAGGTTGCAGCCCTTCAACGCCCCACCGCGAACCCCGCCAGCGAGGCATACCCGCCGACGATAGCCGCCAATTCTGCGTGCTCGGCCACCTCCTCAATGCTCGCGAAGCCATCCGGCGCGCGCGCCGCCATGAAATCGATAATGCGCTCTGGCCCACCCTTGCGATTGGACGCCACAATGGCCGCCGTCTTCGGCAGACGCTCGGCCTCGTAGGCCGCCAACGCCGCCGGTGGGTCGCCACCCGCCAAGAAATCGGCCGCACAACGCGCATCGATGATGGCCTGCGACGCGCCATTGCTGCCCACCGGATACATCGGGTGCGCGGCGTCGCCGAGCAGGGTCACACGGCGCTCCGTCCAGAATGGCAGCGGCTCGCGATCGCACATTGGGTACTCGGAGGCCGTCGGCGAGGCGGCGATCAGGGCGGCCGGATCGATGAAGGGCAGGCAGAAATGGGCGACGTGCGGGATCACCAATTCGCGCGCCGTCTCCCGCGACCAGTCCTGCCGCCCAGGTGGCGAGGGCCCCGCGTCCGCCAGCTGCGCGTACACCACCCAGTTCAAGAGGCGATGACCATCCGTACTGCCTGGCCCGATGGGATAGAGCACGAGCTTGGCGCGTGCATCACCGGCGATGCACATCGTCTGCCCATCCCACAGCGTGGGCCAGTCCACCGCGCCGCGCCACATTTGGATACCCTGCCAGCACACACCGCCATCCTTGGGATGGATTTGCGCACGAATGATGGAGTGGATGCCGTCGGCGCCGATCAGCGCGTCGCCACCTAGCCGCGTGCCATCCACGAGCGTCACCTCTACTGCGTTCGCATGCTGTGTGAAACCGGTGACCTGGGCATGGCTGCGCAGGCGCTCACCCAGAACCTGCGCCGCGGCCTGCCACAGCACCGCGTGCAAACGACCCCGATGGAGGGAGAACTGCGGCACCTCATGGCCCGCCCACGTGCCGCGTGGCTCGGCCCACAAGGTCTGGCCGAGGTGGTTCGCGTAGCGCAATTCACGGGTGCGGATACCCGTCGCGTCGAGGGCGGGAAGCAGGTCGAGCGCGGCCAGTTCACGGACCGCATGGGGAAGGAGGTTGATGCCGACCCCGAGAGGGCGAATTTCAGTCGCGGCTTCGAGGACGGTGCAGGAAATGCCACGCCGGTGCAGCATCAATGCCAGCACCAGCCCACCAATACCACCGCCCGCGATTAGAATTTGCACCCGGCTGCTCCTCTGTTGCCATCCGCTGCAACTTTTGCCATTGCCCCAGTCGGGCGTAACGCTGGCCGCGGGGAGGCCCTGGTGAGCACCTAGTCAGTCGATAACCCCTGCAACGCCAGCTTATCGACGCTTGCTAGCCTTGTCATTTCGAGCAGCGTGCGTGCGGCGGTCAGGAGAAATCACCCAGCAATGAGAACCCCCAAAAAGCCAAGAAAAAAATTCGGGAACACCCACCAGATAAGCCCGCGTTGGCGTTAATTTTCCTGCCGATTTCCGCCGCGCATCCCGCAACGCCGTCGGCCCGCTAGCGATTGCTAGCCCAAGTAGGGTCCGCACTGCGTCGGGGTAACAAGCAGCTTTCCGCGCGCAATTTCACGAGTTCGAATTCAGCGGGCAGCACCTGGCTTAGAACGGTGAGCGACCCTATTTCTGCCCTTATTTCTGCTGTTTCTTGGCACATTGGTAATGAAAAACCCGCCGCGAACGGATACTTTAGGTGCGCTGCCTGCAGGCCGGGAACTTGAGCGTGTCGAGGTATCTGACCGGCACCATGGATCGTCGACCGTAGAGGGGAAACGCGCGCCATATGGGATTAAAAACGGGGAAATAATGGTAACCAATGCTTCGAGTGGAAATGGCGCGTCGGCGCTGGCGATTCTGGTCACTGGACCCAGTTCATCGGGAAAATCCACGCTGTGCCGGGTCTTGCAGGATCGACTGATAGATCTGGCGGACGGCGATCCTCAGGCAGCCTTTACGCGCGTGGCCTTTGACGACCTAGGGCTACTCATTTCGGACAAGCTGTTTCCCATTAGCTTTGTGAAGCTACAGGAGGGTGCAGACCTTAGCCGGCTGTCATCCCGCGTGCCTTACGATGGTCGCGCAAGCTGGGAATATGTGGACGAAAGTCACGCCGAGGGCCAGCATGGTGGCAGCCCCCGTCTGCGTATCGTTTTCAACGCGCACGGCCAACGCCTGCTGCAGGGCGTGCACCGCAGTTGGGGCGCCCACCTGCAACTTGGCACGCATCTCATCATCGATCACTTCCTGCAGGACCCCGCATGGTACGAGGACCTGATGGAGGTCCTGCGGCAACACGGCGCCCGCCTGTTCAGCGTGGGCGTTTTCTGTTCTCTGGCCGAGCTCGAGCGCCGGGAATCTTCGAGAGGCGACGGCAAAGCCGAAGGACGGCCGCTTGGGCTGGCCCGAAGAAGCGACGAACTCTGCCACGCACATCCCCTCGTCTATGACCTGACCGTGCAGACCGACGCGGAGAGCACCGCGCAATCGGTTGACCGGATCATTGCAGCGCTGCAGGGTATTCCGGATTCTGTGTAAACGGCATGTGGGTTAAGCCGGCAGCAGCCTACCTTCGAACTGGGTCGGGATGCGACAAAGCGTGCTCGCCTAAGGGGTGCTGGGAATTTTTTTTTTGGCTACGCCTCGCGCTGACCCGATGACATCGGTAGGGCCTGTCAGATCCTCGCGCTCGATAAAGGTATCTACGCATTGACGGATAGCGCCGCTGGTGCTGCGCAACTCGCGTAATAGGGCATCGCAAAACGAAGGCGTTCGTCCAGCCGGGGCAAACACTCGCCTAGCCAGAATTTTCGCCGGGCACAAAAACACCACGGCTGCCGAGGCGAGGGCTGGTGCCGTGCAGAACCTGACACCCGTCAACCTGGCAATGACACATGGCGAACGGTAACCGGGCCATTCCAGACCCGTTCGTCCTGAGCTTGTTACAGGATGAACGGGCCGGGCCGGTGTTGAGATGGGTGGGGGTTGCGTTCGGTGGGCCGTCACCCGCCCGTCCTGCGCAGACCCCATTGATCGCTACTGAGGCCAAGTCATTGAGTGTCTCAGCTGGCGTTGACCTTCGGCATGATTTCCTCCACCAGCCGCTGCATGTCATCGAGCGTCTTCGAAACCGGCACACCACTGAAGGGCGGCCATAGCAGGGGCATATCTAGGCCCGCGTCCTTGAAGCGCTTCAGGTTGTCCGTAATTTGTGTAGCGGTACCCACCAGCAGATTGCTCAACTTGCCGTTTGGCGTTTGGTCGCTGGGTTCATCCGTGATGGCAAACCAGATCATGCTGCACATATCGAAGCCATCTGCCAGCGAACGGCCGCTGCCCATCTCATCGAGCTCGTGCTGGATTGCGCTGCGCCAGCGGACGATTTCCTCGGGGGTGTCCTGGATGCCGATCCAGCCCGCAAGACCGTACTTCGCAATGCGGCGCGCCGAGCGTTTCGGATCCTTCAGGCCACTGAAGTAAATCGGCGGGCAAGGCTTCTGCAGCGGCTTGGCGCCAAAGCCACAGCGCTCAAAGTCGGCGAACTCGCCGTGGTACTCAAAGAGGTCGTTCGTCCAGATGCCTTGGAGGATTTCGATCGTCTCGCGCACGTGCTTGTGCCGTTTGGGAAAAATATGCGTCGCGCTCGCGGCCGCAAATTCCTCGGGCATCCAGCCGGAACCCAGGCCCACATTCACTCGGCCATTCGACAGGTGGTCTATCGTCGCGATTTCGCCCGCCAGCACGCCGGGCGCGCGGTACGGTGTGTCGATGATGCTCATGCCGATGCGCAACTTAGTGGTCTTCGCTGCCAGCCACGGGATGAGGGGCATGCCATGCAACCACTGGCCACGGGCCGCCACCGGCAGCGCCTTCGGAAACTGGGTCATCATGCCGAACGGGTGCTGCAGCCTATGCTCGTCGGAGGCTTCCGGCACCACGACCCGGTCGAGCGTCCATACCGAGTTGAAGTCGAGCGCCTCAGCGAGGTTCGTGAGGTCCTCGAGTTCCTTGACCGTCACGTGATCACGAAAATTGGGCAGGTAGAGAGCGAGCTTCATCGTTGCCTCCTAAAGGTATGCAGGGCTATGGCCATATAGATTTTTCGCGCCGCCGCTATGCGGGTGACGCGACCGGAACCGAATCGAGAAGACAGTGTAATGTAATGATTCGGCACTTTCTGCGACCCGTAGCGAGGAGCGCTACCACTCAGATCAGCCGCACGCCAGCGCTTCACGTCACGCTGACATGAGCGCCCCGGTTGAGGCAGGTGTCCAACATGGATAGGTCCACTTGCCAGCACCGACGGTGCGGGGCATAAACGCCATCGCCATCGATTCGGCGAACAGATCTACGCGCAGATCGACTTTGCACCGGTTCACTTACCTCACCGTCAGCGCGCTGATCGGCAAGCCTTTCTCACCGCCGTACTTCGGCAAGGCACCCGCGCTGGCAGCGCGCTACGACCGGCTCGCGAGCGCGGTGCATTCAAGCTTTCTGCAGAAATTGCCAGAATTCACTGACACTCGCAGAACCTGCGCCGGCCATCCCTTTGGCTGGCGCAGGTTCGCAACACCCAGGTTTAACTATTGAGGATCAGATCATCATCAATAAAGCCGTCGTTATCCTTCACGAAGCCCTTCCAGGTTTTCATGTAGTTGATGAACGTGGTGCTCAAGCCTTCGGCTTTTAAATGTTCTGGCGACGCGGGTAGCGATACCGGTAGGAAGTTGCTGTCGGCGTGGCAGAGTTTGGGATAATCGTGATGGAGTATCGCCGCCCGACCCAGCATCACCCAATCCACTCCCGCATCCAGCGCGCGCTGGAGTTCGGCTGGCGTATTGAGCTTGCCGGCAACACCCAAACGTACGCCCTTGCGGTCAAGTTCGGTGAAATACGCCAGCAGACTCTTGCCCTGCACGCCATCCTCCACCGGCATTTTAAAGACGTCCCACATGGACATATCGAGATATTCCACCAGCTCCTCACGCATCAATTGGTCGGCGACCTGCACCACATCTTTGAGCTGCATGCCAAAGCGTTCGGGTGAGAGACGCACACCAACGGCGAAATCGTTCCCGCAACGCTTGCGGATCCCTTCGATGATTTCGAAGATGGGCCGCGAACGATTGGCCAGCGAACCCCCGAAGCGGTCGTCACGCTGATTAATCTCCGCAGACAGAAATTGCGCCAGAATATAACCGTGCGCGCCGTGCAGTTCGACCCCGTCGAAGCCGGCTTGCTCGGCGCGCTGAGCGCTGCGAATAAACGCATCGATCATGCCTTCAACTTCCGCTGTCGTCATGGCGCGGGCACCCCATTTCACATTGTCCGAAGCGGACAAAGGCTGCATCCCGATGACTTCCGTTGGGCAGCGCATACCACCGTGGTAGAGCTGCACCACGGCGAGGCTGTCGTTGGCCTTGATGGTCTTGGCCAGGCGGGTGAGGCCCGGGAGATGGTCGTCAGAAAAGATGCCCAGCTGGCCTGGAAAGCCTTTCCCTTCAGCCTGCACATGCGCCGCACAGGTCATCGTCAAACCGAAGCCACCTTCGGCGCGTTTGGTCAGCCAGATGAATTCATCTTCGGAACAAACGCCGTCCTCGTGGCTCTGTAGGTTTGTCAGCGGCGCCAGCATGAAACGATTTTTCATGGCAGGTCCGCGCTTGAAAGTCAGGGGGGAAAACAACGAAGTCATCAGCACGCTCTCAATTTTTGGAATATTCACGAAGCGAGGCCCTAACACAGGCCCGCAGGATCCGAACGGGGGAATTCTACTGTGCAACCGGCCATTGTGCTGATCGCCTTGCCCCGGGCTCAGCAATCGCAGACCGTCCACCCTCGCTTTAACCAGAAAAAATGGCCGGACCACCCGGCGGTGACCCACGTTCCCGGGGACGCCAGAACGCCTGCCGATGGTCTTAAAAATGGTGCGCAGACGCGTGGCGGCGGCAGACTGCCCAGCGGGGTTTAGCCCATGCTAGGTCCGTGTGCCCGCCAAGGGTTTAACGCCAATTCCAGCCATGCTGAGGGGCTGCGGTGAGGGTCAGCGCCTCGCGGGTTATTCAAGCGCCCTGTTCGACGCCGGCAGGATCAGCTCACTCGCGGCGAAACTGTTGGCAAAACGCGAGGTAATCTCTGAAGTATTCGCCAATCGGCCCGCTCGTGGTCACCCGGCTGGAGTCACGCGGGAAGAACACTCGGCGCACGCCGAAGCACCAACGCTCGCCGTCACGGACATAGTCGTCCTCGTACCAGCCTTGCAGATTGTTATAGATGGCCTCGGGCCGGAGCAAGAACTCGTTGAGTTCACATTTGCCCTTGGCCCGATCGCCGTCCACATCGACGTAGGAGTTCGTCATCACGTGGTGCAAGCCGGGTAGCGTGCGATGTAGGCCGGCGGCAAACTGCGTCAGTGCTGCACGGCCTTCCACCACGAGCTTCATGATCGGAATTTCAAACCGGCCGTCTTCTGCGAAAAGCGACGCCCAAAGTCCCGGGTTGCCGGTCTCGTAATCGATGGCAAACGCGTAACGACCCAAGAGGTCCTGAATCATGCTGCGATCCGCAGCTATCTGCAGATAGTGTTCGTTCCTTGGCATGGTAATGAGCTCCTGCTCAGAACTGGCGCACGTGAGCCGCGACGTCGCGCACGTCCTGTTCGTTGAGGGTTGGTGGAAAGCGTCGCGGCATTTTGGCTGAGAGGTTCTT
>CAMAXW010000096.1 GCA_945862315.1 Klebsiella pneumoniae
CCCGGCATTGCTCCCTACTAGCGCCACCGGCACGCCGATCACCGCCAAGCCAAAACTGGCCGCGAGCACCCCAACAAGACGGCGCCGCCAGGTCATAAATCCGGACCTGCCGACACCGACACCCGCCATGGATGGTCGGGATCAGACAACCCATTGGCAAGATCCAGACGCACCAAGCCAACCGGGGACAGCCAGCGCACGCCAAATCCCGCGCTGTACTGGAGCGGATCAGAGAATGAATCCAGCGCGTTGCCAAAATCGCTGAACAGCGCGCCACTCCAACTGCCGTAGAGGTGTTGTTCAACTTCCACGCCACCGGTCATCAGATAATGTCCGCCGGTGACTTTGCCGGCGGCGTTACGCGGGCCCAGAGACTCAAATTTGAAGCCCCGCACGCTGCTGTCGCCGCCAGCAAAAAAACGCTCGCTCACCGGCAGGTGGTCGAAATCGCCGGTCGCCAGAGCACCCACCTCGCTGCGTAAAATCAGTCGCGCGCCCCCGAAGGCGTGCACGTATTTGGCTTCGCCACGAAACTGCACAAAGGATACCCGCGAGAGCAGTTGGGCCGCGGCGCCCCGCAGGCCCAACGCTAATCTAACGCCATCTTTGGTGTAGAGGGGATCATCGCTCCACACCCGAACCCAGCGTGCGGAAGGGATCAACAGGCCCGCCACGGCGCTACTGTCCGCCACCTCGTAGCCTTCCACGGCATACGCTAGCCCCACCGTTTCGTGCCAGCCATAACGCCTCGTGAGATGCGCTACGCCAAACTGTATTTTGTGGCTTTGGGCAACACCGGTGTCCTCGGTATCCATCTTGGCGGAGAACGCCACACTATCGGTATAGGCACTCCGCAAGGGAATGGTGTAGAGCCCCAAAAGACTGCTGTACAGCGCTGAGACTCGCAGATCCGCCTCGGCCTGATGCCCTTGGGAATTAACAGTTGGACGCTGCCAACTCGCGCGGCCACGCGGCCCCGTATCGGTGCCCAAGCCCAGTCCTAGGGAATACTGCTGCGCCTTACGCGGGATCAATTCCACCCCCACCGGAACCTGCTCGGCCTGCGCCAGATCACGCAAGGGTTCAACCACTACGGAAGAAAAATAATTGCTGTCCACCAAGCGGGTTTGCAGGTCTAGAAGGTCGCCGGATCGGTAAAAATCGCCCGGCGAAAAAGTGACGTAGCGCCCCAGAAACCCCGGCGTGAGCACCGTCGCCGGCCAGCGCAACTCACCAAAGCGGTAGCGCCGACCGCTATCGATAATCAACCGAATATGGGCCTGCTGGGTGCGGCGTTCCACCCGCACTTCTGCGTGCGTGAAGCGCGCATCGAAGTAGCCGCGATCAGCGAGCCGTTGTTCCAGCGCCTGTTTGCCGTCCTCGTAGGACGCATGCACCAGCACCTCACCGACCGCCAACGGAAAACGCGCGACGCGGTCAGCCCAGGCAGGGTCTGTTTGGGCGTCACCGAGCAGGTCGATTTCCACCGTGCTCACGCGTACCGGCGGGCCTGGAACAATGGCGTAGGTCGCCACCCAAGCTCGACCCTGCTGCACGAGGGTGGGCTTCACGCTCGCGGTGTAGTAACCCAGCGCCTCCAAAGCCTCACTCAGACTGGCGGGGGCCAGCCGATGCATCGCCAAAATACGGCTACTAGAGATCTTGGTGCGCTGTGCGCCTTGGAGCGCGGTGAGATGCTCAACCAACTGCCGATGCAGACGCCCGCTGACCCCCGTGATGTCCACCTGCAGGGTATCGGCGAGCGCAGCGCTGACCGGCCAACACGCCCACGCCACTAAGGCCCAAGCGATAATTCGCCAACGGCTAACAGCCGCGATTAGCCCGACGCTAGCCACAGGGGTGCCGATACCAGTGGGATCTTAAACCTGCGGACCGGGTGCGCGGCCAGGCTGTAGCGGCGCCACGGCAGCGGCGAAAATCGCCGTCAAACGCGCCGAGTCGCCAACTTCATTGGCCAATAACAAAATGAGTCTGGCGCACAACCGCAGACTCTCCTCCACACTCAAACCGGCATGCATGCCGACCACCGCTGCATAAAAAGCGTCTGGATCGCTGATCCGGGTGGTGAGGTCTTCCATACTCAAACGGGTTGCGCGAGCGCGCGCCACATCTCGGCGTCGCGGGCTGCAGTCCAAATTCGCGGATCTTCTAGACCACCCGCTTCATCGTATGCACGGCTGATATCAAACGGCAGGCAATGATCAAATATCACCCAGTGACCAAACTCTGGCTGCAGACGCGCCTGAGTTTCCGCAAAGGCTTCTTTGAGATTTTTACCCGCGGCCCGCGCGGCCCGCACGCTCTCGTACAAGGCGGTGATAAACGCCCGCGTGCCCGCCAAACCCTCGGCCACCTGTGCGGGCGTCGTCAGGGCGTCGCCCCGCCCCGGCACTAGCGCACGCGGTGCCAGCGCCTGCAGGCGGTCCAACGTCGCTGGCCATTCGCGCAGGTAGGCGTCGCCGGTGTAGGGCGTGGCACCAAATTCCACTAAATCACCGCTGAACAACACCCGCTCTTTCGGTAACCACGCGACGGTGTCGCCCTTGGTATGGCCCCGCCCTAATTGCAGCAGTTGCACCTCGACGGATCCCAACCACACGGTGAGTTGGCCGCTAAAAACCACATTGGGCCAAGTGAGCCCGGGCACCGAGTCCACCGCATCGAACAGGCGGGGGAAGCGCTCCAGTTCGGACTGATAGTCCTGCTCGCCGCGTTCCACGATGAGGTCGTAGGTGTCGCGGCTGGCGATAATATTGGGCGCACCATAGCCGCTCGCCCCCAACACGCGCACCGCATGGTAATGGCTGAGCACCACATGCTTGACGGGTTTGTCGGTCACGCTACGAATATGCCGCAACACGTCTTGCGCCATCACCGGGGTGGCCTGCGCGTCCAACACCATCACGCAATCGTCGCCGATCACGACCCCGGTGTTGGGGTCACCCTCGGCCGTATAGGCATAGGCGTTCTCGGCCAACTGCGTGAAACTAATTTTTTTGGGTGCCAAGTCGCCCCGGGATGCAAATACTGCGCTCATCAATTTTGACTCCGTGTGTGGCTCGATTAACTTCAGTAGCCGGTTGCGCGCGCCAGCGCCGCCGCCATAGCGCGCGCATCGAACTGACGCCAACGCGCGGCAATATGTTGATCCGGTCGAATGAGATACAGAGTGCCCGGGCGCGCGTCGTAACGCGCGGCCAGCACACCGGTGGGATCCTGACAGGCGTCGGCGCGAAAGTCGCGGCTCACTGCTACCAAGCGCACAGCCCTCGGTAAACAGGCGCTGAGCGCCGCCGGTGTCTGCTCACCCACGAAGTACAAACAGATAAAATCGCCGCCCAAGATCTCCAGCAGCCAGCGCGCAGCGCCACTGGCCGCCAGCGGCGCGTCGAGACAGGCATCGCCGGGCTGCAGCGTGCTGTCGAAGTCGTCTCGGTCGGGCGTTGTCAGCACCGATTGACGCAATTGGCAGGGCAGCGACAAGCGCCCGCTGTTGACCAGCCGGCGCGCAAACGGATGCTGCCGCGCCAAGTCCAACGCCGCATCGCGGAACGCTGTTTCCTGTGCCGTTTTGGGCGTCATGAAGTCGGTGCTTTGAGTGGAGTGGCGCAGGTTCTCATCGGCGGCGTAAACCCGTTCTTGGTCGTAGCTCGCCAATAAGCTCGGGCTGGCCGAGTTCTGCAGCACCCAGGATAATTTCCAGACGAGATTATCGACGTCTTGCAGTCCGCCGTTACCGCCGCGCGCGCCGAAGGGCGAGACCAAATGGGCTGCATCGCCAGCAAAAATAACCCGCCCATGCACAAATTTTTGCAAGCGACGGCACTGAAAGGTGTACAGGCTCACCCACTCATATTCAAATTTTTGGCCCGGCCCCAGCAGCGCCTGCACGCGGCGCGTCACCTGCGCCTCTTCCAGCGCAGCCTGCCGATCGATATCCCAACCCAATTGGAAATCGAGCCGCCAAATGTCATCCGGCTGTTGGTGCATGAGCGCTGTGCGCCCCTCGTTGAAGGGCGCGTTGAAATAAAAACGGCGCTCTGCTGAAAACGCCGCGCGCATCCGCACATCGGCGATTAAAAAATTATCCTCAAACGTGCGGCCGTCGAAAGTCAGCCCCATGAGCTCACGCACGGTGCTATGCGCACCGTCAGCCGCGATGAGATAGTCGCACTGCAACGGATACTCGCCCTGCGGGGTAGTCACCGTGACCGCCACGCCGTCGTGGCCCGGCACGATCGCCTGCACCCTATGTTGCCAACGCACCGGGCTATCGCCCTGCGCCAGCGCATCCAGCAAATATTCTTCCACGTAGTACTGCTGAAGATTGATAAAAGCGGGAAATTTTTGCGCATCAGCAGGTGCTAAATCAAAGGTATACAGCGGTTCGGCCACGGCGCCCGCAAACACTTTACCCACGTTCCAAGTCACGCCTTTGGCCAGCATGGGTGCGGCCACCCCGAGGCGATCGCAAATTTCTAACGAGCGTTTTGCCCAACAAATGGCCCGCGATCCGTGACCCACGCCGCCGTGTTTTTCCAGCACCACGCAGGCAATGCCATGGCGGCGTAGATCTAGCGCCGCGGCCAATCCCACCGGCCCGGCGCCCACTATCACCACCGGCACGTGACTCATGGCGTGCTGGGGTAGCGCGCTGCACTCGAACTGCTGCCGCGCCGAGCGCGCGTGGGACAGGGCCATATCCAGCTGACTTGGCGTGGTACTCATGTGGGGAGCCCACTCAGGGCTGGCCTAGTCGCTGGGCTTGCGGCAACGACTTGCTGTTGAATCGCACCAAAAATACTGGCCCCTGCAGCGTCCAACATTTCAATCCGCACGCTGTCGCCGAATTGCAGAAACGGCGTGCGCGCCGCCCCATGCGCCAAGATCTCTAGCATGCGTCGCTCAGCGATACAGCTCGAACCGCGACTACGTTCGTAGTTTGAGACCGTCCCGGAGCCCAATATGGTGCCCGCCCCAAGCCTGCGGGTGCGGGTAAGAAAAGCGAGCAGATCGGGGAAGCTGAAGGTCATGTCGATCCCGCATTCGGGTGCCCCGAACCACTCGCCGTTCACCCACGTGCGCAAGGGCAGATGCACCTTGCCAGCGTGCCACGCGGCGCCCAGTTCGTCGGGTGTCACTGCCACCGGCGAGAACGCCGTGGCAGGCTTGGATTGATAGAACCCAAAGCCCTTGGCTAGCTCGGTCGGGATTAAATTGCGCAGCGAGACATCGTTGACCAGCATCAAGAGTTGGACGTGCTGCGCCGCTTGCGCGACGGATGTCCCCAGCGGCACATCGTCGGTAATGACGGCAACCTCGGCTTCCAAATCAATCCCGTGGGCGGCATCCACCGCCAGCAGCGGATCGTGCGCGCCGCAGAGGTCGTCAGAACCACCTTGATACACCAGGGGTTCGTGCCAATAGCTGTCGGGTAACGCCGCACCACGCGCTTTACGCACCAATTCGACGTGATTGACATAGGCGCTACCATCCACCCACTGATGGGCGCGTGGCAGCGGCGCGGCGCAGTCTTCAGGCCGGAAAGGCAACGCATCCTTAGCCGTGCCGTCGGCCAAGTGCTGCGCACGCTCGCGCAAACGAGGCGCTAGCAGCGCCCAGTCGTCTAACGCGGCTTGGAGAGTGGGCGCTATGTCGCGGACGTCCAGCGCCCAGCGCAGCGCCGCGTCCACCACCACCAGCCGGCCATCCCGGCCTCCCCGCAGACTTGCTAACTTCATGCGCTCTCCTCGCTAGCGGTGACGTTGAGTAGCGTCATCAATGGAACGATACTCGGGGCAGATGGCATTTAATACCGGAGGCCGCGTGAGCGAACAACCTGTGTCGACTAACGAGGAAGCCTCGTGGCAATACACCACGGGGTTTGCTAACGAACACAGCAGCGAAGCCCTGCCGGGCGCGCTGCCCATTGGGCAGTTCTCCCCGCAACAACTCCCCTACGGTCTGTATGCGGAAAAGTTCAGCGCCACGGCTTTTACGGTAGCGCGCCGTGATAGCCGTCGCTGCTGGCTCTACCGTATTCGCCCCTCAGTAGGGCGGGGCCCAAACCAACCCTATGTGCAAGCTAATTGGCACACCGCACCACTTTCTCAGCCGGCCTCACCAGATCCCTTGCGGTGGAGTCCACTGGCGCTGCCGACCCGCCCCACCGATTTTCTCGATGGTCTCGTGACACTTGCTGCCAGCGGTAGCAACGCGCTGCACACGGGCATCGCCGTTCATCTTTATCTCGCCAACTGCTCCATGGGTGATCGCTACTTGCTCAATGCGGATGGTGAACTACTGTTGGTGCCCCAGCAGGGGCGATTGTTAATCGCCACAGAGTGTGGCCGGCTGGCAGTGTCGCCGGGCGAAATGGCGATTATTCCGCGCGGCTTGAAATTTAGCGTGGCACTACCAGATGGACCGAGCCGGGGCTACGTCTGCGAGAATTATGGCGCCAGTTTTCGGCTGCCAGAACGAGGTGTTTTGGGATCCGACGGCCTTGCCAATGATCGTGATTTTCTCGCCCCGACGGCGTGGTTTGAGGACCGTGCTGCACGCTGCGAACTCATCACTAAATTTGATGGGGGCTTGTGGCGCAGCGAGCTGGCCCATTCGCCGCTCGACGTCGTGGCGTGGGTCGGTAATGCGGCGCCCCTCAAATATGATTTGGCCCGCTTCAACACCATCAACACGGTCAGTTTCGACCATCCCGACCCGTCGCTGTTTACGGTGCTGACCTCGCCGTCCGACAGCCCCGGCGTCGCCAACGCGGACTTCGTTATTTTCCCTCCGCGCTGGCTGGTGGCGGAGCACACTTTTCGGCCGCCTTGGTTTCATCGCAATGTGATGAGCGAATTGATGGGCTTGGTCCACGGACAATACGATGCCAGACACAGCGGTTTTGAGCCGGGTGGCGCGAGTCTGCATAACGGACATGTGCCGCATGGACCCGAAGCGGCGGTACATGCCGCCGCCACCACGCAAGCGCTGACGCCGCGCTATCTCGCCGACACTTTGGCCTTTATGTTTGAATCTCGTTACCTGCTGCGGCCATCCGCACAGGCCCTGGCGCGCGCGGAATTACAAGCAGATTACGCCCAGTCATGGGCCGGTCTAGAAGGGCATTTCAGGCCGTGAGTCACGCTGAGTGCTGCGCTCACTGGGCGTTGGCCGCCACCGGCCCCCCGTTAGCGCCGATCTTTTTGAAAATGAAAATCAGCGCGCCGCGGGCCTAGAGCGCATTCAGTGGAATTTTGAGATAGCGCCTCCCGTTGTCTTCGACCGGCGGCAATTCCCCCGCCCGAATGTTGATTTGAATGGCGGGGAAAAGCAGCACCGGCATCGCGAGCGTCAGGTCCCGAGCCGTACGTAGCTGCACGAAAGCCGCTTCCGACACGCCATCGTGAACATGAATATTGGCCTCACGCTGGGCCGCCACGCTGGTGAGCGCGGTGGGTTCGCGCGCGCTGGACGGGTAATCGTGACACAGGAAAATTCGCGTCGCCGCCGGCAGTTCTAGCAGTCGACGAATAGAGCGATAAAGCGTGGTGGCATCGCCGCCCGGGAAGTCACAGCGCGCCGTGCCCGTGTCCGGCATGAATAAGGTATCACCGACAAACAGCGCGTCCCCAACCAAATACGCCACACAGGCCGAGGTGTGGCCGGGCACCGCTAACACTCGACAGTCCAAAGGGCCAATCGCGAAGTGTTCGTCATCCTTGAAGAGCCGTTGAAACTGCGCGCCATCGGTCGGGAAATTAGCGCCAAAATTGAATATTTTCGAGAACGTCGCCTGCACCGCAGTGACCTCTTCACCAATGCCAACACTGCCTCCCAAATAGGCTTGCAAGTAATGCGCGGCAGAGAGGTGGTCGGCATGGACATGGGTTTCGAGTAACCACTGTACGGACAACGCCTGCTCGCGCACAAAGGCAATAACGCGATCGGCAGCGGTGGTGGTGGTGCGCCCTGATTTGGGATCGTAGTCCAGCACCGGGTCGATGATCGCCGCTTGGCCGCCCGCCTCGGCGTAGAGCACATGCGTAAAAGTGCCCGTCACGGGGTCAAAAAAAGACTCGACGATCGGTTGCATTTGCAGTGCCTCAAATTAATTTCTGTTTTTATAATATATTTAAAGGTAAATTAACAGGGAAGGACTTTTTGACCCCACTCAGCAGCATCCTAGAACCAGCCATGACTACCAGCACAAATCTCGACATCCCCACACTGCGCTTAGCCGCGACCAGCGCGGCCGCTTTTTTGCGGCTATTGGCTAATGAAGATCGCCTCTTGTTGTTGTGCCAATTAACGGGCGGAGAACGCTGTGTGGGCGATCTGGAGCAACTGCTCGAAATTCGTCAGCCCACACTCTCCCAACAACTGGGCGTGCTGCGCGCCGATGGTCTGGTGAGCACACGCCGCGAGGGGAAAAATATTTATTACCGGCTCGCAGACGCCAAGGTGCAAAGCACGCTGGCGCATTTGTACGAACTTTTCTGTACCCGTTAAACAGAGGATTTTTTTATGACGATAGACTGGCAACATTTCACCCCGTGGACGTCCTTGGCAGGCGGCGCGCTGCTGGGTTTGGCCACTGCACTGTTCGTGCTGCTCAATGGGCGGATAGCTGGCATCAGTGGCATCATCGGTGGGCTACTGCACCCACGACGCGGCGATGTGGACTGGCGCGTGGCTTTCGTGGCCGGCCTGCTCCTGGCGCCGCTGGCGTATGGACTGTTCGCAACCTTTCCGGTAGCCACCATTAACGCCGATACCCCGCTGCTGGTGGGAGCGGGGCTGCTGGTGGGTTTCGGCACGCGCCTAGGCGCTGGTTGTACCAGCGGGCACGGTGTGTGTGGCATCTCGCGGCTCGCGCCACGCTCCATCGTCGCCACCCTCACGTTTATGG
>CAMAXW010000097.1 GCA_945862315.1 Klebsiella pneumoniae
CCTGCGGCCGAGGCGGAGTTTGCGCAGGAAGCCAAGGCGCTGCGGCAATTGCTGGCGGCTGACCTCGCCCTGTTTGTAATTGATGTTCGGGAGCCGGTCATCGGTAAATACGAGGACGAATTCACGTTGCTGGCCACTGCCGGCAAACCCTGCCTGGTCGTGCTCAACTTCACCGCCACCCCCACCGGCCAACCGGAGGTTTGGCGTGCGGCACTCCAGCGCGCGGGCCTGTTTAACGTGACAAGCTTTGACACCGTGGTCTTTGATGCGGCCGACGAAGCCCGCTTGCTGCAACAGGTGGCGCTGTTAACGCCTGCCGCCGCACCCCACTGCGCGCGCTTGACGCAATTGCGCAACGCCGAACGTACGCAGCAGCGTGCCGTGGCGGCGCGCCTCGTTGCCGAGATGCTCATGGACTGCGCGGCTTGGCGTGTGCCGCTAGACGCCACCGGCGAGGGCGCGCTGGCCACGCAAATTTTGGCTCGCGAACAACGCCTCGTGGCGGATCTCCTCGGACTGTTTCGTTTTGGCGAGGTTGACTATCTCGACCACCCCTTGCCGGTAGTGGGTGCCTTGTGGCGCTACGATCCCTTTGACCTCGATACCCTGAAGGAATTGGGTTTGGGACTGGGGCTGGCCGCGGCCAAAGGTGCCGCCTTCGGGGTGGTCGTGGATCTGGCTACGCTGGGCCACACGCTGGGCTTGGGTGCTTTGCTAGGCGGCGTGCTGGGCGCAGGTGTGGATGCCGTGGTGCGTTTCAATGGGCAGTGGCGCGACACTTGGGCCGGGCGGCGCTACACCCAACTAGCCCCTGCGGTCGCGCTATTTTTGGCCCGCAGGGCCTGTGTGTTGGCGGGCGATTTGGCGCGCCGAGGGCATGCCGCAGTGAGCCCATTGGCGGCACACACCGCACTGGCGCAGGCGCTGTCCGGCGAGCAAAAAATTCTCGCGGCCCTCGCGGAATGCGCGCGGCATCCGCACTGGTCCACGCTCGTCGGACCACCAAAGCGTGACGACCCCCGCCGCCGCGCAACGCTGCAGGCGCTGGAAACCGCGCTAATCATCGCGCTGCAAGACTTGGCACCGGCGATCAGCTAAAACATTCATGTCCGGCCTAAGTGCGTGCGGCGAGTGGCGGGGGCGAGTATTGATATAACCAAGTTTCACTCAGCGTCTGCCCACCCAGCACTATTTGGGCGCGCAAATCGATGGGCGTTAGGGCGTCGTCCGGCTGGAGATCAAAAATAGCGCGAAAACCATTCACGGCATCTAGCGGTCGTACGGACGGGATTTTAATCTCGCCCCGCGAAGCCTTGACCCGCAGTTCAATGGGCGCGTTACGGGCCAATAGCGGCAGTTGGCCACCCACAAAATCCAGCACGAAACGCCATGAGAAGTGGGTACGATTCTGCCCCACCACCCCACCGATACCCGTGCGGGTAGCCGCCACCCAAGCGAGTTTAGGCAATGACGGGGGTTCACGGCCCCAATGCAGGCGATAGCTGATCAGGAGTTCTTGACCTGGCTGCGGACGAATTTCCGGGGTCCAAAAAGCCACGATGTTATCGAAGGTTTCGTCGTTAGTCGGTAATTCCACCAACGTCACGGCACCTGCACCCCAGTCGCCTTTAGGTTCTACCCAGACGCTAGGACGCCGGTCGTAGAACACGCCGTCGTCTTGATAATGATCAAAATTGCGATCGCGCTGCAGCAGCCCAAAACCGCGCGGGTTACGGTCAATAAACATGTTGAAGCGCAGACCACGCGGATTTTCTAGCGGCCGCCACAACCATTCGCCACTGCCCGTGGCGATGGATAGCCCATCCGAGTCGTGGATTTCTGGCCGAAAATCATTCGCCATCCGGCGGTCGTTCTCGCCCGTCTGATACATGCTGGTGAGGGGCGCGATACCCAGACGTTCAATTTCCTGACGCAGATACAACGCCACATCGATATCCATCACTAAGGTGGGGCCCAGTTGGAGATCAAACCGGTAGGCGCCTGCACAGCTGGGGGAATCGAGGAGGGCGTAAATCACCAGGTGATCGGTCTGACCACTGGGCCGTTCGAACCAGAAGTGTGTGAAATCCGGAAATTCTTCGGGCCTGGGCAGCCCGGTGTCGATGGCCAGCCCGCGCGCCGACAAACCATACTGTTTCTCAACGCCCACCGCGCGGAAGTAACTCGCCCCCAAAAAAGCCGCCAAATCGGTGTCTTGGTTGAGTGATTGAATCAGCCTAAAGCCCGCATAACCGAGATCGCTGGGTAGTGCGCTCGCCTCCACGCCGCTCTTGCCGAAATCAAAACGGCTGGCCTCGTAGGGAATGGCGCGCGCCTGCCCATCCACCACTTCATGCAACCGAACGGGGCGCTTAAACAGAAATCCGGGGTGAAAAAAACGCAGTTCAATGCCCAAGGAGTCGCCATGCCAGAGCGCCTGCTCAGGCCGATAGCGCAAAGCTTGATAGCGATCGAAATCCAACCCTGCTAACGCCGCCGGTAGGGGCGGCGTATACGCATCGTAGGGCGCCCGTGCCAGCGCCTTGGCGCGGCCTTTGAGTACCGCAAAGTCAAAGGGTGAGGCAGCCTCCAAGCCGGCGGCCCGCGCCCCGCAGGCACCGGCGCTAGCCGCCAGCGCTAAGATGGTGATGAGTGCTTCTCGGCGGCGCAGCAGCGGGCCGTCGAGATTTTCGTCACACGACCGCACAACACAAACCTTTGAGGTATTCGCTTTCTGGAAAATTAAGCGCAATGGGGTGATCCGCGCCAGCGTTGAGGTGCATCACCACCCGCGCATCGACCTGCGCATCCAGCGCGGCACCCGCCACGATTTTTTGAAACAGGTCTTGGTTGACGCCACCTGAGCAAGAAAAAGTAAACAATAGGCCACCGGGTTTTAGCAGTTTGAACGCCAGTAGATTGATGTCTTTGTAACCGCGTGCCGCGCGTTCCGCGGTGGCGCTGGTGGGGGCGAATTTGGGGGGGTCGAGGATGATCACATCGTAGGAGCGGTCTTGGTCGCGCAGTTTACGCAGGTGTTTAAAGACATCGGCTTCGATAAATTCCACTTTTTCCGCGGCCAGTCCGTTTTGCACCAGATTGTGCTGCGCCAAGGCCAGCGCGTCGTGCGAAGAATCAATGGCCGTCACATGACCCGCCCCGCCGGCGAGGGCGCTGGCGGTAAAGGCGCCGGTGTAGCAGAAGCAATCCAGCACTTCTGGCACGTTGGCGCAGGCCCGGACCCGCGCGCGGTTGTCGCGTTGATCGAGGTAGAAGCCGGTTTTGTGGCCATTGATCGCATCGACCGTAAAGCGCAGGCCTTGCTCCTCTACCGTGCCGGGCAGCACCGGCAGCGCGCCGTGCAACAGCGCGGTGTGGTGGGGCAGGCCCTCGAGCTCTAGGACATCGGCATCAGAACGCTCATAAATTTGGACGGCACCCGTATGGGCCAAGAGCGATTCGATGATCGCGCTGCGCCAACGGGCAGCGCCGGCCGACAGGAGCTGCAGCACCAGTAAGTCCCCGTAACGGTCGCAGACGCACCCCGGTAGGCCATCGGCCTCGCCGTGGAGGAGGCGCAGCGCCGTGACGTTGGGCATGAGGCGGTGCCGCAAGGCGACGGCCGCCTCGATTTTTTGGTCGATGAGTTGGGCGTTGATGGGCGTCGCCTCGTCCCAAGACCAAATCCGCACACGAATCTGCGAAATAGGGCTGTAAGTACCCCAGCCTAAAAAAGTGCCGTCGGTGGCCGCGACGATTACCGCGCCACCGGCTTGCGGATCGCCCTCGAGACGCGCAATGGCGCCCGAAAACACCCACGGATGGCGGCGCAACAACGAGCGGTCGCGCCCGGATTTCAGAATAATTCGCGGTGCATCGCCTAGCGGCGGACGAGGAGATTGGTTCATGGTGGGCCGTCGATTCAATTCATGGGTGGGCAGGATAGATTCCACATCCTCCGGTGGCCAGTAGTTTGGGCAATTTGCCTGACACACACCCAGCCTTCGGCGGTCCAAAACGCCGTGCTGGTGGCGTTGCCGGCGCGCTTTTGACGGTTTCTACGCGTGATGCCGGGTGGCATATCGTGTACCGCACCACCCGCACCACCCGCACCGCTTAGGCGATGGCCATGCCGCGCGGACGGGTTATGCGCCCTCAGGTGAACAGTTTTTTGACCAATTGGGCTTTGTATTCGTAGCGGGGGAGGGCGTTCGGTGGCACCAGTTCAATCTCTGCCCGAAAAATCAGTTTCTCGCGCAGACGCGCTTCAATCGCCTGCTTAAGTTCTGCGGCGGCGGCGGTGGTCGGTGCGTGATGTTCCACTTTAATGCGCACTGGGGGTTCCCAACCGGCCGGCGGTGGCTGGTGTAGCTGAATCTCCAGAATGCCATTGGTCAGCGGTGCGAAGCTGGCGATCACATCGCGCACGGCGGAGGGATACACATTCACCCCACGCACGATCAGCAAGTCGTCGGTGCGTCCGATGATGCGGATGCCAAAACCCGTGCGGCCGCAGGCGCATTCGGTGTGGGTCACAAGCACTTGGTCGCGGGTCCGAAAACGCAGCAGCGGCTGGCTTTCACGTTGCAGCGACGTACACACCAGTTCGCCGCGGACCCCCGCTTCAATCGCGAGCGAGGCACCGGTGTTGGGATCGATAATCTCTGGATAAATGATCCCCTGTGCCGAAAAATGCATGCCGAGACGATGTTCGCATTCGGCCCACGCCATCGCACAGTAATCGCCGTTCCCTGAGACCTCGACGAGCTGACAGCCAAAGGTGTCTTCAATCTGTTGGCGTACCCACGGAATGGAGGCACCCGGCTCACCCCCACCAAAAATAATTTTGAGCCCCAGCTGGCGCGGATCGATGTCGCGC
Organism: Klebsiella pneumoniae; assembly: GCA_945862315.1. GTDB lineage: Bacteria > Pseudomonadota > Gammaproteobacteria. The sequence goes on from CAMAXW010000097.1 coordinate 4,880, forward strand.
TGGGCCAGCGCCTGGGCGAAATGGAGCGGGTAAGAGGAGGTACACAACAACGCGTTGGCGCCCGCAAAACGAAACGCATCCACTAAGCGATCGGTCATATTCACGCCCACCGGGATGCAGGTACCCACGGTCTCGAAGGCGTCTGCATAGGAGGCCGCCACCACGAACGGTGACACCACCACCGGTACCACGTGTTCGGGGCGCAGGCCCGCGCACCAAAACGAACGGATTGCCGCTTCGCGCCAAGTGGCGATATCGCGCGTGGTGAGACCGATATAGGTTGGCCGGCCGGTGGTGCCGCTGGTGGAATACAGGCGTCGCACCTCGCCGGGTGCGCAGGCCAGATGCTCGCCATAGGGTGGGATGGCCAACTGGCTTTCGCGCAGTTCGCTTTTTTCGGTGAAGGGCAGTTCGCTAAAGGCCTCAAGGCTGGACAGGCTGCGACCCAGCAGGCCCGCTGCCGCAAGCTTGCGTTGGTAGAAGGTTGAACGCGCGCTCACATAAGCCAGTTGGTGCTGGAGTTGTGCCAAGGTTTCGCGGGCGAGCGTCGCCGGTGCAATGGTCTCAGCCGCGGGGTTCCAATAGGGACGTGCGTTCATAGGCGCTCTTTTAGTGACTCGCGAGGATCGACACCCACGCGCGCAAAGTCTCGATGCTAGCGTTCGCAGGGACTTCGGCGGCCGTGGTAATGAGTCCTGTCGCCACCGCGACAGGGGCGTTGAGTTCAATGGCGACCGGCGCTGGGTAGGGGCCGGCGACGCCCCATAAACAGGGCAGGGCACGGTGAAAACGCGCGATATTCCCCGCGGTGTTAAGGGCCTCTAGCCAGGCGGCCGCGGGCTGCAGGGTAGGCGCTTCAAGACACAGCACGATATCCGCGCCGGCTACGCAAAATTCTTTCACCAAGCCCGCGAAGACCACCCCGGCGTGTGCCACATCACGGCCAAAATCCTGTGCCAATTGCGCCGGCCCCGACAACCCGGCCAACAAGGCCACGCCGTCGCCGAGGGTTGCGCGTAGCCGGCGAGTGGCCTCCAGTGCCGCGGCCACCCGCGTGCCCGGGGCGGTGAGGGCGGCTAATTCCAGCTCACTGGCGGACGCGCGCTCGAGATCACCGCCCAGCGCCACCGTTATGCCATCGGCCGCAATGGCTCGTTGCAATTCCAGCAAGCCATTGGCGAGTTGGGTGGGATCGTGGAAAAATTCCTCCAACGGGCGCGCGGAAATCTGCGCTGCCACCGCGAGCGCCAGCGGGACGATCAGGCGTTCGTTGGCCCCGCGCCCCTGCGCCATGGCCTGTGCACGTTTGCGCGGCGGTTTCACACTCATGGGCGAAACGCGGGGGCCAAGGGCGTGGCATCTGGCCACGCGCCGTAGAGTCCGAGGATAGATTCTGGCGGTCGCCGCGTCAGCCATTCCGCCTCAAAAGTCGCATAGGGCACGCCGCGTTGCAGGCGCTCCTGGCGCGCGTTTTGGCGCAGTTGGGTGGTGCGTTCGAGGTCCACGCGTTCGCGTTCCGCATCCCACGCCACGCGGTAGATTTCCCGCGCGCTCCAAGGCGAGCACAAGCCTTTCACCAGATCTTGGGCCACGGACTCGGGGTCGCGGTCGATGGGGTCGCCATAACCTGCGCCGCCTGTGGAGAGCAAAATAGAGATGGTTTGGTCACCCATGATGGCGCGCGTAGAGCGGCCAAAAGGCTCGGTGGTGAGTTCGCCAAATCGCCCTGCCACCAGCCCGGCAAAATCCAGTTTGCCATCGGCTAGTTCGGCCACGAGGGTCGACACTTTGGTGCCTTTGATCGACAAACCCGGCACCGTCGGTGGTGCGTAGCCGCCAAACAGCGGCTGTGGCGTTTGCAGCGAGGAGTTGTCGGCGATCGACATAAAAAACACCATCGGTACGTGATGGGCCGCCCAGAATTGCGCGGTACCGCAGCCGCCCCGATATTTACCGTGCCCGCCGGAATCTGGCCAGTGCTGGCTAAACGGTACCAGCAAGGGAAATTCATTTTCCATGCTTTCGACATCCGGCGCGCGACCGAAGGCGCACCACGGAAAGCCGTAGGCATCCATACCATCGTGGGTGCAGCGCGCGCCCTGGCCTTCGGTGTTGATGGTGTAGGCGATCATGTCGGCAAACGGCATATCCCATTGCGACACCCCGGCGATCACAGGCGCGTTGCCACCGTTACCCATCGAGGCGGTGACCTGCTGCCATTCTTCGCTCGCGAAGCGGGCACGCGAGATGCAGTTGGCGATGGCGCTCATGGCGCCCGTGCAGATCATCACCGCATTGCTGGTGGCCGCCCGCGGGGTGGGCGACAGACAGCTCGCTTCGGGAAAAACAAAGTCGATCGGCGCAAAGGTTGCGCTAGAAATCGGTAAATCGTGGAACACGTATTCGTAGATATAGTTGGCCAGATGGCCTACCACCGCTTGCGGATGGGCGTTGTAGCTCGACAGATTCTCCGGGCTGGTGCCGGTAAAATCGATGGTGAGATGGTCGCCCAGTTTGGTCATCGTCATATAGCAATTACGAATCAGGCCACGCTTGAGGCCGGCGGCGTCGCTAAAATTCGCACAGCGATAAACCCCATCAGGCCAACTGGCAATACGGCGGCGCGCACCGGTTTCCGCCTCAATCAGCATGCGGCGGAACAAGCCCGTCACGAAATCCGCACCATCGCGTTCGCACATTTCTTGAATGCGCAGGCGCACGCGATCGGCCGTCGTGCAACGCGCTTTGAGATCCACCGTTACGTTGGCTTCGGCGCGAATACCAAAGGCGATAAAGAGCTCGATGATGTCGTTATTGATGCGGAAATTGCGGCCAATTTTCATTGGCGGGAGGTTCATGCCTTCTTCAAAGCGGGAGGTCGCAGACAGCGGCATGCCGCCGGGTTCGCAAGCGCCGGTTTCGGTGGTGTGCGACAACGCGGCCGTCCACGCCACCAGCACGCCTTGGTGAAATACCGGCATGATCGCCACTTGATCAGGGTTATGAATGCCACCGTACAGCGCATCGTTGGTATAGAAGATGTCGCCATCTTCAATGCCCGGATTTTCCTTATATTTCTTGAGAATGTACTTGATGACAATCGGCGGAATGATGGCATGGAGGTAGGTGCCCGCGGAGGCGTTTACCAAATCGCCGGCCGCCGTAAACATGGCCACGATGGAATCGCCAGCCACCCCCATCGAACTGCGCGATGAGCGCATAAACACTTCATAGCCCTCATCCAAAATGTCGGCCGTGCGCTGCAGGGCAATTTCGTAGGTGCCGCGCGACACCAAGGGCAAACAGGCGAGTTCGTGCTCGGTGGCCGGCATGACTTTCAAGGCCGCTAATTTTTCTTCAACCGTGGGATAGCTCACGCCTTTTCTCCTGAGTTGCGGTTCGCATAATCGACATACTCCAGTAGCCCCAAGCCACGCGAGTCGATGCGGAAAGTCTGACCCGGCGGCACGACTAGCGTGGTGAATTCAGCGTCGACCAGCACCGGGCCCGTTAAGGAATGCCCGGGTAACATTTTTTCGAAGCGGTAAACGGGGGTTTCCATGCGCTGTCGGTGTTCCGGCCAATAGGCATCGCGCGTGCCCACCCAAGCGGCACTGGCATTGGGCGGGTTGAGTGGCAGCTCGGGCAGGGCGAGTTTTTCGGTTGGAATAGTCGCCTTGAGCACGATGTTCTCGAGATAAACCCCACCCGGGCGATTCACCACATGCGGGCTGAAGGCCTCGCTGAACTCGGTTTCGAAAGCGTTATAGATGGCCTGCATCTCGGTTTCGCTCTCGATATAAAGCCCGGGCACTGAGACCCGTTTCACATGCACCTGCCCGCCGTACAGCATGTCGAGTTCCAGTTGATACAACGCACTGTCGGCGGCAAAACCTTCGGCGGTCAGGTCGATGCGCGCCTGCTCGGCCAAGCCCCGCACGGCGCTGTTAAATTGCTCGTAGTCGGTACTAAATTGCTCAGTGATGGGGGT
>CAMAXW010000098.1 GCA_945862315.1 Klebsiella pneumoniae
ACGGGTGGTCAGGCCGCCCTGAGCTGTCTCCAACAAAATGCGGCGAACACTTCGCCCGGGTGCCAACAAGCGCTGGGTGGTGGTGGTGAGCCAGCGGCTGCGGCAGCGGCGCCGGCAGCCGGGATGACCCAGCCCACCGCGCAGCAACAGCAGGCGATTAAGCAGGCGTGTCGCTCGGACTTCCAGAAGCAGTGCGCGGGCGTGCCGACGGGTGGCCAGGCCGCCCTGAGCTGCCTCCAACAAAATGCGGCGAACACTTCGCCCGGGTGCCAACAAGCGCTGAGCGGGGGTGGGGGAGATGCTGGCGCAGCGGCTGCGGCGCCCGCAGGGGCAGCAGGGGCAGCAGCAGGCGGCGTGCTGTTGCGTGGACGCCTACGCCGCCAAGCGTGGTGAGGCTGTCGCCCGATAGACAGCTTAGCCTCGGCTAGGCTGTCTGCTCGATGATGGTTGCCCCGGGGTGGGCCTTGGGCGGCGCAGACTGGGGGTTCTTAAGTCTGCCAGCGCGGTAGTTCACCACTGGCCGGCGCCTAGTCCGACGCACCGGTAGGCCGCCGCCACGCGCGCGGCAGCCGTTTTAAATAAACTGGGCGGCGAGCGACAATCAAGAGTCTGGCCAACGAAAGTCGATGGTTATCGGCGTTGGGTGGAGCTTGACGGTGGAACGCGGCCGGCAAGTTCCTGCTCGACCGGCCACGACTGGGCGTAATCTAGGGGGCATTCCGCCCACGTTGGGGCCGCGTCGTCTTCTACACCGCGCTCGGATCCCGGACCGGTCACGGCTTGGGGTCAGGTCTTGGATTGTCAGCTTGCCTATAGTACTCTCCACCTATGGCCAGACCCCTCAGACTCGACACCGCAGGCGCTACCTACCACCTCACTTCCGGCAGTGATGGGCAGGAAGACATCTTTCTTTCTAAGCAAGACCGCTTGGTTTGGCTTGAAACGCTGGCGCAAGTTTGCGCGCGCTTCAACTGGATCTGCCATGCGTATTGCCAGCTGACGAACCACTACCACCTCGTCATCGAAACTCGAGAGGCGAATCTTTCAAAAGGTATGCGCCAGCTCAATGGGGTGTATACGCAGCGATTTAACCGTAGTCATCAGCACGTGGGGCCCATTTTCCAGGGTCGCTTTAAGGCGGTTTTGGTGGAAAAAGAGGGTTATCTCCTCGAACTATCTCGTCACGTCGTGCTCAACCCGTTGCGCCTGAAACTGGTTCGCCGCTTGGAGCAATGGCCTTGGAGCAGTTATCTCGCCACGGCCGGACTAGCACCGCAGCCCGCGTGGCTGGATACCCAGTTCACCTTGGCGCAATTTGGCAAGCAGCGCAGTCGCGCGCAACTCAAGTACGGTGCTTTTGTCCAAGCGGGCCGGGGTCGGCCGAGCGTGTGGGAGCAACTCAAGGCGCGCAGCTATTTGGGATCAGATGAGTTTGTCGAAAAGCTGGAGGTGCAGGTGGCCAAGAAACCCACCCGTACCGAAATTTCCCGCTCGCAACAGCGAGCCTTGGCGCGGGCGTTGGGTGACTATGCAAAAGCACACCAGCGCGATACGGCGGTCGCCCTAGCCTACCTATCCGGCCACTACACAATGGCCACGCTCGCCGATTATTTTGGGGTGCACCACACCACCATCAGCAGGCTGATCAAGGTTTACGAGAGCACCGCAAAGTGATGGAAGGTCAGGGCTACAAGGGCTAACGCCCGACTTGGACCTGCGCCCCGGCGGCTCGTTGGCGCAACCAAAGCGCTACTAATCTCAGTGTTTATGCCGAACTCGCCCAGCACCTTAACCGGTGCGACGCGCCCAGCCACGCAGCGCACCATGGGTGGTTGCCTAACCGCCAGCCCCGCCACCATGACTGACGTGAGCCAACGCCACTGCGGCGTTGCGATCTGCATGGCAGCCGGCTCCAGCTTTGCCACACTTTTCGCGATGGCGAGGTCGGCGAGGTCGGTGCTGGCGCTCAATAAAGCAGATATATCGAGAGCCGCCGTGAGGGTCACCGATCGCGTCATCAGAGTTGTTTACGGTGGTTTTAGCGCGGTCCTCTGTGCAAGCGGGGCAGGCCGCGTTCCGCCTGCGCCAAACAGCACCTATCGCTAGAGCATGGGGTCTTAACCTAGAGCTGCGTAGGTTGCCTTCACCAGTGCATTCGAACGGGGGCCACCGATAATGCCGGCGGCCATTTTGTTCATCATGTAGGCGAAGGTTAGCCCACGATCGACATCCGCCAGTACAAACGAGCCACCCCAGCCGCCCCAGTAGGCCACCCGGCCCGGCGGTAAGTAGGGCACGGTTTGCGGATCCGGCAGGCCGTAGCCAATGCCAAAGCGCAGGGGTAGGCCGATCGCCAAATCAGGGCCGTTTGATTGTTCTTCAAAGATTAGCTTGATGGTTTTGGGCGAGAGCAGCCGCACACCGTAGGACTCACCACCATTAGCAACCAAGGTCTGGAGACGGGCGACCGAGCGCGCATTACCGTGACCGTTAGCAGCCCCGATATCCGCGCGGCGCCAAGCGGTCGTCAAAGCCATGAGCGGATCGGGGGCGGGCCCGGTAAACGTTTTGAACGCCACACTGTCTGGCCCCAGGGCGGCCAAATCGAAGGGCAGGGGAGGCGGTGGCACGATGTTGGCCACACGGTGGTCGTGTTCGGGCGCGAGTCCAATATGGAAATCAGCGCCCAGCGGCCCGGCCACTTCCTCGGCAAAGAACTGACCGAGCTGTTTGCCGGTGATGCGCCGGATCACTTCACCCACCAGATGTCCTTGGTTGAAGGCGTGATAACCGGAGGCCGAGCCCGCTGGCCACCACGGCGCTTGGGCGGCCAGCATGGCGGTAGATTTTTCCCAGTCGTAGAGATCTTCAAGCTGCACGGGCTGGGCCCACGCCGACACGCCGGAGGTGTGTGACATCAAGTGCCGAACTTTAATGTCGGCTTTGCCATTGGCTGCAAATTCGGGCCAATACTTTGCCACTGGCGCGTGCACATCCAACTCACCACGCTCGACCAGCACGAGGGCGGCGAGGCTCGTCATGGTTTTGGTAGTCGACCACACATTGGTGATGGTGTGCTCGCTCCACGGCTGGGTGTGTGCTGCGTCCATCCAACCGCCCCACAGGTCTACTACCGGCACGCCGTGCAAGGTCACCGCAACCGAGGCCCCAAGGTCTTCGCCAGCGGCAAGATTCGCCGCAAGGATGTCGCGTAATGGCTCGAAGCGGGCGTCACAAAAACCGGATACTGGCAACATGGAGCGACCTCTCTTGGGTGGGTTAGAGCAAGAGTAATCTGCTCTCCCGCAGGAATCGAGCACGGCGGCACTGCTACCAGCGACCGGTGGTGGAAATTGCAGCGCACCTGTCCGGGTTTAGACGCCGCGCCCAGCCTGCGGGATGCACCAAGCATTCGGCCACCCACGGCGAGCGGTCGGCCGGCAGCACCTCGTGTGGGATTGCGCATCGTGCAGGCGGCTCCCGGTTGTTGGTGCGGCGTCTTAGCGCACCTTCGTTGGGTGGGTGTCCCTTATCGCTTTCGCGCTTATCGCTTTCGCGCTTATCGCTTTCTGGAATTCCGCATCGTGCAGGCGGCTCCCGGTTGTTGGTGCGGTGTCTTCGCGCACCTTCGTTGGGTGGGTGTCCTTTATCATTTTTATCATTTGGGGCCGGGTAGGGCTGGCTGCGGCGCGCGCCGACGGCCTGCGCGACCTCAACGTGGCGCGTGCAAGACGGCCAGTCGGGGCGACTCGGGTGCCAAGGCGGCGTTTTGAGCGCGACCGCGTATTGAGGCTGGCGGCCCGCTGGCCCGTGCACGGTCAAGCCCCCTAGGTCGGGGGCTAATGCCGTCCCAAATCCCGACCGGGGGCGCTGTGGGCTTGCGCGCCCTAGAGCATTTTCGCGAAGTCGGACACGCTGTAGTTCGCTCGCACACCACCGGCTTCATCGAGGAACTCGATCAGCAGGTCGGTGTCGCCGTTTTGCACTACGTAGGACACAACGCCCTGCGGCCCTACCTCCTCTTCGTGCACATCCCCGTTAGGTTGGCAGCAGATATCACCCGGGCCGAATTCGCAGCCCGTGGTGAGATTTCTCACGCTGCCCTCGAGGATGTAGATGGACGCATCGGCTAGATGCCGATGGACGCCGGGGTTGTGTCCTGGCCCCGTGCGCGCGAGGTATTCCACCGAATGCTGCGCGCTGTCGGCGGCCAGCACCTTGATCTGGATCCCCGGACCGCAGTCGACCCACGGGGTGCTTGAAGCCGCTTCCGCGAGCTTCTTGATTTGGTTTGCATCTCTCATCACGGCAGCCATGGTGTAACCCTCTTTACGTGGAAGATGGCCGATGCTAATGCCCTGTTTGGCATGCCGTAAACAAGCAGCGCCGGAGGGGGCGACTTGGCGGGCGTTGTTGCACTGCGTCCATCAGTGGGCTCGGGGCTGGCAAAAAACGCGCCCGGCGCCCGGGCACCCAGTGTGCGTTGGCGGTGCGGGTTAACTCAGGGTGATGACGCCGCGCCGATTGCCACGGGGTGGCCTATTGGTTCTATAGTAGAGCCGGTTTTTTCATCAAACTGGAGGTTTCAGCATGAGTGCAGAAGTCGTCGTCGATGCGTTTATGGCGGCAGTCGGCCGTAAAGATCTGGATGCCGCGCTGGCGCTGGTCGCCGCGGATTGCTACTACGACAACGTGCCTCTGGGCGAGATGCGCGGCACCGAAAAAATGCGTGAGTTCCTCGCGCCAATTTTCGCCGGCGAGGGCCCGTTGGAGTTTGAGATTCTGCGCCAGACCTGCACCGGCAACCGGGTGATGAACGAGCGTATCGATCGCTTCGTGATGCAGGGTCGTCAGATCGCGCTGCCGGTGGCCGGCGTGTTTGAAGTCAACGAGGGCAAGATCACTTTCTGGCGCGACTACTTTGATAACGGCATGTTCATGAAAGCGTTAGCCGGGGAATAGCCTTGATGGCCGGGGGCGTGGCCAACTCGCCGCTCGCCGCGCCGCGCACGCAAGTGCGTTGGCGCATCATCGCGCTGGTTTTCCTCGCCTATGTGTTGATGTACATCGACCGCATCAATATCTCGATCGCGGCCAGGTACATCATCCCCGAGTACGGACTCAGCCAGATCGAGTTCGGGGGGATCTTCAGCGCGTTTGTGCTCACCTACGCCTTGGCCCAAATTCCGGGCGGCTGGCTGGGCGACCGCTATGGTCCGCGGCGGGTCATGATGTGGGCTATTTTGTGGTGGTCCACGTTTACCGCACTCACCGCGCTCGCGGGCGAATTGTTTATCGCCTCAACACTCGGTGTGGTCGGTGCGTTTGCGGTGGTGCGCGCGCTCATCGGTTTGGGCGAGGCGGCGGCCCCACCCAATGGCAATCGGATGGTAGCCAACTGGGCGGCACCCGCTGAACGCGGACTGGCCGCAGGTATCACGCACAGCGGTAGCGCGTTAGGGGCTGCGATCACGCCGCCGCTCATGGTGTGGATCATGGTGACGTGGGGTTGGCGGGTCGCGTTTTACGCTGCTGGTGCCGCGGGGATTTTGGTAGCACTCCTGTGGTACCGATTAACCCGCGACACCCCCGATAGCCACCCTGGGGTTAACGCGGCCGAACGCGCGTTCATCGGTACTGCCAGTCAGGACGATGGCGCGCCAGCAGGTGGAACCCCATGGCGGCGCCTTTTGGGCGGGCGCGATCTATGGTTCTTAACCGGTGCCTATGCGGTCCTCGGCTACAACCTATATTTTTATTTCGCTTGGTTTTACTTATACCTGGTCAACGAGCGCGGATTCTCGTTGCAAAGTGGCGGGTGGTACACCATGGCACCTTTTCTGACGATGGCAGTTGCAAGCCCGATTGGGGGTTGGTTAAGCGACGTAATCGGCCGGCGGTACGGTAAACGTTGGGGTCGCAGTGGACTGGGCTGCGTGAGCATGCTGCTCACGAGCCTGCTCGTGTTTGCGGGCGCGGCCACCGAGGATCGCGTGCTCTGCGTGGTGTTTCTGTCGGCGAGTACCGGCAGTTTATTACTGGGGGTCGCGGCGTTCTGGGCCACCACCATCGATCTCGCCCCGCGCTACACCGGTACCGCTTCTGGGATCATGAACATGGGGGGTAACTTGGGCGGCGCCGTGTCCCCGCTGCTCACACCCTATCTGGGCCAGCACTATGGCTGGCACATGTCGCTCTATCTCATGGGTGTCTTAGGACTGCTGGGTGCGGTGCTGTGGCTGGGGGTGGATCCACGGCGGCAGATCGATTTCGGCAAGGGTGTTGCCAATCACGCCGACGGCTCGCCATGAAGCCCGCATTGCCATGGCACGCGGCGCGCCGAACCGTGGTGGCCGGGGCCGCAGCCTCGCGCACGCTCGTGCGGCGTGAGGCCGGTCAGCTTTTCTAGCGGGTGCTTAGTGGGCGATGGTGAACTTAGCGTAGGCGTTTGCCTCGCCGGCGGCACATTGCTGCCGGTAGTTCTCCAGACCACCGAGGTAGGACAACAACGCGCGGGGCTTGCCCGGAATGTTCGCGCCCATGTACCAGCTGTTGGCGAGATACAGGAGGCTGCCTTCGCTCACGGTGTGCATGTGCTGCATCCACTCGGCTTCGGCCTCGGGGGTCGCCTCGACCATCGCCTGGGGCGCGGTGCCCACCTGCGCGATGCAGCGATCGACCCATTCCACCTGATGCTCGGCGAGCAGCATGGGGCTGACCAGCGCGCCATTGGCACAGGGCCCGTCGAGGAAGAAAAGATTCGGGAAGCCCACACTCATCAAGCCTAAATAGGCACGCGGCGCACCGGTCCAGTAATCGTTTAACGCCAAGCCGTTGCGGCCTCGCACATCGATGCTGCTAATGGCGCCGGTCACGGCGTCGAACCCCGTGGCGAAGATGATGCTGTCGGCCACGTAGTCTTGGCCACCTACGCGCAGCCCCTGCGGGGTCAGTTTCTCGATGGGGGTGTTTTTGATCGACACCAGCGTGACGTTGTCGCGGTTATAGGTTTCGTAGTAGTTGGTATCTGCACACAGGCGCTTGGCTAGGATGGGGTAATCTTTGGGTGTGAGCAGTTCGGCGACGGCCTGATCTTTCACCCGTTGGCGGGTCTTCTGGCGCACGAACTCAGCGAGGGTTTCGTTCGCGGCTTGGTTGGTCAGCAGGTCGACGAATGAGGAGTAATAGCACAGACCGCCCGATTCCCAGCGCATTTCGTAATCTGCTTGGCGTTCTTCCGGGCGCACCTCGAGTGCAGATTTGTCGTTGGGCCAAGCTGGCTGGTAGTTCACCGCGATGAAGCCAGCCCGGGATTCTTCTTTTTGCCGACGGCGCCATTCTGGGTACATCGCCTTGACGCGTTGTTCGTATTCACGGTCTAGTGGGCAGTTGCGCAGCGGAATGGAATACGAGGGCGTGCGCTGGAATACATGCAGGTGTTTGGCTTGCTGGGCGATGATGGGGATAGCTTGGACCGCCGAGGATCCCGTGCCGATAATCGCGACCCGCTGCCCGGTGAAATCCACCCCTGCGGCTGGCCAGCGCGAAGTCAGATAGTGGTTGCCTTGATAGTCAGCCAGTCCCTCAAACTGCGGAATACTCCCCGCCGACAAAAACCCGGTGGCGAGCACGCAGTACTTGGCGCTGACTACATCCCCACGGTCCGTGCAAATCTGCCACTGTCGGTCTTGTTCGTGATAAAGCGCCGAGGTCACCCGAGTACTAAATTGCATGTTCTGCCGCAGATTAAAACGCTCGACCACATGTTGCGCATACCGCAGTAGTTCGGGCTGCGCCGCATAGCGTTCAGACCATGACCATTCCTGTTGCAGCTGTGCGTCGAAGGTGTAGGAGTATTCCATGCTCTCGACGTCCACGCGGGCACCGGGGTAGCGATTCCAGTACCAGGTGCCACCCACGTCGGTACCGGCTTCAAAAAGCCGTACCGATAGACCCCGCTGCTGGAGACGATGCTGCATGTAGATGCCGGCAAATCCGGCGCCGACGATCACCGCATCGAAATGCTGCTGCGTGGGGGCGGTGGAAGACTGTGCTGGTGAACTGCTCATAGAAGACCTCCTTAAAACGCTATCCGGTAGGTGAGCCAATTTTGTAACGGGCCACCCGCGACTTTAAAAAAATACTTTAGCGCCACCCCGCGTTGTTTTTGCCCTGCTGTGCGCAGGCTAACGCGGTGGTGGGACTTCTTAGGCTTAGCCCGGCAAGCCGTTGCCGGCCAGTAAAGCCCTTGAGAGTGGCAGAAACGTGGGGCTTCATTGTTAATGCCCGCGCATTGGGTGCGCATGGCGCAGGCGTCGCCGACGCCCCAAAAAATCCTCACGGCGCTCTGAGGCGTAACCCCTCTGCGGCACTTTTTCGGACTACCCTCGCGGCTTGTTGGGACCGCGAGGGTGGGGTGCTTAACGGCCCTGCCCGACCAACCCAAATGCTTTGAGTAGGGCGGGCGGGCTGAGGCTCTGTGGCGCTCTCAGTGCGTGGCCCGGCTAGCCCGCGACGCGTAGGCTAGCCGGGTGGGCGCGTTGACTACGGATTGATTTTGGTAATTTTGGACCCCTGCAAGCCTAGCCCCGCCATGAGGCCCCGTTGCCCAAAAGTGAAGGCAAAAATATCACTACGGGCGGTCGCAAGCGTTTTGCTCTTAGCCATGCCGGCGTCGACGATGACCACACTGG
>CAMAXW010000099.1 GCA_945862315.1 Klebsiella pneumoniae
GGTAATGACCTATGTGGATTTGAATCCGGTGCGCGCGGGGCTCGCCGTCTCTATCGAAGAATCGGCGTTCACCTCGGGTCAGCAACGGTTGCTCGCCGTGGCCAAACCAGACCGCCCAGCCGACTCACCCAAACCCCGCCTGCTGCCGTTCGCCGAGGCCATTCGCGGTAACGAAGACGCTGGCCTACCCTTCAATCTGCAGGACTATCTGGACCTGCTCGACACGAGCGGACGTGCGGTGCATCCGCAACGACGCGGCCTTATCCCCGCTTCTACGCCCAATCTGCTAGCCGCGCTGGGTCTCGATACCGGCGACTGGTTAGCGACGGTTTGCGAACTGCCTGCCCGCTTCCATCTTTTCGTCGGCGCCCCGCACCGGCTGCGAGCGGTCGCGACCAGAAATGGCTGGCGATGGGTGCGTGGTCACGCGGCGGCACGGCCTCTTTATGCACGGGCGAACGAATAACGCCGCCGCGCTGTTTGGTTTGGAGAGACGGCCACGGAGAAAACCTCGCGCTAGGTGTCGCGGCGAGTAGGCGTTCCGTCTAGCGACTTATTATCCACGGGGCGGTCGAAAATGGCGGCGCCCGGCCAATTCCGGGGCTGGGCAAACGTAATGTCGGGAAAGCGCCGCGCGTTATGTTGTGGAACGAGGTGGGGGCACTGGCTTAGGCTGAAAATTCGATGGGTGTCCCAGATCCTCGCAGATCCTCTCAAGATCCTGCCTCTCTTCCCCTTCCCAGATCCTAATGGGTGTCCCAGATCCTCGCAACGGTTGCTCGCCGTGGCCAAACCAGACCGCCCAGCCGACTCACCCAAACCCCGCCTGTTGCCGTTCGCCGAGGCCATTCGCGGTAACGAAGAAGCTGGCCTGCCCTTCAATCTGCAGGACTATCTGGACCTGCTCGACACGAGCGGGCGTGCAGCGCATCCGCGACGACGCGGCCTTATCCCCACTGCGACGCCCAAGCTGCTAGCCGCGTTGGATCTCGATACCAACAACTGGTTAGCGGCGGTGTGCGAACTGCCTGCCCGCTTCCATCTTTTCGTCGGCGCCCCGCACCAGCTGCGGGCGGTCGCGGCCAGAAATGGCTGGCGATGGGTGCATGGTCACGCGGCGGCACGGCGTCTTTATGCGCGGGCAAACGAATAACGCTGGCGCGCTGTTTGGTTTGGAGATACGGCCACGGAGAAAACCTCGCGCGCTAGATGTCGCGGCGAGCCGGCTTTCTGTCTAGCGATTTATTTTCCACGACGCGGGGGAAAAAAAGCGGTGCCCGGCCCATTCCGGTGCTGGGTAAACGTGTTGTCGGGAAAGCGCCCCGCGTTAAGTTGTGGAACGCGGCGGGGGAACTGGCTTAGGACGGAAATTCGATGGGTGTCCTAGATCCTGTCGCTAGATTCTGTCGCCAGGCTCGGGCTGAAAATTCGATGGGTGTCCCAGATCCTCACCACAGATCCTCGCCAGATCCTCGAAAATGGTGCTGCTCGGCTAAAGCCGGGGCTGCGGAAAGGTAGTGTCGGGAAAGCGCCGCGCGTTATGTTGGTGAACGCGGCGGGGAACTGGTTTAGGCTGAAAATTCGATGGGTGTCCCAGACCCTCTGTTCGATGGGTGTCCCAGACCCTCTGTTCTGGCGGCCGCAATTACGCGACCCGGCCGATGAAATGATGTTGGAGACCGCACTGAATGGCCGCGCCGATGCGTTGGTGACGTTCAATGTCAACGACTTCGCCCCCGCGAGACGATTTGCGCTGCCGGTAATTAACCCGTCAACGTTTTTGCAGCAGTTATTGAAGGAGAAATCGTAATAGCCAACTATGCCCTGCGTGTTCCAGAGTCGCTCTTTGCTTATGCCCGCAAGGTGGCAGAGGAGGAACAGGTGTCGATGAACCAGTTTTTGTGACGGCAATCGCTGAAAAAGTGTCGGCGCTGAAAACCGAAACGTATTTTCGTGAGCGGCAGGCGCGTGGCGATCTGGCGGGCTTTGACGTATGGCTGGCCGCTAGCCCTGATGGTCCCCCGATGCCCGGTGACGAGTTGCCGACCACAACTGAGTGAACCGCGGGCACTGCGCGAGTTGATGGAATGCATCATTTTTCGCTGCTGTAAGGGGGACTCTGCGCACGACCTACTGCGATGAAGACGATATTCTGGTGATTCATCTTGCCGACAAAGCCATCTGTAGAGAGGTTTTGCAAGACTGGAACACGCAATTCAGCTACGCGGAGGATGGCTCTACGGTCGGCGTCCAGCCGAGACTTGCCACGAGAGCGACCTCAACATCAACACTCAGAACCCACACGCGCGAATTGGTAAGCAAAGCCGGCTCGCATGGCGCATGGCTGGTTATCGGCCGGTGGCGCGCACGCGAATCAACAAGCACCCGCAGGTGAGGTGTCATCACGTCATCCCCTTACTCGCCATTCGGCGACTAAGCACCACATCTTCCCCCGCAGACGCTAAAGTCATCCCATGCTTGCTCGCTTAAAGTTCGTCGCTCTGGGAGCCACTGAATTCGAAGTAACCAAAGTGGCCTGGATCCCTTCGATCCGCGGTGCGCTGGTGGTCACCTTGACTATCTTCTGGTGCCTTTATACCGGCAATACTGCTCATGCCATTCCGCTAGCTGTGGGTGCACTGTTCGTGGGTCTCGCCGATGTCGATCAAATAGTCAGCCAACGTTGGCGCACCCTATTGACGGCCACTTTCTGTATCACCCTCTGCGCCATGCTCGGCGGCTTGGTATCCAATTTTGGGCTTTACCAAGTGCTGCTGATCGCGGTCGTGGGCTCAATCTGCGGGTACGTGGGTGTTGCGGGTAGTCGTTCAGCCCTGATCGGGTTGCTCTCCATTGTCACTTACGCGATTTTTTCGGGGACCCCCGAAAATCATCTGACGGCCCTCGCGACCGGCGCCTTGGTGGCCATTGGCGGTCTGCTCCAAACTGCCGCAACGGTGGCGTCAACGGCGCTCACCGCACCGAGCGAATTTCGGATTCCGCATCAGAACAACCATAACCTTGGTCGACTGCGTGAAAATCTGAACACCCAAAACGACTTCTTCAGGCACGGCGCACGCCTAGGCCTAGCGTTGGCCATCGCCCTGTCGGTCTATCTCTATCTGGGCTGGCCGCACGGCTATTGGATCCCCATGACCGTACCTTGGATCAGCCTGCCTAATCAAAATGGCACGGCGACTCGCGTCATTTCACGGGTGGCAGGCTCGATGGCCGGGGTGCTGATTGCCTATGCGGTGATCGAGGGGCTGCAGCTGCAGACCTACGCTACCGCGGTATTCATCGGTGTCGGCGCACTCCTGCTGTTGGCCTTCGTCCGCGCCAACTATGGAGTAGCCGTCAGCGGTGTCACCATCTTTGCGATTTCACTCACCTCACTCATCGGCCAGCCCGTTGGTGAGGTTTCCGAGGTTCGATTGTTATCAACCTTGATCGCAGGCGCCATCGTGATTGGCGTCGCCTTCATCTGGCCATCTGTGCGAACCGAAGAGACCCCAGATCTCTAACCTGCCTGCAGGTCTCAACACCGCTGGGCGTTAGTTATCTCACCCGAAATTATTCGGCGTTAGCCCCAGCTGCTCAACAAAGCTGGTGTCGGCTCACTGTCACCGTTCGCAGCGGTTTTCGCCCGCGCTGTCAGCGGCGCCGCAATGATGTTGCGGGTTGCGTGATTGACCGGCCAGCGGCGCCAACTCAAAGGCTCCTCGCGGTGGGGTCCATGTGCGCCAGCGTCGCGATGACCTGCAGGGTGTTGGCACTTTTCCACCGCGCCATCCCGTTGTTCCGGTGCTACTGTTTCCGACAGTGATTGGCCGCGCTGCTGCATGGCTGCAACGGCTCGGCATTTCTGCAATGCTGCAACCCTCCCCGTGCAGCGAAAACCCCAAGCTTTGCCGTCATTTCGTCTGCGGCACGAATGATGCTCACTGCATTTCTACGATCCACCGGAGACGCCACATGCAACCCTCGCCCATGGAGCAATTGACCGACGCCATCATGGCGCGCGGCGCCCAGACCGTACACGTCGCCATTCCGGATGTGGACGGCAGACTGCGCGAGCGCCGTCTGCCCCTCTCCTCGGTGCCCGCAGCATTGGGTGAGGCCGCTACTTTCTGCAATGTGCTGCATGAATGGGACGTCACCGACACCGTACACGGGCCAGGGCCGTTTGTTGGCGAGTCGATTGCGGTCGATCCGGCCAGCGTGCGGGGCTATCCCTTCGAACCCGCGGCGGTCTGGCTACTGGCCGATTTCACCGGCCCACACCGGGTCAGCAGCCCACGCGAACTGCTCAAAACCCAGATAGCGCGGGCCGCACAATTGGGCTTCCTACCCAAAGCCGCATTTGAATTTGAGTGGCTCGTGTTTGACGAACAGGCCAGATCGCTGCGCGAGAAGCGCTGGTCGCAACCCCTCGCTTGGGCACCCGACAACCGTTGTTGGGACGCCCAGAGCGCCGCCATCAATGCCGATGTGGTGGCGGCCCAACAGGCCATGCTGGCGCAGGCCGACATTGGCGTCTTCGGGCTCGGCATGGAACTGGGGGCGGGCTGCATGGAGGCCACCTTGCTCGCCACCGATGCGCTGCGCGCCGCCGACGACGCAGCCTTCTTTAAGCTCGCCAGCCGGGCGTTCTTCCGCCGCCGTAACCAGACCGCGTGTTTCATGGCGCAGTCCGACGCCAACGCGCCCGGGCTGTCAGGGCACATCCATCTGTCCTTGCAGGACCCTGCAGGACACAACCTGTTTGCCGCCCCCGCCAACGAACTCAGCCTCCAAGCCCGGCATTTTGTGGGCGGGGTGCTGAAGCTGCTGCCGCAGCTTGCTGCGCTGCCGCTGCACACCGTCAACGCCTACCGCCGACTGTCGCCCGGCAACTGGGCACCGCGCACGCCCACCTGGAGCTTCGGCGGCTATACCACGGCCATCCGGGCAGTGTCTGGCCTGCACCCGCAGGCGCGGCTGGAGTTCCGCATTCCAGGGGCCGATGTCAATCCTTGGCTTGGACTGGCCATGTTCCTCGGTGCCGGATTGTGGGGTATTGAGCAGGCGATCGAACCGCCGAGCGCGGTGACCGGCGATGGCCGTACCCACATCACCCCCGACTTGGTGGCCCTGCCGCACGATCTTCTAAGCGCCGCCCGCGCGCTCCATGCAAGCCGCGAGGCACGCGAGATTTTTGGCAGTGCGTTCATCGACCCCTATGTCGCTAGCCGTCACCACGAATTCGACAGCCTCCGCCGCGCCGTTAGCGCGGAGGAAAAAGCCCGTTATTTTGAAATCGTCTGAAACGAGGAACCCCATGAGCAACGACACCGCCACGCCCGCCACCCTGCATGCTGCCACCACAGCCGCTGGCACCGATCTGTCCCGCTTCGTGGCAGACGAGGCGCGCCGCGCCGCGGTGCAAGCGATCACGGCTAAAATCCGCCGGCTGGGGATCAAGCATGTGCTGTATCAATTTGTCTCGGTCACCGGCCGGGTGATGGGCAAAGCCGCCCCCGCGCCCCACTGGCCGACGGTGGCCGAGCGCGGGGTCCAGCTGTGGTACGGGGCGGTGGCCGATGTCTGCACCGACCGTCAGGGCAACTACATCGGTTACGGTGCCAATGCCTCCGAGCTGGTGGCCCTGCCTGATCCGGAGACTTTCTGCCAGCTACCTTGGAATCCCCGGGTGGCGCGCGTGTTCTGCACGCTGTTCCGCAACCGCGAAGACGAACAGGATGCCGGCGCTTTTCTCACCTCGGACTCTCGCGGCAATCTGCGGCGGATCCACGCCGACTTCCAGGCCCGTCACGGGATGCATCTGCGGGTAGGCTGCGAACCCGAAATGATGTGGTTGAAGCGCGGGCCTGACGGTAAGTCTGCCGGCGGCACCACGCGGCCCTTCGCCTACCACATCGAGCAGTTCGAACAGCTGTTTCCGGTGATCGAAAAAGTCACTGCTTACGCCCAAGCCATGGGACTGGACATGATTCAGGGCGACCACGAAGACGCCCCGGGCCAGCTTGAACTCAACATCTGGTTTGATGAAGCGCTGCGCAATGCCGACCGCCTGACGACCTATCGGCAGATTTGCGCGCAGGTCGCGCGTGAAGAAAACCTCATCGCGACCTTCATGAGCAAACCCTTCATGGGCGTCTCGGCCAATGGCTGTCACCACAATGTGTCGCTGTGGCGCGGCGGTGAGGAGGTGCTTAATTCACTGGAGCAGGAAGGCGAGCTGCCGGGCTCCGATGCGTTGTTCACCTACAGAAAGGGCGGCACCAACGAGTTTATCCGGCCGGGTGGCCAATCGATGCCGGCCGACATCGGCTTGCACTGTATTGGCGGCATGATGGAGCATCTGCCGGCACTCACCGCACTGGGCGCCTCGACCGTCAACTCCTACCGCCGGCTGTCTGATCTGGGCTTCTGGGCGCCGGTCTATCGCGACTGGGGATTGCAGAACCGCACCTGCGCAGTGCGCGTGTCGGCGCCAGGTCGGCTGGAATACCGGGCGGTGGATTCGCTAGTGAATCCCTACCTCATGGCGGCCGGCCTGTTGCAGGCCTTCGACGATGGGCTGACGCGCAAGCTCGATCCCGGCCCACCCGAACACCGCAATATCTACGAGGCGCTGGAGGCGGGCAAAGAGATACAGCGACTGCCCTCGGATCTGCGCGAAGCGCTGGACAAGCTGGAGGCCGATCCAGTGGTGATGAGCGCCCTGCCCGGCGAGATGGCGCGGGTATTTTTTCACCTCAAACGCGACGAATGGAGCCGCTTCATGGCGACCGTCACAGAATGGGACTTCGAGCGCTTCTTGGAATACCTGCCTTGAGCCAGGGCGCACCCTACCTCGACGTCGAAGCGCCGGCATTCGCCATGCACTCGCCGCAGGCCGCGGCGGCGCGCGAGCAGCACTGGTATGCGCGCACGCCCTACGGCATTGCGGTGCTGCGCCACGACGACATCGCCAGGCTGATGAAAGACCCACGGCTGATCCAAGGCAGCGTGGCGTGGCCCGCGCACAATGGGGTCACCGACGGACCTTTCGCCGAATGGTGGTCGCGCATCCTGTTGTGCCGCGAAGGCGTGGACCACGCCCGACTCCGCAAGCTGGTTAATCCAGCCTTCTCACCGCGCACGCTGGCCCCCCTGCAGCCGGCGTTCGAGCGCCTAGCCCACGCGGTAATCGACGACTTCGCAGACAGCGGCCAATGTGAGTTCATGACCCAGTTCGCGGAGCCCTACGCCACCCAGGTAGTGACCCTCCTGTTGGGTATCCCAGACGAAGACTGGCGCATGATTGCCGACTGGGCAGGCGAACTCGGGATCGCACTGGGCGTGCGTTTTCGTGAGCAACAGGCGCGGATCAATACCGCGCTTGCGGCGCTTTTTGCCTACGCTGACCAGCTGATTGCCACCCGGCGGCGCGCCCTGACCGATGATTTTCTCTCCCAGCTGGTCGTAGCCAGCGAAGATGGCGACCGGCTATCAGACCAAGAACTACGCGACATGGTGGTGCTGCTGATTTTTGGCGGTATCGATACCACCCGCAACCAGCTAAGCCTTGGCATCAAGATTTTTCTCGAACACCCCGCGCAGTGGGAACTGCTGGCCAAGGAGCCGCCGCTCGCACGCAATGCCGTGGAGGAAATCATGCGGCTGGCCCCCACCACCACGTGGGTCAGCCGGCAGGCGGCGGTTGATTTCAGCTACCGCGAGCTTGCGATCAAAGCCGGCACCACCGTGCATCTATTTGCCGCCGTGGCCGGCAGCGATCCCGCGGCCTATGAGAACCCGGGGTTCGATATCACGGCGCGCCGAGCGCCGCATCATGGGTTCGGCGGCGGCATCCACTATTGTCTGGGGCACGCGGTAGCGCGCAGCGACATGGCAGTGGCCTTCACCGCGCTGAGCGCTCGGCTGAGCAGGCTCCGCCTCACGGGTCCGGCACGCTGGCTGCCAGACAGCGGCAATACCGGGGCGGAAGTGCTGCCGCTCGGCTTTGACTTGCGCGGCTGACGCGCTGGAGCCCACCACCGCACCGCTCCCCCCGGCGGTTCAACTGACCCGGCCGACGAGCGATGTCATCGACGTCATCGTTGCGCCCACGTCATTGAGACGTGGCGCGCGGGTGCGGATTCGTTGGCGGTCTCAGCCTTGCGCCGAGCGCACCGGGCCGGCGTCACTTGTTCACGCGCTCGGTGGTTCGGCGCGAACACGCGGGCCTGGCCCCACGCACGCACACCCGGCCAGCAAACCGCAGCGCGCCGCACTGTTAGGCAGAGCGATGAGATTGTTGGGTAAAAACGATCCGGCCGGCGCTGGCCTGTCGGGGCGCTGGCAAGGTTAGCTAACGAGGGCCGCGCGAGTCTGTCGCGATAGCAACCGCTCGGGGAATATGGCACTTTGCTTGGGGACTAGCGCCGGCGCGGCGACCCATATTGCTGCGCG
>CAMAXW010000100.1 GCA_945862315.1 Klebsiella pneumoniae
CGCTGCCGGTGAGCGGCACCTATCCGGGCGGGCAGGCACGCCTGGAACGTCACTTAAGTGCCGCGTTGGCCAGCCACCAGGCACGCTTTGGCGAGGCGCCACGTGGCATCTGGCCGGCTGAAGGCGCGGTCTCAGGACCCGCACTGGCGTGTCTGTCTGCGGCTGGCGCACAGTGGGTTGCGACCGGCGAAGCGGTACTGGTGAACACCTTGGGCGCTGCGGGGCAGACCTACGAGCGCGCCCGCGATCTGTATCGACCGTGGGTCGATGAGAGCGGCGTACGGGTGTTTTTTCGCGATGACCGCCTGTCCGATCTCATCGGCTTTGAATACTCTCAATGGCACGGTCAGGACGCCGTTCAGCATTTCATGGGCGAGTTAATCCAGATCAGGGACGCCGCGCCTGCGCACGACACGCCGCTGGTTTGCGTGATGCTAGACGGCGAAAACGCCTGGGAATACTACCCCTACAACGCTTGGCATTTCTTTGAAGACCTCTACAACGCGCTGGAGTCGCAACCGAGTATTCGCACCCACACGCTCAGTACGGCACTGGCCCAGCATGCCGCCCGTAGTGCGGCGCTGCCGCCGGTGGTGGCCGGCAGTTGGGTGTACGGCACACTGGCCACTTGGGTGGGCAACGCGGATAAGAATCGTGCTTGGGACCTGTTGGTCAGTGCCAAGCAACGCTATGACGAACTGGCTGCAGACCTGCTGGCCGATCCACCGCGGGCCGCGCGCGCCGAGGCCTTACTGACGACGCTCGAAGGATCGGACTGGTTTTGGTGGTTGGGTGATGATAATCCGCCCGCCGCGGTGGCAAATTTTGAAGCGCTATTCCGGTGCAATCTGCGCGCGTTTTATGCAGCCCTAGACCTGCCCCCACCCTCGGAACTAGACCAGCCGCTGAGCCGCGGGGGCGGTGCGCCGGAAACCGGCGGCACGATGCGCCGCTCAGGTTTGGAATAACTTCGCACCTTCTTGTCATCAGCTGACGGAGCCCCGCCTTATGCCGCCTAAAATATCGCTGCTGCTCGGGGTGCATGCGCACCAACCCGTCGGTAACTTCGCCAGCGTCATTAGCGATGCTCATGAGCGCTGCTACCGACCCTTTCTCACCACCCTGTATCGCTACCCTGCGTTCCATTTTGCGGCCCATTTCTCTGGCTGGCTGCTCGATGAACTAGCGGCCCGTTATCCTGCTGACATGGCCTTGCTGGCCGCGATGGTGGCCCGTGGGCAGGTTGAAATGTTTGGCGCCGGCGATTGCGAGCCGGTGCTGGCGGCCATCCCCGCGCGCGACCGCCGCGGGCAACTGTCGGTGCTGTCCGAGAAACTGGCGCACCGCTTTGGCGAACGTCCGCGCGGCGCTTGGTTGACCGAACGTGTGTGGGAATCCAGTGTGGTGCCAGATCTGGCCGCGAGCGGCATTCGCTATGTGACGGTCGATGATTACCATTTTTTGTGTACCGGCCGCACGGCCGAGGAACTCGATGGGTTCTATACCACCGAAGAAAATGGCCAGACGGTAGACCTTTTTCCCATCTCAGAACCGCTACGTTATCGGCTGCCGTTCGCACCCGCGATGGATGCGGTGCGCTATCTGGAAACGCAGGCTCTGGGCGGTGCGCGGGCCGCGATTTACTTCGACGACATCGAAAAATTTGGGATTTGGCCGGAGACCTACGACTGGGTCTATACCCGCGGTTGGCTGGAGCAGTTTGTCGAGGGCGTGCTCGCTTCGCCGCTGATTCAAACCAGCACTTATGCCGCCTTCCATGCGCGCACACCCACCCGCGGCATCGTTTATTTACCCGCCGCCTCCTACAGCGAAATGAATCAGTGGACCTTGCCAGCCACCTCGGCTGGCCGCTATGCGCGCTTGCTCGCCACGCTCAAGACCCAGCCGGATTTTGAGTGCGTGCGGCCATTTGTACGGGGCGGAATTTGGCGCAATTTTCTGTCTCGCTACCCGGAGTCGAACTGGCTGCATAAGCGCATGTTGGGGCTTTCGGCGCGTTTGGCGGCCGCACCGCCCGCACTCGCCAACGATCCCGCCTTGCGCGACATGCTCTACCGCGCGCAAGCCAACGATGCTTACTGGCACGGGCTTTTTGGCGGACTGTACCTGCCGCACTTGCGGCGTGCCGTGTGGCGCAACCTGATTGCCTTAGAAGCAGCCCTAGACGATGGACGATCGGTGCGCGCCACGCCCGCGGTGGATGTCGATTATGACGGCGCGCGCGAAGTCTTCCTCGCCAATGCTCACTGCCAAGTAGTTTTGCGTGACGATGGGCTAGGTGCTGCGCACGAACTCACCAGTTATCCGCTACTCCACAATTTTGGCGATACCTTGCGCTGCCACGCGGAGCACTATCATCAGTTGCCGCCCGAGGGCTTAGAGGATGCGCAGCCGAACCACAGTGGCATTGCCTCCGCCCACGATCGACGGGCTTTTAAAACCCCGCTAGTGGCGGCCGATCTCGCCGTAGATCCGCACGGGCGGGTGTTATTTAGCGATACTGTGTACTTGCCCGACGGGGCGAGCCTAGCACTGGACGCTTACCGCTTGGGCGACTGTACGCCCACCTGTGTGACGTTTTGGCACGCGCTGTCGGGCGACCCAGAGGCTATTGGTAAAACTTGGCGCTTGGAGGCACAAGGGATCTCGCTGGCCTACACCATGCGTCTGCCAGATGGTGCCTATTTGGCCAGTGAGCTTAATCTCGCGCTGCCTAGCTGTGAGGGTTTTGGCGGGCGTTACGCGCTGGCAGATGGGTCTTTCCCCGGCGGTTTCGGGCAGACAGTTGAGCTTGCGGCAGTGTGTGAACTCTCAATGGAAGATGCGGAACTATTGGGGCGCGTGCGCTTAGTGACCTCGAGCCCCGTGCGCTGTGAAGCAAGGCCTCATTTCACGGTGTCGCAGTCGGAAGCCGGTCTGGAAAAAATTATGCAGGCCGCGTGCCTTAAGCTGAGTTGGGCCTCGCCACAGCTTAGTGTTCGGTTAAGCCTTGAGTCCTGTCCGTCATGGCTTTGAACAGGCTCCTTCGGCTATCGCCGAGGGCTGGTGCAATGGCGTCAAGGGTGTTTCAATCTCCGCGAGAGAAGGCTCAAAAATCACATTGATAGGGGATACAGCGTCCTGATTACGATTGAAAATGTCCGTGCTGCGGGTAGTGCGATTAGGCGTGCGATTGCCGAAACCGAAGGCCCGTTGCCGCCGGCGTTTCTCATGGAGTTTCTCTTGAGCGATTGGCGCCGCTATTTGGTGCGCGTGCATCAAGAGTTTGGTGCCGACAGCGAGGAGTGGAAAAACGCGATCGATGTCACTAATCGGCTGATATTGAGCGTTTTGCCCGTGGAAGACGGCGCCGCGCGAGCGGTTCTCGTCAAAGGTTTATTGCGCCTGGTAGCTGACGTCCGCCTTGGTATCGCTGTTTCTGGCATGGCGGTTGATGCGCGCGAGGCCTTTTTAAATGAATTGCGCGCCATACATTTGCTGCTGATCAACACCCCCAAAGCGTCCATCGTAGGGGACGTTGATCTCTCCCAAACCTTTGCGCTGAACACCCGCGACCCGCGCTACCGCGCACTGTTGGACAAACTCGACGGACTCGACAGCGTCGAACATATCAATCTGTAAGCACCTGTGGCGGCGCTCTGGCAGGCAACTCGTGCTGAGTTCGTCGCTGAGCAATTGCAGCAGACCAAGCCACAAAAAACTTTTGTTCTAGACGCCACCGGGGCTGTTTGGGCTACCAGCCTGAGCCGCGCTCGCGCGTTGTTGGTGGCCGACCTAGGGTCGCTCACTCCCCAAACAACGGCGGCGCGCGCAAGGCAGGAACTGGCCGCGGCGCCTGCGCGCCGCGGCCAGTGAGGGCGGGGTTCTAGTGCTGAGTGTTAGCCTGCAGCGGCGTCTTTAGACGCTTTCTTGCCAGTGGCGGCGTCCGCTCCCTTGCCGGCAACGGCGTCTTTCAAAATTTTGAGCGCTGCCACGCGCACCGAGACGCTAGCGGGACGCGCAGGGCGCTTGACCATCTCACCCGGCTTGAAGGGGTTGGCCACGGTGGCGGCCTTGGTTGCTGCCTTGGGTACGCGCCGCAGCTTGATGCCGAGTTCCGGGACGCTCATCTCGCCCGAGCCATTTTTGTTCAAGTGACGCAGCGCGTGTTCATGCACCGCGGCCAACACTGTTTGAATGTCCTTTTTTTTCATGCTGGTGGTCTCGGCGATCGCCGCTAGGATCTGGCTCTTGGTTTCTTTGTTCTTGATCGCGGGCTTGGCTCGGCTCATTGCGTACTCCTGTCAGTGTTAGAAAAACGATGTGGAAGCGGCAAAGGACATCTAGACAGGATCCGTCCGACGCCGGACTGCCCGCGTAATGTCGACTTTTACGGCGCTAAAGTATTCCCTTTCGGGCGGTCCCGTGGGGTTTTCTGCAAATGGCCTTCCAATGCACAAGCCTGTCCACGCGAGGGCTAATATAATCCGGGGCTGAAGTTTTGTAAGCCCTCTGTCAGGTCGTAAACGCCTTCGTCGGCTATTTTTTGCTGGTTTGGCGAGATTTTTCATCAAACACCCACTGGCATGGCCTCCTTCGTCGTCGATCACGGCGTGCGCGGGCGGCGACAAGGCCAACCAGGGTCGACCCAGTTTGCGCTTAAGCCCCGTTCCGCCGCTGGCGATACTTCGCCCGGCCGCACGGTTAGGTGCTGGGGGCGTTAGTCAACTTTGCGAAAATCTGCCGCGCGAGTGGCCACGATGCGCCGTAGCCAACTGCCTGGGAGCAATTTGGCGGCCAGTGCCAAGAGTCGATTGATCCAACCTGGGATGCAGATTGCCCGTCCGCTGGCCGCGGCGGCGAGCCCGGCGCGCACCACGCTAGGGGCGTCCATCCACAGCCAGCCTGGCAGGCGCGCCACGTGCTCGCGCATCCCATTGGCATCGTGGAATTCGGTCAAGGTAAAACCGGGGCACAGTGCTGTGACGCGCACGCCAGCGGGTGCCAATTCGGCGGCCAAGGATTCGGAGAATTTAATGAGCCAAACTTTTGCGGGGCCGTAGAGCGTGTGTCCCGCGGTGCTGGGCATGAAGCCCGCCAGCGAGCTGACGTTGATAATGGTGCCGTGGCCACGTGCACGCATGCCCGCCCCCAGGCGATAAGACAGCACAGCCACGGTGTCGATCATCACGCGCTGGAAGTCTGCGTGGACCGGCCAAGTTTGGCCGAGATAGCTACCCGGCACGCCGTAACCCGCGTTGTTAATGAGCACCTCGATGCTAAGCCCCGCTTTGCTGACGGCGTCCAAGAGATCGGCTGCACCACTCGGGTGGGCCAAATCCGCGCTGATCACGTGACACACCACGCCATTCGCTGCCTGCAATTCGGCCGCGAGCGCATGTAGCCGTTCGGTGCGGCGAGCGGTGATGACTAAATCGTGCCCTTGCGCCGCCAGTTGGCGAGCAAATTCCGCACCGAGTCCTGCCGAGGCGCCGGTCACCAAAGCCACCGGCCGCGCGCTCACGACGACCCCGCAACGTCAGGCGTGAGATTGGCTGCGGGCAGCGGTTGGGCCGCACGGGATTGCGCTTCACGGCCCTGAGTATCTAGGTGCGTAAAGGCCTCGTGAGTGAACCGAAACACGCGACCGCTGAGTTCATCTAGGAGGCTTGAACGCGCCAGTTGATCCAGCACAGGGCCTTTGACTTCGGTGAGATAAAAACTGCGGCCGCTCGCGGCGAGGCGCTGGTTGATGGCGCGCAAACTCTCCATGGCGGTGGCGTCGATATGATTGACGGACGACATGACGAGAATCACATGGCGTGCCGAGGGCTGGACATCTAGCGCTTGTTGCAGCGCGTTTTCCGCGGCCGTGATGTTACCGAAGAACAAATTTTCATCGATACGTAAGGCCAAAATATCGGGTTGAGTCTCCACGGGTGCCCGCTGCTGGTTGCGATATTGTTGCGTGCCGCTGACTTGGCCAAGAATCGCGACGTGCGGGCGGCTGGCTTGCCACAAGAGCGCCAGCAAGGACAGCGCAACACCCAACCCTATGCCAACTTCAACCCCCAGTGCTAGCACCCCCACCGTGGTCGCTATTTGCGCCGCGCCATCGGCTCTCGAATAAGCCCACACCCGACGCAGCGCCGCCGGTTCAATGAGCGCACACATGGGAATGATGATGCTCGCGGCGAGCACGCAGGCCGGCAGGCGCGCAAAAAGGCCACCCATCGGTGCGAGTAGGGCCAACATCGCAACCGCCGCGACTACTCCCGCGAGCGGCGAACGCGCACCTGCTGCGTGATTGACAATCGAGCGAGAAAAACCACCCGCAACGGGCAGACCACCGGTAAACGCCGCCGCCAGATTAGCCGCACCCAAACCCAGCAATTCACGATTGGGCTCGATGCGATCGCCCTCGCGCGCCGCGAGCAGCTGCGCCATCGACACACTTTGGATAAAGCTCACCAACGCCAACGCGCAGGCCGGTAGCAGCAGGGCTTTTAGCGAGGTTGCCGCGATCTCGGGCATCACCAATGCCGGCAGGACGGTGGGAATCGAGCCGACCACGGCCACGTCATAAACGGTGTCCAAATTAAAGCCCATCGTGAGCCCAATGGCGCACAACATCACGAATATCGGTGCCAGCTTCGTCACCAAATCGGTAGTTGTCGGGTGCAGCTTCAGCGCTGCTAACAAGCGGCTCAGAGCAGCCGGTGCGCCCGCCAACACCAGTGCGGCCGTGAGGCCGAACACGGCGGTAGCCGGATGGAGATGGGTGAGTCCTTCAAACAGTGCTTGTCCTAATGCGAGCGCCGTGTGTCCGCTCCCCTGCACACCCAGCAGGGGCATCAATTGGCCCAGAATAATCAGCACCACCGAGCCGCTCATGAAGCCATTAATGACTGGCGCACTGAGCAGGTGGGCGAGCAAACCCAGACGTAACACGCCGCTGAGCAGTAATAGTCCACCGACCAACATGGCCAGCTGTAAGGCCAGCCCGGCGTAGGCCGCGGAACCCGGCAGCGCCAATGGGGCGAGGGCCGATGCGCTCATGAGAGAGATAACCGGCACCGGCCCGACGGCCAGTGTGCGCGAGGATCCAAAAATGGCGTACGCCACGAGCGGTAACATGCTGGCATACAGCCCGGTTTGGGCGGGCAACCCAGCCAGCAGCGCATAAGCCAGACTTTGGGGCACCAGCATCATCACGACCACGAGCCCAGCGACGACATCGCGCTGGACGCTGGTGCGCCCGTAGTCGTTCCACCACGTTGGGCGGAGGGTCCGCCAGCGGCCCGCGGTGGGCGTCATAGCCGACGATCAGCCGGGTGCGTCGGTGGCAGCGCGATATAAATTGGCAGCGCGCGCACCCGAGCGGCAAAAACCCAAGACCGGCTTGGGCAGCACCGCCAACAGGTCCGCCATCTGGGCGACTTCATGGGGTTTGAAGGCGTTTGGAATGACCGGCAAGTAGGCATACTGCAAGCCTGCGGCCAACGCCGCTTGCTCTAGCGCCGCATTTGAAGGCTGCTCCGCGCCGCCTTCGGCGTCCGGGCGATTGTTCACCACGCTGCGAAAACCAGCCGCCGCTACGCTGGCCAATTGTGCGGGTAGTAGTTGCGCTGCGACGGCAAAATCGGGGGTGACAGACTCAAATTCAAACGACATCAGCGTGCTCCAGAATGGGGGCGCGCCACTGGTGAGGTCTGCGCGCGTTTGAGAAATTTTTCTAAACCTTCGAAGGCCAACATGCCCACCAGCATGGCGCACACGAATAATCCTGCGGCCGGTGCGCCACTCCCCAACGTCACAATCGCCGGGCCCGGGCAGAAACCCGCCAACCCCCAACCCATGCCAAACAAGACGCTGCCGAGGATGAGTCGTGGCTCTAAATCGCGCGCGGTGGGCAATAGCATGGGCGCACCTAGCAGCGAGCGGGGACGATTTTTGGCCACCGCAAAGGCACCGCTCGCCACACAAATGGCACCGCCCATCACCAGCGCGAGCGAAGGATCCCAAGCGCCCCCGAGATCCAGGAAAGCCTGTACTTTAGCCGGGTTGGTCATGCCGCCGAGGATAAGTCCCAAGCCAAATAGCAGACCGCAAAACAAGGCACTGATTGTTAGCATGATCGCGCTCCTAGGCAAAAACATGACGAGTGAGATAGACGGTCAAAAAGCCGCTCGCCATAAACGTGAGGGTGGCGACGATGGAGCGTGGCGCGAGCCGCGAGATGCCACACACACCGTGCCCGCTGGTACAACCAGCGCCTAGGCGCGTGCCGAAACCCACCAGCAGCCCCGCTCCCACCAGCAGCGGGGTATCGGCGTTAATG
>CAMAXW010000101.1 GCA_945862315.1 Klebsiella pneumoniae
ACGGCGCTCGATGCTAACCTTGATCGCACGGTGCTCACGCCGGGTTCATCCATTTATCCCGCCGTGCAAAACCTGATGTTGGCCGCGCGCGCCGAAGGGCTGGGTACCACCCTGACCACCCTGCTGGCGTTGGCCGAACCGCAAATTAAAACGCTCTTGGAAATCCCCCCCGACACGGCCACCGCGGCCGTGATTATGTTGGGCTGGCCGGAGAAACCTTTTCCCAAAAGCCTCAAGCGCAAACCGCTGGCCGACACCGCTTTTCTGGACCGTTACGGCGCGCCACTGCCAGGCGCCGGCGCCTACGTTTAGCGCCACCCCACAAGCTGTCACCCTTATTTTTTATGCTTAATCCGTGAGGAAATTGCCCATGAATTCACTTGCCGAAAACCACGCCCAAGCCGAACACCGCGTGTTGCCGCCAACCACCCACGACGAGTTCGCTCGCCAAGAATTTGTGCGCTCGTTTAAGGAGCATTTGGTTAAACATGTCCACGGCGGCAACCGCGCCGTGTATGAGGCCAAAGTAAAGCCGGCCTTCCAGCAGCAACACCAGCGCGCACCCCAAACCCGCTTCGAAGTACGCGACGCCATGGTGCGCGAACCGCACTACCAAATGTTCAGCACGCTGCTGCGCACCAGCCAGGAAATGATGTGGTCGTCGTGCCAGATCCCGGTGCAGCGCAACCTGAGTGCGCTCAATAAGGCGGTCGCCAAACGGCCTAAAAAAACCCGCGGCACCCTAACCCTGGACGCCACCTTAGAGACCCCGAAATACCACACGGCGGTGGACATTCACTGCCAACCCGGTGGCTATCACACGGAGTTTGTTGCCGACGACGCCTCCGCCGGCATGGTCTACGACCGCGCGGTGCACTTGTACGCCATGGGTCAGATGGGCCCATACAATAACGACATCGGTGCGAGCATCGTGGGCTGGCTAAAACACCAGCACCCGACTTTTAAACCCCGGCGAATTCTCGATCTGGGCTGCTCGGTGGGCCACAGCACCGTGCCCTATGCCGAGGCCTTCCCGAAGGCAGAAATCCACGCTATCGACGTCGCCGCACCCATGTTGCGTTATGCCCATGCACGCGCCGAGGATCTCGGCGTGCGGATTCATTATTCCCAGCAAAATGCGGAGCACACCAATTTTGCGGACGGCTCGTTTGATTTAGTGGTCTCCCATATTCTGCTCCATGAAACCTCCCAAACCGCCCTGCAAAATATTATGCGCGAGTGTCAGCGACTGCTCGGCCCGGGTGGCCTGATGGTGCATGCGGAAACCCCACCTTATAAGGGCATGGATCCCTTTGATGCTTTTCTGCTGGATTGGGATACCCGCAACAACAACGAGCCGTTTTGGGCACGCTCCCATGAAGTCGATCTCCGGGCGCTTTCCCAACAGGCCGGCTTCGACCCTGATCTGAAGTTCGAAGAACTCATTCCTAGCGCCTTCCAAATCGCTAAAGCGCAACGCTCGAATAAATTTCAAGGTGGCGATTTTGGCGGTGGTGGGTTGTGGTTTATTTACGGCAACCGCAAGTAATCCCATGAGTACTTCTGGCAAATTAAACCGCAAGGCTAAAGGCGAACGCCCCTATTTTTTTGACGATCCCAACATCGACCGCGTGGTGTCGATGGTGATGGGATTGGCCGGCGAAGTTGCCGTGTTACACGACCGACTCGACACCCTAGAGCGGCTGGTAGCGCAACACGGTGGCCCCACCCGGGCAGCACTCGACACCTACCGCCCGGACGCTACCGTGACGGCATCGCGCGCGGCGTGGCGCGAGAGTTTTCTGGGCGAAGTGCTGCGCATCGTAGAGATTGAGGTTGAAGCGATGACCAGCGGAGATGTTCAACCCTACGACCAGGCGATCGCCGCAGTCGAAAATAACGCGCGTCCGCGCCGCAAGAAAAAATGAACTTCCATGATCTCGCGCAAGCGCGCCACAGCGTGCGCCACTATCAGCCGCACATCGAAATCGACGACGCCGAACTCAAAGCTATTTTTGATGACGTATTGTTAACGCCCAGTTCGTTCAACCTCCAACACTGGCAATTTGTGGTAGTGCGTGACGCCGCCCGCAAAGCGGCCTTGCGCGCCGTGTCGTTTGGGCAGCAGCAGGTGGTCGACGCCGCCGCCGCCATTTTGGTGTGCGGGCGTCTGGACGCCTACCTCGACGCACCGCGAATCTATGCGGACGCCCCAGAGGCCATGCGCCTAAAATCCCTGCCCACGATTGCTAACGCCTATACCAACCAGCCCGCCCTGCAGCGCGAAGAAGCCGTGCGTTCCGGCTCGTTAGCGGCAATGGCGTTGATGCTGGCCGCCAAAGGCCGGGGCTGGGATTCTGGCCCCATGATTGGCTTTGACCCCGTGCAGGTCAGCGCGCTACTGGGCTTGGGCCGCAACACCATCCCGGTGATGTTGGTGGTGTTGGGTCGCGCCTTAGAGGGCCAACAACCTGCGCGCTTGTATCGTCGCCCGCTCGGCGAAGTGGTGCGCTTAGAAACCCTCGACGGCCCTGCACTTGGCTAAACCCACGCTGAGTATTCGCGCACAACTGGCCCGCACCGGTCGCCGTTGGGTGACGTTGGCCGGGGGCGGCTGGGTGTGCTTTGTTGCCACGGTGTTAATGCCCACGCTGCCAATGGCCTTGATGGTCGCCTCGTTTGTGTTGACCTGTAGCGCGCTGCTCGCCCTGATTGTGGGGCTACGCTGCCCACACTGCCGCCGCGGTCTCACCCAAGTGGGACTGGTCGCCGCCTTCGTGCCCAACCACAGCGCCCCGCAGCGGCAGTGCCCGCGCTGTGGCGCACAACTCGATTAGCCAGCCCCCATTTGCAAGGCCCTAACCCATGCTCGCGCCACTGCTAGCCACCGCTGATCCGCAGCAAGCTCTCCTCGATTTAGACACCCACGGCGCGGCCATCCTGAGTGGTGCACTGCCCCCGGATGCAGTGCGCGATGTGCGCGCGCGGTTACTCATGGCGGCGGCGTTGAGTGAGGCCGATGGCGTACCCACGCGGGGTTATCCCTTTGATACCGACACCCACAACCAGCGGGTGTTTCATTTGTTTAATCTGGACCCCATTTTTGTGGAACTCATCCGCCGGCCCGCGGCGTTGCAGTTTGTGGCGCATCTGTTGGGCGGGGATTTTCTCATCTCCAACTTCAGCGCCAACATCACCGCGCCCGGCAGCCAGCGCATGCAGCTGCACGCGGACCAGGGCTATGTGCTACCACCGTGGCCCGCGCAAGCATTGGCCTGCAATGTGGCGTGGCTGCTGGACGACTTTACCCCCGAGAACGGCGGCACCCGCTACGTACCGGGTTCGCATCGTCATGGCCACAGCCCCGATGCCACCGGTGATCACGCGAGCGTGGCGATTACCGCACCGGCCGGTTCGCTGTTGATCATGGACGGCCGGGTGTGGCATCAAACGGGGCATAACCAAACGCAGGACGTGCAACGCGCGGCGCTCTTTGGTTACTACGTGCGGCGTTGGCTACGGCCCCAAATCAACTGGAACGCAGCGCTTTGGCCCAGCACTGTGGCGGGGCTCGATCCCGAATTTCTGCACTTGTTGGGATTTTATTCCGGCAACGTGGAATTTCAAATTCCCAATGGCACGCGCGCGCCGGTGCACGCCCCACCCAGCCTTACGACGCACGGTACGTCTTTCGCGCTCGGCCCCCAAAATGCGGAGGGCGAGCGCTAAAACGTCCTACTCAACTGCGCAGGCCAGCCCCCGGCGCACCCCAGTGAGGGGCACCGGGTGCCGCCAGACTCAGGCGCGCAAGCTACACGCCGCCGCGTCGCCCACCGCATTGCGCGTGGGCTCGTCGAGCTCGGTTTGAAAAGTCGCGTGCATGCGATTGACCAACGCGGAAAAACTAATCGTTAACGCGAGGTCTACCAGTTCATCCTGGCTAAAACGCGCTGCCAAAGCGCTGTACAGCGCATCGTCTACGCGGTTTTCACGCGTGAGAATGGCGGAATAGCGCAACACCAAGCGATCGGTTTCGTCGAAAGACGGGCAGTTTTCCGCATCGTCCATCATTCCCATTTCTTCCCTCGTCAAGCCGACACTCAGACCGAGCATCACATGCGTGGGGATTCAGTAATGACAGGAATTGATCTGCGAAGCCCGCAGATAAGCCAGTTCCCGGTAACGTGGCGCGATGCGCGGTTGCCCGTATAAGGCTTCCATAATTTGCACAAAGCCCGACAAAACCTTGGGGTTAGTCGCAAAAAGTTTCATCACATTAAAGATGGGATAACCCATGCTATCGATCTTCGCGTAGAGCGCTTGAACCTCGGGCGACGCGGCGTCGGGTTCAACCAGTGGAATACGAGACATTTAACGGCTCCTTGTTTGACGGCCTTGCGGCGACCACCCGAGCCTATAATGCAGCGCTCGATAGAACAACCAGCGCGGTACGCCGCCAGAGGTCTATGGCTATGACGACAGCAGCACCGGCAATCCCTAGCATTGACCGCTTGTTACGCGATGCGGCCATCGCACCCGTGGTCCCGGTGTATGGCCACGCGCCGGTGGTGGCGGCGCTACGCACGGCAGCCGCGGCGCTGCGCGCGCAGGGTCTGGTGGACGCCGACGAGCAGACGGTACGCGCCACCCTCATCGCCAGCGCGCTCGCCGCCTTAGCGCAGAGTGTGGCCCCTAGCCTCATTGGCGTTTTTAATCTCACCGGCACCGTACTGCATACCAATCTTGGCCGTGCCGCGTTGCCCCAGCAGGCGGTGGAGGCGGTGTGCCGGGTGGCAGCCCAGCCCACCAACTTGGAATATCGCCTAGATAGCGGTACCCGCGGCGACCGCGATGTACACGTTGAGCATTGGCTCACCCGCCTGACCGGGGCGGAAGCCGCCACCGTGGTTAACAATAATGCGGCGGCGGTGATGCTCGTGTTAAACACCTTCGCCCACCGCCGCGAGGTGTTGGTATCGCGCGGGGAACTGGTAGAAATTGGCGGGTCTTTTCGCATCCCGGATGTCATGACCGTCGCCGGGGCGCGCCTGCGCGAAGTTGGCACCACCAATCGAACACACCTGCGCGATTACGCCGACGCCTTGCACGCCCGCACCGGGCTTATTCTAAAAATCCATCCCAGCAACTACCGCATTGAGGGCTTCACCGCCGAGGTGCCTGCCGCCAGCCTCGCGGCTTTAGGTCTCGCGCATGGCGTACCGTTGGTGGTGGATTTGGGCAGCGGCACGCTGTTGGACTTCAAATCATTTGGCCTGCCCCACGAAGAAACCGTGCAAGACACCCTCGCCCACGGCGCAGATTTAGTGACCTTCAGCGGCGACAAATTATTAGGGGGACCACAGGCAGGCTTAATCGTTGGGCGGGCGCCACTGATCGCCGCTATCAAGAAAAACGCCATGACCCGCGCACTGCGGGTAGACAAACTCACCTTGGCCGCGCTCGAAGCCACCTTGAGTCTGTATGGAGATCCGGCACGCGCGCGCGCGCACATCCCAACTTTACGGCTGCTCACCCGGCCCACCGACGAGATTGCAGCGCTCAGCGCACGGCTCTTGGCGCCGGTCGCAAGCGCGTTGCGCGGTCTCGCCGAGGTCAGCGTTAGCGCCTGCGCGAGCCAAATTGGCAGCGGCGCGTTGCCAGTGGACCTCTTGCCCAGCGCCGGTTTAAGCCTCCAACCGCTCCCCGCCGCCGGCTCGGTGGCCCAACTGGCAGCCCGCCTGCGCGGCTTGCCGCGGCCCGTGATTGGGCGCATTCACCAAGGCGCGGTGATGCTCGACCTGCGCTGTCTTGAAGACGAAGCGGCGTTTCTCGCACAGCTCCATGTGCTGACAAGCCGCCCATGATCGTCGCCACCGCCGGCCACGTGGACCATGGCAAGACCTCGTTAATTCGCGCGCTCACCGGGGTTGAAACCGACCGCCTACCCGAGGAGCGCGCGCGTGGGATGACCATCGACTTGGGTTTTGCCTACCTGCCGACGGCCACGGGCGAGGTCATCGGATTTATCGACGTGCCCGGCCACGAGCGCTTTGTTCGCAATATGCTGGCAGGCGTGGCGGGCATTGATTTCGCCTTGCTGGTGGTCGCCGCCGACGATGGTCCCATGCCACAAACACGCGAACATTTGGCTATTTTGGACCTGCTGGGGATTCGCGCAGGGGTGGTCGCGCTCACCAAAGTAGACCGCGTAGATCCTGCACAAGCGCAGGCCGTCGCCCAAGATATTACCGCGCTGCTGGCCGGCACGGGCTTGGCCGACGCGCCGATCGTGGCGTGCGCAGCGCCGCTGGGAACCGGTATCGCGGCACTGCGCGAGGTGCTCTATGCCGCGCAAAAACAGGCGGCGGAACGCACGCATGCCGGATATTTTCGGCTCGCGATCGATCGCAATTTTGTCCTCGATGGCGCGGGTCGCGTGGTCACCGGCACGGTGTATTCGGGCAGCGCCCAAGTGGGCGACCGCCTGCTCATTGCCCCTTCCGGCATGGAGGTTCGCATCCGTTCCATTCACGCGCAGAACCGGCAGGCCAGCGTGGCACGCGCCGGTGAGCGTTGCGGCATCAACCTCACCGGGGCCGACTTACGGCGCTACGAAGTGCATCGCGGCGATTGGTTGGTTGCCCCGGCGTTGGCGAGCACCGCGCTGCGTCTGGGTGTGGCGCTCACGCTCTGCGCCAGCGAGATCAAAGCGCTGCAGGAGCGTGCCTCGGTCCATGTACATTTGGGTGCCGCCGATATTCTGGGGCGCGTAACCCTACTACGTGATGGTCCGCTACCGCCCGGCGCTAGCGGTTACGCCAACCTAACCCTCGAAGCCCCGGTGGTGGCGGTGCATGGGGATCGCTTCGTCCTGCGCGATCCCTCGGCCACCCGCACCCTGGGTGGGGGCCGGGTGTTAGAGGCACTACCGTTTCCACGTTCGTTGACGCGCGCCAAACGCCTCGAATTGTTTGGCGCGTTGGCCAACGATACGCCCGCCCACGCCTTGCGCACATTGTTAACGGAGCAGGCCGAGGGTGTGGAGGCCAGTTGGTTTGCGCGGTGCCGCAACCTCAGCGAGGCCGAAGCCAGCGCCGCCCAAGTGGCGGTCGACGCCAGCCGTGTGGCGCTACCCGATGGCGACTGCTTGCTGGTTGAAACCGCGCGCTGGCAGGCCTTACAACTGGCGATAGAGCAAGCCGTTAGCCTGCACCACGCGCGCGAACCCGCGCACAGCGGCTTGCCCGAGCCACAGTTAGCGCCACAAGTCACGCCGAAAACCCCTACCCGGTTGCTACGCGCCGCCAGCGATTTACTGGTCCGCGAAGGACGTTTGCAACGCCGGGGTGGACAACTGTGTCAGCCCCAACATCAAGCCGTATTACCGCCCGTAGAAGCCGCACTGTTAGCCCGTGTCACCTTGGAAATGGAGCGCCACGGCCTGCAGGCCCCCGCGCTCCACGATCTCCTAGTGCCGTTAAATATCGAGGTCAGCGTGCTCCGTCCATTCCTTGAACGCATGGCCCGTTTAGGTCATCTCCAACAGGTGGGGAAGTACCGGTTTTATCTGCCGCGCCTGTTGTATGCGCTGGCCC
The DNA here is from genome assembly GCA_945862315.1 of Klebsiella pneumoniae. GTDB lineage: Bacteria > Pseudomonadota > Gammaproteobacteria. Next base: position 7,596 of record CAMAXW010000101.1, read on the forward strand.
GCGAAGTAGAAATTCTGGCCGCACAAAGCGCACCCGGTGGCTTTAGCGTGGCCGAGTATCGAGACCACAGTGGCATTGGGCGCAACACCGCCATCGAGGTGCTGGAGTATTTCGACCGCATTGGCCTCACCCGCCGCAACGGCCAAACCCGCAGCCTACGGCAAGCCCTCACCACCCTCCTCGGCCCGCCCCCCTAAAACTCCCCACCCCCGGTACGACTTCCGTTAGCATAGCCAACGGAAGAGCGACATCTCCCGGTGGGGTGCCCGGACTTCAAATCCGGTGGAGCCTGCTTTTAGCAGGCTCGGTGGGTTCGACTCCTACCTCTTCCGCCACTTAAGAGTTTAAGTTTCTGATTATAAATAACTTAAATTCCACCAATATTTTTGACTATCGATTTTTCGCTCAGTCGACAGGTAGTCGTCGGTAGGAAAGTGGCGACTTCCTGACCAGTTGCCAGGCTGGTTTGGCGAAAGGGATCCCAAGACAAGCAGAACGCGCCTGACGTCCGGCACCTCGTCTTATCCACGGCCGCGCGGTCGGCGCTACTCGGTAAAGCGCCACGCGGCGGTGGGTAAGCAGCGGCGTCTCTCGCTGCGGACCTTGCGGCCGCAGGCCATGGTTATTACTTTAGTCATAACT
>CAMAXW010000102.1 GCA_945862315.1 Klebsiella pneumoniae
GCCCGCCAATTTTCTTCTATGGCCGAAGGTGGCTGGAGGCCGGTATTCATGCCCAGTACAAATTCGGCCGGGGGGAAGTCGTCGAGCATCCACGTCACGGGGAGTTCGATGAGGTCGACGGTTTCACCAAAATGATAGGCCCGATCCAGCGACCAGCGGTCGCCGCTGCGCAAGTAGTAAGGATAGAAATCGTGGCCCATACAGCTGGATTCATACTGAAAGCCATACTCGATCAGCAAATCGACCGAGCGTGGGCTGAGGTCCCAGGCCGGGGAGCGATAACCCAGCGGCCGCACGCCCGCCACGCGCTCCAGTGCTTGCAGCCCCAGTTCTAAAATGCGCCGCTCGCCGTCTTCGTCAAAGGCGGCGGGATTCTCGTGTACCCAACCGTGGTGCAGGATTTCGTGCCCACGGTCGCAAATCTCATCGACCAACCGGGGATAGGCGTAGGCCGTATGTCCCGGCACCGCAAAACTGGCGCGAATATCCCGACTGTCCAGTAAATCGAGCAGGCGGGGCAGGGCCACCGCGCCGAATTGGCCGCGGGAAATCATGCTGGGATTTTGTGTTTTAACGGTGCCGATCCACGAGGACATGGCGTCAAAATCAAACGTGATACAGCACGATAATTGAGGTTTGGACATCTCGCCTCCAGGTCGTTTAAGGGATGGAAAACGGGCTGGGAAAGCCGCCAGCAGGTGGTTTTTAAAGTCCTAAGCGCTGGGCGATAAGCCCCAGCCGATCGTTGCCAAAATACATATCCTCGCCGTTTAAAAACAGGGTCGGCGAGCCAAAACCACCGCGTGCCGCGAGTTCTTCGGTGGTCAGACGCAGCCGTTCTTTGTACTCGGGCTGGGCGATGCGGGCGAAGAAATCTGCCGGCTCCAAACCGACCGACTCCACAATCGCGTGCAACGCGGCGTCTTGCGAAATGTCGATTAAATCGCGCCAATAGGCCTGAAAGACCGCGCGCGCGTAGGGCACCAGACAACCTTTGTCTAACGCGACAAACGCCCCGCGCATGGCTTTTACGCTGTTCACCGGAAACACCGGCGGCTGACCAATGACCAACTGGAGTTGGCGCGCCCAGTCTTGGAGATCTTTTTGGGCGTAGGCGGCTTTGGCCGGTACCGGCTGCGCGCGGGCGGCGTAGACGCTGGGATTCACCGTGTTAAACAAACCGCCGACTAAAATGGGCTTCCAAATGATCTCGACCGCTGTGGCCGGAAAGCGTTGCAGCGCCTGCTCGAAAGCCAAGTAAGTCCACGGGCTGGAACAGTCAAAGTAGAACGCCAGTTGGTGCATGGGGAAGCTCCGTTAAGGGTTGAGAAACGCGTGCGCGAGCGCCACCCAGTAGCTTGCGCCCAGCGGGATCGCGGCATCGTTGAAGTCGTAGCGCGGGTTGTGCAACAGGCAACTGGTTTCGCCACCGGTGCCCAGCCACACATAGCTGCCCTGTTTAACTTGCAACATCCAGCCAAAGTCTTCCGAGCCCATGCTGGGGGCGGCGTCGCGCAGAATGTTATCCGCGCCCAGTAATTCGCTGCCAACCGCGGCGGCAAAGTCGGTCTCCGCCACGCTGTTGATGGTGGCCGGGAAACGCCGCTCGTAGCGCCAGTCAAACGTACAACCGTGGGCCGCGGCCAGCCCCTCACCCAGCTCGCGCAGGCGTTGTTCAATGAGCGCCTGCACGGCCGGTTTGAACGTGCGCACCGTACCGCGTAGAGACACTTCTTCCGGAATGACCGCCCACGCGTGGCCGGCATGAATTTGCGTTACCGACACCACCCCTGACTCTAGCGGGTCCACGTTGCGCGCCACGATGGTCTGCCACGCCTGAACGATGCCAGCGGCCACCACGATGGGGTCCACGGCCATATGCGGTTGGGCAGCGTGGCCGCCGCGCCCCCGCACGGTGGCCTCAAAAATATCCATGGAGGCCATCATGGGGCCGGCGCGCATGGCCATCTGGCCCACCGGTAACCAGGGCCAGTTGTGCAGGCCAAACACGGCATCCATGGGGAAGCGCTCAAACAAGCCATCGTCCATCATGGCTTTTGCACCGGCCTCGCCTTCTTCGGCGGGTTGAAAAATACCGTAAATCGTGCCGGCAAAAGCCCGTTCGCGGGCAAGGTACTCCGCCGCTGCGAGCAGCATCACCGTGTGGCCGTCGTGACCACACGCGTGCATCACCCCGGGGTGCTGCGAGCGGTGCGCGAAGTCGTTCATTTCTTGCAGGGGCAAGGCATCCATGTCTGCGCGCAGGCCAACGGAGCGGCCCGGGCTGTGTCCTGTAATCGTGGCCACGATGCCGGTGCGGCCGAGTCCACGCACGTAGGGAATGTTGCAGGCGTCTAATTTTGCCGCGACAAAGTCAGCGGTGAGATGTTCTGCGTAGGCAAGCTCGGGCTGGGCGTGCAAGGTGTGCCGCCAGCGGGAGTGTTCAGCGTGCCGCGCGGCGATGGCGGGAATGATTTTCATGTGGCGACTCCGCTCGGGCTAGGATGCGCTAAGGGTTTGGCGCAGCGAGCGATAAAGCCTCGCGTGCGCGTGGGGCTTAGAGTAACCGAGCGGCGGGCGTTTTGTGCGTGATGCGGGCCGCTGTGAGTTGGGCATACGGGGCGGGAGGTTTTTATTTTGGCGAATCATCAAATGGCTGAACCGGCGAGCGAGCAGGTCCCGCCCAGGGTGTCTTTGGGCGTGGCGCTGCGTTTCTGGCTGCTGCTGGGCTTGATCAGTTTTGGGGGGCCGGCCGGGCAAATCGCTTTGATGCAGGTGGAGCTGGTGGAGCGGCGACGCTGGATCAGCCAACGGCGGTTTACCCAGGCGCTTAATTTTTGCTTGGTACTGCCCGGCCCAGAGGCGCAGCAACTGGCCACCTATTTGGGTTGGCTGCTGCACGGTACGCGCGGTGGCGTGTTGGCGGGGGTGCTGTTTGTACTGCCCTCGTTATTCATTTTGGCGGGGCTGGCTTGGGTTTATCTGGCCTTTGGCGCGCTGCCCATCGTGGCGGGCATTTTTTACGGGATAAAGCCCGCGGTGGTGGCGGTGGTCTGCCAAGCGGTGCAGCGTTTGGCGCGACGCGCACTGCACCACCGGGCGCTGTGGGCGATTGCCGTCACCGCGTTTGGTGCCGTGTTTTTTCTGCACGTGGGCTTCCCCTGGGTGCTGGCAGGGGCCGCCTTGATTGGGCTGGCGGGGGCCCGTCTGGCCCCGGCTGTTTGGGCCGGCACCAGCCACCCCACGGTCGCCGCCGCGCTCATCGATGACCACACGCCACGCTCGGCCCATACCTATTTTAAGTGGGCAGGCGTGCTGCGGGTGCTGGCAGTGGGCGCCGCCCTCTGGGCATTCCCCATGGCACTCTTGGTCTCACTGACCGGCTGGACTTCAACCTTTACGCAGATGGCGTGGTTTTTCACCAAGGCCGCGCTGCTGACTTTTGGCGGTGCTTACGCGGTCTTGCCCTACGTCTACCAAAGTGCGGTGGTGAACTACCAATGGGTGACCCCGACCCAGATGCTCGATGGTCTGGCGTTGGGTGAAACCACCCCTGGGCCGTTGATCATGGTGGTGGCGTTTGTGGGTTTTGTGGCCGCTTATGTCGAGGGCAGTTTTGGCGTGGATGCACGGCCATTAGCCGGCGCATTCGGCGCGGCGCTGGCAACTTGGTTTACTTTTTTGCCCTCCTTTGTGTTTATTTTGCTGGGTGGGCCACTGGTGGAGTCCAACTTCGAGACTTGGCAATTTGACGCGCCGCTCGCCGCTATCGCCGCCGCAGTCGTGGGGGTGATGGCCAATCTGGCCGTATTTTTTGTGAGCCACGTGCTGTGGCCACAGGGCTTGGCGGTAGCCCCCGATTGGACCGCGATGTTAATCGCCGGCTTAACCTTGCTGGGGCTGATGCGCTTCAAGCTGCGGGTGACGCATGCGATCGCGGCCAGCGCGCTGTGCGGCTGGGGCGCGCAGGCCTTGGGGCTGGTGGGCCACGGGCTTTAAGCTACGTCCAGCGCCGCCCCCAAGGTGGGACCTAACTCGGTGTGCAGGACTAAATCTGCCAGTAGGTCTTGGGGGGTTTCTTCGCGATTGATGATCACCAGTTTGGCGCCGTTTTTTTTGGCGAGGCGGGGAAAATCGGCCGCCGGAAAAACTACCAATGAGGAGCCCAATACCAGAAACAAATCACAGGCGAGGGTTAGTGCTTGGGCCCGGCGCATGGCGTCTTCGGGCATCGATTGGCCAAAGGAAATAGTGGCTGATTTCACCAGCCCGCCGCATTTCTCACACGTCGGCAAGCGACCTTCCTGGGTAAAAGCCTGGCAAATGGGCGCCAATTCGTAGCGCATGCCGCAATCCAAACACTTGGCATAGGTGGCATTGCCGTGGAGTTCGATCACCGCGCGTTCGGCAATCCCGGAGCGTTGGTGCAGGCCGTCGATGTTTTGGGTAATCACCGCGGGGGCTAGGCCACTCGCCACGAGTGCGGCCACGGCGCGGTGTCCACGGTTGGGTTGGGCTGCCAGCATGTCGCGATCGATTTCAATTTTTCGCCGCCAGGCTTCGCGCCGTTGGTCGGCGCTGGCGACGAAATCTTGGAACTTGATCGGCTGGAGCCGCGACCAAATCCCACCTGGGCTGCGAAAATCGGGGACGCCGGATTCGGTGCTAATCCCGGCTCCCGTAAAGATGGCGATGCGCCGTGCCTGGCGGATGAAGCCGGCCAGCGGCGAGGACGCATCGCGCATCGGGATAGGCCTTAGGCCGGGCCGGTCGCGTGATAGAACTGCCAGACCCACATCAGGCTGACGACCATCTGCACGGTAAACGCGGTGGCCCGCACCAACACCGCCGGCACGCTGCCCGAGGCGATGTGGACGACTGATTGCACCACCCGCGCGCCAAAGATCACCGCGGCCAGCCCGTTGGTGATGGCGGTTTGGTCGGTGCTAATCGCATACAGCAGCAGGCACGCCACGATGGCGAGATTCTCCACGGAGTTGCCGTGGGCGCGGGTGACCCGCAGCCCAAAGCTATCGAGGTCCGCACCGGTCGCGCTAAAAGTATTTAGCGCTTTGCCTTGCAGGGTGGCGGCGGCACGCACGCCGACCAGCGCAAACGTCAGTAGGATAGACCAAGCAATAAAGCCCAACAGGGCGCAGGTAGTTGCAGTCATCATTCCCCCAATAGAGTGTTTTGTAAGGTTGCGAGCCTTATGGCTGGCGCGCTAGAGCATAGGTGCGGCGCGGGCGCACGACCAGCCCTTCAGCGCCCTTCAGCCCATGGCAGGGGCGGTGGCCCAGGGTGCTGCGCGCTCTAACTGCCCTGCGAGCGCAAAAAGTTGGTCTTCGCGGCCCAATGCGGCGATGAACTGTACGCCCAGCGGCAGCCCTTGGGTGGTGCGCGCCAGGGGTAGCGAAATGGCGGGCTGGCCGGTGATATTAAAGGGCGCGGTCCACGCCATGTAGGGGGCGGTGCCACGCAGTGGTCGCAGGGGATCCTCTGGCGTGGCGGCAAAGGCCCCAATGAGGGGCGGCGCGGGGCAGGTGGGTGTCATGAGCAGGTCATCGCCCTGCGTCCACCACGCTTGGATCGCGCGGGCGCGCGCCTGCAAATAAACCTGCGCCCGGAGATAGTCGGTGGCGGTCAGCGCTTTGCCCATGCGGTAGAGAATTTCAGTGTGCGCCTCAAGGTCACCAGCGCGTGGCGCGTGGCCCAAGTCGGCGACCGCCTCATCGATGTCGTGCGCCACCCATGCGGCGATCATCCGCATGAAATGGCGCTCTGGCTCAGGCTCATCCAAGACCGCCGGATAGGAGATTCTTACCCGATGACCCAGTTGCTCGAGTCGCGTGATGGTGTGAGTCAGCGCCGCCTGAATGGCCGGCTCTAGCGGCCCGGCAACGCCGGGGACGCTCGCCATCACCCCAATGCGCAGCGGTGCAGGATCCTCGCTGGCGTCTTGAAAATAGGGTCGCAGTGGGGCCGCGCTGCGGTAGGGATCGCCCGCCAAATGGCCTGCGGTACAGTCGAGCAGCGCCGCGCTGTCGCGCACGCTGCGGGTGAGCACATGGTCACTGGCGGTGCCCAGCCACACCTCACCGCGCCGGGGCGCGTGGGAGATCCTGCCGCGACTGGGCTTCAGCCCCACCAAACCACAATGCGCCGCCGGAATACGCAAGGAACCACCGCCATCGTTGCCATGGGCGGCGGCCACCATGCCGCTCGCGACGGCGGCCGCGGATCCGCCGCTGGAACCGCCCGGTGAGCGGTTAAGGTCCCAAGGATTGCGGGTAGGGCCATACGCCAGTGGTTCGGTGGTGGTGACCGTGCCGAACTCCGGGGTGTTCGTGCGACCCAATACCCGCAAACCCGCCGCGCGGTAGCGGCCGGCGAGGTGGGTGTCGGCCGCAGCCCGGTGCGCAAGGCGTTGTAAAAAACGACTGCCGCAGTGGTAGGGATCACCGGCGGTGGTGCACATGAGGTCTTTCACCAAAAACGGCACCCCGGCGAACGGCGCCGCCTCTAGCGGTTGGGCAGCATCGATCAGGGCTTGTTCAAAGCGCTGGTGTATCACCGCGTTGAGCGCCGGGTTAAGCGCCTCAATGCGCGCAATCGCGGCGGCCACCAGTTCGCGCGGGCTGCACGCCCCAGCGCGGAGTGCGGCGGCTTGACCCACGGCATCGAGCGCTAAGATATCGAGGTGGTGCATGGGTGCATGATAGCGGCCCGCAGCGCCGCGCCGAAAGCTCGCTCTTTGGTGACAGGCTGTTTAGGATTGACGCATCAAAGGGCCCGCCCGCAACGCTGGCCCAGACGACGGCTCTAAAGCGTGCGCGGTGCGCCCCAAGCACCCGTCACCTCGCGCAACGCCGGACTCCTCTTAACCCCTACACCCGTCGCGCACCGCCCGGGGAGCGAAAGAAAAACCTCATGCCAAAATCTTCACCGCCCGATTTGGGCGTTTTCCTACGGGCCGTGCATTTAGGCCTTGCCATTATGTTGGGTCTCGCCAGCCTGCCGTTTTTTGCGGCGGCGGTTTACGGCTGGTGGACTGCCGACCAGTTCAGCGGTTTTGCCAATTATGAACAACTCATGATGACCACTGCGCGCGACGCCCTCACCAAAGGTGCTATCTGTGCGGCCGGCGCAATCTGGCTGCTGGTGTTGTGGCGCAGCCAGCACAACGCGCGGCGGCGTGGATAAGTTTCACCTTCTCTAGTGCGTGGAGTTCGTCATGAAATATGTGAAGTTGGGGGCCACCGGCCTGCGCGTTTCACCGTTGTGTTTGGGCTGCATGACCTACGGCTCGCCCACTTGGCGAGATTGGGTGCTAGATGAAGCCGCCTCTTTGCCGTTCATCGGCCGTGCCCTCGAACTGGGCATTAATTTTTTTGATACCGCCGATATTTATTCTTTGGGCGAGAGCGAGCGGGTGTTGGGTGCTGCGCTCAAACATTTTGGGGTGGCGCGCGAACGCGTGGTGATTGCCACCAAAGTGCATAACCCCATGAGCGAGGATTGCAACGACCGTGGGTTGTCGCGCAAGCACATCCTGCACTCGATCGATGCCTCGCTGCGCCGGCTAGGCGTGGACTACATCGACCTCTACCAAATTCATCGCTACGACCCCTACACCCCCATTGAGGAGACCCTCGAGGCGCTCAACGATTTGGTGCGGATGGGGAAAGTGCTGTATCTGGGCGCGTCCAGCATGTTTGCTTGGCAGTTCGCGCGCATGTTGGCGCTGGCCGAACAACGCGGCTACAGCCGTTTTGTGTCGATGCAGAATCATTACAACGCGGTGTATCGCGAGGAAGAACGCGAAATGATTCCGCTGTGCCAGGCGGAAGGCATTGCCATTATTCCGTGGAGCCCGCTGGCGCGCGGTTTTCTCACCGGCAATCGGGTGGCTGCGGCACAGGGCGATACCCTGCGTTCGCGTAGTGACGATTTTGCCCATCGGATGTATTACCAGCCAGACGATTTCAAGGTGGTGGCGGCGGTGCAAGCCATCGCCTCCGCACGCGGGGTGCCGAGTGCGCAAATTGCGTTGGCTTGGCTGCTGGCCCAACCGGGTGTCACCGCGCCGATTATTGGCGCCTCGAAACTCGCGCATCTGGAAGATGCGGTGGCGGCTTTGTCGCTCCAGCTCAACGCCGCCGAGCTGGACGCGCTGTCCGAACCCTACCGCCCGCATCCGGTGCTGGG
>CAMAXW010000103.1 GCA_945862315.1 Klebsiella pneumoniae
GCCAAGATGGCGGCGTCTTGGCGTACCTCGGCATCCAGTTCGGCCAGCGTGAAGCGGCCGTTGCACAGGGTGGCGGCGAGCGCGTAGTACAGGCTGAACTGCGCGTCATAAAAGTTGCGGGGCCGCCGTTTGGAGAGCACGGGCTCGCACACGATAGGTGCCTCGTCCGGGTGAATCAGCGCTTGAATGCGCACAATGTTGTCTGGCGTGCAGTCGGGGCGCGCGCGCGCCAAAAGTGCGCAGTCGATGAATGCATGCAGAAAATGGCAGGCGGGATAGGGCTTGAAGGCGTTATCGAACACCGCCCAACTGCTGCCAAGATTCGTCTGCACGGTGGATAAATCGCGGGTTTGCGACGCTTCCATCAACAAGTTAAACAGACCAAAACGACCATCGAATGGTTGTGATGGGCCTTCAAAGCCCGCCTTCCCTAGGGCCGCCGCCGTAAACCCCGAGACCGCCGCCCAGCCTGGATGCAGGCGCTTGGTCCACGCCCCATCGTGCAGAAATTCTAGATTGCCGCTCGCCATGCTCAGGGTAATACCCAACGCATCGGCAATCCCGCTGGCCGATGCCCCCAGCAGATGACCGGCCGCCGCGGCGCAGCCAAACGCGCCGATGATGCCGGTGGGATGCCAGCCGCGCTTTTGCAGGGTGCCGTGCGCCACGCTGCCCAGACGGGCATCGACTTCCAGCGCGATTAAATAGGCGGTGAGCACCGCCATGCCGCTCGCACCATGGCGTTGTCCCACACCCAGCACCAAGGGCACGGCGCTGGCCGAGCAATGCACCACGCTGGCGGCGTGGGTGTCGTCGAAATCTAAGCCGTGAATCAGTACCCCGTTGAGCAGCATGGCGTCGCGCAGCGCATACCGCTGGGTTAGGCCGATGACCACACTGCTGCCGGGCTCGTCTAAGTCGGCCAAGGCGCGCGCCGTCACCCGGGCAAAATCGAAGGTGGAGGCGGCCAGCCCAATACCCAGTGCATCGAGCAGGTGCAACTTGGCGCGCGCAAAGGCCGCCGCCGGCACGGCCGCGGGGGTGAGCCCGGCGGCAAAAGCGGCGAGTGCGTAAGAGGGTGACGACGACGGCGTATGGGACATGCGTTAAAGGCGGTGCGTGAGCGGCTCTTCGGGGCTTGGGGCCACCCGCGCAGACGCTGTATTCTCCATGGGGCTTGACGACCTACGGCCATTACACGGGGCTGGTTCGGCAGCGTCAAGCGCGATCGCGCGGGGTCTCGCGCCAGAGTGTCCGTTTAACTTCAATAAACCAGTGGACCGTATGCGCCAGTGTCTTCTCATCTGTCTGATTTTTTGGCCCGCGGCGGCGTCTGCCTGGAGTGTTCTCGATAGCTGGGCGGATGTCGTCCTCACGCAGATACGCGCTCGTCAGCCGCTGCCGATTCTCACCAGCCTAGACCCTGCTTTGACGCTCGAGGACGCCTTCAGCATCCAGCGTACCGTGGTGCGCGAACTCACCCTGCAGGTGCCGCCGGTGGGCTTTCGCGCCGACCTCACGACACCCTTGGGGCGCGCCAAGCTCCACAGTGACCGGCCGATCACGCTGGCCATCCTCAAAGACCAATGGCTTAACAACGGCGCCACTATCCTACGACCGGCAAGCAGCAAGCTGCGGGTTGCACCTGCACTGGCTTTTACGCTGCGTCAGCCGGTACAGCGTCAACTGTTGCGGGTGAGCGATGCGTGGGCCTATATCCGTGACGTCAGGCCCGCGGTGCTCTTGCTCGACGACACCGCTGTTGGCCCCGGAAAGCTCCAACTGCCCGACCTGGTAGCGGCGAACGGCGGGCTGGCGCGGGTGGTGGTGGGTGCGCCCTTTGCGCGGGCGGACTCGCAAAGTGTTGACGCTATTTTCTTAGAGATGCTGCGCGCCGGCGTGGTCGTTGACCGGGCCAAGGCCACTAATGTCATGGGCGGGCAGTACGCGGCGCTACGCTGGTTGCTCAATGACCTCCTGGTACGGGGCTGGACGACGCAAGCGGGCCAACTGTTGGTGACAGGTCCGCTTAGCGAGCCAGTACCGGCGCAGGTAGGGTCGTGGCTGGTGGATTATCGGGACCAGGGCAAGCTGGAATTTACCATCGGCGACAGCCCGCGAGGTGCGCCTAATCCCCTCAGATAAGGCCGCTCCACGCCTCATAGCCGTACAGCACGACCACCCCGAGGCCGCAGCCAAACACCACATAGCCGCCATTCCAGCGCAATAGGTCCAGGGTGCGCAGGCCGAAGCGATTTTGAAAGACAAAGCTGGTGCCTGAGAAGGGCGATGCCACCAAGCCCAAGCCCCACACCAGCACAAACACAATGCCTAACAAGTTGCCGTTGAGCGCCTCGAATGACCACAGGCTAGCGAGCACCGCGACGCTGGCCACGGGGTGCACGCCGATGATGGCCAAGGCCGTCAGCGTGGCCATGAGCAGGGCGGCGCCGCCCGCGTGCAGCGTACTGGGCGCGAGTTGGAGGTGGCTGTGTTTGACGGCCACAGCGATGCCCGCACTCATCACGCTGACGCCCAGAAACAGCGCGATTTCTCCCGCCATGCCCGGCAGACGCTCGGTCACGTGGCGGTAGAGTTCGGCGGCCGCGGTGCGGGGCCGCTTTAGCACCAGCACCACCAACACCACGCCCAGCGCCGCCCCCTCGATGAGGGTCAGTACCGGGAGGGTCGGCAGGCATTGGTGTCCACCGAGGACCAATCCGCTGAGCAGCGCGGGGACCCACAGCGCGCCGGCACGCAGTGGATAACCCACGAAATGGGTAGCGTCTGGCGCGCGCGATAAAGACCAGGCGCAGCAGATCATCAGGGTGGTAGAGGCGAGCAAGCCAACCCCGGCGACAACCCCAAACTGTGCGTTGGGCACGAAGTCCAGAATCACTGCCATCGCGATAAAAAACGGCGACCACATGGAGGCGGCCACAAAGGCCCGGCTAACGACCCGCGCTTGGAGCGGCGTGAGTCGGCTGTTGTGGGCAATGCGCTCGCCAATGAGTACGGGCGCCGAGATATTGATCACCGCCCCAAACAAGTGGGTGGCGGCGAGTGTTTGCCAGACCGCCCGGGGACCCCGCGGCAGGGGCTTGTCATCGGTTGCCGTGCGGGTCACGAGCTGCATAAACGTGACGGCGCCGAGCATGGCCAGCAGCGGGTGGTTGCCCGCGCGTACCGCCGGCCACCACGACCAGTCACCCTGACTTACCGCAAACCCAATGCCGGCGAGCCCAATGCCGCCCATACAGACCGCCTGCCCCACTTGGAATCGGGTGAGCTTGTGGGCGAGCGTTAAACCCGCCAGCCACGCGCAGGCACCCGGCAACCAGGTCGGGATCTGTAGCAGGCCAGCACCGCTGGCGAAGGAGGATAACAGCATGACCGCGAGGGTCAGTCCGGCCACCGTCGTCGGTTTGGGCGGCTTCAGCGTAGACCTTTGTCTCGCACGATGGTGGCCGCGATTTCTTCGATAGAGACGGTGGTGGTATCGAGAAATTGGATGTTTTCGGCCTTAAATAAGGCTTCGGCTTTGGAAACCTCCGCCCGGCACTGGCCAATGGTCGAGTAAATGCCATGCGGGCGGCGTTCATGGCGAATGCGGCTGAGCTGTTCGGGCACGATCGTCAACGCGTAGAGTTTGTTACGACAGGCTGCGAGCACGGCGGGCAGGCCACCTTTTTCGAAGTCGTCGTCGGTGAGTGGGTAATTAGACGCTTTGAGCGAGTAATGCATCGCCAAATACAAGCAGGTCGGGGTTTTGCCGCAACGGGACACGCCCACCAACACGATGTCGGATAAATTGAGGTCACGCACGCTGATGCCGTCGTCGTGGGCCAGGGCAAAATTTAACGCGTGGAGGCGTCGCTCGTAGCTGGTGATGTCGCGGATGCCATGCATGCGGCCGGCGGTGTGGGAGGATTCTTGCCCTAGCGCGTCTTCGAGCGGTTCGATAAAAGTCCCAAATAAATCGAAGACGTGTTCGCTGGCCGAGCCGATAAAATATTGGGTGGTCGGATCGGTCAGTGTGCTGAAGACCACTGGCGAGACCCCATCCTCGGCCTTGGCCGCACGAATGATGTCGGCCGCGTTTTGGGCGGCGACCTGATTGGTGACGAAGGGCAGGGTGCGGGTGACGAAGTCCAGATCCGGGAACTGCGTGAGCAGCGTTTGGCCCAGCATTTCGACGGTAATACCGGTCCGGTCGGAGACAAAAAATACCCGCCGTGGCATTTGTTTCAAATCGTTGATAAGCCATTCTCCTTGAGTCGGTTACACTGCGCGGCATCACCCTAAGTCCACGCGGCACAGCCTAAGCGTAAGCCTGCCTAAGAGTAAGCCTGAATGACTGATTATATAGTTGCCCTGGATTGCATCGGAATCGACGACATCGACCGCGTGGGTGGCAAAAATGCTTCTCTAGGCGAAATGATCTGTCACCTGAGCGCGGCTCACGTCCGGGTGCCCGGCGGGTTTGCCACCACCGCCGATGCTTTTCGTGAGTTCCTCGCGCAAGGACAGTTGGCCGATCGTATTGAGCAACGCCTAACGGCGCTGGATACCGCCGATGTTGCCGCGCTGACCGCGGCGGGGCGCGAGATTCGTGGCTGGGTGCTCGATACGCCGCTGCCCGCGCCGTTAATCGCCGCGCTAGCGCAGGCCTATGCCACGCTGGCGGCTGCGTCACCGGCGGGGTTTTCCGTTGCCGTGCGCTCCTCAGCGACTGCCGAGGATCTGCCCCAAGCGTCTTTTGCCGGACAACAAGAAACCTATCTCAACGTCACCGGGCTGGCAGAGATTCAGCGTCGCATCAAAGATGTGTTTGCTTCGCTGTTCAACGACCGGGCCATTTCATACCGCGTCCATCATGGGTTTGAACACGCCAAAGTGGCGCTGTCGGCCGGCATTCAGCGCATGGTCCGCAGCGACGTAGGCGCCAGTGGCGTGATTTTCACGCTGGATACGGAATCGGGTTTTCGTGATGTGGTTTTTATCACCTCCAGCTATGGTCTGGGCGAGCTGGTGGTGCAGGGCGCGGTGAATCCCGATGAGTTCTACGTCTATAAAAAATCCTTGGCCGAGGGGCGTCCCGCCATCCTGCGGCGTAATTTGGGCAGCAAGCACCTGCGCATGGGTTATGCCGCCGATCTGACGAGCGGCCACAGCGTCGAGACCTGTGAGGTGCCCGAAGCCGAGCGGCGTCGCTTTTCTATCAGCGATGCAGACATCGAGGAACTCGCCCGGCTGGCCGTTGCCATTGAAGTCCATTACGGCCGACCCATGGACATCGAATGGGCGAAAGATGGTCTGGACGGTCAGTTGTATGTGGTGCAGGCGCGCCCAGAAACCGTCCAGAGCCGCACCGGGCAGGTTATCGAACGCTACGAACTGGCGAGCCGGGGCGAGGTGATTATTGAAGGTCGCAGCATTGGTCAGCGCGTCGGCAGCGGAGTGGCCTGCATCATTAACGATGTGAGCGACATGGCGAAACTGCGCCCGGGTGACGTGCTGGTGACAGACATGACCGATCCCGACTGGGAACCGGTGATGAAACGCGCGTCCGCTATTGTCACCAATCGCGGTGGACGTACTTGTCATGCGGCGATTATCGCCCGCGAGTTAGGCGTGCCAGCGGTAGTGGGTTGCGGCGACGCCACCAGTGCCATTCTGGATGGCCAGCCGGTGACGGTATCCTGTGCGGAAGGCGATACCGGCTACATTTATGCCGGCCTGATTCCGTTCGAGCGCCGCGAAATTCGCTTGGACGCGATGCCTGATCTGCCGGTAAAAATCATGATGAACGTGGGCAATCCGGACCGTGCCTTTGCATTTTCCAGACTGCCTCACCGCGGCGTGGGGCTGGCCCGGCTGGAATTCATCATCAATAGAATGATTGGTATCCACCCCCGTGCGCTGGTCGATTATGCCGAGCTGACCCCCGCTTTACGGGAAGTCATCGACCCCCTTATTGCCGCCTATCCTAGCCCGCGAGAATTTTTTGTCGCCCGGCTGATGGAAGGCATCGCCACCATTGCGGCGGCGTTTAATCCGCAGCCGGTGATCGTGAGGCTGTCAGATTTCAAATCCAACGAATACGCTAACCTCATCGCCGGCAGCGTTTATGAACCCGCCGAAGAAAATCCCATGCTGGGATTCCGCGGCGCGTCGCGCTATATCGCGGAGAAGTTCCGGCCGTGTTTCGAAATGGAATGCGAGGCCTTGAAGCGCGTCCGCGACGAAATGGGTCTTACCAACGTCGAAGTCATGGTGCCCTTTGTGCGCACGCCAGACGAAGCGCGTCAGGTCGTGGACTTACTCGCTAACTGCGGCCTGCGGCGGGGGGAGAACGGCTTACGGTTGATCATGATGTGCGAACTGCCCTCGAACGCGCTGCTGGCCGAAAGTTTTCTAAGCCACTTTGATGGGTTTTCGATAGGCTCCAACGACCTCACCCAGCTCACTTTAGGGCTAGACCGCGATTCTGGTTTGGTTGCGCACCTGTTTGATGAGCGTGATCCAGCGGTGAAGGCGCTCATGGAGCGGGCCATTTCCGCGTGTCGTGCGGCCGGGAAATATATCGGCATTTGCGGGCAGGGTCCTTCGGACCACGCGGACCTCGCGGCTTGGTTGCTTGAGCGTGGCATTGAGAGTATTTCGCTCAATCCGGACACCGTGGTTGCGACGTGGATTAGTTTGGCGCAAAGCCACGGTTAAGCCGTCGGCGGGGGCGCTACAACAAGCGGAGCTGTTCTTCGAGCATGCGCTGCTCACGCGGCGCCAAATTGGGATAGGTCAGGCGCGTCTCCACCAAGCTGCGTGGCACCAGACCGTGGGCAATCAAGCGGCGCTTTTCCTCGGGCAGAATGGCATCGCGAAAAAAAATATCACCCACCGGAATAATCCGGTTTTCTACGATCAGGGTGACCTCGCTCAACAAGGCGCGAAAGCCGCTGTCTGTTTGCTGCAGACGCCCCTCCACAAAGGCGGGGTGCGCCAGACCGCTGCCATAAAGGGCACGCATTTCTTTTTTGTAACGCTCGATCACCAACGGATTAACCGTTGCCTCGATGCTCGCCTCGATGGTCGCCAAGCGCTTTGGTAATAAGTGCTGCAAGTCGGCTTCTAGCGCGGCACTGGTGGCGATATGGGTATAGAGCGCCAAAATATTCTTGATCCCCAGACGCTCATAAATATCGTGGGTGAAATAGCCGTTACGCATCTGCACCAACGCCGCATGGCTCTCAAACCCCAACAGGTTGATGACGTCTGGTAGCTCGTAAATGTTCGCGTTAAAGCCGGCAGCACAAGTCAGTTGGCCTAGCGATACATTGAGCAAACGGGCCATCTCGCGGGTGCCCCGATCCACGCCTTCGCGATGACGTAGCGTGTTTGCGCGATAGACCACTTGCAGTAAGTTATCCGCGGGCGCCGTTAGAATTTCGTCAAAAGTGGCCATGCTGGGTGCGTTGCGCAGTTGGAATCCGCTCAGCGACGCTGGAGAAGTTCGCAGGCCAGTGCGAAAACTTCGGGCGCATCCAATACCCGGTCGTTGGCTTCGAACAATTGCGCTACACAGGTGCGCTGGAGTTCAAGTTTCAGCCCCCCAAAACCTAACGCGCCATAGCAGCGTTTGCCGTGGCGCAGGGTTCCTCGGTCTTGAATCTTGATGCCGCTGATGCCCAGTGGCGGGGTGGCGTTAGCATCCAGGACAGCTTCTAGCGTGGGGTGGCTCGCCCACAAGGCGAGCGGCAGCAGTTCAAGGCCGGCGGCCCCGGTGGTCATCACTATTTGCGCCCCGATCAGACAGGCCGCCGTGGTGGCGGGGTCACTTGCTTCGGCGGGCTGTAGGGCGAGGTCAAAGCGGGCATTCATCGCCTGACAGGCGGCGCTCGCCCGGGCTAGCGAGCGCGATGTCATCACCACCTGGGCCCCCGCCTTGGCGAGCATGACGGCCGCCCGTTGCCCCACCGGACCCGTGCCCGCCAAAATCACCGCGCGTTTTCCCGTCAGTGGCACCTCGGCCGCCAATTGCGCAATAGCCGCCGCCGCCG
>CAMAXW010000104.1 GCA_945862315.1 Klebsiella pneumoniae
AATGCGCTGGGCCGCTTAACGGGCGCCTGGCCGGTCATTATCCCCCCCGGACCCGGCGTGTTATGCGCCTACGGCGATGCCACCACGGCGGTGCGCGAGGAAATTTCGCGCACCTATGTGCGCCGCTTTACTGCTGCCCCGGCGCTGGAACTGCATACCGCGCTCAGCGATCTGGCGGCGGCCGGTGCGCGTGCGCTAGATGCCGAGGGCGTGCCCCGGCACGAGCAGCGCACGCGCTTTGAGGTGGATGTGCGCTATCACGGACAGGGTCTGCTGTTGCCGATCACGCTCGAGCTATCCGAACTATTGCCCGGGTTCCCGCAATTGGCGGCGCGCTTCGACGCGCAACACCTCCAATTGTTCACTTTTACGCTAGAAGTCCCCCACGAATTTGTGAATCTGCGGGCCATTGTGCAGGGCGTGCCGCCCGCTATTGCGGCGGGTGAGATCGCAAGTGGCGGTGCGGATCCCAGTGCGGCGGCCTACGCCACCCAGCGGGTGCACATCGAGGGCGCGGACCGCGATGCGCTCGTGTATGACCGCACCCTTCTGCTGGCCGGTAACTGCCTGCAGGGTCCGGCGATCATCACGCAAATGGACACCACGACGCTGGTCTTGCCCGGCCACGTGGCGAACGTCGACCCCTTTGGTAATCTTCTTATTCGTCCTGAGGCCTGAACCCCCATGCCTGCTCGCATTATCGAAACCAACCCCCTGCCGCTGGCCCGTGTGGCGGTGGATCCCATCACGCTGGATATTGCCGAATACGCGCTCAAGAACGCGCGTTTTGAGATGGATGCGGTGCTTTTTCGCACCGCCATGTCGCCCGGCATCCGCGAGCAGCATGACGAATTTCCGCTGATTGCTAACCGTGACGGCAAAATGATCGTGGGCCAATTTGGCTCTTTTATTCACGGTTTTCGCGAGGCCTACGCGGATACCATCGAAGAAGGCGATATTTTTCTCACCACCGATCCTTACAGCTGCGCGGGCGCGATTAGTCACGCTAACGACTGGCTGGTGCTGGTGCCGGTGTTTAAAGATGGGCGCCTAATTGCCTGGACTGCCATGTTCGGTCACATGACCGACATCGGCGGCAAAGTGCCGGGGAGCCTACCGACCGACGCCCGGCAAATTTACGAAGAAGGCATTGTGGTGCCGCCGATAAAAATTTATCGCCACGGCGTGCTGCAGCAAGATCTCCTGCGGCTCATTTTGCACAACTGCCGGTTGCCGCACTGGAATCGCTCCGATTTCAACGCCATCGTTGCCGCCTGTCGCACCGGTGCGCGCCGCTGCGTTGAGCTGGCCGAACGCTTTGGCGACGATGTTTTTCACTCGGCGATGGAGGACATGCTCGAGCGTAATCGCCGGGCCATGGCGCAACTCATTGCGCAGAATATTCCGGAACGCCGGCAGTCCTTCGAAGACTTTATCTGCGACGACGGCATGGGCATGGGGCCGTACCGCATCGTGTGCACCATGTGGCGCGAGGGCGAACGCGTCATTTTTGATTTTGCGGGCACGGCTCCCCAGTCGGTGGGGTCGATTAATTTTTTGCTCAACGAAGAAATGTTCAAGATGTTCTGCGGCGTTTTCATGATCATGGTTTTCGACCCGCAGATTATGTTCAACGATGGCTTCTACGATTTGATGGAAGTGCGTATTCCAGAGGGTTCTTTGCTGAAACCTCGCCACCCGGCGGCGCTGTCTTGTCGCACCCACGCGTTAGGCCGTATTTTCGATGTCATCAGCGGGCTGCTAGGGCAGGGCAACCCAGATTTTCTGTGCGCTGCGGGTTTTTCCGACAGCCCCCATCTCATGTACTCGGGCTACGACCAAGCTGGCGAATGGTTTCAGCTTTTTCAAATCGGGTTTGGTGGCATTCCGGGCACACCCTTTGGCGATGGTGCCGACGGCCATTCGCTGTGGCCCAATTTCACGAACGTCCCTAACGAATATCTAGAAGCCTACTTCCCGCTGCGCATCGAAACCTACGAGACCATCGCGGACTCCGGTGGTGCGGGCAAGCATCGCGGCGGTAATGCGCTGCGCGTGGCGTATCGATTTTTAGAGCCGGGCGAGATTTCCATCCACGATGACCGTTGGCTCACCTACCCGTGGGGAGTCAATGGCGGCACGCCGGGTCGGCGCAGCCAAAAACGGTTGCTGCGGGCCGACGGCAGCGAGCAAATCTTGCCGGCGAAGTGCGACCGCGTGGTGGTGGCCACCGACGATCTGCTCTTGTTCGAAACCTGGGGCGGTGGTGGTTGGGGAGACGCCTACGCGCGCCCCGCAGAACTCGTGGCGCGCGACGTACGGCGTGGCTTGGTCACGGCCACCGGCGCGCAACGCTACGGGGTGGTGATGGACGCCAGGGGTGAGGTAGACGCCGCCGCCACGGCGCAGTTGCGTGGCGCGCGCACCGAGTTCGCAGCAGCGGTGTTTGACCGTGGTGGCGACATCGAGACGCTCAAAGCGCGCTGTTTGGCCGAGACGGGCCTGCCGCCGCCCACCACGCCGGTGCCGGGGCGCGGGGCGGGTGGACGCCGCGTGACGGTGCCCGGCCCCCGTTGAACCGGCCTGCGCGCAACCCGGCGTTGGCAACCCGCCGCGCGCACGGCGGGTCCACCGGTGGCCCCGCATAATGGACGCCAGTGCACCGATAGGCGTGTTTGATTCCGGCATCGGTGGCTGGACGGTGTTACGTGAAATTCGCCGTGAACTGCCTGCTGAGGCGTTGTTGTATGTCGCCGATGCGGCCGGCGCGCCCTACGGCGATCGCTCGCCAGAGTTTATTGCCGCGCGTGCCTTGGCGATTGCTGACTGGCTGCAGGCGGCTGGGGCCAAAGCCTTGGTCGTGGCTTGTAATACCGCCACGAGTGCGGCGGTGGCGCAATTGCGCCGTCAGCACACGTTGCCTATCGTTGCGATTGAACCCGCCGTGAAACCCGCGGCGCTGCTGACACGCTCGGGCATCATCGGCGTGCTGGCGACGAGCCACACGGTGGCCGGTGGGAATTTTTCGCGGCTGCGCGACGCCCTCGGCGGCAATGTCACCATCCTCGCGCAGGCCTGCCCGGGCTTGGTTGAACAAGTGGAAGCAGGGGTTCTCGATGGCCCCGTCACGCGCGGCCTGCTCAGCCGTTATGTCGCGCCGTTGCTGGCGCAAGGGGCCGATACCTTGGTGCTGGCCTGCACGCATTACCCGTGGCTGGCGCCCCTGCTGCGCGAACTCGTGGGGCCAGAGGTTACGGTGGTCGATCCCGCCCCGGCGGTTGCACGCGAACTGCGGCGACGACTGACCTTGGCGGAATTGTTAGCACCGGCTGGGGTTAGCCTACCGACCCGCGCGCTCACCACCGGGGATCCCCAACGCTTGCGCGAACAGCTCGATCGGCTGGGCGAAGTGACGACTAGCGTCTCCGGCATCGAATTACCACTGAGGAGCGCGCCTCACGCCCTTAGTCCTACAGGTGTCCAACCAAGGATTAGCACACCATGAAGCACCGCATTATCCAATGCATGATCCAACGCACTCGTACCGCCTCGCGCCGGGGGTTCCGTCATTTGTTCGTGGCCCAGTGCACGGGTTGGGGGGCGGCATGACGAACCAGACAGCACCGCTGCGGGTCGCGCTGTGCGTGCGTGGCTATCAGCGAATATTTGAGATTTTGCGCGACGCTCTGCCGCGCGACGAAGTCTTTGAATGCGGGGCGGAGGATGTGGTGTTAGCGGCGCGCGACGCCGATGTGCTCATTCCCATCATGACCCGGATCCCGCCCGCAGCGCTTGCGTCACCCCGGCTAAAACTGGTCCAGCAATATGGGGTGGGCTTGGATATTGTGGATATCGCTGCCGCCACCGCCGCGGGTGTGCGGGTGGCCAATGTGTCGAGTGTGGGCACTGGCAACGCCGAATCAGTGGCAGAACTGGCGATTGCCCATCTGTTGATGCTCACTCGGCAGTTACCGCTCGCGCAGCAACGTTTCCGGGAACGCCGCTTCGGTGCGCCATTGGCCCAATCGCTGTGGCGCAGCACGGTGCTCATTTTAGGTTACGGCGGGATTGGCGAGGAAATTGCGCGTCGGCTCGCCGGGTTTGGTTGTCGGGTGATCGCGGTGTCTCAACATGGCCCGCAAGGGCTGCGCCCACGTGATCCCAGCGTACCCTTGGCGCGGCATGTGGCAATGGCCGATTTACACGAGGTTTTAGGGGAGGCCGATGCGGTGGTCATCGGCGCGCCCGCCACGCCAGAAAACCTGAGCTTGGTGAACGCGGCGATGATTGCCCGCATGAAGCGCGGCGTTTTTGTGGTCAATATCGCGCGCGGCCAAGTGCTGGATTACGCCGCCCTGCTGGCAGGTTTACGCAGCGGCCACATCGCCGGCGCGGGCTTAGATGTGTTCTGGCAAGAGCCTTTTGATCCGGCTGATCCCTTGCTGCTCGAGAATGTCATTCCAACCCCGCACGTGGGGGGCGTGACGGTGCGCAGCCTAGAAGGCATTGCGCTCGCGGTGGCGGCGAATCTGGATGCGTTACGCGCCGGGCAGCCGCTCGCGTGTTGCGTGAATCCGCAGGCGACCAAAGCTCGCGCCGGCACCTAGGATACGGTCCACCAGGGCCTGTGATACGGACCGCCAGCCGGTTTTGGCGCGTGCGGCCACCAACAATACAAAAAAAACCAAGGGGCAGACATGATTAAAGGAATTGGGTTAGTGACCAAGAAGGCGGGTCTTGATGAGGCCGAGTTTCATCGCTATTGGCGGGAGGTGCACGGGCCGTTGGCGTTGCGCATGCCCACGCTGCGGCGCTACGTGCAGAGCCACCGCCTAGCCGAACCGCTGCCGGGTTTTGATCAGGTGCCTTACGATGGCGTGGCTGAAATCTGGTTTGATACCCTCGCCGACATCACTAATCTGGGGCAAAACCCGGACTACATCACCGGCGCGCAGGCCGATGAACCTAATTTTATCGAGATGCAGAAACTCGCTTTTCTGGCCACCCGCGAGCACGTGTTTATTGAAGGGCCGCCGATGACGCGCGACACCACGTGGATCAAAGCAATTTTCTTGCTGCGCCGTCGCCCAGATCTCTCCGTGGCGCAATTCCAAGACTACTGGATTAACGGCCACGCCCCGCAGATTCCGCGTGACGCCGGGGTAATGCGCTACGTGCAGTGTCATCAATTGCCCGAAACCTACGCCGCCGGCGCGCCCGCCTACGACGGGATGGCGGAATTGTGGTTTGAAGATCACGCCGCGTTTCTGGCTTATTGGAGCAGTCCGCGCATTCAGAAAATATTTGGCGATGATGCCCCGCGTTTTCTGGACGGTGCCAACTGCACGGGCTTTCTCGCGCAGGAGTATCGGGTTCGCTGGCCGTAAGCGGCGGTACTGCAACGGCTAGGCACGGGCCGGAACCTGCATGGCAGGCCGGCCCCGCACCGCTAGGGCGGCGGCAACATTAAGCCAAAATCTCGCGTAACGCCGTGCTTAGCGCGGCGCATTCGTCGTCCGTGCCGATCGTAATTCGCAGAAATTGCTCAATTCTCGGCAACGGAAAATGGCGCACGATGATGCGGCGATGGCGTAGCGCTTGCTGCAGACCGGCAGCGTCGTGATCGGGGTGGCGAACGAACACAAAATTGGCGCCTGAGGGCAACACCTCGAAATCCAATTCGGTGAGGTCAGCAACCAGCCGCTCGCGACTGGCGATGACCGCGCGCCGGGTGTGCTCGAAATACGCGACATCGCCAAACGCGGCGACCGCGCCGGCGAGCGCCAAGCGGTCTAGCGGATAAGAATTGAAACTATTTTTCACCCGTTCCAGTCCGGCAATAAGCGCCGGATCCCCCAACGCATAGCCCACCCGCAAGCCGGCGAGCGAGCGGGCCTTCGACAACGTGTGGGTGATCAGCAAATTGGGGTAGCGAGGCACCAACGACACGGCGCTGTCGGTGCCAAAATCAACATACGCCTCGTCGATCACCACCACGACATCCGGCTGTGCGGCCAGAATTTTTTCGACGTCTGCGAGTGGCATCGCACGACCCGTCGGTGCGTTGGGATTGGGCACGATAACGCCCCCCGCGGGCCGCGCGTAGTCGGCTGCTGAGACGCTGAAATCGTCCCGCAACGGGACGGTCTCGAAGGCGATGTCATAAAGCCGGCAATACACCGGGTAAAAGCTGTAGGTGATGTCGGGAAACAGCAACGGCAGGGGCTGTTTTAGCAGGCCTAAAAACGTGTGCGCTAACACTTCATCCGAGCCATTGCCCACAAAGACGCAGTCTGGCGTGAGGTTAAAATTCTGCGCAATGACGGCTTTCAGCTGTTCGGCGTTGGGATCGGGATAGCGCCGTAACAAGCCGTCCGTGGCGGCCACGATGGCGGCCAGCACCTGCGGCGAGGGCGGGTAGGGGTTCTCGTTGGTATTGAGCTTGATGAGATTGTCGAGCTTTGGTTGTTCGCCCGGCACATAGGGATCAAGCTCCCGTACGACTTTGCTCCAATAACGGCTCATGGGGTGTGCGGCCCTGGTTGGTGATGTAAAACCGACATTTTGCCTTTGGCAACTTCCCACATTTTGAGATCCGAAGTCACCACAAACAACGGCAGTCCGTAGAGTAGGCTGAGTAAGACGTGGCTTTCGAGCGGCGTTGCGGCCAGCAGGTTGCGCACGCTCAAGCCGGCCTTGCCATGGGTGGCGGCGGCCTCTTCCAGTTGTTTGCGCGGGCCGGCGGTGCAGCTGGTGGCCAGCGGTTCTGTGTTTTCGATGGTCTGCCCATCGGCGCTGAGCGTGAAGCGTACGTGGCCGCCTAGCATGATTTTCGTGGGATCTTCGCTGTCGGCGATGGCATAGACCAGCATCCCCTCGCCATCCGGATCCGGCACCACCAGAGTGTTATACCGACCATCACAGCGCGTGCTGACATCTGCCGAGACCTGTCCTCTGGCCGCCGCCTGCGCCATTTGCGCTGCGCTGAGGAGGGGGTCGCTAGGCACCTGCAAGACCGGCAAAAGTAGATCAGTGAACACCGCATCAACGGCTGATTCGTAGTGTTGATCAACCCGCCGCAAGTAGCGCACGACTAGGTTTTGCGAGTCGCCCGAGGTGATGTACCCCACGATGTGCTCGGCCTCCACATCGAAGTTATCGCTTAACAGATCCGAGGCGATGGCCACCCGCCGTTCCTGCTCGTAGAGCGCGCGCCCCACTTGCTCGGTGGTGGGGTGATCGAAAACCCGCAGCGGCGCGCGGGCGCATGCGTTGGTGCTAAGCAGGACTAACAAAAAGGCAAGCAGTGTGGGCATCAGTGGCTCGTGTCGGTGGTCATGGTCAGGGTGCTCACGCGGTTCAGGCGCGCTGGCGTGCCGGGCGGCGGCGCTGACTTTAGGTGGGTCAGGGCCGCCTCAAAGATAGCCATACGCCGTCCAGCCCCCATCGATAGTCAGGGTTTGGCCGGTCATGAAGCCAGCCGCCTCGCTGGCGACGTACATGACAGCGGCGGCGACGTCCGCACCGGTGCCTAAACGCCGTTGCGGGGTGCGTCGTTCGAGGAGATCGAGCGAAAATTTGCCGGCTTCCGCCAGCTGCTCAATGAGCTCGGTGCGAATGTAGCCCGGCGCCACGCAGTTCACGCGAATTTTATAGCGTGCCAACTCGATGGCCAGCACCCGTGTCATGTGGTCGACGGCGGCTTTAGACGCGCAATAACCCAAGGTTTGCGGAATGGCATTTTGGCCGACGATAGACCCAATATTGATCACCACCCCGCCCCCAGCCACGCGCATTTGGCGCGCTGCGGCCTGCGTGCACAGAAAGACGGATTTGGCGTTGACGTCCATGTGCAGGTCCCAGTTCTCCTCGCTCATGTCAAACAGCGAGACCGGCTG
>CAMAXW010000105.1 GCA_945862315.1 Klebsiella pneumoniae
CGACGCGTTGGGCTTATGCCAGCAGCGCGGCGCGTGGTGCGGCACTGAGCGGGGTGAAATCTTGGGCGGCGAAATGGCTAGGCCGCGTAGGCTTGCGGATGGCGTTGGTCACCGGGTTGTAACTGAGGTAAATGAGATGGCGCTGATAGGGCGACTGGTTAGGCCCTGACGCATGCGCCAAGCAGCAATCAAACAAGGTCACCGCACCCGGCGCGCCTTTGGGCGCGAGCAGTCCACCCGCTTGCGCCAAGCGCGTCACCGTCGCGTTAGACAGCGAGGGAATGGGCGTAGTGCCGGGCACCGGAGTGACTTCGTAAGGCAGCAATCCTGCGCGGTGTGAACCCGGGATAAACACAATCGGCCCGTTAAATTCCGTCACTTCATCTAAATACAGGCTTAGGCTCACCGCGCGCGGCGCGGGCATTCCATCATGGTGATGCCAAGGGCCAAAATCCTGATGCCAGGGTAAATCCAGCTTGCCAAACGGCTGCTTGAGAATAATTTTGTACTGATGGCAATACAGCTGCGGGCCGATGAGTTGCTCTGCAATGGCCAGCAGGCGCTCGTCGCGCAGCAGTCGCGCATACAACGGGCTGACGCGGTCCATGGCCGTCGTGCCTAAAAACTCGCCACTCGCCGCGCGCAGATGTGCCGCCAAATCCAGCGTAAAGATACGCGCCTGCTCGGCCTTCAAGGCGGCGATTTCTGAGGGCTCAAACAGCGCGGGTAAAAATACGATGCCCTCGCGCTGGTACTCTTCGATCTGCATTTGCGATAAGCGCATGGCTCACCTCCACAACGCACCGAGTTTAGACACCCACAGGAACCGCCAGCACTGCCGCCACTTAGCGGGGCGGCAAAATTCCCCGTTCGATAAAATTATTCAGCCAGTAACGGAAGGTTTCTCGGGTATCACACACCTCGGCAAAGCCCGCCTGCCGCAGCCGGATAGTGCTCACGAACGCCGGTGGCGGCGCCTCGCTGGCGCCATAAGCAAAACAAAAATCCGCGTAGTGATGCGATTCGCCCAACAGCTCGGGCAAGCCCACCTGCCGCAGCGAGTGTTTGGCCACCAGCGCGTCCCACTGTGCGGTGTGTGCCGGCAACCAGTGTTTGAGCTCGCGGGGCTGATCTGGACCTACGGCCACCCCGAGGGTGTCTGCCAACTCCGGCCACAGATCACGCCATTCAAAAACATCGCCGTTGGTCACGTTGAAATGCAGGCCCGCGGCGCGCGGAGAAAGCCCCGCCCACACAAAAACCTTGGCCAGCAGACGGGCGTCTACCGCTTCCCACACCCAAGACACACCGCCGGGATAGCCCATCGGCTCGCCCTGCGCACGGCATAAAGCGCCGTACGCGCCGATCACCGGCGCGAGGTTCATCGCCACACCATAAGCATGGCCGATGATGAGCTGGGGGCGCAGGATGGTCCACGCAAAGCCGTGGGTGCCCGCCAACGCTTTTAGATAGTCTTCTTGCAGCCAATAAAAATTAGCGTGCGGGTCCCGCGGGCTGCTCTCGCGCGCCGGGATAGGAATGGCATGCAGATGAATGCCGTAGGCCTTCGTGCCTTGCAGCAGGCTGACATGGCGCACCGGGTTGCCCGCCGCGATCAGCGGTTCTAGACAGTGCTTCAGCATCGCGAGATTGGTTTGCATTTGGTGTGTATCGCGCCACCCCGCAATGAGCCCGGGTTGTTCGTACAGCGCGGTGTAAACCACTTGCGTCACGCCCTGCAGCGCCCCTAGCGCCGCGTGGCTGGCGGTGGCGTCCTGCAGGTCGACGGCGAGATGCGTAAAAGACTGCGTGCTGTCGATTTCGGGCCGTCGGCGTGATAACGCCACCACCTCATAGCCCTCCCGCAGGAACGCCTCTACCGCCGCCGCACCCACCACGCCGCTCGCCCCTGCGATTAATATTTTGTCCGCCATCGTCAGCTCCCGTTAACCTGTTACTTGCCGCCTTAATTTAACGGCAAGCCATCGCCCGCACCACCCCGCGCCGTGGCGACTTACGGCGCGGGCAATTTAAACGCCGCTTCGGCGCGTGCGATATCCGCCCCGATCGGCGGCCCTCTAAAATCGTTGTTCTCAGGGTTGTCCCAATCCATCACGCGCAGGTGCTCAGTTTTTTTGCCCGCCGTGTTCGTGGTTGGGTACAGACATGTTGTCCACCAACTCTTGCAGCCCCATCTCAATGTCCGCCTTGCGGCTACCAGCGCGTCAATGCCCCTTGGTCGGGAAATTGAGGATCCAGCGCGGGCCGCCCAGCAGACCGCCCATGTCAAACACAGGCACCTCGCCCGCCTTGCAGGCGTGTTCATCGGCGCGAAACATCTGTGGATAGGCTTGTTTGAATTGCAGCGCAAGGCCATTGCCCATGAGGCCCACCGTGTTGACGGTGTTCACCAGTGCATCGACGGGGGCATTTAGCAGGTTGCCTTTGGTGGTGTCGATCCTGTTCAGTAGGACCAGTTTGTCCTCCGTGTAGGCCTAGGTGGACATTACGATGTTTCTGGTGCTTGCAATCAAATACCCGTCAAATAAACAAATATCTTTATATCAATTACTTAGAGGTTTTGGGTCAATTTGAGGGGTCATCCAGTCAAGCAAACACCGCTATGCCCAGTAAGGCACATAGCGCATCAGTTTGTTCGCTGCCTCCGGGTCAGATGCTTTGATCACCTTGGCGGTAACAGTTTCCCCCAACAGCCTGGATGCCATTGCTGAATTCTTTTTGTCAATTTTGAACCGCCCCCGGATGGACTCATTATTTGTGATTTGATTCGTCACAAAACGCAGCACACAGTGCTGGTACACCGCATTGATCCGTTCTTCTGGTGAGAGATCGCGCAGCGGCTTATAGCGTGACAGCACAATAGCCGTGTGGCGCGTCCCCAGCCGGAACCGATACGGTGGCAACTGATGCAATTCAATTTGCGTCACCACGGCATCCATTCCATGCCCACGCTCTTCACAAATCCCCAGTTGCCGCAACGCGTCGGCAAAACGCTCGTTGCGAGACTGGTTTTCGTCGATGAAGCGGTCTACCGGCAAAATAGGTAAGCCAGGGTTGGTCACTTCAATGCGGTCATCATAGATTTCAACCGTGATGCCGGTTCCCTTTTCGTTCAGGTCTTGGTGAACGATGGCATTGGCGATCACTTCCCGAATCACCTTCACCGGGTAGGCATGCGTGGTGGTACGCAGCGCGGCGGCTATCTCTTCGCTGGCCGGCAGTTGCGCATAGGCATCGTTCACCAGATCCTCAAAACCGACCGCATAGCCCTTCTGACTCGTTATGTCTTTGCCATGCCGTACCTTTTGCTTGGAAATGCCGTCATACACAATCAGCCGCACCCCTTTGTGGGCGACTGACTCAAAGTCAGTCAACCGTTTGGCCAGCATCAAGGCGCCAAGGTTGGTGATATTGAACAAGCCGTTTTCTCGGCGGACGAAGCCTTTGCCAGCCAGTGTTTGGATCAGTTCCGTGCGGGTAGATGGCAGGGGTCGTTTGCGCAGATCAAAGTAACCTTGCACGTCTAGCAGCGACACCACTGCTGCTTCTGATAAAGCACTTTTGGCGGGGAGGTCAATAAACTCAGGTTTACCTTCATCAATGATGCGCTTGAGTTGATCCGGAGTCATCGCAACCAGCTCTTCACCGGCGCGCATCAGGTAGCGCCCGTCGTACTGCAAGGGGTGCCCCACTGGGCGCGATGGCACTTCAAATACCAGCACACGACCATCTGCATGGGCGATCTCCTGCCAGAGAACTTTGAGGTGAATCCGTTCATGGATGCCTGCAACAGCTTTTTCCGGCAACTCAAATGCCAACGTACCCACCACTTTGCGCGGACGCTGGTCACTGACCCCCAGCACAATGCGCCCGCCACCCTCGTTGGCCAGCGCCACGCAGTAGTCCACCAGCTTCTCAAAATGGAAGTTTTTTTTGGCTTCCTTGAACTCGATGTGTTCGTTCTCGGAGCGCACATCGAGCAAGGTATTCAGATCGGCTTCAGTCATTCGGCAATCCCGTCTGGTTTTTAGGCCGGCAATTTAAACGCCGCTTCGGCGCGTGCGATATCGGCCCGGCGGCGGGCGATATCCGCCCCGATCGGCGGCCCGGTAAAGCGGCGATTCTCAAAGCCCAACCAGACCACGGCGGTGACGAGTAAAAAGCCCAGCACAATGTGCCGTGCGAGGCCGTTGGGTGGTTGCACGCCCAAGTAGACAATGAGCGCCATGGCAGCCACCGACAGCACGGCAAACACGGAGTACAAGCCCCGCCCCAAATTCCAGGGCCCCATGACGGGCCACTTAGCGCCGCCATAGGCAAACAAGCCCAAGGTGATGGGAATCACGAACGAAAAAAACAAAAAGATAACGGTACAAGAAACCACTACGGTATAGACCGGCGTGCCACCTGCCTCCAGGTATTTGGCTCCCCACACAAACAACACCGACAGCACAGCCCCTACCCAAATGGCCGCGGCGGGTGTGCGGTAACGTATCGACACCTTTGCCAAGCGCGGCGAGAACGGCAAACCACCGTCACGGGAAAAGGCGAAAATCATGCGCGAAGTAGAGGTCACCGTCGCGAGGCCGCACAGTATTTGAGACAGAAAAATAGCGCCGTAGAGGGTCATTTTTAGGGCGTCGGGAACGCGCTGATCAAAAGCCCAAAAAAATACATTCCAGCCCTGTGCCGCTGCGGCGTCCAAGTCGGGCAGCATAAGTAGCAAGGCGCCCAGCAGCAGATAACCGAACACGGCCGACCAAAAAATAGAAGACACGATGCCGCGTGGCACGACCTGCGCCGCATCTAAGGTTTCTTCGGCCGTGTGGGCGGAGGCGTCGTAGCCCGTAATGGTGTAAATCGGCATCAACAGGCCGAGCAAAAAAACCCCCATGGTCGAGGTTGTCGGCCACACATCACCGCCCGCAGCGCCCGAATAATTGGCAAAAAGCCACAGCCGGGAGAATTCAAATTTTTGCGTATAGGCCACACACACCAGCGTGATGGCGATGGCCGTCACAAAAATGAGATAGCCCGAAAAATCCGTGAGTTTGGCCACCAAGCCCATGCCGAAGTGATTCACCAGCGCCTGCGCACCGGTGAGCAACACTAAGAAAATCATTAAGAAAGTCAGGGAATCGGTAAGCCCCAAGGCGGTGCCGAAAGCCCCGAGAAAAAAATAGTAGGTGCCCACGTTAATCGCCGCCAAAACGGTGACCAAACCCAGCAGGTTAAACCAAGCCGTTAACCAGCCAGTGAAGCGATTACCCAGTATTGAACCCCAGTGATAAAGCCCGCCGGCGGTGGGATAGGCCGACGCTATCTGCGCCATCGCCACACCAAACACAGCCGAAACCACCACGCCCAGCGGCCAACCCAAGCCGATGGCGGCGCCACCAGCACCGGAGGTCGCTTGGGCCAAAGAATTAATGCACCCCGACAAAATGCAGATGATGGAAAAAGAGATAGAGAAATTAGAGAACCGACTCAGGCTGCGTGCCAGTTCTTGCGCGTAGCCCATAGCGTGTAGTCGGGCGCGGTCGGCATCTGGCACCGCAGGGTTTTCAGCGTGTAATGTCATGCTAGAGATTGTTCCTTGGAACTTGATCGCAAGTGGTAATGCTTTGGGCACGCAAGGATCAGACCCAAACTATAATTTTTCCGGCGCGTGATGGTACAGCGCAAGGGTCTCGCTAGCGTCTTTTAAATCGATGCCCGTCAAGCAGCGCTCTAGCGCTTGGGTGATCAGCCACGCGATGGTGTGGGCGGCCTGCGCATAACCCAGCCCCCCGAGATGGATGTTGGAGACACAGTTACGTTGCGCATCGTTAATCCCTCGGCGCGGCTGGTAGGTCAGGTAGGCGCTCAGGCTGTCGGGCGAGCTCAGGCCGGGGCGTTCGCCCAGCGCAATCACCACCAAACGAGCACCGAGACACGCGCCAATTTCATCCCCTAGCGCCACCCGGGCTAGTGTCGCAATGACCACCGGTGCCACGCGCAACGCGGGGTTTAGCCGCGCGCGCAGCGCCACCAGCAGCGCCACGGCATGGCGCTGCACGGCGATGGCGGATAGTCCATCGGCGACCACCAGCGCCACGTCATAAGGTGTTTCCTGCGCGCGCAAAACTGGCTCCGCGGCGGGATCTAGCGCGCGGCCTAAATCGGGCCGCATTAAATAACGGGTGCGATCGCCGGCCTGACTGGTCACCACCAGCGCAGGAAAACCTTCCGCCGCCAACGCCGCCACCAAATTCGGCACGGCCAACGGCGTATGCACCGCATCGCGGGCCAAGGCGTGCGCCACCCCAAAGCGCAACACCTCTGCGGTGGGCAAACTCGCGCCCACCCGACCCAACGCAATGCGGGCCGGCGTGAGCTGGCGCAGAGCAGCCCAAGGGTCTGCATCGGTGGGCAGCACGGGCACCTTACTCATGCTGCGTGGGTCAGGGCGGTTAGCCCGCGCAGCAAAGGATCGCGCGCGGCCAGCGTTTGCAGTTGCCCAGCCGCATTGAGAATTTGCCGCTGCGCCAACCACGTGGAAAATTCTGGGGCGTGTTTAAAGCCAAAAATTCGGCGTAAATAAAGCGCGTCGTGGAAGGAGGTACTTTGGTAGTTCAACATGACGTCGTCGGCGCCCGGCACCCCCATGATGTAGGTAACACCGGCCGCGCCCAACAGCGTGAGGAGATTATCCATGTCGTCCTGATCGGCCTCCGCGTGGTTGGTGTAGCACACATCACAACCCAGCGGCACGCCCATCAGCTTGCCGCAAAAATGGTCTTCCAAACCGGCGCGAATAATCTGCTTACCATCGTAGAGATATTCCGGCCCAATAAACCCCACCACCGTGTTGACCAGCAGGGGCTTGAATTCGCGCGCCACGGCGTAGGCGCGGGCCTCGCAAGTTTGTTGGTCCACCCCGTGATGCGCGTTCGCCGACAGCGCACTGCCCTGCCCGGTTTCGAAATACATAACGTTGTCACCCACCGTACCGCGCCGCAGGTCCAGCGCCATGTCGCGGGCGGTTTGCAGCAACGCTAAGTTCACGCCAAAACCTTGGTTAGCGGCCTGCGTGCCGGCGATGGATTGAAAAACCAGATCAACCGGCAGCCCCGCTTCCATGGCTTTAATCTGCCCGGTTAGATGGGTGAGCACACAACTTTGCGTGGGGACCTCAAAGCGTTGAATGACCTCATCCATCAACTGCCACAGGCCGCCTAGCACCGTCAGGTTGTCGCTGGCAGGATTGATACCAATCAGCGCGTCCCCCGCCCCGTAGAGCAGACCATCCAGAATGCTCGCGGCGATACCTTTGGCGTCATCAGTTGGGTGATTGGGTTGCAAGCGCACCGCCAGGCAACCGGGCATGCCCAGCGTGTTGCGAAAGCGCGTAACAACGCGGCACTTGCGCGCCACCAACACCAAATCTTGATTACGCATGAGCTTGGAGACGGCCGCGGCGACCTCTGGGGTAATCGCCGGTGCCAGCCGCGCCAAGGTGATTTCGTCGGTAGTGTCCAGGAGCAACCAGTTGCGAAACTCCCCTACCGTGAGGCCGGCAATTTCTGCAAAAACATCGGCTGGATGACGGTCGCAGATGAGGCGCGTGACTTCATCAGACTCGTAGGGAATGAGCGGCGAAGCCACAATCTCGCGCAGCGTCACCTCCGCCAAACACAAGCGTGCGGCCATACGTTCAACCGCCGTGGCCGCCCCGATGCCCGCCAAATAATCGCCCGAGCGTGCCGGCGAGGCTTTGGCGAGCA
>CAMAXW010000106.1 GCA_945862315.1 Klebsiella pneumoniae
GTCGCGCCCCTATATTGGTTTGACTCATCACGGAGGAGATTGTCATGCCGCTTATCGAAGTCCACGAAGATTGGCTTGCTCAGGTTCAAGAAGAAATCCTCGAACCCACCCGTCGCATCATCGATCCGCACCATCATTTTTTTGCTCAGACGGGCGAATTTCCGCATTACGATCTCCCTAAATTGCGCGCCGATACGGCCTCGCATGGCGTGCAACAGACCGTTTATTTACAGTGCTGGGAAGGTTACCGAGAAGACGGCCCCGAGGCTTTCAAGCCGGTAGGCGAAACACAATGGGTGGACGCCATTGCGGCAGAAGCGCGCAAACAGCCGGGATCTGTGCAAATCGGCGCCATCATGGGTACGGCCGATCTGCGTTTGGGTGGGCTCGTCAATGAAGTGTTGGACGCCCATTTGGGGGCCAGTTCACTGTTTCGGGGTATTCGACAGATTGCCGCTTGGGATGCCAGCGACGCACTGTTTTCCATGCCCGACATCCACGACGCTAACCTCTACGAAGATCGCGCGTTTCGTGCCGGCTTCGGCGTGCTGGCTGATCTAGGCTTGGTGTTTGACGCCTACCAGTACCATACCCAATTGGCGAGCCTGACCGCCTTGGCGCGGGCGTTCCCGCAGGTGCCGATCGTGCTCAATCACCTGGGAACCCCACTCGGGGTGGGTCCGTACGCTGGGCGTCGAGAAGAAATTTTCGGCCAATGGTCACGCGATTTAGCCGCGGCGGCGAGTTGCCCCAACATGACCATCAAGCTGGGCGGGCTGGTAATGCCCTGGAACGGCTTTGGCTTTGAAACCCACGCCAAGCCACCGACCTCAGATGAGTTCGTGGCCGCTCAGGCGCGCTATTACCACTACGCCATCGAGCAATTTGGCCCGTCGCGCTGCATGTTCGAGAGTAACTTCCCGGTCGACAAATGTGCGGTGTCCTACGCGGTGCTGTGGAATGCGTTTAAGAAAATGGCCGCGCGTTATACCGAGGCCGAGAAAGACGATCTGTTCTATGGCACGGCTGCCCGCGTGTATGGGCTGCAACCGCGCTGATGAGCACTGCGCGCGCCTTGGTTTTATACAACATGCCCTTGGCGCTCAATTGCTACAAGGTGCGCTTGCTGCTGTCCCTGCTGGGCGTGGCCTATACCCGGCAACTCATCGATTTATTGAGTGATGACCACAAAACTCCGGCGTTTTTGGCGCTCAATCCTTTCGCGCAGTTGCCGGTGTTGGTGGCCGGGGAACTGGTGCTGCGTGACTCGCAGGCCATTCTGGTTTGGCTTGCCCGCGAGTATGGCAACGAGCAATGGATGCCGCGCACCGCCGACGCCGAGGCCTTGGTGAATGCTTGGCTCTCGGCGGCAGCCTATGAGCTTCGCCTTGGGCCGTATGACGCGCGGCTGGCCCAGCACTTCCCTTGGCTGTGCATTAACGCCGCGACCGTGGTGGAACGTAGTGCGCACGCGTTGCGGCTGTTTGAGCAGCGTTTGACGGGTCGCCACTGGCTGGCACTCGACCACCCAACGGTAGCCGATGTGGCGGCCTATCCCGCGATTGCCCAGGCCGGTGATGGGGGGATTACCTTGGAGGGTTACCCGGCGGTGCAGGCGTGGGTTGCCAGAATGCAGGCGTTGCCGGGGTTTGTGGCGCTGCTGGACTAAGCTGGCAAGTCCTCTGGGTCGTAGGGGAGTTCGGGTAGCGCTTGCAGATGACTGACATAGCGCTCGAGATCGAAGGTCCCTTGCGCATGTACGATCTCGAAGATTTCGGCGCTGAGGACACAGGCCAGCAAGTGGATGGCATAGTCTCGGGTTTCACCCAAGGCCATCAGTCGCTTGAGCGTGCGTTGCGTTTCCGGTGGGTTGTTATCTTTAATTTGGTTTTCGATCGTGCGCAGCAAATCGGCGTGGCCGAAAGCGCCATCGGGCGCCTCAGTAAGCAGCGTCGCTGGTCTTTTTTTCATGGTGCTGTGTGATTGTTTATACTCCCGCAGCCTACCTGCCGTTTGTCAGTAATCCAACCTATCTATAGGACGACTCGCGATGAAGCAGATGACCGACGTACTCCGGGAAACTCTCGGCGAAATCGACTTCGATCCCGCCGCGCTAAAAGCCAAGTACCTCCACGAGCGCGACAAACGGCTGCGCCAAGACGGTAACGAGCAGTACGTCGAGGTCAAAGGGGACTACTCCAATTATGTCGAGGACCCCTACGCTGAGCGGGTCGAACGGGCGGCTGTTTTTGATGACGTAGAAATAGTCATTATTGGCGGTGGGTTTGGTGGGCTCATGATGGGGGGACGCCTGCGCGAGGCAGGCTATACGGATATCCGCGTGATCGAGCAGGGTGGGGATTTTGGCGGTACTTGGTACTGGAATCGCTACCCCGGCGCGATGTGCGATGTGGAGTCTTACTGCTACCTCCCCATGCTGGAAGAATTGAATTACATCCCTAAGCACAAATATTCCTTCGCGCCAGAAATCATGGCGCACTCCCAGAACATCGCCCGCCACTACCAGCTCTACGACAAAGCGCTCTTGCAAACCACCGTCACCGCCATGGTCTGGGACGAGGCGTTGCAGCGCTGGGCCATTGAGACGAATCGCGGCGACCGCTTTCACGCACGTTTTGTGGCGATGGCGAACGGCCCGTTAAACCGCCCTAAGCTGCCGGGCATCCCGGGCATCGACTCCTTTAAAGGCCACACTTTTCATACTAGCCGCTGGGATTACGCCTATACAGGCGGGGACAGCACAGGCAATTTGCAGCAACTGGCAGATAAAAAAGTTGGCATCATCGGCACTGGTGCGACTGCCGTGCAGTGCATCCCTCATTTGGGCGCGGCGGCCGAAAAGCTCTATGTCTTTCAGCGCACGCCCTCTTCTGTGGATGTGCGCAACAACCGCGAGACCGACCCTGCGTGGGCCGCGTCCTTGGAACCTGGCTGGCAATATCGACGCATGGCCAACTTCAACACGCTGGTGAGCGGTGGGGATCAGGAAGAAGATTTGGTCGCTGATGGCTGGACCGATATTTTCCGCAACCTCACCGGCATTGCCGCCAAAACCGCCTCGCGCAAATTAGGTCGGCGCCTCACGGCCGATGAGCGCATGGACCTGATGGAAATGGCGGATTATCAAAAAATGAACACGGTGCGGGCGCGAGCAGCGAGCACTGTTGAAGACGATGCAACCGCCGAAAAACTCAAACCTTGGTACCGCCAGTTCTGTAAGCGCCCCTGTTTCCACGACGAATATCTTCCCACGTTCAATCGCCCCAACGTTGAACTCATCGACACCGCCGGCCATGGCGTGGAGCGCATCACCGAAAAAGGTGTGGTGGTGAATGGCCAAGAATACGAACTAGATTGTCTGATTTTTGCTACCGGGTTCGAAGTGGGTACGAGCTACACCCGCCGCGCGGGCTACGATATTGTGGGTCGCGGTGGCCAGTTGCTCAGCGAAAAATGGGCGCAGGGCCTGCGCACTTTGCACGGTCTGCAAACTCACGGTTTCCCCAATTGCTTCTTCTTGGGTTTTACCCAAAGTGCGATCACCGTGAATGTGCCGCAGTCCTTGAACGAGCAGGCGCGCCACATCACCTACATTCTGGAACAAGTCAAAGCCCGTGGTGCCTCCACCACCGAAGCCACGGAGGCCGGCGAAGCCGCTTGGCTGGCCGAGATGGAAAGCAAAGCTAAAATGGGCGAAAGCTTTCGCATCGAGTGCACGCCGGGTTATTACAATAACGAGGGTAAAAGTGGCAATCCCAATAGCTTTTTCTCGTTTTCTTACGGTGCAGGTCCCCTGCGATTTTTCGAAATTCTGGACGAATGGCGAGCGAGCGGAACGCTCGACGGCTGCGCTATCCGTTAGCGCCGCCAGCCTTCTTTAATAGCAATGTTCTCCCCCTTGCCCTGACTCAATAGGCCAGCAATGCACGCACCCGCCAAACCCTCTGCCAGCGTGCTGGTGATTCGTGATGGCGCGCAGGCGCTAGAAGTCTTGTTGGTACGGCGTAACGAAAAAATTGTTTTCCACGGCGGGGCTTGGGTTTTCCCCGGAGGGCGCGTCGATGACGCCGATGCGCAGGGTGATGCGCCACCGGAATTAGAAATCGCCAAACGTGCGGCAGTGCGCGAGGCGCTGGAGGAAACCGGGTTAACGCTAAGCCTGACGGCGCTGTTGCCGTTCGCCCACTGGACGACTCCCATCGACTTACCCAAGCGCTTTGCGACTTGGTTTTTCGTCGCGGTCGCACCCGCGAATGCGGCTATCCAAATTGATAATTCTGAAATCGTCGAGTACCGCTGGATGACCCCAGCCAACGCGCTGGCCCTACATTTGGCCGGGACCTTAAATTTACCCGCGCCCACTTTCATCTCGCTGTTGAGTTTTAAAAACATCGCCAATGTGGCGGCGCTGCTAAGCCAGGTGCAGACACTAGCGCTGCCGTACTTCGTGCCGCGGCTGGTGCCTATCGACGATGGCCGCTGCACGCTGTATGCGGAGGATGCTGGCTATCACACCCTGGACTTCCACGCCCCAGGCCCCCGCCATCGCTTGGTGATGCAGGGCAACGACTGGCAGTATCTGCGCGATTTCTGACCCCACTGGGGGGCGTTCAGGTGCGAACCGCGCCACGTGTTGTCATCGTTCGCCGGTGCGAACGCAGCAAAAAGATTCGTAAAAGGTGCGCGCTTTGTTGCAGTGCTCACCCGCGTTTCTTTGATACGCTGCAGCGTCGGGGCCATAGATGTCCTAGGCAGGAGCGAAAAACCACACAGTTGTGCTGGCAGCGAGGCCAGTCAAAAGGGGGAGAGATGGCTGCTGAGTTACGGCATCGCATCGATGCCATGTTTGCACGTGATCGCGGTTGGGCGTTGGTCCTAGTTGTTTTCCTGTGGGTCACCACGGGCGTGGTATTTTTTGGGGTGCAAAGCCTCATCACGATTCCGGGTATCAAAATTGCTTTAATCGTCTCGGCTTTGCTGGTGCTGATTTTTAACACTGCTGCAATGCTGGCAATGATTCGTCACTACGAATCCGACAAAGACTTCATCTACGGGATCGATATCCGGCATCTCGATGCCCAACGGAGTGAATCTACAAGACGCACTCAACAGACCTAGGAGAACTTCAATGGCAAAGGCACTTTATGCGCCGCCTGAACAAGGCGCCTTGGGCATGGTGATAGATGCTCTGTTGATTTTGGCACTGGTGTTTGTGTCCCTGAGTGCCCCGCTGTGGGTGGCTCAGTTGCGTGCGCCCAGCACCAGTGCTGCGGTGGCTAGCGCAGACGCACCTAAACCCACGTGGGAATCGTTGGGGCAGAACGCCGTCATGGCGGCCCAATGGGAGAAACTCGGTAAAGACCCCAGCGCCGCCGCCGTCATCATCAACAATCGCTTCGACTACGCGGTAAATCCCGTAAAGCTCGGCCTGACGGCCGCGCTGCTGGTGATTTACTACTTCTTCATGCTGCGCATTTCAGAGCGCGAATACCGGGAAGTTATTGCCGAAAAATTCGACCGCTAAGCGCCATTCTCAAGGAGAAGCCATGATGGATTTTTGGAACGTAATGGAGTACGCCGCTTGGGGAATCTCAGGTGGGCTGATGCTGTGGATGTTGATTGATGCGCTGCGCGTGGGCGCGGAGCACGACGCGGACGCACTGATTAGCTCCCGCGAAGGTTCGGACGAATTATTGGAATTTGAGGATCCCACGCCATGAGTACGACTGCACCGCACCGCGGCATCAACCTGCGCAAAGTCCTCGGCCCTATCCATGTCTGGGGCTTGGGGGTGGGCATTGTGCTGGTTGGGGAATTCATGGGCTGGAATTTCGCAGTGGGCAAAGGCGGGGCACTCGCGGCCTTGATCGCCTGCTGGGTGATTGGCTTGTTATATACCTGTGTTGCGATGATCGATTCGGAAGTCACCTCCACGGTGGCCGCCGCCGGTGGGCAATACGCGCAGGCAAAGCACATTGTGGGGCCGCTGATGGCCTTTAATGTGGCGCTCTATCTGGTGTTGGCCTACACCATGCTGGCGGCGGGTAACGCGTTTGTGGCGGCGGATTTGCTTAAAACGGTCGCAGCCCAAATGGGCCATCCGGATCTCGATTCGCGGCCCTTTGTGGTGCTCGTTATCGTCAGCCTCGCGTGGCTTAACTACCGGGGTGTGTTTGAAAGCTTAACCTTCAATTACGTCATCACAGCGGTAGCGTTTGTGTCCATCCTCGTGCTGTTTTGGGGCGTCCAGCCGTTTAGCGACGACAGCCTGCTGCGTCATGCCGATCTGCTCACGGGCCTGCCTTATGGCTGGATTGGTGTCATCGCCTCGCTGCAATTTGGAATGTGGTACTACTTGGGTATTGAGGGGACGTGCCAGGCGGCAGAGGAGTGTCGTTCGGCCAGTCGCGCAATTCCCCTGGGCACCATGACCGGCATGATCACGCTGGTGATCGCGGCGAGCCTGACCTGGTATGTAGCGGCGGGCTTAATGCCTTGGGAATACCTCGGGCAGGCTTACACGCCCCTCTACGATGCGGCCACTCTGACCGGCAGCGTAGGGCTCAAAATATTCCTGTTTGTGGGGACTTTGTTTTCGACTTTGGCGTCGGCCAACGGCTGTATTAACGACGCCGCGCGCGCGTGGTTTTCCCTCGGTCGGGACCGCTACATGCCGCCCTGGTTTGGCGCCGTTCATCCGCGCTATCGCACGCCGTTCCGCTCCATCCTGTTCTTGATCCCCATTGCGGTGGTGTTTGCGTGGCAAGTGCCGCTCGACGGGGTGATCACCTTCTCGATTCTGGCGGGGCTGCTGGGGTATACCTTCATGTCGTTCAATGTGGTGCGGTTCCGCCAGCTCTGGCCTTTGGGATCGATCAAGCGGGGTTATGTGCACCCGTTCCACCCGTTGCCGGCGGCGGTGTTGTTCATTCTTTGCCTAACGGTATTTTTTGCGACTTTTCTCGGCTATGCGGACTATCTGATTTCTATTCTCGTGTTCTTCATGCTGGCGTCGGTGTGGTTTCATTTACACCGGTATAAGTTTGTGAAGCGCGGTGAACAGTTCACGATGCCTTGGCCGCGACCACGCGGCTACTGACGCCGGGGGCGTGGGGTGGATGCCAGTCTAGACACCTGGTGGCGGCTCGCCGCCGCCGCCGGGCTTGCGGGTTGGGCCTTGCGCAGCGAGTACCGTTCGCAGCGGGCAGCCGCGGCGGGACGTGCGCAAATTTTCCAAGACTGCAGCGCCCTGCTGGAGTTCCCTAAGTGGGAGTACCACGGGCAGGCCTACCCCACGCTGCGGGGAGTTTACGGCGGGCTACCGGTTAAGCTTGAGGCGGTGCCGGATAGCTTGGGGTTGCGTAAGCTCCCCACCTTATGGCTGAAGCTCGATGTGCTGCAGCCCTTGCCGGTGCCGGGCACGCTAGCCTATTTGCTGCGCCCCCTGAACCACGAATTTTGGTCGCCCTGCGCGGCCTTACCCCAGGCCCTCGAAGTGCCAGCGGCGTGGCCGCAGTACGCCAGCCTACGCACCAATACGCCGGCGATGCAGCCGCTGCTGGCAGTACTCGCCAATTGGCGTGACGCCTTCGAAGATGAGCGCTTTAAAGAGTTGGTGATTACCCCGCGCGGGGTGCGGGTGGTTTACTTGGCGGCGCAGGGCAGCCGTCTGCATTACGGCGTGTTTCGACGCGCGCAATTTACCGAACTGCCGGTCCCCCCAACACGCCTCGCCCAGCCCCTCGCATT
>CAMAXW010000107.1 GCA_945862315.1 Klebsiella pneumoniae
GCCGCGCACGACATCGCCGGAGCGCGGACCCGCCCTGCGCAGGTGGTCTAACCTTCACCTTTCATTAAATTAGCCACCCACTGCTCCATGCTGATCAATCCGCCCGCGCCAGCGGCCCGGCCGTGGTCTTTTTTGGGCAACACGCTCTGTAGCGCGTCGATGCGCTTCCACTGCGCGTAAGGCGTTTCCGCCTGCGCTACCGGCACCGCAGCAGACTGCGCCACGCGCTGCATTTTGTGGAGGTAACGCGGACAGTTAACAATGACGTGCGTCACGGCCACCCGCACGACGAGCTCGGCCTCGGGGTAATCGGCCAGCAGCGGATCCTCGGCGCTGACGGTGGCGCAACCCTGTACGCGCAGCCGATTGGGTGTTTCGAAATCCAGAAACAACAGACCAACCTGCGCGGTTGCTTGCAGATTGCCCATCGAGTGGTAGCGCCCATTGCCGTCGTAGCTCGGAAATACGAGTGTTTTGGCATCGACAACCCGCACAAAACCCGGCGCCCCGCCCTTGTACTGGCACTGCGGCCGACCTTCTAAATCCACCGTGGCCAGCCAAAACATGTCGCGAGCTTCGATGAACGCCTGCTGCTGCGGACGGATTTCATCCGCATCCATTTTCTCGAGCAAATTGGCCAGCCGCTGGGTGTCAAATTGCGCGTGCAACGCCCGGTGGGTATCGCCGTACAGGCTCATATTGGGATCCTCGATTGGGGCAAGTTAAAGGGTACGGGGGCATGGGTGTCGCCGGTGCCGTAGCGGGGTATGTTCTAAGCGGCGGCGACGTTTGTTGACTGTGCGCGGTCTGCAATCACGGACTACCAACCAAGCCTGTCACCACATGATGTTGGTGCCGCAGCGCCACTTCGTGGTCATGGAAATGGAGTTCTTTGATGACGCCGGCATCGAAGGAACTCTGGATCCCCTCCATCGTGCTGATGTCTTCCAGAATCGTGTTGCGCAGTTCGATCATCGCGTACTCCTGGGCAAAGCGTTGCGCCCCATTCAGGGCGGCCGGGTAGTAGCCTTTGAGGTTGTACTGCGTCTGGTTGGCCGACAGCGGCCACATCTGGTGGACAAAGAACATCCCCTCGGACACAACCACGAGGAAATTTGGGAACACGACATTTACGTCGACTGACCAGTTGGGTGACTTGGCTGGGTTCACCCCGGGCGGGAGATTGGCTTGCCCACTGAAGCGACCACCCACAATCGTTGGACCCGAGGCGTGGGCATAGGCGAGGCCCTGCACCGAGGGGGCGACGTATTCCTTGTCGCCCCACACAGACGCGGTGCGATGCGGACCATAAGCGACGAAGTCCACCAGATGACCAAACGGATTGCGTGGGCCGGCCAGCGTCGGGCGTACCGAATCTTTGTGTAGAAATGGCACGTGCAGGGTTTCCGGAAAAGCGTCGATGGCGACTTTCCAGTTCACATTCAGGATGGCTTGGAAGTGGTAGCGATCGGTACCCTTGGCAAATGGATAGCCGCTCATCGCCGCCCCCCAACCACCAAGGAACGCCTTGAGCGACTGCGCGGGCTGGTCCTGAGGATGGATGAAGATAAAACCTTCCCAAGTTTCGCAGGGCACGGCATGCAGGCCCAGCTTGCCCTTGTCGAGATCAAAATAGCCCGCCGCATCCGGCACGCCAACCAGTACGCCTTCGGTGTTATAGCTCCAAGCATGGAAGGGACAAATAAAACGCTGGGCGCAGCCCTGTTCGGCCACGACCACCTTTGCGCCACGATGCGAACAGACATTATCGAACGCCCGGATTTGGTGATCTTTGCCGCGGATGATAATGACCGAGCGTTTGAGCGTCGGCAGTTCTTTGACGAAGTAATCGCCGGGATTCGGGATTTCACTTTCCCGAATCGTCCACAGCCACGTTTTTTTGAAAATGACCTCGACTTCTTTTTCGAAAAAAGACTGGTCGCAGTAGGGCCCAGTGGACACCGGGCCTTTGCCCAGTTCCGGATATTTATCGGTGAGGTTTTGGCCTGGCATTGCGCTGTTGATCATGCTCGCTTCCTTGATTTTGTCGCCCGTTAAAGGATGGGTTTAAACCCGTCCAAGCTCGACGATGAGCCGCAGCCTGCGCGAATCCATGCCAATAGCGCCGTCTGGTCGGCCATACCACTCGATCGCGGGCGAGACTTCAGCCAGCGTCAACAGCAGGCGCAGCAATGTGGCGTCTGTGGTGGTCAGTGCCTCCAGGGTAATCGTCTGCAAGTAGGCGAGCGCGCTTGCGGCACGTGGTTCGAGTTGATCGTAGAAGGCTCGCAGGGTTTCAATCGTGCTCGTGAGGCGCTTGTCTGCACGCGCGCCGGAAGTGGCAATCGCCCACTCGTCCACGAGGCCATCGAGATCCTGAAATTCAACGGGTAAGCGGTCTGCCGACATCCTGTAGCTCCTGCGCGTTGCGCGACGAACTGGCTTTGTAATGAACGCGAGGAGCGCAGCGCTAGCCTCCCGCGTTAATGGCCTACGGGACTGGTGAGGCGCCCCATGGGATTGGGCAAGGCCGGCCCAGATTGCGCCCACGCGCGGGTGAGCAGCGTTGCCACTGGGGTGCCTGCGCGCAGTGCGTCCAGCATGCGCTGAGGGTCGAAGGCTGGGCCTACCGGATCGGCGGCAAATTCGGCACCTAGCATGTAGTCCGTGGCGGCCTGCGCGTGGGCAAAATTATCGATCTGCAGTTCCACCAAATTACCGTCGGGGTCCCGGTAATACAGGGAGGTGGTAATCCCATGTTGGATTGGGGTGAGGGGTTCAATGCCCACGGATCTGAGCTCGGTGTAGTGATCGAGCAAATCGTTGAGCGCTGGAAAAGTGTAGGCGCTGTGGTGCATGCCGATGGTGAACGGCGTGCGAGCCTGCAATGGCGCCCGCGGTGGCGACACCAACGCTAGGCGGTGATGTTCTTCATCAAAAGTGAGGAAACACAACACGCCGTTTTCGTAGACCACGTGCGCGCCGAGTACTCGAATGTACCAGTCACGCAGAGTGGGTAGGTTGGCGGTCATGAGCACGAGGTGGGCAAGCTTGGGTCTGGCAGACATGTGAATTCCCCTTGTTTAAAGCCATTTTGACGTGGTTTTTCAGCATAGAACCCGACCCGAAAACTATCAAGGCGGCGCGTGGCCCCACCCACCGCGCCAACCAGCACCCACTGGGTCGCGGGTTGCCTGGTCGGCCACGCGCCCGGTGCTAAAGATGCGCGTGGGCTGATTTAGTCTCGGTTTAGTCTGGAAAAAATTGATTGCCTGGCCGAGGCAACCCCAGATTTTCGCGCAGCGTGCGACCTTCATACTCGCGTCTAAAAATTCCACGGCGTTGGAGCTCAGGCACTACTTGGTCCACAAAGTCATCGAGTCCGCCGGGGAGATAGGGAAACATAATGTTGAAGCCATCGCAGGCGTCGCTGTCCAACCAGTGCGCCATTTCATCGGCGATGCTGGTGGGCGTACCGATCATTTCCATGATCCCAAAACTACCCCCAACGTATTGGGCCAGTTCGCGCACGTTCATGCCTTCCGCCTCGGCCATCGCCACCAGTTTGTCGCGACTGCTTTTGCTGGCGTTACTGGCCGGAATTTCTGGCAGCGGCTGGTCTAAATCAAAACCGCTGACATCGCAGCCCAACAACACCGACAACGTGGCAAGGCCACTGGCCGGGTGCACCAGACTGTCTAAATGGCGCTTCTTGGCTTTGGCCGCGGCCACG
Organism: Klebsiella pneumoniae; assembly: GCA_945862315.1. Classification (GTDB taxonomy): domain Bacteria; phylum Pseudomonadota; class Gammaproteobacteria. Next base: position 3,734 of record CAMAXW010000107.1, read on the forward strand.
CTGTCGGCGACCACCACAAAGACGCCGGGTAACACTTTGAGATGATCCGGATCACGGCCATAGGCCCGCATCCGCCCTTTCACATCCGCATAAAATTCCTGCGCGCTAGCCAAGGTGTTATTGGCAGAAAAAATAGCCTCGGCAGTTTCTGCCGCAATTTGGCGGCCTGCATCCGAGGATCCGGCTTGGACGATCACCGGCCACCCCTGCGGCGGCCGCGCCACATTGAGTGGACCGCGCACCAAAAATTCTGGGCCGGCGTGGTTAAGCACGTGCAATCGATCGGGATCAAAAAATATGCCCTGTTCCACATCGCGCACAAAGGCGTCGTCGGCCCAACTGTCCCAGAGGCCGGTTACCACGGTATAGAACTCGCGCGCACGGGCGTAGCGCGCGGCGTGTTCGGGATGCGCCGTGAGGCCAAAATTAAGCGCCTCGTAGGGATTGACCGAGGTCACCAAATTCCAGCCTGCGCGCCCGCCACTGAGATGGTCCAACGAGGCAAATTTACGCGCCACGTGGTAGGGATCGTTGTAGGTGGTGGAGGCCGTGGCGATCAGCCCCAAGCGTTCGGTGACCACTGCTAATGCGGGTAATAAGGTGAGCGGATCAAACGAGGTCACGGTGGCGCTGCGTTGCAGAGCGGCCATGGGCATGTTGAGCACAGCGAGGTGGTCGGCCATGAAAAACGCATCAAAGCGGCCGCGCTCTAGCGTCTGTGCGAAGCGTTTTAAATGCTCAAAATTAAAATTGGCATCCGTAAAGGCGCCCGGATAACGCCAGCCTGCGCTATGGATGCTCACCGGGCGCATAAAGGCCCCGAGGCGTAATTGTTTTCTCTCACTCATGCGAATTCCCTTGGCGCAGAGGGCGCCCAACGCGGGCGAAGGCGGGTTAAGTCCCGTATCAAAACAGAGTGCGGCACCCGCTGTCACCTCCTCGGCGTAAGCCGGCAAGACCGCATCGGGTGTTGCCGGCTGGCGCGCAGCGCGCTCAGCGCACGACCATCGTCAAAGCGCTCGCTAAGACCTCGACTACGCGGGGCGTTCCCGCGCGTCGAGGCGGCGTTTAGCGGAACGCTGGGATGATCATCTCGGCGATGTCGCGGTACACCTTGCGCTGGTAGTCGGCCGGTGGGAGGAAGGAGATTTCCTGTAGCCCGGCGGCTTCCAGTGCCCGAATGCGTCCGATGATGTCCTGCGCCGAGCCCACCAAACAGCTCGCTTGAATGGCCGCCGGGGTCACAAACACCCGCTCCTCTGGCTGCAGAAACGTACAGTGGCCGTCATGTATTTGGCGGAACCGCGCGGCCGGCGGCAAGCTGTAATTCTCTACGCGCGCACAGTAACGCTCCCAGACGTCGGCAAAAAACGGCGGAATGAGTTCGTCGCGCTCGCCGTGCTGTTTCCAAATTTCCCACGCGAAATGCAGCACGCAGGTCACCATGGAGCCGGTTTCGTCGATCACCCGTGCGTCGGTCAGGCGCTCGCCAGCCCGCAGCACGCAAGCGGAAGTGGTGCACGCGCTGTAAAAATTATCGGGCAGCGTACGCCCAACGTCGCGCGCACCTTGCTGAATCTGTTCGCGGGCGGCGGTAATCCCGGCGGGATCCGCCGAGACCGTCATCCAGCCATCACCAAAAGCGCCGGTGGCTTTTAAGACCAGCGGCCCGTTAGCGGCAACGTAGATGGGAATGGGTTGGTCGAGGTTTACAAAATAACGCTCGCGGTGCATGAACTGAATTTCACGCGTGTGGCCGTTATAAGTGTAGTCCACCGCCTCGCCTGCCAGCAGCGCGCGCACCACGCGCAGATATTCTCGGAAAGCCTTCACGCCCATCGGATCCTGACCCATCACCCGCATGGCGGTGTGGCCCGTGCCGATGCCTAAAAACGTGCGGCCGGGCGCCAATTGATTGATCGACCCAATGGAATGCGCCGTCACCGGCGCAATGCGGGTGCCGGTGATAGCAACCCCGGTGCCGATGCGAATGCGCTGGGTGTTCGCTGCCGCCAAGGCCATGGTGGCGTAGCAATCAGACCAGATCATTTGCGAATCCGGCACCCATGCCGCGTCGTAGCCCAGTTCCTCGGCGTAACGAATGAGTTCCCATTTATCGATATGCGTATCGAACATGATGCCAAATTTCATTGCTGCCCTCCTTTGGTGACTAGGTTCCGGCTTGAGTCTAGGCCGGGCACCAGGTGGTGTCTTCCTTCGAATGGGAGATAAAAAGTGTTGGGTGGTAGCCGTCTTAGGCGTTGATGGCTAAAGGTTGGACCCGCAATCGCGGGCGAAAACCCGTGAATTTGTGCGCGTCCAGCGCAATTTCATGGCAAGGCGCTGGCCTAACGAGTGGCGCGGTGTATTCAGGGTTCGCCTTGGAGCCACTCGGGCGGGTATCTTGTGGGCGGGCGCTAGCATTGCGGCCCAATGGTTAGATTGATTAGATAAAAAGAAACCCGGCGCGCTCAGCGCCCACACCGGTTCAATCAGGGAGAAAAACATGAATCTTACGGAACGTGGCATTTTTCTATTCACCGACGGGATGCGCGCTGCGGCAGTGGCGAGTGCCGCTCAGCGCATTGAGAACTTAGGTTACGGTGCGGTATGGTTTCCTGAGGCCGTGGGTCGGGAGCCCATTTTGGCCGCCAGCTTTGTGCTGGCAAACACCAACAAGCTGATTGCCGCCACCGGCATCGTCAACATTTACAGTCGCGACCCCATGGCCTGCGCCATGATGCAGCAGACGGTGGTTGAGCAATCGGGCGGACGCTTTTTGCTGGGGTTGGGCGTGTCGCACACGTTATTCGTGAATCTTCGTGGACACGCCTACGGCAAGCCGGTGGCCACCATGCGCAGCTATCTCGAGGCGATCAAAGCCAGCCACAAATCGATATCCGTGACCCAAAATCTGCTGGTGGAAGGCCTCTCCGAACAGCCAGTAACCACCACCGCCGACGGCACCATTGTGACGAGCGCCGGCGAAATGCCCATCGTGTTGGCGGCGCTGGGCCCTAACATGACGGCACTGGCAGGCACCGACACCCAAGGCTCGCATCCCGCTAATTCAACACCAGAACATACCGCCAAGGCGCGCGAAATCATGGGCCCTGGCCCCTGGCTGTGCCCCATGCAGCGCGTGTGTTTTACCCCCGATGCGTCCCGGGCGCGGTTGGCCGGTCGGCAAATGATGAAGCTTTATTTGGGGCTGCCTAATTATTTAAACCTGTGGCGCGACTCCGGCTTCACCGATGCCGATTTTGAACACGGCGGCAGCGATCGCTTAATCGATGCCATGGTGGTTTGGGGTAATGAGAAAGCCATTAACACGCGGATTCAAGCGCACTTAGACGCCGGTGCTACCCATGTGGCGATTGTGCCAGTGAACCCGGACGACCAATCCGTGCCGTGCTGGCGCGCCATCGATGCCCTCAACGGCTAAACATAGCCCGCCCCAGCAGCCTAGGCGTAGCGCAATGCCGTCGGCTGCTGGGATTGTTAACGGGGTGGGCTACGGGCCGGGCCACGCGCTTGCGCGGCCTAAGCCTCGCCGGGCGGCGAGCCACTTGCGCACGGTGCCTAGCCGCAGATTTTGTCTTGCACCACGGTGGGTGTATTCCGATGTCTGTCACTGATTGGCTCTTAACTGATCCGGCCCTGCGGACCTTTTGCGAACTCGACCAGCAATATGCAAAACCCAAGGGCACCGCCTTCCGCGCCTTCAAGGTGCTGGGGTCGAGCTTATTGGAAGGTCAGCATTTTCATTGCTGCGATGCACGGTTAGAGCCGGCGCGGTTTGCCGCGCTTAGCGCCAGCGAGCGCTTATATCGCGGCACGCTCAATGCGGTATTTGTTAACACTGCGGGCTGTGC
>CAMAXW010000108.1 GCA_945862315.1 Klebsiella pneumoniae
GGTGAAATCGTGAGCGTGGACGATCTGGGCGGTTGTGATCTGCACACCCAGATCAGCGGCTCATGCGACTACCCCGCAGCATCGGAAATCGAAGCGATCGCCATTGGTCGAGAAATTGTCGCGCAGTGGGAGCGCACGCCCAAAACGCCTTTCCAGCGCGACGCCGTGGAAGCGCCGTACTACGACCCCGACGAACTGCACGGGATTATTCCTGACGACATCAAACGCGGCTTCGACATGCGCGAAGTCATCGCCCGGCTGGTCGACGGCAGTCGTTTTCATGAATACCAACCCGCCTACGGCACCACGCTGGTTTGCGGCTACGCCAATCTCTGGGGCTACAAAATTGGCATCCTCGCCAACAACGGCGTGTTGTTCAACGACTCCGCGCTCAAGGGTGCGCATTTTATCGAACTCTGTAACCAAAACGGCACGCCCTTGGTATTTCTGCAGAACATCACCGGCTACATGGTGGGCCGCGAATACGAAGCGCGTGGCATCACCAAGGATGGCGCCAAAATGATCATGGCCCAAAGTTGCAGCCGGGTGCCTAAGTTCACAGTGATGTGTCATGGCTCTTTTGGTGCGGGCAACTACGGCATGTGTGGGCGAGCCTTCGACGCCCGCTTTTTGTTTTCTTGGCCTAATCACCAAATTGGGGTGATGGGTGGGGAACAAGCGGCGCGCACCCTGGCCGAAGTGAAAACCCGCCAGTTGGAGCGCGAAGGTTTGGCACTGGACCCCAGCGTGATCGAGGGTGTCTACCAAGACACGCTCAAGGCCTACCAAGAGCAACTCTCTGCGTATTACGCCACTTCAGAACTCTGGGACGATGGCATTATTGATCCGATCGATACCCGCAACGCGCTAGGCGTGGCGCTCAGCGCGGCCCAAAACGCCCCGCTCGGTGAAGACGGCTATGGGGTATTCCGGTTCTAGATCGGGTGCACAGGGCGTTGGGAAAATGGCTTTTCCACGCTCTCGCGGCCAAAAACGCTGACCCGATTGCGTCCAGATTGTTTCGAGACGTACAGGGCGGCGTCTGCCTGATCAATCAGCTCTGACAGGCTATTCGCGGCGAGCGCCAGATCGGTCACGCCGAAGCTTGCGGTAATGGTTTGCCCGCCCGCCACGGTCGCCAAGTCGGCCGCGCGTGACTCGATGGCCGCGCGCATGCGTTCGGCAATCAGCGCCGCCTCGGGCGCCGCCATACCCGGCAGCAAGATGCAAAATTCTTCGCCACCGTAGCGGCACAAATGGTCGTTGTCGCGCACGGTCGCCTGTATGAGTCGCGCGACATGCACGATCACTTGGTCACCGGCCGAGTGGCCGTAGGTATCGTTAATCGCTTTAAACGCATCGATGTCCGACATGATGCAAGACAGGGGATAGCCCCGCTTGCGGGCCGCCAACAGCTCGGCTTCGAAAATCGCGAGGAACGCGCGTCGATTGAGGCAGCTGGTCAGCGAATCGCGGGTCGCGAGACTTTTGAGTTCCTCGTTCTGCTGGTCTATTTCTCGGCGCTGCTGCTGCAAAGTCGCCAGTGCCTGCCGCAAGGTGGCGGTTTTCTCAAAGCCGGCCGTTTGGTCGCTGAAAGTGGCCAACACGCCATGGAAGCCTCGTCCATCCTCCAGTAGCGGGGTTACGTTGACCGCAAAAACGCGGCGGCCGCGCTGCGGGGTGATCAGCACGATGGTGTTGTCGAGTTCCGCCGCCTGCGTGCTCAGCACCAAGTCCCAAGGCATCTCGCGCTTGGCCGCCGCACGACCGAGCGCTTGCCAGTGGAACTCCGAGAGCCGCCGACCGGGTAGGTCCTCTAACAGCAAACCCAGCGCGCGCGCAAAAGCGCTATTGGCTTTCACGATTTGGGCGTCGCGGTCGAGTAAGACGACGCCCTCCACCAGCCCCTGAAAAAGGGACTCTACACTCAAGCCGGAGAACCTGAGCGCTCTGCGCACCGCCGGTAATAAGCCGGCTAGCAGTATGACCATAACCCCCACAAACGCGGCGAGGCCTATGGGCAGCGAGCGCGCAGATCCTGAGTCTAGGGTGGGTGAGGTTTGAAAACTAAAAGACAGTTCACCCCAAGGCTGTCCGGCGCGCATCAAAACATGGGGGCCAGCATCGGGATCGGTGCCCTGCTGCCGGTGCTCGAAGTCGATTTCGCCACCCACGCTGAACAGCGTCTTATCCCCGCGGAGCAAATAATAGCCTTTGATATCCGGGCTATCGGCAAGCGTTTGATGCAGCAATTTGCCCAGCCCTTTGAGATCATCTTGGGCTAACAGGCCTTGCGCCTGTTCGATCAACAGTTGCACCACGCGCGCGCGCTCGTTCGGCGCTGTCGACTTCGCCAGCCCCAAAAAGGCACCGGTTAAAACCAGTAACGCAGCCAGCGCGCCTAGGGGTAGGAGCAAGCGCAAAATGTATCCCCAACCGAGTGCGCCCAGCCGATTTTTCATGCGGTTACTGCTTGTGGTAGCTACCGGGGGTAGCGGCCGTCGAACCACTAAGCTGAAGCCCTTTTAACCGCGTTCCAGCAACATCCGTAATTCGATCAAAGCGGCGTTGGCACGCGAAATATAGGACGCCATGACCAAGGAGTGATTGGCGACAAACCCGAAGCCCTCGCCGTTCAGCACCATCGGGCTCCACAGGAGATCTTGGGTTCCTTCTAGCTCCCGAATAATTTGCCGCACGCTGACCACCGCGTTGCGCTTTTCCAGCACCGAGGAGAAGTCTATTTCCACGGCACGCAGGAACTGCAAGAGCGCCCAACTGGACCCACGGGCCTCAAAGAAGACATCGTCAATTTGGCGCCACGGGGTTTGCACCGTGACCACATCGGGTGCCACGGTGGAGCGTTCGGCAGCAGACTCACCGGCCAGGTCGGTGTTAATTCGCACTTGCCCAACGCTGGCGCCCAGCCGCTGGGATAAATCGCCCAAACGTTTTTCGACCACCGCCAGCCAGTTACGCAGATTATCGGCGCGCGCATAGAACTGGACTTGCGTCGCGGTGGGCGAAGAAATAGCGAGGAGGTAGCGTTCCAGTGCGCCCGCCGCCCCGGCGTACTCGGTTTCGGCCGCCGGAAATAACCACGAGGTGGAGTCGATGCGCAGTTGGTTATCGGCCTTGACGAGATTAACCTCTTCCGTGGACTGCGACTGAGAGCGAGAAAAATCGTTACGCAGGGCGATGGCCAAATCGCGGGACTGCACCAGCACACCCCATTCCCAGTTGGGGAGGTTATCCATGAGTACGCCCGGCGGCAGCACATCGTTACTCAGATAACCACCCCGCTTGTGCAGCAGGCGGTCGATGACTTCAATGAGGGTAGCGGTGGTCACCGCCCCTCGCACCAGCGTGCCATCGGTGGATCCGGTGCGGGCACGCGCCACGGCGCGCACGTCGAACCCCGGCGGTTCGTGGTCAAAGAACAGTAACAAGCTGAAATTGAGCACTACTAACCCGCCCAACACCCAACTGGCGGTACGCCAGCGGTGTGTCGGGGCATCCGCAGGGGCCCCTGCCCACCATTCTCTTATCCTTGTGAACAACTGACGCTCCTCATGCCTGCGACGGGTGTCGCGCGCGCGCGGCGCGCCTTAATGAGAGAAATCGACTTGTAAAACTTTATCGACAGCTGGGATGCTAGCAATCGCTGCCAGTTGTGTCGCCTGCAAAGGGTGGGACACCGCCAGCACGCCAATTGCCGAATCCCGGCCCTCGGCCGCACCGACCTGCATGCGCGAAATATTGATACCCTCGCGGCCCAGCAATTCACCCAGAGTGCCAATCACACCCGGCTGGTCTGCATGACGGGTAAAGACCAGTTGGCCTTCTAGGGGGGCTTCTAGCGCATAGTCGTTTACCCGTACCAAACGGGGATGACGACCATCAAACAAAGTGCCTTCCAAGCAGCGCGAACCGCTTTCGTCACGGGCGGTGACCCGCAGCACCGAGAGGTAGTCGCGCACATCAGCGGATTTGACCTCGCTGAGTTTGATGCCCTGACGGCGCGCCAAGTGCGCCGCGTTCACCCGCGTGATGGGGATATCCAAATGATCTTGCAGCAGCCCCGCCAGTACCGCAGCCACCAACGGTTGGCTGTCTAACTCGGCCGCGTGGCCATACAAGCCCACTTCAATTTCTTGCAGCGGCCCATCGAGCATTTTCCCAACCAACTTGCCCAGTCGGCGGGCCAATTGCAGATAAGGTTCGAGTTGCGCCAGCCGCTCTGGCGGCACGCTTTGGAGATTCACCGCGTTGCGAATTTCATCGCGCAGCAGAAAAGCCGCGATTTGGTGCGCGATTTCCACCCCGGTAGCAGTCTGTGCTTCTTCGGTGGAGGCGCCGAGATGCGGCGTGAACTGGATGCGTGGATGGCCAAAAAGCGGCGAGGCGCCCGGTGGTTCCTGCGCAAAAACGTCCAATGCCGCGCCGGCCAAATGACCGCTCGTGATGACCTCAAGCAGTGCTTCTTCGTCGATTAAACCGCCGCGCGCGCAGTTGATCAGCCGCGCCCCTTTTTTCATGGCGCGCAGCCGCGTAGCCGACAACAGATTGCGCGTGTCGCTGGTCATGGGACAGTGGAGCGTGACGTAATCGCTGGTGGCCAACAGGGTATCCAAGTCTGCCCGCACCACCCCATGGGCTTCGAAGGTCTGGGGATTCACGAAGGGATCAAAGCCCAGTACGTGCATTTTTAGGCCGCGAGCACGCTCGGCGACGAGGCGTCCAATGGTGCCAAAACCCACGATGCCGAGGGTTTTGCCGGTGACTTCCGAACCCATGAACTTAGAGCGCAACCACTCACCGTTGCGGGTCGTGCGATCAGCCTCTGGCAATTGTCGCGACAGCGAAAACAAATGGGCAATCGCCAGTTCCGCGGTGGTCGTGGCGTTGGCGTCCGGGGTATTGAGCACCACAATGCCGCGTTCGGTGGCGGCATCGAGGTCGATATTATCCACGCCTATCCCGGCACGCCCCACGACCCGCAGCTTGCTGGCGGCGGCGAGCAATTTGCCACGGATTTTGGTCTCGCTGCGCACGATAACGGCATCAGCGTCCGCGATGTGCGCCAGCGCCTCCTCGACGTCGAGGCCGGGCGAAAAATCGATTTCCAGCTGTGCGTATCCCTGCAGCGCTGCAATGCCCTCACTGGCGAGTTTGTCGGCAACAAAAACCTTGAACATAGGGATTAATACCTTGAGTTAGCGATACACAGGGCTAGAGAGGTGTGACGGGCGGCGCAATCTGCGCGTAGGCCCATTCCAGCCACGGCAACAGGGCTTCCAAATCGGTGGCGTCCACCGTCGCCCCGCCCCAGATCCGCAGGCCCGGAGGCGCGCTGCGATAGGCGGCGATGTCATAGGCCACGGCTTCTTCGGCGAGCAGCGCCACCAGCCGGTCGACGGCCTGCGAGCGGGCTTTGGCATCGAGCGCCAAAAACCACGGCGCGGTGAGTTTTAGACAAATAGACGTGCTGGAACGAATCGCCTCATCGGCCACCAGAAACGCCACCCAAGGCGTCCGGGCTACCCACTCGGTCAGCACCGCAAGATTGCGCTGCGAGCGTGCGCACAGCGCGCTTAAACCGCCCAGCTGTGCCGACCACCCGAGCGCATCGAGGTAATCTTCCACGCACAGCATGGAGGGGGTGTTGATGGTCGCTCCGGCAAATAAGGCCTCGTCGATTTTACGGTCTTTGGCCAAACGGAAAATTTTGGGCAGGGGGTGCGCCGGCTCGTGGGTGGTCAGGCGTTCAGCCGCTCTGGGGCCCAGGATCAGCATCCCGTGGGCACCCTCTCCACCTAATACTTTCTGCCAAGAGAAAGTCACCACGTCGAGTTTGTCCCACGGCATCTCCATCGCGAAAACCGCCGAGGTGGCGTCGCAAATGGTGAGGCCGGTGCGGTCTGCGGGAATCCAGTCGCCATTGGGCACACGTGCGCCGGACGTCGTGCCGTTCCACACAAAGACCACATCGTGGGAGAAATTGACAAGCGCCAGATCGGGTAGCTCACCGTAGGGGGCAGACAGCACTCGGGCGTTGGGAAGGCGCAGGCTTTCGGTGATATCGGACACCCATTCCTGACCAAAATTCTCCCATGCTAAGACGTCCACCGGGCGCGGCCCAAGCAGGCTCCACAAAGCCATTTCCACAGCCCCCGTGTCGGAGGCCGGGACGATGGCGATGCGGTAGTCGGCGGGCACTCCCAACACGCTGCGGGTTTGGTCGATCGCGGCTTGGAGGCGCGCGCGCCCCTCCTTGGAGCGATGTGATCGACCCACCAACGCCCCTTCGAGCGCGCTGAGTGACCAACCGGGCCGCTTGGGGCAGGGGCCGGAAGAAAAACTGGGATTCGCGGGTTTGACCGCGGGTTTAGGCATCTCTTGTTTCATGCGTTCACCATCGGACTGCGGACTAAGGGCGGCATTCTACTGGGCACCGGCTTTATTGCAACGCAAAAAACGCACCACCGTGCCGGTGTTTACATCCCGCCGCGGCCCGGGCATGGTCAAGTTATCTATCTACTGCGGGCCACGCCCGCCCAACGAGGAGCCTCCCAACATGTGGCGCAGCCTGCAGATTTATCATGTGAACGTGAATTGCACCCAGCTCGAACGCTCGCTGGCGTTCTACCAAGCCTTGGGTTTTCAAGAGGCCATCGATCTGCCAGAAGGTGACCTACCGGGCTTAGGACCGGTGCCACGTCGCGGGCGCGCAAAGTTGCTACGCCTCGGCGATAACCCACACGGCGCGTTGTTGGACTTGGTGGAATGGACGCAACCCCCCACCACCGGGGAGCCTTACCCGCATCTGGCCCACACCGGGATTGCGCGTATCTGTCTGCGCGTCAAAGGTTTGGATGAAATGGTCGAGCAACTGATCGCGCGCGGCGTGCGTTTAGTGGCACCGCCCAGTAGCCCCGGGCTGAATGGTGCCAACCATAAGTTTGTCTGCTTTTATGATCCCGATGGCACCGTGATCGAGCTGATGGAATTCTTTAAATAGCGGCGAAAACCGCCCGGGATCCGCGCGCTGGCAGCCGTAACAACAAGAAGCTGATAATCGCCACGTTGAGTAAATTCCAGCCCACACCATTGAGAAACGCACCGGTGTAATTGCCGGTGTAGTCGTAGATAACACCCGACATCCAGCCGCCTAAGGCCATCCCCAACAAAGTGGCCGTGACCACCATGGCAACCCGGGCACCGGCTTGCGCGGCGGGAAAATATTCTCGGATCACAATCGCGTAAGACGGCACGATGCCCCCTTGAAACAGCCCAAACAGCGCCGAGACCACATACAAAGACACCAGTCCGTTGGCCGGCAAGAAGAGCATCAGCGCCAATCCTTGCAGGGTAGATCCCACAATGAGGGTGCGCAGACCACCGATGCGGTCGGCGACAAAACCCGAGGCCAGACGACTGATAATCCCGCAGCCCAACATGAGTGACAGCATCTGCGCGCCGTGAGCCGCGCCAAAGCCCAGATCA
>CAMAXW010000109.1 GCA_945862315.1 Klebsiella pneumoniae
GGTTGCGCGATTTTCTGCTCAATGGCGGCGCATGCTTTGGCGCGATTGAGCGGCATACGACCCGAAAAATAACTGCTCGGCGAGATATAACCCAGCACCACGTCGGCGTCGGTCACGGTGGGCTCGGTCCCACCCAAGTCGTAGCACACTGGCCCCGGCATGGCGCCCGCACTGCGCGGCCCCACCTCTAGGCGATTGAGCAGCGTATTGATGCTGGCAATGGAACCACCGCCAGCGCCCATGGTGGTGGTCTGCAACATGCTGATGCCCACCATCCAACGGTCGATGATCGGTCGAAACTCATAGCTGCGTACGCCGGCGTCAACCACCATGCCCACATCAAAACTGGTACCGCCCACGTCGCTGGCGATCACGTTTTTATAACCCAGTGCGCGACCAATATGGTAGGAGCCCATCAGCCCCGAAATGGGCCCGCCGTTGTAAGTGCGCGAGGCGGTGGTTTTGAACATCTCGGCGCTGCCGCCGGTGTTGTGCGTGAGCAAAAAACTGCCCCGGTAGCCCAATTCGCGCAGTTGATCCCAGGTGGCCTCCATTTCCACTTTGATAGAACGCTGTAGGTAGGCGTCGAGGATCGCCGTCATCGTGCGCTCGTACTCACCAATTTTGGCGACCACCTCGTGCGATAGCACGACCGGCAGGTAACCAACGTGATAGCCCTTATATTCTTCGCGGATAATTTCGCGCACCCGGCGCTCGTGGGTGGGGTTGGCGAACGACCACAATAGCGACACCGCGATCGCCCGCGCACCCTGATCCATGAGATAGCGCAGTTTCTCGCGCACGTCTTCTTCATTGAGCTTGCGCAGAATAGTGCCGGTGGAATCCACGCGTTCTTTCAAGCCCACAATCATCTGGCGCGACACCAAGGGTGTCGGTTTGCGCTGCACCGCCAAGTTCCGCCGTTCGCCGATGCGCAGCCCATCAACCCACTGCGCGCCCCGGCCAATGAGCACGGCTTCTTCATGTCCCTCGGTGGTCATCAAACCTAACCGTGGGCCGCGTCGCTCAATCAAGCGGTTCATGGCCACGGTGGTGGAGTAGCGCACGACCTCAATCTGCGGTAGCAAGTCTTCCACCGCCACCCCAAGTTGGTCGGCGCCGTCTTCCAGGACGTTCATAAAACAGACCGACAGGTCGTAAGGCGTGGTGGGTGCTTTGGCGATCACGCGCTGCTGGTCGAAAGTGAGCACCAAATCGGTGAACGTGCCACCGACATCAATATCCACACTTCTCATGGCACCACCACTTTAAGATGTCCGTCTTCGATGCTGAGCGATCCGCTGGCCAGCCGCGCCTTGAGGCTGTCGAGATCTATTTGCGTGGTATGGGTGATGGGGTGGCCCGGCGGGAGGTATTCGGTTTCCAATTGGACGCCGCAGCCCGGGCAGTAGAACTCCAATATGCGCACCCATTCGGGATTAGGTGCGAAGGTGTATTCGCCCTCGATCAGTGGCGGATGGACTTCCGAGGGGTCGCGCTCGCCAACCAGTAGACCGCGTTTCACATCTTCGCGGGCGTGGCCTAAATCGTGACCGCACTGTTCACAAAGCCAGCGTTCGCGCGCGAGATCAAGCAGGAGGTTTTCGGCTATTTTGAGCAGGTCTGACATGTTCTTATCCTTTCATCCGCGTCACGCAGGCATCACCACGACCATCGATCGTGACCTGCCAGCGGGTGCCGATGTACCAAGTGAAAGTGCCGCCGTCGACAACCAACGGGCCGCTGAGTTGTTGGCCGAAAAGCGTTGCGTGGGTGTACACGGGCAATTCTCCACCTGGCACCAAAGGCGAGGCGCGTAAGCTTGCCACGGGCGCGTGGGCCTCACTCGCCTGCTCGGGCAGCGGTTGCTTGGGAATCGGGAAACGCGCCGTCAGACGCAGAATCACCGGCTTGGGCAGGCTGGCGAGTAGGGCTGGCACGCTGGTCGAACTCTCCCCAGTGGCCGCTGCGCGGGCACCCGTGGCGTCTTCGACCTCCCATTCCAGTTGGGCACGTTGCGGCTCGAAGCCTTCGCCAAGGAGATCGCGCCAGGCTTGCGCTTGGAGCAGCGCCGCCGCGCTGTGAATTTCGTTAGCAGCATCCGCGCTCACGAGTGCGCGCTCGTAGACGTGCAACACATCCGCAATGGCGGAGCCATAAGCGCTAAACACCGTGCCCAGCGCAAACAGCCGGACTTCATGGATGCCCAGTTGATCGGCGAGTTCGGTCGCGAACAACGGCCCGTTACCGCCGTAGGCGAACAGCACGAAGCCTGCCGGTTCCAGATGACCGGCTTCCGCCAGCGTATCCCGTGCAAGTCCTGCCATCATCTCCACCGCGCGGTGCATGATTTGCTGGGCCGCCGGGCCTGGTGCCAGCGCCAGTGGCGTACCCACCTGGCGGGTGATCGCGCCCGCGGCTGCAGCCACGTCTAACACCCGTCGACCCTCCAGAAATCCGAGTGGCGAGATGATGCCCAACGCCACCAGGGCGTCGGTGAGGGTTGCGCTGCTGCCGCCCAATTTGTAGCAGGCGGGACCGGGGGCAGCACCCATGCTGTCGGGCCCCAGTGTGACCGCACCCTCGACGGCGCGCGCGACCGATCCGCCGCCCAGCGCGATCGACCGCAATACCGGCATCGGCATCCGCACCGGGATGCCAAAAAAATGCCCATCGGGGCGCATTTCAATCCGCCCGTCGATGACCACGCTGGCTTTGGCCGTGGTACCGCCAATATCGAGCGCGAGCACCTTGGGCAGTTGCTGGCTGGCGGCCAAAAATGCCGAGGCATGGGTGCCAAATAGCGGCCCAGATTCTATGGTGTCTACGGCCTTGGTTTTGCCGATGCGGGCCACGCCGCCGTTGAGATGGCCGACCAGCAAATCGCCCTTCCAGCGGTAGTCAATTTTTAGCAGGTCCTCGGCCTTAAACAGCGAGTTCGCCAGCGAGTTATGCACGTAGGCGTTGATCAGTGCGAAAAACGTGCGTGACATGTCATCGGGTCGCATCAACATGTCGCTGCCGGCCAACGCGGGTACCGAACCTAGAAAATGATCGGGGAATTGCTCGCCGATAATTTTGAGCACTTCCTGTTCGCGCGCGCCATCGGGAAAGGCCCCTGCGAGTGACACATTCACCCGGCGAATGCCCTGATCAATCAGCCCTTTCAGCGTCGCGACGATGACGGCACGATCGGCGTTAGCAGCCAAGCCCACCGTGTGTTCGCGCCGCACCAGCGAGGGCACTACTTGCGCGGTATGGCGAGGGTCATCCGCATATAAATCTGCTTCGTGCCCGGCACTCACGATCAGGCCCAACTTAGGCCCGCTGCGCTGCGCCAGAACATTGGAGGTGATGGTAGATGACCAACGGATCAGCGCTACTTGATCCAGAAACTGCGCGAGGCTTTCGGCGCCGGCCAAGGTGGCGGCGGCCTCTAGGCTTTGCATAAACGAAACGGTTACATCGTGCGGCGTAGATTCCACTTTGATGAGCAGCGGTTGCGGGCCGCCACTGACCAAGGTGTCGGTCATGGTGCCGCCGGTATCAATATCGACGTTAAACAAAACGGTGTTCTCCCCGCGGGTTCGGCGGTTTGGCCGGCACCCTTGACTGGCTTTTAAAGATGAGCAACGTGAGCGAATGCGACAGGGCGCGGTGCGCGCAGCGCGCAACTTAATCTACGAGCGTCGCGTTCGTCCATCTTTATATGGCCGCCAATCCAACCCAATGGCTGGGCGCTCTCTATAATAATCTGTTGAGGTTATTTTTTTTCTGGCGCTGAGTGAGAACCCTCGTATAGCCCATAACCCTCAGCACTGAATGGTTAAGCTTAGCTGCCCTGTCCGGCTGCAGCGGCTCGCTTTTCTTGGCGTTTTATTTTGTTATCGTCGTCCTGCGTAAACCGCACCGCGTGGTGCACTGCAGCGAATCGTTAACGAGCCGCGCACCGCCACGGTGGTGACTAATAACGCTTTTACCGTCGAATAAGGTGTCAGGAAACCGTTGGCCCGCCCGCCGGGCGGACGCGTAACGCCTGCCCATCAGGCGCCCGTTAGGGTGGCGCTGGGTTGCGGATGGGTATTCCTTAAAAAGCGCCCAAAGCTTGGGCGCAAATCCCCCGTCGGCCACAACTCGGCGGCAAATTTAGCGCGCGCTAAAAATTGATCCGTCATGCTGACGTTAAAGGCTGCACAGCAGGCGCAGGCCCGCTATGCTCGAGGCGAGGCGGCCATGGGTGTTCCAACTGATGAGGGTAATGACATGCTCAAGCGCGGTTTATTGTTGCTGGTGATAGTGCTCGTGCTAGGGGCGGGCGCCACTTACCGCTATGTCGCCTTGGGCGAATGGGGCTGGCAGCGACTGCATGCGAGCGAGTTCGCACCCGAAGGTTGTGAGCTCTATCACGGGCTGCTGTCGTTAAACCAGAAACCGCAGGCCGATGCCGCCACCGCGGCCCTCGTCGCGCGCTGCCAGCCCTTGGCGGAGGAGCATGTTTGGACGACCTCACAGACCGGGGATACGTTGCGCTTCGACCGCCCCTCGGTGGTACGGATGCGCCTGGATGTCATCGACATGAACCCGGAATATCACGAAGACTATCCCGTTATCGTGGTTGAATTTCCCTATCCGCCGGTACCGATGGATGCCGCGGGGCGATGGCGCCCTTGGGGTGGCCGGCAAACCACGGCTAGCGCCGAACAACGGCAAAATCTGAGCCGCTACTGGAACCCCAGTTGGGCCAATTTGTTCGCCGAGTGGTCGTTGGGGCGCGGTAACCATGAGTCTTGGTTGGGGGGCGCGTCGGTGGGCGATGGCCGCCATTGCGCGTCCGTTGAACAAGACCGCAATCACCCGCAGAAACTCTGCGTGATGTACCTGCATAATTTCAAAGGCGAACCGGTCACCGTGCGGTTTCCGCTGGGCCGTGTACTGGAGTGGCGGTTGGAAGTTCTCGATATTTGCCGCTTCGGTGGCCGCGAACGGCGCTGGAAAAATCCGCTGGCACAGGCTTGGTTTGGCGAAGTGGAATATACCGATACGGGCTGCGAACCCTTTGTCGTGTCAGCGCCCGCGAAGGGCGCTTGATTTTGGGCCGGGGGGCACGCCGCGCCGTACTTTTAAATCGTATTTAAAAAAATTAATAAACGATAAAACGGGGAGCTTCGAGTATGAACTTAGTCAGGATAATGGCGTTGACCGCGGCCTTGCTGGCGGGGTCTGGGGGCTGGGTGGCGGCCGCCACGACGGTCGATGGGGCGGCCATCGCGGATGAAAAATCAGGCGCCAATTGGTTGTCTTACGGCCGCACTTACAGCGAACAACGCTACAGCCCGCTCAAGCAAATTACGGCCGATAACGTCGGTGGGCTGGGTGTGGCGTGGTTTATGGATCTGCCGGGGCAAAAATCTCTGTTGTCTACGCCCCTAGCAGTGGATGGCATCCTGTATTTCAGCGGCAGTTACAGCGTAGTGTTTGCGGTAGATACCCGCACCGGCAAAAAATTGTGGACCTACGATCCTAAAACTATCGACGCCGCCGGCGAGCGTCTGCGGGTGATGTGGGACTCCAATCGCGGCATCTCTTATTGGAAAGGCCGTATTTTTGTGGCCACCGCCGATGGCCGGCTCAACGCCATCGATGCGGCCACGGGGACCGAAATCTGGAGCACGATGACGGTCGATCCCAAGCTGCCCTATTTCATCAACGGCGCACCACGCGTGTTCAACGACAAAGTCATCATTGGCAACGGGGGCACGGAGTGGGGGCCGCTACGCGGCTATGTGACGGCCTACGACACCGCGACCGGCAAGCAGGTTTGGCGCTTCTACACCGTCCCCGGCAATCCGGCGGATGGCTTTGAAGACGACACCCAAGCCATGGCCGCCAAAACCTGGCGCGGCGAATGGTGGAAGCACGGCGGTGGCGGCACCGTGTGGAACGGTCTGACCTACGACCCGGAGTTCAATCGCATTTATCTTGGCACCGGCAATGGCTCGCCATGGAACCAGCGTATTCGCAGCCCGGGCGGTGGTGACAATTTATTTTTATGCGCGGTGGTCGCCCTGGACGCCGATACGGGCAAGTACGTTTGGCACTATCAAACCACCCCCGGCGAAACTTGGGACTACAACTCCAATATGGACATGGTGCTGGCCGATTTGACCCTCAAGGGCAAGCCGGTAAAAGCGCTGTTGCACGCGCCTAAAAACGGTTTTTTCTACGTCATCGACCGCGCTACCGGCAAGCTCATCTCGGCCGAAAAATTGGGCCGGGTAACGTGGGCAGAAAGAGTGGACACCAAAACCGGGCGCCCCGTGGAAGCCAAGGACGCGCGTTATGAGGACGGCGAGGAGCTGATTTACCCCAGCGCCTTTGGGGTCCACAACTGGCACGCAATGTCTTTTAACCCGGATACGGGATTGGTCTACATCCCCACCATCGATGTGCCCGGGATGTTCAGCGATAAAAACATCAAGCCCAAATTATGGGACTCGCCGAGCTTTCAATTTGATCCCGGCGTGGATCTCATGCGCGACGATTTGCCGCTGAAAATAGATGCGAGCTCGCTGGTTGCCTGGGACCCAGTGAAACAACAGAAAGTCTGGGAGCAAAAGCTGCCCGGGGTGTGGAATCCCGGCACGCTGACCACCGGTGGTAATTTGGTGTTTGAAGGCCGGACAGACGGCAAATTGCTGGCTTACCGCGCCACCGACGGCATTCCTTTGTGGAGTACCGATGTGGGTCTTGGGGTGTCCGCACCGCCGATTACCTTTGAGGTAGACGGCAAACAGTACGTGGCCTTGCTCACCGGTTGGGGTGGTGCGGGGGTGTCCATGGCGGGTGCGATCACCGCGCAACACGGTTGGGCTTACGGCGCGCAAACCCGCCGGCTCATTGTGTATGCCTTGGATGGCACCACCGCGTTACCCAAAAGTCCGCCGCCGCAATTTGCCCAAGCGCTGGCGCAGGACGACTTTAAAGTAGATGCCATGCAGGCCGAGCAGGGTAGTTATTTGTTTTTGAAAAACTGCGTGACCTGCCACGGCGGTGGTGCCGTGTCGGGCGGCTATGCGCCCGATCTGCGCGCCTCGCAGGCCGTCGTTTACGATGAGGCGTTTAAAGAAATTGTGGTGGGTGGCAGCCGGCGGCAGCAGGGCATGCCCGGCTTTAAAGA
>CAMAXW010000110.1 GCA_945862315.1 Klebsiella pneumoniae
TAGCCATTGCTGTTGGCGCTGTCGGTGGTCGTGAACTGTCCGCGTGCCTCGATATCCACGCCGGTGTACTGCCAGTGCCATAACAGGCTGGCACTCGCTGGCGCGCTGAGCAGCGTGGCGGCGCAGAATAAACCGGTGGCCAGCGTGCGGCGCAGGGTGTCTAACGTTAGCATTGGGTGAACCTTCAAAGAGGGGAAGGTGGTGTTTGGGTGGGGCGATGGAGAGTCTGCCTCGGGCAGCTGAGGTTAAGCAAGACGGGGGTCGCGGTTCGGCCTCGGTTCTCGCAGCCCGACAAGCCCGACAAGCCCAACGATCACGCTGGTTCAGCGTCCATCGGTAGCCTTGTGCAAGGAGATTTGAGCCTGAACGAAGGGTGCAATTCCAAGGCAGGCGTGAGCCAGACGCAAACCAACCGGGGTTGAATTGCAGCATGGGTTGCTCGTCCCGAGATGGTCTTCAGCAGGAATGACACACGGCTTCGCCCGGTTGAGCAGGGCGGCTGTGGACTTCGCTCAAAGCAGACCGTGTTGGCAATGTGAGTTTCGTGCTGGGCAACGCTCGGTGTCATCTTGTGCTCACGCTTGAAGAGTACTGTGGCGCGTCCGATCGCCGTGATGGTTTGCTCTGAAAATGCCTGTTGGAACCGGGGTAACAATTTGCTAGCCTCGCGCTCTTTAATTCGATCCGACCCTTCTCGATTTGTTTGCAAGACAACCGAGGAGACCCGATCGGGTGAAACGCCTTTAGTTCATTTTCTGAAGGGTTTTCAAAGATATTAAAGATCTTCCTGATGAGCGGCAGCTAACAAAATGCGGCGAAAAACCATGCGGACGACGGCTTTTTCGCAAGTTTCGACGCAACCTCGCACCGTCTTGCGCGGCCAACTGAGCGTTGTCAGAAATCTTCCAGGGCTAAAGCCGGCGACGGAATTTTTATAACGTGTGGATCGATAAAATACGGGCGGCCGGAGCGCAAGGTCTCCTCAATGCGTACCGTCGACAGCCAGTTGCCTATGCCCGCTTGCGCAGCGCGCTGTCGCGTCACCCCTTGCCACCGGGCGACTATGCAGCACTGGATACGCTGGAGAAGGCCGACCGCGATGCTTTGCGCAAGCGCTCGGCAGCGCTGGGACCGGTGTTTAAAGGGATCGCCTGGGGTGAGCTGTGCGTTTGCATCGTCGGTCTCGATCATTGCCGACGATTCACCCAGGCACATCGGGCCAGCTTGCGGCTCCAGACGCTTGAACTCAGTCACCTGATCCCCAAAGGATTCATCTGCGCCATGGAGGGTGAAGATCACCGAGAACTGCGTAAAGCAATCCAGCGCGCGCTGCGGGCGACCCCCGTGGGATCCCATAACCCGGACGCGCGCGACCCCGTGCTCGAAGCAATCGTCACCCACGGGTTGCGCGACTACGCGCTCGGCGCTGCCGCACACGCCAATTCAGCGCACGCTTTTTCGGCGGCAATGTCGGGTATTTCCACGGCAATGCTGACGTGGATTTTTTTTGGTGCCGAACCGGACACGGCGGCACACCAACGGTTCGTGGCGCACTTTCAGGAACTCGGTCCCTACGGGCTGGTCTGGAACCCGCAGCAGCGCCAACACGCCGCGTTCCAGGCGTTTCTCCGTGACCTGCAGACCGAGGTGATTGCGCTGCGCATCGGTGCAGGCGGGTTATCACGCACTGCATTGCTTGGCCGTCTAGTCGATGAAGAAAAGATCGACGACACCCTACTGGGGAACCTCATCTATCAGGCTGAGATGGCTCGCTCGGATATGAAAAATTTCTTTCGCTGGCTGACGCGCCACGCCACCGACGACCCCGCTATGCTCGAGCGCATGGGCCTCGAAGAGGCGACCACATCGGGTGCGCCGTCGCTGACGGAAGCCTTCGTTCAGGAGACCCTGCGTACCGATCAGAGCGAGCGCTTAATGCGGTGCGTAGCGCGCGACATCGTGTTCGATGGCTGGCTGATCCCGCGGCACGCGACGGTTCGATTGTGCTTGTGGGAGTCGCATCATTTGGCGACCAACTTCGCCGCCCCCCATCGTTTTGATCCCGAGCGTTTTATGACCGGGCTGCCGACCAATGATTTTTTCGCCCCATTCGGCCTTGATCATCACCTTTGTCCCTATGGCGGGCCGGTGGTCAGGATGGGCGTCATTTTTGTGCGCGCGCTGGCCCGCGGCTATCGGGCACAGGCGTTGGTGCCGGGTCCGCCAGTGCGCGGTGCCTATCATTGGGAGCCGGCGCCCCGCTTCGCCGTGGCGTTGCAGCCGAGATGACGAACGCAGAACCCGCCGATCTCGACCAGAACCTATTCGCGCTGTTTGCGCGATCGGCCGCCCGCCTGCCTGACGCTATAGCAGTGACCGATGACCAAGGCGCAACGACCTATGCCGACCTGCTGGGCCGGGCCAGCGTCATCGCCGACGTGCTGACCCAACGCGGGCTGCGCGCAGAACAGCCGGTCGGGGTGTTGATGAAACGAACCGCCGATCTGGTGGCAGCCCTGCTGGGAATTTTGGGCGCTGGTGGTTGCTACGTGCCGATCGACCCAGATGACCCGCCCGCACGAGCGAGGCGCATCGTGGATGGGGCGCACTGTCAGCTGGTCCTCGCACACGGCGCTTTGCTCGCGGAGTTCGAACCGGCTCTACGCGGCCCGCATCCGATGGCCGATGCCGTCGAACTCGTGACCATTGAGCGCTGCCTCGACGCCACGCACAGGGCCCCCCTCGCGGTGGCGCCGGGTGGACGTAGGCTGGCCTACATCCTGTTTACGTCCGGCAGCACCGGATTGCCCAAGGGCGTCGAGGTTGAGCACCAGAGCGTGGTGAACCTGCTCCTCGCCGTGCGCAACTTGTTCGGGTTCACAGCGTCGGACCGCTATCTGGCGACGTCGACCATCGGCTTCGATATTTCCGTGGCGGAGATTTTCCTACCGTTGATCACCGGCGGCACTGTCGTGCTGCGGGATCGCCAACTGGTGCTCGAGCCACACCGGCTCGCCCGTGTCATTCAAGATCAGCGCGTGACGGTGTTTCAGACCGGCCCTTCGGTATGGTCGGTGCTGCTCGCGGAAGTGCCGAAATTTCCTCGGCTACGCGTAGCCGTCAGCACCGGGGAGGCCATCACGCCGGCGCTCGCGCGGCGACTCGTTGGCGTCGCGGAGACGGTGTGGAATCTTTATGGACCCACCGAAACCACCGTCTGGGCCACGGCTCATCGACTTGAACTTAATGCGGCAGATCTCCTGGCACCTTCCGCTATTTCCGCGCCTATCGGGCTGCCACTCGCAAAGGTGACCGTGCGAGTGCTGAACGAGCATCGCGCAGCAGTCGCGCCGGGCACCCAGGGCGAACTCTGGATTGGTGGCGAAGCAGTGGCTCGCGGCTATTGCCATAACGCCGCACTCACCCGCGAGCGATTCGTTGACCTCGGGGAGGGCAGCGGAACGGGGTTCCTGACTGGAGACTTGGTGCTGCAGGACGAGCACCGAACTATCCACTACTTCGGCCGCAACGACGACCAAATCAAAGTTCGTGGCGTGCGCATCGAACCCCTAGAGGTTGAGTTGGCGCTCCTCACCCACCCCGGCGTAGCACAGGTGGCCGCAACCTGGTTTGCCGGGAGCTCCGATGCGCGCTCGATCGTCGCCGCGGTGGTGCGCGGCCCCGGTCTCGCGATCACGGCGGTGGAACTCCATCACTTCCTCGTGCCCGTACTGCCCTCGGCAATGATTCCGTCGCGGTTCATATTTTGCGAAGCACTGCCGCGCTCGCCGAGTGGCAAAATCGATCGCGCAGCCATCCGCACACGGGTGGCCGAGCAGTCGACCGAGCCCGCCACCGCCGCCGGTCGGGACGGCTTGACTGAAACCGAGCGGGCGCTGATCAAGATTTGGGAAAGCACGCTCAGCGTCAATTCTATTCGGCGTGACGATCATTTCTTCAGCATCGGGGGTGACTCGTTGTCGGCCATCACGATGGTGCTGGAGGTTGAGGCTACTTTTCATATCGCGATTCCCTTCCGCGTCGTGTTCGAGGCCTCCACGCTCGATCGACTCGCGGAATTCATCGACCGCGCTCAAGCACAACGGTTAATCGGCAACAAAGCGTCCGTGCCGATCGCTGAACGTGATAATCCAACGCTGGTCTTTCCACTTGCCCAGCAGGGCGGTGGAACGCCGCTCTTTTTTGTCGGGATCGACCTGCGCATGGGGCACCCGGGGATGTGGAACCTCGATTGCTCGCTGTATGCGGTCGCGCAGTGGGCGCTGGGGCGGGGTTTTGTGCGCGCGAACTCGGTGGAGGAACTGGCGCGCATCCAACTCGATAGTATCCGCGCGATCCAAGCTCACGGTCCCTATCGTGTGGCCGGTTACTCGTTCGGGGGGCTAGTTGCACTGGAAATTGCCCAGCAGCTGCGGCAGTCCGGCGAGACCGTTGAGCTGCTGTTCCTCTTAGACCCCGCCGAGCCCTTTCCGGACAGCTACGCTGTGCGCTTACTCAGCCATGGCCCCTCGGTGGGCGGCGCACCCGAGAGGCTCGGCGCACGGGTCAAGCGGCATCTCCGGCAGGCGGTTTTTCACCCTCGTCGTGCCTTGTGTCACGTCGGCTTCAATTTAGTCACTGCGTGGCATATTTACTGCCGACGGCCTGCTTGGGAATGGCTCTGCAACCGCCTTGTACATTTCTACGGTCGGCACCCGAACCGCCTCTCAACCTACCTGCTACCGAAAGATCGCGGGCCTGGCTTTTGGCATAATGCCCAGCGCTTGGGCCGGGTCTACAACCCGCAGCCGTATGAGGGCGAAGTCCTCGCAATCTTCACCTCGCGCCAAGGAAGCGACGAAATGTGGCGGCAATTCTGCGACGCGACTGCTGACAGCCATATCATTGACTCGCCCCATCTGGGAATGTTCGACGAACCAGCGCTTTCGCACTGGCGCCAACTGCTGCGGGCCCGCCTTGAGGGCGAGTCCTAACCTGCCTATGCCGTCACCTGCCAATGCCATCGCCCTGAAAGGCCACTCGCCGCAAGCCGCCTTGCATGAGCGCCGGCAATTGGGACTTCGCCTGCAACTTGATCGACGGTTTTCTGATCTAACGGCGCGCGACGTCGTGCTCCTAGGACAAGTCCTCGCCCGTCACGGTGTGATCTGTATTGGCGGTCAGCCCGTGAGCCCGGAAGAATTACAAAACTTCACCTCCCGCTGGGGCGAGGTCGTCGTTCTGCCTGCGGGACTCGCGCTCGGCCAGCAAGAACCCGGTTTCCCCAGCATCATGCGCGTCGGCAACCTGCGTCCCGACGGCAGCATCATCCCTGCGGTCCGTTTCGCCGAATATTGGCACCACGACGGCGATTTTTGGGCTCCCGGGGAAAACTTTATCGTCAATTTTCTGAGCAGCGTTTGTGTTCCGGCGGTGGGCGGCAATACGGGGTTCCTAGATACCCGCCTTGCCTATAGGGCCCTCGACCCGGCTCACAAAGCCGGACTGGAAGACGCCTACATTGTGGTCAGGGCCTCTGAGATCAGTGATTTCAAGCAGGCTGCCGCACACGAAATCCCACCTGACGCCCGGCATCCCGTGCGGCTGCCACATCCGGTCACCGGAGACATCGCGCTGTATCTCCCCGCGTCCGCTACGGGCATTCAAAAAAAAGACGGGCAAGCTTGGGGAACCGTCGAATCACTCATCGAACTATCCCAGCAACCGCTGGGCATCTACGAGCACGTGTGGACCGCGGGCGATCTGATGGTCATCGATAACCTGCAAGTCATGCACCGCGGTATGGGTGGTTACGCCGACCACCCTCGGCTGCTGTATCGGTGCCAAGCTCGTCTGCGCTGAGCACCGTGCAGATCGTTGCCTGCAACCGCCGCTTCAATCAGGCTTCGCGCGACTGGCGCACCATTTTCGCCAAGCCCTCGTAGCGCAGTTGCTCACATTCGCGCTCCCAAACGCCCGTGATGATGTCCAACTGTCGGCCCGTCATCGCCGCCAGCGCCGCCAGCGAGTAACTCCCCAACGGGCTGCTCCTAAATCCAGCGAGCTGCGCCCCTAGCACGACCGTGCGGATGCCTGCGTTAATAATGGCCCACCCGCACATCGGACAGGGTTCCATCGTGGTGTAGAGCGTGACACCCGACAAGTCGGGGCTCCCCAGCGCGCTAGCGACGTTACGGATGGCTACCATCTCGCCGTGCGCGGTCGGATCAACGCTGGTGTGCACGAGATTGCAACCTTCCCCTAAGACCCGCCCGTCCCTGACGATCACGCAAGCATTCGGACCGTTGCCCTCGTCCATGGTCGCGCGGGCCAGCGCCATTGCGATGGCCATAAAATGCTCGTGGGTCGGCTGCCTGTTCATAAAACCTTTTTTAAGTTTCTCTGCGAGGAACTCACGTTTACGTGCTGCCCCAGGGCGCGAGCTGCCATCTGGGGCCCAGAATACGGGTAACACTTGCACCGCTGACCAGTCAATCGGTCGATTGGCCCAAACAGGGTTTAGGGCATTTTGCGGTCCAGGATCTTTTAACCCAGCGACGCTGCGGCCACCTGCACGATCATTCCCCGCGCCTGTGGGTAGCGGAGCCGCGATTAGACGGCGGCCCAACCCAAGCAGACACCCCAAAGGCCGGGCAGGGTGCTAAGCCGAGAACAGCGTGGTGGCATGAGGCAGTCAAAGAGCCATTGCGCAGCGTGGGGGTGCTCGTCGCGGGTGGCGACGCGCGAACGAGACCGCGCACTAGGCTCAGTCTGGGTGCGGCGCACCGGCCGGCGCGGACCGCCGGGCGTGCCCGCGAGGATGGCCGTGGCGGATCAGCGATAGCTCGCGAGGTCAGTCCCGCACCCCATGACGCCCGCGCTCAAAGGCGGCACACTGGGCCTACTCAACTTCACCGCATCCAGAGGGCCACCATGCAGCTATCTGACTTAATTTGCTCGACCCACACCTGCCGTTATTACAAGCCCGATCCGCTCCCCCCAGCGCTCATCGCGCGGGTGGTTGATGCCGCCCGTTGGGCGCCATCGGGCGGCAACCGGCAG
>CAMAXW010000111.1 GCA_945862315.1 Klebsiella pneumoniae
ACCGCCAGCATCATGGCGGTTTCCGTGCCCGCGTTGCGAAAACCGCGCATCACCAGCACCGGCAGTGAAATGACATCGTAGGGTTCGAGGATCACTTCCTGAGCGCCCTCGGGGCCCCAGAAAATGGCCCAGCGACCACTGAGCGGCATAAAGACTTCTTGGGTGAGATGCGAGTGGAGGGCAGCACCTTTGCCGGGTTCGGCCCGAATCATCGCGAGATGAAAATCCTGCGCTGGAATTTGTGGCCGCAACGAGGCGTCTTCCTGTACGCCATTGCCGATGAGGCTGAAAATTTCCCGTTCATGGCCGGGAATACGGGTGTCGATAAAGGCATGGTCGGAGCTTTTTTGGTCCTTGAAGCGCGCGATATGCCCTTCCATTTCGGCCAGGGTGTAATCGATGTCGGAAACTGCTGCTGTTTGGGTCATGCGCTATTTCTCGCCAAAAGTTCGGATGGACGGGACCACGCCCCTGACCTTATCTGGTGGGTGGGGCGCGGGGCTATTCGCGCTACTGCGCGTCGGGAATGACGGCAATGAGATCGATGGCCACCTTGCACCCCGGGACCAGCAGCGGGGTCGGGACTCGAATGGTGGTGCTGGCCGGTGGCGCGCTGGGGAATGCCTTGCCCCAGGTTGCGAAGGAGGTAAAAAACTCGCTGAAGTCGGTGTAGAAACCCCGTCGCCGAACCAGATTCTCTGAAGCCGTGCCGGCTGCGCGACAGATAGCGTCGATGTGCTTGACGATGTAATTGACCTGCGCCGCCGACTCCGATCCGTAGAAGGGGAACGCCGGGTTGAGTCGCGCTTCGGCGGGCACGCCCGTGCGGTAATCGGTGGCCATTTGCGCGGAGAAAAACAACAACGGCCCAGCCTGTACCGCTTGGGGTTCGTGGGCCAATGGGCGCGGTGCTTCGTCGGTGTGGATGGTGCGCCGGATTTGGCCGGGGCCGGGGAGAAAGGCAATCAGGTTGATCGCAATGCGCGCACCCGGCACGCCCAGATCTTTTACCGGCACGGTGGTGCGCGCGGGTGGCTCGTGTGGGAAAAACTCCCGCCAGACTTCATCCACGCGAAAGAAATCTTTCAAATCGGTTAAATAAACCTCGGCCTTCACCACGTCGGCCAAGGTAGCACCACCGGCTGCCAGCACCGCGCTCAATTGCTCAAGGATGTGCGCAGTTTGCAGGCGGGCGTCTTCGCCGTAGTAGGGGAAGGTGGCGGTGGTGCGCGCGGCGGGCGCGATGGCGTCGTTGAAATCAGTCGCCAGCAAACCGCTGGTAAATAACCAGGGCCCGCATTTCACGCCGTATTGGTACAGCGGCGAACCATCAAGGTGGGCCGGCAGTGGGCTAGCAAGACCGACGGGCGTGAGCACCTCTAGGCGTTCGCCGGGCCCCGGCACAAGCGCGATAAGGTCTATTTCTGAGAGGCATCCGGGGATTGGCAGTTCTTCTACCAGCAACGTGGACGTGGGTGGCGGCGTGCCGCCAAAACAAGCCGTTAGCGCCCGTGTGGCGCCGGCTTGGTCGCGCGGATCGGTGAGATAGTTGGTGAAGTGCACCACGTGCTCGAGTTTGGCACCGCCGGCGCGCAGACAAATCTCGATGTTCTCGCCGATAAATCGGGTTTGACGTTCGATGTCTGATCCATGATGCGGGAACTGCGGATTGAGGGTCGCCCGGGCCGGGGTGCCCGTGCTGAGGTCGGAAGCCAGTTGTCCTGAGACGAACACAAAAGGGCCGGCCTTCACTGCCGGTGAGTACGCCACGCGTGGTTGCGGCAATTCTGGTGGAAACAGCGCTTCTTTATGCATCATCTGGAAACCCTCTGCTTTGGCCGACTTGCTGAAAACTCGCGCCAAACCATAACAGCCAGCGCGCTGCGCAAGAAAGTGGCAGGGCGCTTTGGCGAAACCAGCCGGTGGTTTCTATCCCGATCACGGGCCCTTATGCTGCGCTTCTCGCCGGCTTGACGGCAGACTAGCGCGAATTTACCGCGGGGTCTCGCCAGTGGGTTGGTCACCGAAAACACAAGGAATTGTCACGATGGAACCGATTGCGATGCTGTTGGCAAGTGAGGAAATAAAGCAACTCAAGGCGCGTTATTTTCAGCACTTAGACTTTAAAGAATGGGCGCAGTTGGTCCAAGTCTTCACCACCGATGCGCTGATCGACTACTCCGAACATGCCCGCGATTTAATCGAGCAGCACGGCAGAAATGAGCTCAAGCCAGCCCCAGAGCAGTGGATTTTTACCGGTGGTGCCGCCGCTGTGGCGTTCCTCCAGCCGCTGCTCACAGCGGTGATTAGCGTTCATCGGGGACACGATCCCCAAGTTCAAGTCACGGGCTCGCACACCGCGACCGGCCGCTGGTCGCTGTACGACCGCCTCGAGTTCAAAGACGAGGTCTACCATGGTCATGGCTATTACCTCGAAGACTATCGCTGGGTAGACGGCCGCTGGTTGATTAGCCGTTTGGTGCTAAAGCGGCAGCGCAGCGTGTTGGAAGCCAAGCCGGTGAGCAGCCCAGGCTAGGCCTTGTTCGAAACCCCAAGCGGCCCCCAACGGGGCTGCTTGGTTGCCACTTTTTTTGCGAGGTCGTCTATGAATTTTGTCGACGCTTTCCGTGCTGCCGGTTCCCGGCTGTCCGATTACACCGAGCGCTGGGTGCCGGACGCCTGGGTTATCTGCATGATGTTAACGGCCGTGGCGCTGGTGCTCGCCGTGGTGGGCACGGGTACCAGCCCCGAGGACGCGGTGCTGGCGTGGGGGGCCGGGATTTGGAAGCTGCTCTCGCTGGGCATGCAGTTCACCATTTCGATGGTCGCGGCCTACGCTTGTGTGGCCTCGCGACCAGCGCACCGATTATTTAACTGGCTTGCTGGGCTACCCAATCCCCAGCGGCCCGTGCAAGCGGTGTTACTGGCGGCTACCTTCTCAATGGTGACGGGCTATCTCAATTGGGCGCTGTGCATTGTGGCCTGCGCGTTGTTCACGCCATTTCTCATTCAACGCAATCCGCGCACCGATGTGCGCGTGCTGATTGCGGCGTCTTATCTGGGTCTTGGTACGATTTGGCATGGTGGCTTATCGGGTTCTGCGCTGCTCATTTTAGCCACGCCCAATAACCCGCTGATGGTGCCATCCGCTGGTGCGCCAGCGGTAGTTGATCGCTTGTATCCCATTCAGGATTCGTTGTTTTGCAGTTTCAATTTGATCTACATCGTAGTGATTTTTGCCGTGGCTTTGGTGAGCGTGGCGCTCCTGCATCCGCGGGTAGGAGCACGCACCATTTCACCCGAAATGGCATTGGCGATTTTGCCGACGCCGCCCGCACCCGAGCCCAGCCCGCAACGGCCAGCCGATTGGTTTGATCAATTTCGTGGCTGGACCTGGCTTGCCGTGTTTCTGCTGGTTTATCCACTGGGCAAGTCCATCGTGGAAAAAGGTTTTGGCAACAGCTGGACGATCGACGCCTACAACCTCACGTTTCTAGCGCTGGCGCTGGCGTTGCACGGGCGGCCCACCTCATTTTTGCGGGCCTGCCGTAACTCTATGGACTCGGCGTGGGGAATTATCGTGCAGTTCCCCTTCTACGGTGGCATTTTTGGCTTGTTGCAGTTCACCCCATTGGGGCATTGGTTAGGCTCGCTGTTCGCCCAGTTCGCCACCCGGGACACCTTCGCGTTGGTGGTCTATGTGTATTCTGGCGTGATGAATTTGTTCATCCCCTCGGGTGGCTCCAAGTGGCTCATCGAGGCGCCGTTTCTCATCCCCGCCGGGCAGAGCCTCGGGGTGTCACCCATCACCACGGCGCTGGCCTACGCCTACGGGGACTCCACCACCAACCTCATCCAACCTTTTTTTGCAGTCCCGCTGCTGGCCATGACCCGGCTACGTTTCGGTGAAATTGTGGGCTACACGTTTCTGCTCGCCGTGGTGCTGTTTTTCGTTAACGTCGTTGCCATGCTGCTCATTCCGCCTAATTTATGAGGCGCTGTGGGCTTTAGGGGCGCGATGGAAACTAACGAACGCCTAGCTGCTGAAATAACGCCTCCACGCGTTGCGCGTTGAGGTCCCACGTGTAGCCGCCCTCCTCGATCGTCGCGCGCGCCGCCTGTGCCAGCCGTGCGCGTAGCGCGCTATCGTCCGCCAAACGAGTAATGGCGGCCGTGAACGCTTCCACGTCGTCCGCGGCGAACAGCAGGGCGTTGTGTTCGTGTTTCAGAACTTCGCGAATGTTAGGTTTGTCCGGTGCAACTATCGCCCGGGCCAATGCGAGATATTCAAACAGTTTTAATGGCGAGGCATAGTCCACGACCTCGGGCTGCAGGGCGACATCAAAAGCGGCAACGTAGGAGGCAATGTCATCACGCCCCACCACACCCGTGATGGTCACCCGCTCGCTAACGTTGAGCGCGCGCGCGCGCTGCTCTATGCCTGCTCGAGCCGGACCGTCGCCCACCAGCAACAGGTGCCGTTGGCCGCTGGTATCCGCGGCGATTAAATCAACCACTCGCTCCATTCCGTGCCATTCGCGCATAAATCCGGTAAAGCCCAAGACTAGGCGCCCGGCTAAACCGAGCGCCGTTTTGGCCATCTCGAGATCCGGAACGCTGCCAAATTTTGCGTAGTCGATGCCGTTATGAATGACCTCAATGCGCGCGCGTGGCACGCCTGCAGCAACTAGGCGGGCGGCCAGTACTTCGGTGACCGGCAAGGCTTTATCTGCGCCGCGCCAAGCATAGACCTCGGACCAGCGCGCTAACCGCGGCAGGGCAATGCCGTGATATTGGCTGCGTTCTTCAAAAATTGGAGCGTTCACTTCCAACAACAGGGGGAGTTTATATTTCCGCTTGGCCCATACGCCGGCAGGTAGATACAGGTTGTAGCGCTCATACAAACAATCGGGCTGATGTTCGCGTATGGCCGCGCGTAACTGGTAATACGCAAAGCCTGAGTAAGCTAACTCCAGTACCTCGTAGACGAAAGCCGGCAGACGTTTTTTCAGCCACGCAACCATCCCACCGTCACTTCCAAAGGCATCGCCATGGGCGAGGGCGGGTCCGACCATGATGATTTCGTGGCCACGCTTTTTAAGTGCGTGAGTGAGTTCCTCAATGTGCACAAATTGGCCATCTTTGGAGGCAATCCGGTGGTGATAAAGAATTTTCATGGTGTTGCTTGCTGGATCACGCGCGTGAACAGGTCTAGCTGTCCTTGGGTTGTGGCCTCCCAACTAAATTGCTCTGCATAAGCCCGCGTTGCCGCGCGGTCAGGGGTGCGCGCCAGCAACACGTTGACGGCATCCGCCAGGGCGCTCGGCGTACGCTCGCGCATCAAAATCCCGGCTGCGGGCGTGGTGACGACTTCGGCGGTGCCGCCAACATCACTCGCGACTGCCGGCGTGCCGCAGGCCATCGCTTCGAGCAACACATTGGCCCAGCCCTCACGGCTGGACGCCAGCACCAGCACATCGGCCGCACCGTAGTACTCGCGCAATGCCGCGTGTTTGACCGAGCCCAAAAAACGCACCCTATCGGCCACGCCGCAGGTCTGTGCCAAGGTGCGTAGCGGGTTTTCCAGCGGGCCTTGGCCGGCAATCAACAAGCGTGCCTGGGGTAGGTGGGTGAGCGCGCGGATGACTAAATCGTGGCCTTTCAGTTCGATCAAGCCACCGACCGACAGCAGCGTGGTGCCGCCGACGGCCAACGCCTCGCGTAACGCTGCGCGGTCTGCTGGCGGCTGGAACATGGCTAAATCGACCCCGTTGCGCAGTACGCTCACGCGCTCGGCGGGCACGCCGAGGCTAATCAGAACGTCTTTCAGCGCCTGACACACGGTGATTAAGCCGGCCGCGTGGGCGGCGGCCCACTGAATCTGGCGGCGTGGGAGAGCTGCTTGCGGGAGTAGCGTTAAATCACTGCCACGCGCGGTAATGACCACCGGTTTGTTAAACATTTTCCCTAGTAAGACTGCCGCCACCCCATCGGGATAAAAATAATGTGCATCGATGGCGTCAAACTGCAGACCCTCACGGATTAGCCGGCGCAGCACGGGGCGCATGGCGGCGGCCATTAGCCAGGGGGTGAGGTTCATGCCAATCTTGGGCAGCAGCGGAAAACGCGGATGGAGCACCTGAATGCCGGCCCGGGTTTCCATGGCCGGCACACTGGCAAACACGGCGTATTGACCGAAGCGTGGGTTTTTTGAGGGAAACCAAGGCACCGGTGCGAGTACTCGGCTTGCCACTTTGCCGCTGTCGAGCAAATGGCGCAGGCGGTTTTCCACGAACACGCCATGCTGTGGCATGGCGGCATTGGGATAGAGGGTGGAGAAAGTGAGTAGCTTCATGAGGCCGGATCAGCACCGTGTAAGACTTTGCGAAGAAAGGCTTCGAACATCAATAAAGACCATAACGCGGTGCTGTGTTCGCCCACCCCAGATTGATGTTCGCGCACCAAAGATTCGATATAGCCCATCTCAAAAATACCGGTGTTGCGCAGGGTCGGCCCCAACAGGGCGTCGTGGACCCGTTGCTTGAGCGGGCCGCGAAACCAACTCGACAAGGGCACCGAAAACCCCATTTTTGAGCGGTATAGCACTTCCTGCGGTAAGTGCGGCTCTAACGCTTTTTTCAGAATGAACTTACCCACGCCGTGGCGTAGTTTGGACTTCGGCGGCAACCCGCAGACCCACTCTACAAACTGATGGTCGAGTAATGGCACACGGACTTCCAACGCATGCGCCATGCTGGCGCGATCGACTTTGGTCAGGATGTCGCCCGGCAGGTAGGTTTTGAAGTCTAGGTATTG
>CAMAXW010000112.1 GCA_945862315.1 Klebsiella pneumoniae
ACCACCCTCACTTCGGCCAAAATCACCAGCGCCATTTGGCAGGCCTTGGCGAAAGCCATCCCCGAACGCGTAACCGGCTCCACCAGTGCTGACTGCAACTGGTTTGTCTCCTCGGTGGTCGCCCCTAACGGCGCGACCGATGTGTTTTCCGATTTGCCGGCGGGCGGTTGGGGCGCAACACCCTTTAGCGATGGCATGAACGTCACCGAAGACCCGTTGGGAAATTGCATGAATATGCCGGCAGAAACCGCCGAGATTTTGTTTCCGATCGCCTACGAAGCCTTTGAGTTGCGGCAGGACAGCGGCGGCCCGGGCCGTTTCCGGGGGGGCTTGGGCGCGATTTTCAAAGTCCGTTATCTGGCCGAGGGCGCGCTGAGCATGGAGACCGCACGGACCTTGGAGGGTAGCCCCGGGGTCGCCGGTGGTGAGCACTCGGACGTGCAGCGGCAGACTAAAATTTACGCCGATGGACGGCATGAGGTCATCGGCGGACGCGACCCCCAAGGCCAGTGGCACAATCCGCTGTTGTGCGCCCACCCGTTCGGCTTTGGTGAAACTTTCATGTTTGAGAGCACCGGCGGCGGCGGTTACGGCAATGCGTGGGAGCGCACCGCCGAGGCGGTGTTAGAAGACGTGCTCGATGAATACGTCTCGCTGACGGCCGCGCGTGAGCGCTACGGCGTGGTGATCGACCCCGCAACCCTGCACATCGACACCACTGCAACGGCGGCACTGCGCGCGCGTCTGGCGGCGGGGGTGCCGGGCTGAGGCGCATCGCTTGCCGCGTGCTGGGATGGGCTGGGCGGGCGATGAATGAACACGGCGGGTCGCGTGGGCCGTTAGGGTGGGGCTAGCGCAGTGCTGGCAGGCGCGACACCGACCGTGGGTCATGTTGTGGCCTTTGTCGCTCGCGCAGGTGGCGTCGTGGGGCACGCTCTATTACAGCTTTTCGCTCTTTGCCGGCCCGATGAGTCAGGAACTGGGCTGGCCGTCCACCGCCATCAATGGCGCGCTCACCGCGGGACTGCTGGTGACCGGCTTGATGGCTTATCCGGTGGGGACGCTATTCGACCGTCATGGCGCCCGCTGGCTCATGACGGGTGGCTCGCTGGGGGCAGGTCTTGGTTTGTTGGTGTGGTCACGCATTACCACGCTGCCGCAGTTCTATCTGTTGTGGCTGGTGTTGGGCGCGCTGATGTCCTGCGTACTCATCGAAGCCGTTTTCGCGGTGATTCACCAGCAGTTTGGTGCGCAAGCCCGGCGGGCGGTGACTGCCATGACCATGGTCACGGGGTTCTCGGGCACGGTGTTCGTGCCACTCATTGGGCACCTCTTGCCGGCGTTGGGATGGCGCCAGAGTCTCGAGATACTGGCCGCGTTCAATCTTTTTTTCTGTGTGCCGGTGCATTTTTTTTTCACCCCGCCACGGGGTCGCACCAACCAGCCAGTGCCGATCCCCGATGCGCGCGCTGGCCGCGCCGTGATGCGCAAACGCCTGCGCAACCCCATTTTTTGGGGACTGGTGTGCTGGTACACCTCCTATAGCCTGACTGCCTCCAGTCTTATTTTTCAACTGGTGCCGGTGCTCAGCGCTGAGCAGGTGCCCAACGGCGACATTCTTTTATGCTTTGCGCTGATCGGCCCGGTGCAAGTGCTTGCGCGCCTGATCATGGTCACCGTGGGGCGGGGCGCGAGCATTGTGAGCTTGGGCGCCATGACCTCGACCATCGTACCCCTAGGCCTGCTGGTCCTTATTTTTGCGCCGCCGAGTTTTCCCTGGCTGTGTGTGTTTGCCGTCTGCTTTGGTGTGGGACATGGTGTGACGACCATCTTGCGCGGTGTGGCACCGGCCGAGTGGTTGGGTCACGATTACTACGCCCGCACCATGGGTGCTATCGCTTTGCCCATGATGTTTGCCATGGCCGTGGCGCCGCTGCTGTCGGCGTCCGTGTGGACCGCTACCGGTAGTCCACGCGCCGTTTGGTTGGTGATCTTGGCCGGGTCATTGGTGGGCAGCGCCGGGTATTGGTTTGCGGTGTATTCGCTAAGGCAACAACGTGCTGCGACTCGTGCCGATTGAGGATTGCGGGGCCGGCGGCCGAATGGCTTAATGCAGCAAGATGCGGCGCGAATGTGACCGCAATTCCCCCCTCTTTTTTGATGTGAATATGCTCGAACTTGCTGACATTCCTTTCCTCGCCGAACTGCCAGCGGCTTCGTTGGCGGGCCTGCGGGCCAAGTGCGAGATCCGGGAATGGCCGCAGGGCTCGGTGATCGTGCGAGTGGGGGAAGAAGGTCGCCATTTTCAGGCCATCGCCAGTGGTGCGGTGCGGGTGCTGCCCAACGCGGATACCGACGGTAACTGGCGCGGCGTGATGCTTGGTCCCGGGCAGGTGTTTGGGGAAATGTCGATTTTCTCCGGCATGCCGGTATCGGCTACTTTGGTCGCGGCGCGGGATACCGTCACCTGGTGCCTGCAGGGGCCGGCGTTTTTACAGTTGTTGGACAACGATCCGGCGCTCCATCGCAGCCTCACCCGACTGCTCATCGAACGGCTGAGCAATCGCACGCGTCAAGAAGGCCGCGTGCCCGGCATCGCCGTCATCGTGGGTCCCCAAGACCACCCCTTGGTGGCGCGCTTCACCGAGGGGGTGCTGCGCGGGGTGCATCACTACGCGCCAGCCTCCGAACAGCTACTGCTGGACCGCACCGCGCCGGGCGGGTTGGACCTCAACACCCAGTGTCGTGAACGAATTAGCACCTGGCGACGGTTGGCGGCGGGTGGCCAATATTTAGTGGTGGCCGTCGAGCATGCGGAACTCCAATCATTGGGGCCGCTCTTGGAGCCAGCCGATATCGTGCTGGATCTGCAGCTAGAAACTGGCCATGCCGGGGCGAGCCTGGCCCACGCCGGAGTGGCCTATCTGGCGCGCGTGCGGCTGCAAGAACCCACGCCGCGCGACCCTGGCCTGTGGACGTTTCGGGTGCCGCCCCAAGAACTCGACGCCGTCCATCACGACCTTAAAATTTGGCAGCGGCAGCGTTATCCCGCGCTGGACAGACTCGTGCGGCACATCACGTTTAAAGAAGTGGGGGTGGCCTTGAGCTCGGGTGCAGCACGGGGTTTTGCCCACTTGGGCGTGCTGATGGTCTTGGAAGACCAAGGTATTCCGCTCGATTATCTTTGTGGCACCAGCATGGGCGGGATCGCGGCACTGACTTTGGCGCGGGCGGGCGGCGCCCACCAAGCCGAGGCCCTCATGCGCCACTATCTGGGCAGCAATCGCCGCATTCGTGACGCGTGGGGTTTTCCACGCAGTTCTTTGTTCAGGGGGCAAAAAGTGGCGTCCGCGGCCGCCGGCACTTTTGGGGACTGCACGTTTGCCGATCTCGACCGCCCCGTGGCCGTGGTCGCGGCAGATCTCGCGGCCGGGGAGCGCATGGTGCTCGACCGTGGGCCCGTGGGCCCGGCGGTGCTGGCGACCTCCGCGATCCCGGGATTGTTCCCGCCGGTGCAGCATTTCTCGCGGGTGTTGGTCGATGGCGTGGTGGTTTCTCGGGTCCCGGTCGACGTGCTAAGTCGGCGTCGCTGCGGCCTGAAGATCGCGGTCAATGTGTTGCCTTCGGCGCGCCAAGTGCAGGATGGCGACCAGTCGGGGCTGATACGTTTCTGGTCGAAAATGAGCGGCCCGCTGGGCTTCCGCCGCGTGTTGAGCACCTCGTGGGAATTAATCGGGTCGTGGGGCTCCACGCTCGAAGCCATGCGTGCTGATATCGTCATCGTGCCCGATACGCCGACCAGCGCGAGTTTCGATTTTGACCGCTTTGACGAACTGGTGAATTGCGGTCGAGTGGCGGGCGAGGAGCGCATCGAGGGCGTGCGCGATTCGCTGCGTGCGATGTTTGAATCCTAGCGCCCGGCGTGCGGGTGCCACCACGTGGCACGGCGCGCGCGGGTGACCGCGTTGGACGCCACCCCGTCGCGCTGGCGCAGTTATGTGGTGCTGGCCTGCATTGTGTTGGCTGGGGAGGCTATTTTTAGCCTGCCGTTTCATGTGCCACGTTTTTTCCGACCGACCGTTTTGCAGACTTTGGGGTTAACTAACGCCGCCTTGGGCGATGCCTTTGCGGTGTATGGTCTGACCGCCATGGCAAGCTATCTGCCGGGGGGCTGGTTGGCCGATCGTTGGTCAGCGCGGCGCCTACTCAGCGCCTCCTTGTTGGCCACTGCGGGCGGCGGGTTTTATTTTGCCACGCTGCCCAGCATCCAAGGATTAACCTGGCTGTACGCTTATTGGGGTGCGACCACCATCCTGCTGTTTTGGGCGGCGATGATCCGCGCGACCCGCGACTGGGGTGGCGCGCTGCGACAGGGCCAAGCTTTTGGCGTGCTAGAAGGCGGGCGAGGGCTAGTCGCGGCGGCTTCTGCGAGCATCGCCGTGGGGGTGCTGGCGCAGGCGCTGGGTGGTGCCACGGACCTCACTGCGCTGCGCGCCGATGCACTGCGTTCGGTGATCTATTTCTACACTGCGGTCACCCTCTTGGCGGCCCTACTGTGCTGGTGGTTCATTCCTGACGCCGCACCCTCACAAGCCTCGGCGTCCGCCAAGGGCGAAGCTTGGTGGCGGGGCTTGGGTAATGTTTCGTTGTGGCTGCAGGCGGGGGTCGTGGTGGCGGCCTACTGCGGTTACAAGGGGCTCGATAATTACGCCCTCTACGCGGTGAGCGCCTTTGGTCTGGATGAAGTGGCGGCGGCGGCGTTCCTGGCCAAGGCCGCGTGGCTGCGGCCGGTGGCAGCACTGGCCGCCGGGTTGCTCGCGGACAGGGTTCGTCCGAGTATCACGCTAGTCGGTATTTTTCTGCTCGCTGCGGCCAGCGTGGCGGTACTGGCCGGCACCGCCCCGAGTCCCATGCTCCGCGGTGTGCTCATGGCCAATGTGCTGCTGAGCGTGGCGGCGGTCTATGCGCTGCGCGGGGTTTATTTCACGCTGATGGAAGAATCTGGCGTGCCGAGCAGCCGCACTGGGGCGGCCGTGGGGCTGGTTTCGGTGGTGGGATTTACCCCAGATGTTTTTTTCGCACCCATTGCCGGGCGCCTGCTGGACGCGCATCCCGGTGTGGTGGGTCAGCAGCAGTACTTCGCGTTGTTGACCGGTATTGCGCTGGTGGGTGCGGTGCTAGCCACCGCCTTGGCGCTACGCTTGCGCCCCTCCCGTCTTACCCCACCGGTGGGCGGCACGCTGTAGTCGCAACCCCTAACGATCGCCGCGCACTATCGGGCATGGTCGTTGACCCTGCGTGCGGCTGACGGCGCTGCGGTTAACTTCACACGCTTTTTAAGCGGTTCTCCCTTCAGACTCGGAGAGCTTTTAGCCCCAGATAAACCCCGAAATACAGGTGTTAAAGAGCGTGCCGGTAAAATTTCTGGCGGCTTGTGGAGACGCGCCGCTGGCTGCGCCAAAACAAACGTGTAAAGGCAGTAAATGTTCTTCGCGGGGATGGCAGTAACGTGCTTCTGGCGCGTGTTGCCACTGTTCCAAACTGGCTTGCCGGGCCGCGGTGCTCCCGTCAGCGGCGGTCAAAAGTTGCGTGAGCCAGTCATCAAATTTCTCGCTGCGACCTCGCACCTCAGGCGCGCCAGAAAAAAACGCCTGCATATTATGAAAAGACAACCCAGACCCAATGATCAACACGCCATCTTCCCGCAAGGGCGCGAGAGCCCGGCCTAAGGCGATGTGCGCGGCCGGATCGAGTGATTTTAATAACGAGAGTTGCACCACTGGAATGTCTGCGGCGGGGTGTATCAACATCAGCGGGACAAAAGTACCGTGGTCGAAACCTCGCGAGGGATTGAGGGCGGCGGCAATCCCCTGAGCGCTGAGCAGTTCAATCATTTTATTGGCAAGTTCGGCATGGCCGGGGGCCGGATATTGGAACTGGTAACTTTCTGGCGGAAAACCCGAATAATCGTAAATCATGGTGGGCGCCGCCGCCGAGGACACATGGGCAATCGGCTCTTCCCAATGCGCACTGATCATCAACAGCACTTTGGGGCGGGGTAAGTGCGCGCCTAGCGTTTGTAAAAATGCCGTTATTGCGCGGTGATTTTGGTCTCCCAACAGCGGCAATGGGCCGCCCCCATGCGGAATATAAAGCACCGGCATGAGAGGGGTTGAAGCGTCAGTCGCGTGCTTGAATCCGCTCATTAAGATTTCCATTCAAAAAATTAAACGACGTAAATCGGAGTGACACGGGTCATTCGGGCCCAAACACCGCGCCTTGGCGCGCGCTGATTATCACGGTCTCACTGGGTCATGGCATGGCCTAGGCCGGACCGAAGTTGGGCGCAAAGCGCACTGCGCAAGTTTCGGCAAAGCCCAAGGCCGCGAGCCCACGGGTGGTCGCCTAGCGGCCCGTTTAGCTCGGTGTTTGGTAGCCGGTGAACTGGACTGGGATGCGGCGGATATCCGCCAGCACTTCGCTGGGCAGATCCGAGGTAATCGCCGAATTAATGCTCGCGGACACGGCGTCACTGACCCCGCCAAAACGCTGCGCTATCCTGCCCGCGATTTCCGCGTGGGTGCCTACCGCGGCAAAAAGATGGACCACCTCATCGGGTATGAGGCTCGTCATTTCGGTCCATTTTCCTTGTTTGGACAGCAC
>CAMAXW010000113.1 GCA_945862315.1 Klebsiella pneumoniae
TACAGTATGGTGATGCCCTCTTGGTGCGCCGGCCCGCACGGCAATGTCGCCGTCCATGCCGAGATCGTGTTGGGACAGTTTTGCGAGCTGCCGTGAGCGCGCACCTGAGTTGGTTGGCAACTGCTCGGCTCAGGCGGCAATTGCCAACCTGAGCGCGAGCAGTCCTGGTTAGTGCTGCGCGTGGGCGCAGGTGCTCAGCTACAGGTTGGAGGTTTCGCGTTGAATGGCGATCCAGGCCTTAATAGCGCCGCCGCGTTTGATGGGCAGCACCCGCCAATGCATGATGAATGGCGTGCCGTCTTTTTTGTAATTAATCGCCCGCCCTTCAAACTTGCCGCCGCCGATCAGCGCCGTACGCAGTCTCTCGATCACCTGTTTGTCGGTGGCCGCACCTTGGAGAATCCTAGGAGTCTTGCCAACGGCGTCTTCGGAGCTATAGCCCGTCAGCTTCTTGAAGGCTGCATTGGTGTAGATAATCTTCCCCTCTTTGGTGGCGTCCGTGAGGAGGATGGAGTCAAAGCTGTTCTCAGCCATCACCTTTAGCAGTTCTAGACTCTCGTCATCATTGCCCAGCATTTGTTTAATTGAAGTCGCCATCGTGGTGTCCTTGCGTCGTAAATTTTAAATAATCCAGCGAAACTACACCGATTGCCCGCAATTACCAAGAGCGTTCTGCAGCCTACTTGCCACCCGCGTGCCGGCCGCGCGCCGCCCGGCCGATCGCGCGGCACCAGCCAGCCCGGTGGGACGCCGACCCTGCTCCGGCTGTATACTTTTTATACCCCCGGATAGGAGCGCGCGCCGCCATGCTTGCCTCACACAAACGCACCGCCTTGGCAGACCGGGTACGCCGCCGCGAACTCACGGTCGCGCCCGGCGTGTTTGACCTCATCTCCACCCGCATTGCCGATGCCCAGGGGCACGCTGCGCTGTACATGACCGGTTACGGCACGGTGGCCTCGCATCTGGGCTTGCCGGATGCGGGGTTGGCGAGTTTTAGCGACATGTGCGGCCGGGCTGCCGCGATGGCGGGTGGGAGCGCAACGCCGCTCATTGCGGATGCCGACACCGGCTACGGTGGGCTGCTGAATGTCGCGCACACGGTGCGCGGATTTGAGGCCGCAGGGGTGGCGGCGATTCAGATTGAAGATCAGGAATTCCCGAAAAAATGTGGGCACGCCGGACCGCGGCGCGTGATCGCGCAGGCTGACATGGTCAAAAAAATCGAGGTCGCCTGTGCGGCCCGGCAAGACCCCAATTTTCTCCTCATCGCGCGCACCGATGCGCGCAGTGGACTGGGCTTGGCGGTGGCCATCGACCGCGCTCGGGCCTACCTCGCGGCGGGTGCGGACGTCTTGTTTGTGGAGGCGCTAGAGAGCGAAGCGGAGTTTGCGGCGGTGGCGGCGGCCATCGATGCACCCCTGCTGGC
The DNA here is from genome assembly GCA_945862315.1 of Klebsiella pneumoniae. Taxonomy (GTDB): domain Bacteria; phylum Pseudomonadota; class Gammaproteobacteria. Next base: position 1,430 of record CAMAXW010000113.1, read on the forward strand.
CAATATGGTGGAGGGTGGCCGCTCGCCGGTACTGCCCGCGGCCACGTTGCGGGCGATGGGTTATGCGATTGCGATCTACCCCGGTACGGGCTTTCTAGCCGCCGCGGCAGCGCTGCAAAGCGCCTATCAGCAGTTACGTGACACGGGCAGCAGCGCCGGACTGAGCACGCCGCTCTACGCGCTGTCCGACATGCACACCCTGATGGGTTTTGACGCCGTCTGGCAATTTGATCAGCAATGGCAGGACTAGCGTTGCCCACTGTCCAGTGGGGTATCCGGCCGGGTGCGCGCGCTCGGCGTGGGCCCGCGGCGCTAGCTGCCAGCCGCACGCGACCACCGGCGTAGCCCCGCGATGCACCCCGACACCCTCGCCCAATTACGTCGAGATTCGGTGCCGCTCTTCAACGCCAATCGCATGAAGATCGGCATTTTTGGCTGTAATGTCAGTAACGGCGGCACCATCAGCAAAGCGCCCACCTCGCACCGGCCGACCTTCGCGCACAATCTGTTGATTGCTCAAACCGCTGACCGTCTGGGCCTGGAGTTCCTGGTGCCGTTCGGGCGCTGGAAAAGTTTTGGCGGCGAGACGGAGTACAACGGCGACTGTCTGGAGGTCTACACCTGGGCCGCGGCGCTGGCGGCACGCACCGAGAAAATCATGCTGTTTGCGACCTCGCATGTCTCGACGATGCATCCCATTCTCGCGGCGAAGCAAGGCGCCACCATCGACCACATTTCCAACGGGCGCTGGGGTCTTAACGTGGTCTGCGGCTGGTATGCGGCCGAAATGGAAATGTTTGGCGAGCGTCAATCACCGCATGACGATCGCTATGCGCGGGCCGGTGAATGGGTGGAAGTGGTCAAACGGCTATGGAGCGAGAATCATTTTGACCATGTGGGCGAACACTACCGGATAACCGATGGTTATCTCGAACCCAAGCCCGTGCAGCAACCCTATCCGGTGATCGTGAACGCCGGGGTGTCAGCAGCGGGGCGAGATTTTTCTGCCCGCCACGTGGACTTCAATTTCATCACCATGGATTCGGTGGAATCCGCCGCGAGTATCGCCACCGACGTGCGCCAGCGCGCTCACGGCTATCACCGGGAAATTGGCGTGCTGGGTTACGGCTTTATCCTCGTGCGCGATACCGAACGCGAGGCCCGCGCGGCTTTCAACGCCATCATCGAGGCCGGTGACTGGGGGGCCGCGCGCAATATCATGCGGGTGCTGGGGATGGAGAGCGATTCCTTCAACGCCCAGATTGAACAATTCGCCCGGCGCTTCGTCGCGGGTTGGGGTGGCTATCTGATGGTCGGCACGCCGGAGTCGGTGACGGCGCAATTCGTCGCACTGGCGCGCGCGGGGGTGGAAGGCATGGCGCTGGTTTGGCAGGACTACGCGCAAGAATTGCCGTATTTCGGCGAGCGCGTATTGCCCCTGATGCGGCAGGCGGGTTTACGGGTCTGAGTCGCTCACCGCGTGGTGCCTGTTGTGGGCGCCTGCTGTGGGCGCCTCGCGGTGGGTGAGCTAGGCGCGCGCGTCGGCGTCCATCATGACCGCGACTCGCCCAATTGCCGTGCGGCCCAGCACTGCCGCCATCGCTTGCTGAAAATCAGCCAGCGGGTAGGTGGCGGCGATGTGTGGCCGGATGCGCCCTTCTACAAACCAATCAAACAACTGTTGGAGTGTTTCGCGCATGCGCGGCTCAAATTCTTCGCGCTTATCTTGCGGGCTCCAGCCGTAGTAGTAGCCCAGATTAAGCCCGCAGACCGTGAGGTTTTTTACCAGCAATAAATTAGCCGGGATATTGGGAATGTCGCCGCCGGCGAAACCCACCGGCATGATCCGCCCTTCCGGTGCCATGCAGCGCAGTGACTGTGTAAAGACCTCGCCACCGACTGGGTCGTAGACCGCGTTCACGCCGACGCCGCCAGTGATTGCTAACACTTCATCACGGAATTCTTGCGTGCGATAGTTGATGAGGTAATCCGCGCCGTGCGCTTGGGCGGCGGCCAGTTTCGCCGTTGATCCGGCGGTTGCGATCACGGTTGCGCCCAGAATTTTGCCGATTTCTATCGCGGCTAAACCCACGCCGCCCGCGGCACCGTGGACCAGCAGTGTTTGACCTGCCTGCACATTCAACAGGTGTGGCCAGGTGAGCGCAGCGGCCGAGGTCGCGTAGGAATTGGTGAACGCGATGGCCGGTGGAAAATCTAGAGAGTCCGGCAAGGCGTAGGTGTTGACGGCTTTGGCGGTGGCGAATTCTGCGAGCCCGCCCCAATCCAGCACCGCACACACGCGGTCGCCCACTTTAAATCGCGTGACTTGCGCACCGACCTGAGCAATCTCGCCTGCCACCTCGCTACCCGGCACAAACGGCAGCGGTGGTTTGCGTTGATATTTACCTTGCACCACAAGGCTGACCGCGAAACTCACCCCGGCGGCGCGCACCCGGATGAGGACTTCATTTGGCGCGATGGTGGGGGTTGGCAGTTCTTGTAGCGTGAGTTCGTGGAAGGGACGCCAAGTGTTAACCAAAACAGCCTTCATGGTTTTGTCTCCTCGCCGAGGCCAAAGTGTGGCGGGCGTTTTTCGAGGAATGCGCGAGTGCCTTCGCGGGCATCGGCACTCAGAAAGCGCTCGAGTTGGGTGGTTTGTTCCCAGGCGAGGGTCGCCTCCAGCGTACTGCTAGCGCCGAGATACGCACCCTGTTTAATCGCGGCCATCGCGGCGCGCGGCCCGGCGGCCAGTGCCCGCGCGCGGTCTAGGGTGGTCTGAAGCAGGGTCTCGGGGGGTAGAACTTTATTGACCAAGCCCAGCGTCAAGGCGGTTTCCGCGTCGATACGATCCCCGCTCAGCATGAGCTCCAGGGCGCACGCAGTACCCACTAGTCGTGGCAATAAATAGTGGCCGCCCCAGTCTGGCACCAACCCTATTTTGACGAAGCTCGCGGAAAATTTGGCGCTCGTGGCGGCGTAACGCAAGTCGCACGCTAGCGCAAGATTTAAACCCGCGCCCGCGGCGGCGCCATTCACGGCCGCGATGACCGGTTGGGGCATGGCGCGCAGCAATCGCACCACGGCAGCACCGGTCACCATGCGCTCAGCGATGGGGCCAACCTCATTAGCCGCCTGCAAGGTCGCCATGCTCGCGATGTCCCCACCCGCGCAGAAAGCGGATCCCGCGCCGGTGATTACCACGCAGCCAACGGCAGGATCGCTGGCCATCGCCTGCAGACAGGCCAGCAGATCCTCGCGCAGGCTGCCGCCAAAAGCGTTCATGACCTGCGGTCGGTTGAGCGTGATGAGGCCAACACCCTGACCGACTTCAAAGAGGAGGTCGGACATCGTCATTTACACTCGCACGTTACGAAACTGCCAAGCATCTGCTAGGTCCAAATCTTCTGGGAACAGCGTCCCGCGCTGATGCAGCGGTGTCCAGTCGGAATACTTGCCGACGACGGGGCCGAGATAAGGGAGGCAGATTTCGAGGTTCCGTCGGTAGTCCATTTCGTCGGGTTCTACGATGCCCAAGTTGGGATTTTCCATCGCCCAGATCATGCCCGAGAGCACGGCCACGGTAACCTGCAGACTGGTGGCGCTGTTGTGGGGAACCAGCGCGCGGGCTTCGTCTATCGACAGCTGCGAGCCATACCAGTAGGCGTTTTTCGCATGCCCGGCCAGCAGCACACCAAGTTCGTCTACGCCGCTGACGATGTCCTCCATGAGAATGCGTTTGTTCGCTTGCAGCTGCCAGTTGCGCCCGGCGAACTCGTGTACCGACAGCACGGCGGAATCGCAGGGGTGGTAGGCGTAATGGACGGTGGGCCGGTAGGTGACGTGCGACCCTGCACGTGCAGTCAAGTAATCTGCAATCGAAATGGATTCGCCGTGGGTGATCAAAAATCCGTGGTAGTGACCTTCGAGCGGGGTCCAGCTGCGCACCCGCGTGCCGGCGCCAGGGCGCATGAGATAGATGGCACTACCGCAGCCAAATTCGTGCCGGTGTCCATCGAGCGGCAGCATGCGCTCGTGCGTGCCCCAACCGAGTTCCGCTGGCTGCGCGCCCTCACTCACAAAGCCATCGACAGACCAGGTGTTAACAAATTCCCCAACCGCTTTGGGCACCTGCGGTGTTTGCGTATCACGCTCGGCGATGTGAATGACCTTCACATTAATGAGTGCTGCCAGCGCCGCCCATTGCTCACGCGTGGTGGGCTCGTTGACCTGAAGATCCAGATCGTGGGCGATGTTGACCAACGCTTGTTTGACGAAGTGCGACACCAGACCCGGATTGGCCCCGTGGGTGATCACGGCCGTGGCGCCACCCGGACGCCGCTCACGCAGGGCCAGCGCACTCTCACGCAACGCGTAATTGGAGCGCAGCGAGGGTGGCAGGCTGGGATCGGTGTAGCCACCCGGCCAAGGTTCTAGGCAGGTATCCAGATACAGCGCGGCGCGCTCGCCGGCGTATTCAATCAGCGCCAAGCTGGAAACATCTACCGACAAATTCAGCAGAAAATCACCCGCGCCGACCAGCGGGTCGAGCACGCTCCGGTAGTTTTCTAGCGTCAGCGGCTGCACGATAAACCGCACGCCAAATCTCTCTGCAACGGCGCGGCCGGTGTCGTCGGCGGTGACAATGGTGATGCGGCTGGGGAGCAGGGCGCCAATATGCCGCAGGATCAGTGGCAATACGCCCTGCCCGATACTGCCGAAGCCGACACAGACCAAGCGCCCATGGAATTGTGTCTGTTGGCGCGTCAACGCCTCGTGAGAGGGTGTGGACATAGGGGAGCTCCAAAAATAAGGATTGATCAGCCGTCTGGCAAGGCCAATCCCTGCGCTGCTGCCGGGGCTGCGCAAGGCAGCACCGGACCTATGTGGGCGATTGTAACGGCGCGGGCGGTGAGTGTCCCCACCCTCTCCACCCAGCCGATATTCGTGCGCGTCCAGCGATCGGTTAGCATCAACCACCACCGTTCCAAGCGCTGCTGCGCACCTTGCGTCGCGGGGCAACTAACTATCAGGAGTTCTCAAGATGAGTGATACGAATAAAGTCTGGCGTTTGCGCAATCGTCCCGTCGGCACCATCGGCGATGATGTGCTGAGCTATGCCGAAGAACCCATTCCCACGCCGGCCGAAGGGCAGTTTTTGGTCAAAATGGATTACCTCTCGCTAGACCCCACCAATCGCATTTGGATGAGCGACATGGACCAGTACATGCC
>CAMAXW010000114.1 GCA_945862315.1 Klebsiella pneumoniae
TCTAACATTGAGCGCGCCTTGGGGCCCTGCGCACCGCCACCCACGCGGTCAAACTCAAAATTCAAAATGGCATAGCTGCGATTTGCATAGATAATGGTGATGATATCCAAGTGCTCGCGGGCCATCGTCCACAGTGCCTGCACGGTGTACATAGCGCTGCCATCGCCCTCCAAACAAATGACCTTGCGACCCGGCGCGCCCAGCGCGGCACCCACCGCCAGCGGCAAACCGTTACCAATCGCACCCCCACAAAGTTGTAGATAATCGTGGGGCGCACTGCCAATGCTCATTTGCTGCGCGGGCAGTGAGCCGGTGATGGATTCATCCACCACCACCGCGTGCTCGGGAATATGGCGCGCCAACACCACCGCGATGGCCAGTGTACTGAGCGGACCGGGCACCAAATCAGGCCGCTGCAAAGCTTGGCTCAAGGGTTGATGCGTGCGCGCCGACAGCGCGTCTGCCAACGCTGCCAGCGCCGCTGGCACATCGTCCTGGGGGCTGGCCAGTGGCAACACGGTGCAGCCCGGGGGCACGAGTACGCTGGCTTTGTCAGGGTAGGCAAAAAAGGCGACCGGCCGCTGCGCGCCCACCAAGACCATGAGGTCAACCCCGGCGGTGAGATCCAGCGCGGCCTCGCCCCGGTAGGGCAACAGCGCCAGCGGGACACGCCCAGCGCCGCGTTCAATGCGTCGATTGAAAGTCTCTGCATGCAACCTAATGCCGGTACAGGCGGCAATCCGGCCGGCGTCCCGTAGGGCGTCCCCCACCAAGGCCTCACCACCCAACAGCAACATGGGGTTGCGGGCAGCGCGAATCGCGGCCGCCACGGTTTTGATTTGCGCAGCGCTGACCGCCGGTGGTGCCAATGGCGGGAGGCTCGGCGGCAGCGCGTAGTCCGCGGGCAGTTCGCTCCAAGCCGCGTCGGCCGGCACAATCAGCGTGGTAACCCCACCCGGCAGCCGGCCTGCTGCGGCCACCGCCTGCGCCCCATCGCTCGCGAGGCTCGCGGCGTCGCTGCTGGTTTTCACCCAGCGTGACACCGGGCGCGCAATCCCTTCGATGTCCGAGGTCAGCGGTGCATCGAAACCCAAATGGTAGGTTGCATGGTCGCCCACCACGTTAACAACCGGCGAGTTGGCTTTGCGTGCGTTATGCAGATTAGCCACCCCGTTGGCGAGACCCGGCCCCAAATGCAGCAGCGTGCAGGCGGGTTTGCCCGCCAGCCGCGCGTAACCATCGGCTGCTCCCGTCACCACGCCTTCGTACAGCGCCAGTACCGGCCGCAAACCCGGGATCTTGTCGATGGCCGCGACCAGTTGCATTTCGGAGGTGCCGGGATTGGCCAAACACAGTTCGACGCCACTGCGAACCAACACCGTCACCAAAGCTTCAGCGCCGTTCATAACATTCTCCTTGTTGCATTGATCGAGGGGAGCAACCGCGAGGGTGGCGCCCTATTGTGACCAATCGAAGCGCATTTGTAGATTCTTAGTTGCACCCCTCGCACGTCGTGGCGTTGGCAGGCAACGCTGTGCTCGGCTACTGTGCTCGTCTTCGTGCAACCCGCTGCTGAGGTATGCCCTTGAGTCCATCGACGCTCTCCCCCGCGCGGGTTTTCTACGGTTGGGTCGTGATTGCAGCGGCTTTCTGCGTCTTGTTCCTCGCCTACGGCCTGCAGTTCAGTTACGGGGTGTTTGTCACCGGTATGGCCAACGAGCTCGGCTGGAGCCGGGCCGACACCGCGCTGCCCTACTGCCTGTATGTTTTTACCTATAGCGTGATGAGCGCCGTCACCGGTCGCGCCACCGATCGCTACGGCCCGCGCGCGGTGATTACCACCGGGGCGGTGCTGCTGGGAGCGGGCTGGGGCTTAAGTGCGCTGGTCACTACCCGCTGGCAGATCAACCTCACGCTGGGTCTACTGGCCGGACTGGGCATGAGCGTGGCATGGGTACCCTGTAATGCCACCGTGGCGCGCTGGTTTACGCGCCGGCGGGGGTTCGCGGTGGCGCTGGCCTCCAGTGGCACCAGTTTCGGTAATTTTTTAGTGCCGCCGCTCGCCGCAATGGCCGTCGCTGCCGTGGGCTGGCGGGCCACCCTGGGTGGCATCGCGCTCCTCAGCGCCACGCTGATTTTGGTCGCCGCACGCTACATGGTTCGCGATCCCGAAACCCTGCAACTGTGGCCGGATGGCGATCCCACCCCGCCCTCGGCCGTCGCCCTCGCCTACGGATCAACCCTACGGGAAGTCGTGTGGACCGAGCCTTTCTTAATGCTGATAGCCATCTATCTTTTAACCTGGTTGGCCGTCTTCGTACCCTTCGTCCACGGTGCGGCTTACGCGGAAGATTTGGGGCTCAGTAAAGTGGCCGCCGCCTCGGTGATCAGCGCGATTGGCATCGGTGGCGTGTGCGGACGGCTGGCTTCCGGATTGCTCTCCGATCGCTTAGGGCATTTGCCCACATTAATCGGTATTTTCGCGCTGCAATGCGGGGCGTTCATACTGTTCGCCGCGGCCGACCAGCTTTATCTGCTCTGGGCCGCCGCCGCCGTCTTCGGCTTTGGTTATGGCGGCGGCGTCACGGTGCTGGCCCCACTGTGCGCGGATCTCTTTGGGCGCGCCCATGTCGCCAGTGTGGTGGGGGCGATGTTTGCCATTGCCGCATCGCCTGCCGCGATTGGCCCGTGGGTCGCGGGTTTCATCTATGACACCACCGGTAGTTATAGCGCCGCTTTTTATTGGTCGGCGGCGCTCAATGCGGTGGCCATGCTGCTGGCGGTGGTCTTAGCCTTACGCCAACGTCGCCCCCGCTCACCTCACCTCAATCGGTGATCGATGCTGCGGGGGCCGCGCGCGCTTAAGTCGCGGCGGGTTTAGCTCTGGGCCGTCGAGCCCCTGGGCTCGCCGTCGGGGCCGCTTTGCTGGCCACCGCCTTCGCTGCCCGAGGCTTGGCAGCGACCACCGCAGGCGCCGGCTCTTCCAGCATCTTGAGCGCGGTAAATTCGCGACTCGCGAATTTCCACACGCCTTTCAGCTTCACGTAATGGTCTAAATAATAGCCGGCCCCCAGCCATTCCATATCACGTTTGGCGCTCCGCAGTTCCAGCGCACAGCGCCCCACCGCGTGGCCTTTTTTGCCGAGTTCCACCACCTGATTATGAATATAAGGGCGCGGGGTCATGGCCAGCCCGCGCGCGTAAAAATCCAATAGTTCGGCATGGCCTTGGGCCGCGTAAGTCTGCGTGGCAGTCGCCATGCTAAACCGGCCATCTGGCGCAAACAGCTTAACGAGTGCGGGGATATCATTGCGCCAAACACAGTCGCAGTAGCGCGCGGGTAGTTCCCGAATTGCCTCCCGGTCCAGCAGGTCTTTCAACAGATTGTTAGCGTTTTTCATAGGGCAAGTACCTCTTTATCTGCACGTTGATCGCGGCATTGGGTGAGCACACCCGCCGCAACATAAATAACCGCTTAGCACCGTCAACCCGGGTTCAGGTCGGCTTGATTCACCGCCGGCGCACCACGTGGGTGCCAGTACTCATCCCTGCAGAATTACCAAGCTATGACACCCACCGCAAGCCGATTAACGCGGCAAGCCTTATTCCTCTGCGCGGCCGCGCAGGGCTTTAGTGCGCGCGTGCAGGGCTTTGGTGTCTAAGCGTCGCTGCTGTGAGCCCCGCGTTGGGCGGGTGGGCTTGCGGGTTTTAGCGACAAAATTGGCCGCAAGGATGAGTTCGCGCAGGCGCGCTAGCGCATCCTCCTGGTTACGCTCCTGCGTGCGGTGCCGCTGCGCCTTGATCACCACCACGCCGTCGGTGGTGATGCGCCGATCCCGCTGTGCCAACAAACGAGCTTTGAGTTCGCTGGGTAAAGATGAGGCTTGAATATCGAAACGCAGATGTACAGCCGAGGCCACTTTATTGACGTTTTGGCCACCAGCACCCTGCGCACGAATCGCGTCAATCACGATTTCGTGGTCAGGGAGGCTTAGACGCGGGTTGATCACAAACATTAAAAATCCTCTCGGCGCTAACTTCGCTAGCGTTTGATGCACGCAGCCCGGATACTTTCTGGCCTTTCCAAGGCCCGGAGCAGCGTTACTCACATGGTCAGCAATCTATTCGATCTTACCGGCAAGGTGGCCTTGATTACCGGCTCCACCAAAGGCATAGGCCGCAGCATGGCCACTGCCATGGCGCACCACGGTGCCACCGTCGTGATTTGCAGCCGCAAGGCCGATGCCTGCGATCGCGTAGCGGCAGAAATCAACGCCGAACTGCACAACGAAGCGGGTAGCGCGGTGGCCATCCCCGCGAACATCGGCGACAAGGCAGCGTTGGAGAAACTGGTCGCAGCCACCTACGCACAACTGGGGCACATCGATATTCTGGTGTGCAACGCGGCCGTCAATCCCTACTACGGTTCGATGAGCGAGTTACCAGACGCTGCCTTCGAGAAAATTCTCGGCGTCAACATCATTGCCAATCACTGGCTGACGCAAATGGTGTTGCCACGAATGATCGCCCAACGCGACGGCGCGATCATTCTGGTGTCCTCGATAGGCGGACTGAAAGGTCACGATAAACTGGGCGCTTACTGCATCTCTAAAGCGGCCGATCTGCAATTGGTGCGCAATCTGGCGGTAGAAAATGGCCCGCACAATGTGCGCGTCAACGCCATTTCGCCCGGCCTAATTCGCACGGATTTTGCCCGCGCCCTCTGGGAAAATCCAACGCTACTGGCCCAGCGCACGATCAATGATCCGCTGCGCCGCATCGGCGAACCCGATGAACTCGCCGGCATTGCGGTGTATCTCGCCAGCCGCGCTGGTAGCTTCACCACCGGACAAAATTTTGTGATCGATGGCGGCAGTACCATTACCTAACTCACCCCACCGCGAGCCTCAGCGCAGGGCGCGAAACGCGCTGCGCACTTCATCCACAAATATCTCGGGTTGCTCGAAGGCGGCAAAATGGCCGCCTTTATCCAACACTTTGTAGTGCGTGAGGTGGGTGTAACGCGCTTCCGCCCAGCGCCGCGAGGGGCGAAAAATTTCGTGGGGATAGATACTCACCCCCACCGGCAAATGGATAGGCGCTTGCGGGCTCGCCGTCTTCCCAAAGCTTTCCCAGTAAAGGCGTGCCGATGAAGCCGCCGCGGCCGGCAGCCAATAAAACATGATGTTGTCCAGTAATTCATCGCGGGTCAGCGCGTTTTCTGGAGAGCCGTTGCAGTCAGTCCAAGCCCAAAATTTCTCTAGAATCCACGCCGCCTGCCCGCTGGGAGAATCCACCAGACCATAACCTAGCGTCTGCGGGCGGGTGCTCTGTTGCTTGGAATAACCCGAGTCCCATTCCCAGTAATGCTTGCCGCCCGCGATGGCCGCCTGTTCGAAAGCCGTGAGATTGCTGCGCGACTCGGCCGTGGGTGTCACCAACGCCATATTGACGTGGATGCCCGCGCAGTGCGCCGTTTCGGTAAGGGCCATGCTGTGCGTGACCATCGAGCCCCAATCGCCACCTTGGGCAACGTAGCGCGCATAGCCCAAACGGGCCATGAGCTCCCCCCAAGCCTGGCCAATGCGCTCGATGTTCCAACCCGGTGCTGTCGGTTTGCCGGAAAAACCAAAGCCGGGCAAGGTGGGACAAACAAGGTGAAAGGCGTCGCGCGGATCGCCCCCGTGGGCCGCCGGATCGGTCAACGGACCCACGACTTTCAAAAATTCGACAACCGAACCCGGCCAGCCGTGGGTGATGAGCAGTGGCAAGGCGTTGGGCACCGGCGAGCGGACATGCATAAATTGGATCGCAAGACCCTGGAGGTTGGTCAGGAACTGCGGCCAATAATTCAGCCGAGTCTCGCAGCGACGCCAGTCGTAATCGTCGCGCCAGTAGGCACAAATTTCCTGCAGGTACGCCAACGGCACGCCTTGGCTCCAGTCGTTCGGCGTCTCCCGTTCGGGCCAGCGGGTAGCGGCCAAACGGTTTTTGAGGTCGATCAGCGCCTGCTCAGGCGCGGCAAATATAAACGGATGGATCTCAGACATAGCCTCTGCTCTTAAAAAATGGTGATTTAAAACCGCGTTGTTTTGTTAAGCAAATTCGTGGCGGACGCTCGCGAGAAAATCAAATGTGCGGGCATAAACGCCGGCCTCCACCGGGATAATCGAGGCGTTGAAATCGGTCACGCCGCTGTCACGCAGACGCTCCAGGCCCACCCGCAGCGCCGCCTCATCGCCCACCAAGGCGATATCCGCCGGGCCGGCAACGCCTTCGCGGTCGAGCATGCGACGATAGCTCGGCAATTGCCCGTAGCCGGCCAGCAACTTGGCGAGACGCGCCCGTGCTTCGTCCACGTGGTGGGTGAGCACCACGGGAAAGCCACCGATCACGCGCGGCGCGGGCCGTGCCGCCGCCAGCGCGCCGGCCGTGAGTTGCGGCACGATGTGTTTTTTCATCGTCACCGGTCCCACCATCCACGTGCTGGTACCGTCTGCCAGTTCCCCGGTGAGCCGCAGCATGTGCCGACCCAGTGCTGCCACCACTACCGGCACGTC
>CAMAXW010000115.1 GCA_945862315.1 Klebsiella pneumoniae
CGGTTGGCGCTACCTCCTCAATTTCCAGCAGCAAAATACGCCCGCCCTCGGCGATTTTGTCACCAATTTTGACGCTAATAGCACCCACTCGTCCGGCGCGGGGCGCGGGGATTTCCATGGTGGCTTTGTCGCTTTCCAAAGTAATCAACGGGTCTTCAGCATTGACGTAGTCGCCTGGCGCTACCAGCACTTCGATCACATCGACGGACTCAAAGTCGCCGATGTCGGGTACAAAAATTTCAATTTCCATGACAGTTTCCCGCGCTCAGACCGTGGTGGGATTGGGTTTGTCGGCGTCGATGGCGTATTTCGCGATCGCAACACTGACGGTTGAGGCGGGCAGCACGCCGTCATCGGCGAGCGCTTTGAGTGCCGCGATGACCACGAAATGGCGATTGACCTCAAAAAATTCGCGCAATTTTTGCCGAGAATCTGAGCGCCCGTAGCCATCGGTACCCAGCACGCGGTAGCGCGTGGGGACGAACTGGCGAATTTGATCGGCATACGCCTTGAGATAATCCGACGCCGCCACCACCGGGCCCGCCGCGTCGGCCAGTTGCTCGGTGACGTAGGGCACGCGCGGAGGGGCTTCGGGGTGGAGCATATTCCAGCGGTCGCACGCCAGACCATCTCGGCGCAGTTCGTTGAAACTGGTCACGCTCCACACGTTGGCCCCGATGTTGAAATCGGCCTCCAATAAGGCCGCCGCTGCCACCACCTCGCGCAAAATGGCACCCGACCCTAGGAGTTGAATTTGGGGTGCCGCATGGGCGCTCAAGCGGTACAAGCCGCGCACGATGCCGTCTTCCATACCCGCCGGCAGCGGCGGCTGGGGGTAGTTTTCATTCATCACGGTGATGTAATAAAACACATTTTCCTGACGCTCAAACATCCGCCGCATACCGCTGTGGATGATCACTGCCAGCTCATAGGCAAAAGTAGGGTCGTAGGAAATGCAGTTCGGGATCGTCGCCGCCTGCAAATGGCTGTGACCGTCCTGATGTTGCAGGCCTTCCCCCGCCAGCGTGGTGCGGCCAGAGGTGCCACCCAACAAAAAGCCCCGCGCCTGCATATCGCCCGCCGCCCACGCCAAGTCGCCCACTCGCTGGAAGCCGAACATCGAATAGAAAATGAAGAACGGAATCATTTGGAGATTGTGGTTCGCGTAGGCCGTGGCTGCGGCAATCCACGAGCACATGGCGCCCGCCTCATTGATGCCTTCTTCCAGAATTTGTCCGCGGATGTCTTCGCGGTAATACATGACCTCGTCGTGGTCCACCGGCTCGTAGAGTTGGCCTACGGATGAGTAGATTCCCAACTGTCGGAACATGCCTTCCATGCCGAACGTGCGGGCTTCATCCGGCACGATCGGCACCACGCGTGGGCCGATGGTTTTGTCGCGGGTGAGCAAGGACAGCAAACGCACGAAGGCCATGGTGGTCGACATATCGCGATCGCCCGAGCCTTTTAGCAGCGCGTCAAATATCGCGATGGGCGGGATCTCGAGGGGATCTGAGGTACGGCGCCGTTGCGGGAGAAAACCACCCATCGCAGCCGTACGCTCGTGCAGATAGCGCATTTCGGGGCTGTCTGCGGGAGGACGATAGTAAGGGGCCTCCGCGACGTCGGCGTCGGCGATTGGCAGGTTGAAACGGTCGCGGAATTTCCGCAGCGCGGCCTCGCCCATTTTTTTCTGCGAGTGGGTGACCATTTTTCCTTCGCCGGCTTCACCCATGCCGTAGCCTTTGACGGTCTTGCACAGGATGACCGTGGGCTGGCCCGTATGCGCCATCGCGGCGGCGTAGGCGGCATACACTTTGTGTGGGTCGTGGCCGCCACGGTTCAGCCGCCAAATATCCTCATCGCTCATGGTGGCGACGAGGGCTTTGAGTTCTGGATATTTGCCGAAAAAATGCTCGCGAACATAGGCGCCGTTGAAGGCTTTCATGGCCTGATATTCGCCATCGACCACTTCTTCCATGCGCTGTAGCAGCAGGCCTTTGGTGTCGCGGGCGAGCAGCGGATCCCACGCCGCGCCCCAGATGACTTTGATGACGTTCCAGCCGGCACCGCGAAAATCCGATTCTAGTTCTTGGATAATTTTGCCGTTGCCGCGCACCGGGCCGTCTAAGCGCTGCAGATTGCAATTGATGACGAAAACTAAATTATCGAGTTTCTCGCGAGCGGCGAGCGCCGCCGCGCCAAAGGATTCCGGCTCGTCCATTTCGCCGTCGCCCATGAAGGCCCACACCTTGCGGCCCTCGGTTGGGCTGAGGTCGCGGTGTTGGAGATAGCGCATAAAACGCGCCTGATAAATCGCCATGATCGGCCCTAAGCCCATGGACACGGTGGGGAACTGCCAGAAATCCGGCATCAGCCACGGATGTGGGTAGGAGGTCAGGCCTTTGCCATCCACGTCTTGCCGAAAATTATCGAGGTCTTCTTCGTCCAGCAGCCCCAGCAAGTAGGCGCGGGCGTACACGCCGGGCGCGGAGTGGCCTTGGAAGTACACCAGATCCCCACCGTGGTTGGCGGTGGGCGCGTGCCAGAAATGGTTGTAGCCAACTTCATAGAGGGTGGCGGCCGAGGCGTAGCTCGCGATGTGGCCGCCCAGTTCTGGGTTGCGCTTATTGGCCTTCACCACCATCGCCATGGCGTTCCAGCGATTGATCGACCGAATTCGCCATTCCAGCGCCGGATCGCCCGGCGTGTATTGTTCGCGCTGCGGGGGAATGGTGTTGAGGTAGGCGGTATTGGCGGAGTAGGGCAGGTCGGCGCCGGAGCGGCGGGCTTTATCGATCAAGCGCTCCAGCAGGTAGTGCGCCCGTTCAATACCATCGCTTTCCACTACGGCTTCGAGTGCTTCGATCCACTCGCCCGTCTCGATGGGGTCGAGGTCTTGGTTGGATTGATTGCTCATAGATGTGCCGCTCTCCCGTTGATGTGCTCCAGATACGTCGAGCGCCATTTGGCGCGCTCGGTCGAAGTGTAGCGCAAGCGGATAGCACCTCGTGCGTGTCGGCAAGGGCAGGCTTATTTTTTTGTACGCGGCGCTTTGGACATCCGCACCCCAACGTTGCGGAGTGGCGGATCAGCACCACATCCGATGATCTCGGGCCACTCGCGGCGCACCCAATAAGCGTGTGTGCGACAGCCGCCAGTTGGCCCGTGCACCCCGCTGATGTTGGGGCTACTTGGGCGGCTCGGCGGCCGTGGGGCACGGCGCTACGCGCTCGCATTTCGAACCATTCTGGTAGATGAAACGAATGAAATCGCTGCCTGCCATAAAGCGCTCGGTGAGCACGCTTAAATTTGCGCCACGGTCGATTTCACGCAGATAACACATGGTGCCCTCGCCGTTGTCGGCGCAGCGGAAATCTAGCGGCTGTACTTGGGCCGATTGCGTGCTCAGCAAATAACCCTCGCTGGTGCGCTGCCAAGCCCGCGCGAAACGGGTATCGGCACATTCGCAGGTCAGGTAGCGGTCGGCGAATTCAACCAGCTTGCCCACCGTCATCCCCGGCACCGCATCGTTGGCCGCGCGGGCGTTGACCAGCCGCGCGGTGAGCAGTTCGCGCGGTGTCAGCGAGGGGTCGACCGTGGGTTGGGCGGCGGCCGCGACGGGTTCGGGTGCGGATTTGCGCATAAAACTGGGTTTCAGGTTGGCCATTTGGCAGCCCGACAACAGCAGCGTCGCGATCAATAGGACGGTAATCTGGCCGTCGCGGCGCACAAAAACGGACATGCTCATAGGCTCCTTCGGGATGGTTGAGAGACGCTCACAGCGCGCCTATTTCGGCTTTAAACAGGTGCTTTTCGCGTTCAAAGGCGACCCGCGCAATGATGACGTCAAGAATGGTCCGCACGCGTTTTTCGAGTTTGCGGCCACTGCGGTAATCGGCTTGGGCAAAGTAGTCGATGCGTTCCGCGGCGACCAGCGCGCGGCATACTTCGAGGGAGGCGGGGTTGGCTGGATTATGCACCGCAACGGCAAAGCCACCGTAATTTTTAGTCACGGTCATGCACGGCACATCGGTTAGGCCATCGCCAAGGTACACCATGTGTCCAAAGGGAATCGGCCGTTCGGCTTCTGGCATGTACTCGTTGATCGACTCGCCGGGCGTTTCGCGCCCCTTGTTAATGCGGAACAAGTACTGGGTTTTGCTGGTGTCGTTGATCACGATGGTCGGGAAACACGCAACCTCGTGGTGATTGAAATGGTACTGCGAGGCGTACACCCGTTCGAAGTGATGCTTGATGCTAATGCCTTCCAGGATTTCGCTCAGGCCCGCCGAAATAATGTAATGCCGCGCCTGCACGGTGCCACCCGAGCGGGTGGCTACATACCGGTTGATGCGTTCAAACCAAGTCTCAACGCCCGGAAAATAACGAATGCCGCTCGCGAGGCGTCGTAACGCAGCCCGGCTGAGATGTGCCTTGTTGGCTTCAATTTTTTCGACCAACAAGCGCATGTAAGTGAGGATGCTGTCGCCACCGGTGAGGCGAGTTTCGGCATTGACCTCGGCCCAAAAATCTTCCGGTGCAATGCCCAGTTGTGGGAATACCGTGTATTCCTGCATGGGTTGCGGGGTCAGCGTGCCGTCAAAATCATAAATCAGCGCCAGCGTGTTGCGGGTAAAGGGCGCCTCGCTGGGGGTGAGCGTGGTGGTGGCCGGCTGCCGCACGGGTGGGCGCACCGTCATGGGCGCGGGCCGGGCGTCACGCCATGGCGAAGCAAGTGACGCACGCGGGCGGTCGCGGCCGGCATGTTGGGGAATATTTCGTGGACTAGGGCGGCCGTGGCGGCGCTGGGTTGTTTGAGATCGGGGATCAGCAAGGTCCACATGCCCGCACCCACCGCTGCGTGGGCGCCAACTTCGGAGTCTTCCAAGGCGATACAGGCTGTGGGATCCACGGCCAAGGTGGCCGCTGCGCGCAGAAAAATATCGGGCGCGGGTTTGCCGTTCGCGACTTGGTCGCCGGTAATACACACGGGAAAATAGTGGCGGAGGCCGGCGGCCTCCAGCGCTATCTCGGCGTTGCCGCTGCGGGTCTGAGTGGCCACGGCGATGGGTACCCCACTGGCCAGCAGTTCGGCCAGCAGCATGGTGATGCCGGGCTTCGTGCGCATGCCGTGGGTGTCAATCTGCGCCCGATAGTGGCGCTGAAAACTCACCCGATATTCATCTAGGCGAAAATCAGCCCCAAACGCGCTGATCAGGGCTGCCTCCACTTTGGGGCCCGGCAAACCAATGAGCTCGGCGTATAAGGCGTTGGTCAGTGTTTTACCAAAATCCTCGCCGGCAAGACTCGCCGCGCGTCGAATCACGGGTTCGGAGTCGATGAGCACGCCGTCCATATCGAACACCACGGCCGTGAAGATTCTCATGCCCCGGCACGCGCGGGCGCGCTTGCCGAAAATGCCCGCTCCAAGGCGGCCAACAGACCGTCCACTTCATCGGCGACCAGCAGCCGGTCGGTTTCTAATGGGTCGACAAAACCCTCGTCGACCGCCTGCGTGAGCATCGCGCGCCAAGGGTCGAAATAACGGGCGGTGTTGAGCAAGGCCACGGGTTTGTCGAAGCAGCCCAGTTGGCGCCACGCCATGACTTCCAGTAATTCGTCGAGCGTGCCGATGCCGCCTGGTAAGGCCACGAAAGCATCGGCGAGTTCGATCATGAGCGCTTTGCGGGCGAACAAGTCAGTCACCGTGTGATGAGTCTGTAAGCCGGGTTGCAGTACTTCGAGGCTGCTGAGAAAACCGGGAATGACGCCGGTCACGTGCCCGCCAGCGTCCAGTGCGCCCTGCGCGAGTGCTCCCATGAGACCCAGCCGTCCGCCGCCGTAGACCAACGGCCAAGCGCGCTCGGCCAACGCCTGGCCCAGCGCTCGTGCCGCCAGAAGATAACGGGGGTCGGTGCCGGTACGGGCACCACAAAACACGGCAATGACTGGCATTTTAGGGTCCTGCTATCCAGATGAGTTCGCCACTTTGGAGACTCCAGGTTTTGCCCACACGGTGGGCACGGATCAGCCGGCCGGAGCCGCAAGTGGCACCGCAGTTGAATTCCACATACACCAGCGCGTTCTGCGCGGTGGCATCGAACGCCACCCGCGAGAGCCGCAGCAGGCCTGGCGCGTCCGGGAAGCGGTTCTTGAATTGGCGCCAATTGGTGGCCGGATCGGGATCGGCAAAGAGCGTGGTGCGCTCGGTTTCGCCCAGCAGTTCGTAGTTCATCGAGAGCTCGAAGTGTCGCTCCAGCCCGCTGGCAGCCTCATTCATCGCGAGCCATCGGTTGAGCAAACTCGGGGTGGTTTCTAGCCGTTTGGCGAGGTCTTCAATGTTGCTGCCGAACGGTACGACGGTCGTGGTTTCCTTTGAGGTGTGCGCCGCGATGACGATGGTCTTGGCTTCCGCACCCAAGCCCTGCGCCACGAGTGTTGACCACAGCGCGTATTCCGCCGCCTCCGGTGTTGCTGTCACCGGTGCCGTGGCTTGCGGCGCGGCTTT
>CAMAXW010000116.1 GCA_945862315.1 Klebsiella pneumoniae
AACCTAGTGGGTGTCCTCGACTCCCTCGCTCGCTCGACTCCCTCACCACCTGGTTGGGCGGCAGATCCTGGTACTCATCGCTATTGAGCACCGCCAACACAGCCTGCCGCGCAGGCTCGCTGAGTTGGTTGGCCGGGCGTACAGCGTGCCGCTTGCCGGAGATTCGCCGGTCACTCTGGCCGACGACTGGGCGACGCCAGCGCTGCTGGCTACGGGTGGCGTGGCTGGCGGCCTCACACCGCCCGGCACCTGCAAAGCCCTGCGGTCGCGTCGAAGCCCCGCTGAAAAAGTGGCACCATGTGCACAGCGCCGGTCACTCGACGGGCAGGGTCACGGGGAGACTTCATGCATTTCGCGTTTACTGATGAACAAGAACAATTCCGCGCCAGCGTGCAGCGCTTTCTGCGCGAGCGCTCGCCCATCACGGCCGTACGCAGCGCTATGGAGACCACCCTCGGTTACGACCGGGCGCTCTGGCGCCAACTCTGCGACGAACTGGGACTGCCGGGCATTCAAGTGCCCGAAGCCTTGGGCGGACAGGGGTTTGGCTTTGTGGAGCTGTGCATTGCGCTGGAAGAAATGGGCCGGGCGCTGCTGTGTGCACCGTTTTTTGCCTCCAGCGTCTTGGCAACGCAAGCGCTGTTGAATGGCGCAAGCGAGGCGCAGCAACTCGAGCTGCTGCCAGCCATCGCCAGCGGTCAGCGCATTGCCACCCTGGCGTGGGTGGAGAGCAACGGGCGCTGGGATCCGGGTGGCATCGCCCTCACGGCCACCCCAGTCGGAGCCGGCTATCGCCTAGATGGCGAAAAGAAATTTGTGCTCGACGGCGATCACGCCGAAGTAATCCTGGTGGCGGCGCGGGCGCCCGGCAGCGTGGGCGCCGCTGGGCTGTCGCTGCTGATGGTCGAGGCGGGAGCGCCGGGGCTTGAGCGGCACCCGCTGCAAACGCTAGACGCCACGCGTCGTCAGGCCGCGCTGCACTTCAACGGGGTATCAGCGCGCTTGCTCGGCGAGGCCGGTAACGGCGGGGCAGCGCTCGCGCTCACCCTCGATCAAGCAGCCGTGGCGCTGGCCAGCGAGATGGTGGGCGGCACTGCCGCCCTGCTAGATTCAGCCGTGGCCTACGCCAAAATACGCATGCAGTTCGGCCGCCCGATTGGTTCTTTTCAGGCGATTAAACACCAGTGCGCAGAGCTGCTGCTCGCGCAGGAACTCACCGCCGCGGCGGCTCGCTACGCGGCGGCGGCGGTCGCAGAAAACGCACCCGACGTGCCGGCGCTGGCCGCTCTGGCCAAGGCCCGCGCCAGCGACACCTACGTGCAGGCCGCGGTGGAATGCATCCAAATCCACGGGGGTGTGGGCTTCACCTGGGACCACGACGCCCACCTGTGGTTCAAACGCGCCAAGACCTCCCAAGTCCTACTGGGTGACGCCAATTATCACCGCGAGCGCTACCTCGCACAGCTAGAGGCCTGCGCATGAGCCAATCTGACGAAACCACCATTCGCGCCACCGTGCGGGATTGGCTAGCCACCCACTGGGATCCGGAGCGCGGCTTGGTGGCATGGCGCCAGCTGTTGGCCGAGTCCGGCTGGGGCGTGCCGCATTGGCCCAGCGAGTGGTGCGGGCGCGGCTTGCCGGTGGCCCTATTACCCGCGATAGAGGCGGAATTCGACGCCATTGGTGCGGTGGGCGTTGCGCGGGTGGGCATTCGGCTCCTCGCGGCGGCCACCCTGCTAGAACATGGCCGAGACGAACACAAGGCACGTTTTTTACGCCGCATCCTGACGGGCGAAGACACTTGGTGTCAGTTGTTCAGCGAGCCGGGTAGCGGCTCGGATCTGGCTGGCGCCACCACCCGCGCGGACTTTGACGGCGAGCGCTGGCGGGTGAATGGTCAAAAACTGTGGACCACCAGCGCCCACCACGCGCAATGGGGGCTATTGCTGGCGCGCACCGACTGGGACCTGCCCAAACATCAAGGCATGTCTTATTTCGTCATCGATATGCGCCAAAGCGCCATCCAGGTTCAGCCTTTAAAACAGATGAACGGGTATGCGTCGTTTAATCAGGTGTTCTTCACAGACGCAGAAATTCCCGCAGAAAACCTCATTGGCGCGGTGGGCGATGGGTGGAAGATTGCCATGACCACCTTGGCCCACGAGCGGCGCAATGCCGATGCGCTCAAACGGTGGGGTCGTGCGTCCGATCGCCCCGGCCGTATTTACGCCGAAGAGCGCGCCGAAATTGCGACCGTGATGGAGCCTTATTGCTGGTATCCACAGCGTGCCGGACGGGTCGATTTAACGTTCTCGCGGGCCCGCGAAACGGGCCGCATCGCGGATCCCGCGGTGCGCCAAGAACTGGCGCGCCTGCTGATGCTCGCGCAATGCGCCGAGTGGATGGCGCACCGCGCGCGACATGCCAAAGCCTTAGGCCGGCCCGAGGGTCCCGAGGGATCGTTGGGCAAACTCGCTGCCAGCCACATCGCCCGAGCTGCCGCCCAAGTCCACACGCTGATTAGCGGCGCGGACGCCATGTTGGCCGGGCCGGAGGCGCCGTTAGAGGGGCTCATCGCCGAAATTCTGCTCTCCGTGCCGGCGACGTCCATCGCCGGCGGCACCGATGAAATTCAGCGCAACATCATCGCCGAGCGGGTGCTCGATCTGCCGCGCGAGCCGCGGATGGATGCCGGCCCGTTCCGCGATGTGCCGCGCAATCCGCCGCGTCCGCGCTGAGCATCCCGTCCACGGCAGCATCCTGCGGCCTAGCCACGGCCCCCGCGTCCATCGAGCGCGGGGTCGACGAACTACCCGACGACCGGGCACCAGCGACCCGCGTCCGCCGGCGCTCGCCGCCAGCGCTCAGGGACGTTCAAATACCGCCGCCAAACCCTGACCACCGCCCACGCACATAGTCTCCAAACCAAAGCGCCCATTGCGACGCTTGAGCTCATGCAGCAGCGTGACCAGCATGCGCATCCCCGTGGCGCCAATGGGGTGACCCAAAGAAATGCCCGAGCCGTTGACGTTCAAGCGCGACGGATCGTGCCAATCCCAAGCCTTGAGCACCGCCAGCGCCTGCATCGCAAAGGCCTCGTTGAGTTCCACTAAATCGAAATCGGCAAACGAAAGCCCGGTTCTGGCCAGCAACTTTTGCACCGCCGGTACCGGGCCTATGCCCATGGTGGCGGGCTCGCAACCAGCCGACGCCCAACCGTACAAATACCCCATGGGTTCGAGATTAAGCTCAGCCAGCTTGTCTTCGGCCACCACCAAACAGGCCGCCGCCGCATCGTTTTGCTGGCTGGAATTACCCGCCGTCACGGTGCCGTCTTTCAGCAGTGGCTTGAGTTTAGCGAGGCTCTCCATAGTGGTTTCAGGACGAATGCCTTCGTCGCGCTGGAATATCACGCTCGCCCCCCGGCCCTGCGGCACCTCTAGCGGCACCACTTCATCGTCGAAGCGCCCAGCGGCCCACGCGGCGGCGGCTTTGCGGTGACTTTCCATGGCAAAAGCGTCGGCCGCCTCACGGGTAATGTTGTAGTGACGACCCAGATTCTCGGCGGTTTCGGGCATTCCCGAAATAAAACCAAAGCGCGCTTCGGGCTGGGAGCGTTCGCGGCCGCGCTGCAGGCGGTCGTGCATCGTCACCGAGCCCGAGCGCGATCCCCAGCGTAAATCGGTGGTGTAGTACTCAATATTGCTCATGCTTTCCACGCCGGCCGCGATCACGACATCCGCCGCACCCGTAGCCACCATCATGGCCGCATCGATGAGCGCTTGAAGGCCTGAACCACAGCGACGGTCTAGCGTGTAGCCCGGCACCTCAATGGGCAAACCCGCCGCCAGCGCGGCATAGCGGGCCAGACACGGCGCTTCGCTCGAAGCATAGGACTGCGCCATCACCACTTCATCAATACGCTGCGGGTCGATACCACTGCGCGCTACCAGCGCTTTGAGCACGGCAGCCGCCAGGGCGTCAGCGGGCAAGGGCTTTAAGGTGCCGCCGAAGGTGCCGACGGCCGTACGGATGGGACAAACGATAGCGGCACGGCGCATGGCAAAGCTCCTACTGAAATGGATGGGTGGCGAGTGAGGCCTATAAAAAGGTGCTATCGGGCGAGGGGCCCGGATGCGGATTCGAGCCTGTTCTGGCGCCCAAAGCAAGCCGGCATTGTCCCGCACAGTCGCCGGTGGATTTTTATCTGCGCGCGGTGGACGCAAATTGTTAGAGTTGGCGGGCCTTGGTTTATGCGCCTAGGCCTGCGTTGGGCCGTGGTCTACTGGTCGGAGTCCGTTTGGCGTTCATTTAAGGAGACACCGTTGAAACTTGATTCATCCCTCACCGCCGTCATCACCGGTGGCGCTTCTGGCTTGGGCGCCGCCACCGCGCGGCAACTGGCGGCGCTTGGTGTGAAAGTCGCGATTTTTGATCTCGATGCCCAACACGGCGAGCAAGTAGCCGCCGAGATTGGCGGCGTATTCTGCCAAGTGAACGTCGCCCACGCGGCGGAGATCGACGCTGCTTTCGCCAAATCGCGAGCCCTCATCGGCCAAGAGCGAATACTCGTCAATTGCGCTGGCGTGGGTGGGGGTGCGGCAAAAACCGCCTCGCGGGACCGACAAACTGGCGAGATTCGCGAATATCCCTTAGAAAATTTCGAACGCATCATCCAAATCAATCTCATCGGAACTTTCCGCTGCATCACCAAAAGTGCGGCCGGCATGCTGACCCTGCCGCTCCTCGAAGACGGTGAACGGGGTGCGATTGTCAACACTGCGTCCGTCGCGGCCGAGGATGGGCAAATTGGCCAAGCGGCCTACACTGCCTCCAAAGCGGGGGTGGTGGGAATGACGTTAACCATCGCCCGGGATTTAGCCAGCGAAGCCATCCGCGTGAACACCATCCTGCCCGGCATCTTTGATACCCCGCTGCTGCAGCGCGCAGCCCCGGCGGTTAAAGCGAGCCTCGCCACCCAAGTACCGTTTCCTAAACGACTGGGCGTCGCCGAGGAATTCGCTCAGTTAGCGTTGACGATGATCACCTGCAATTATCTTAACGGTGAAGATGTGCGACTCGACGGCGCCATCCGCATGGCACCGCGCTAACGGCGCCCCGCCCCATCAATCCCCGCCCTATCAAGAAGGAAAACCACATGTCTGAAGCTTGGATCATCGATGCCTGTCGCACGCCACGCGGCGTGGGCAAGGCGGGCAAAGGCGCGCTGTCGGCTTGCCATCCTCAACATTTAGGCGCCACCGTGCTACGGGCACTGGCCGCGCGCAACCACCTCGATACCGCACTGGTAGACGACATCATCTGGGGGACTAGCGCCCAACGTGGCCAGCAGGGTAGCGACCTGGCACGCATGGCGGCTTTGGATGCCGGTTACGACATTCGTGCCAGCGGCGTCACGCTCGATCGCTTTTGTGGCTCGGGGATTACCGCCGTTAATCTGGCGGCAGCCTGTATTTTATCGGGCACCGAAGATCTGGTGATCGCCGGCGGCACCGAGATGATGTCCAGCTACGCCGCTGGGGCCGCCAGAGCCTCGCCGTTTCTCGATAGCGACAACCTGCGTCTGCGCGAGATTCATCCGCAGCCGCACCAAGGCGTGTGTGCCGATGCCATCGCCACGCTAGAGGGCATTTCCCGCGAAGTGCTGGACCAACTGGGCGTGCTGAGCCAAAGCCGCGCGGGTGTGGCCATCGCCGAAGGGCGCTTCGACAAAAGCCTGGTGCCCGTCTACCACGAGGATGGCACCTTGGCACTGGCGCGCGACGAACTGCCGCGCCCCGCGACCCTGTTAAGCGATCTGGCGGGGCTTAAACCCGCGTTTGGCGCGTTAGCCGATCATCCATTGGACGCTGCGGGCACCACTTTTCGCGAGCTGATTCGTCGCCACTACCCCGATCTCGCCATTAACCACGTCCACCATGCCGGCAATTCCTCCGGGGTGGCCGACGGCGCGGCCGCGCTGTTGCTCGCCGCACCCGATTTTGCCCGTGCCCACGGGCTTAAACCACGTGCCCGTGTCATCGCACTCGCCAATATGGGCGACTCTCCCACCCTGATGCTCAACGCCCCCGTACCCGCCACGCTGAAGGTGTTGCGCCGGGCCAAACTGAGTCTCGGGGATATCGACCTGTTTGAGATCAACGAAGCGTTTGCGATCGTCGCGGAGAAATACATGCGCGACTTAAATCTGGACCGCGCCAAAGTGAACGTCAACGGTGGTGCGATTGCACTCGGCCACCCCATTGGCGCCACCGGTGCGATGCTCATTGGCACGCTGCTCGATGAACTAGAACGGCAAGACCTGCAGTTTGGGCTGGTGACGATGTGCGCCGCCGGCGGCATGGCCCCGGCGATTATTATCGAGCGCATTTAAAGCCACAGTACGGGCGACAGTGGGCCGTGTGCCGGCCC
>CAMAXW010000117.1 GCA_945862315.1 Klebsiella pneumoniae
CTGGTGCGCTCCGGGGTGCTGACCTCGGTCCATGCGTTTGCCACGGATCCCGAACGCGGCATTTTCGTTTTAGCTATTTTGGGGGTGGCCGTCGGGGGCTCCTTGGCGCTGTATGCCTGGCGCGGTCCGAGCCTGCTGGCCGGTGCTCAATACTCACCGGTCTCCCGGGAAACCTTTCTGCTAGCCAATTCGTTGCTGTTGGCCGTGGCAACCGCCACGATTGCGCTCGGCACGCTCTACCCACTGGTGCTCGATGCCTTGGATCTCGGCAAGATTTCGGTGGGGCCGCCCTACTTCAATCTGGTGTTTGGCCTGATGATGGCCCCGCTCGCCGTAGCACTAGGACTGGGCCAATTTTCCCACTGGCGCGCCGATACACTCGCCCGACTCTGGCAACGCACGCGTTTGGTGGCCGGTGCAGCACTCGTGCTGGGACTGGTGACGACGGCGGTCATTGATGGCCCGCAGCGAATCTCGGCGGGCGTCGGTTTAGCGCTCGCGGGTTGGATAGTCGCGACCTCCGTGCACGGCCTGTGGGCGCGTTGTGCAGGACGTGCCTCGTGGCGCGCCGCGTTGGCGGTGTTGCCCGGCTCGGTATACGGGCAAAGTCTTGCCCACATGGGCTTCGCCGTTGCGATCGCTGGGGTGTGCCTGACCACCGCGCTGAGCGTTGATCGCCACGTACGGATGGCGCCGGGCGATCGAATTCCGTTAGCCACTTACGAATTTCGCTTCGAGACGCTGCGCGAAATCATCGGCCCCAATTACACAGCGACCGAAGCCCGCTTTACGGTCTGGCGTGAGGGCCGCCAAGTGGCAGAACTCTACCCGCAAAAACGCCTCTACAACGTGCGCGCAATGCCGATGACCGAAGCTGACATTTTGCCTAAGCTCTCGGGCGACTTGTACATTTCCCTCGGTGAATCGCTGGATGGGCAGGCTTGGAGCGTGCGTATCAGTCACAAGGCCTATGTCCGCTGCATTTGGTTGGGGGCGCTGATGATGGCCGGAGGTGGGCTGCTCGCCCTGTGTGACCGGCGTTACCGGCAAACCGTGGCCGTCCCTGCTCTCCCCCTCACGGCCACCGGCGCCTAAGCGCATGCGTTTTATCCTGCCGCTCGCGATTTTTGTGGTGCTGATCGCCGTGCTCACCATCGGTCTGAAGCTCGATCCGCGCTACGTGCCCTCGCCACTCATTGACCATCCGGCACCCGAGTTCAGCCTCTCAACCTTGAGCGATGAGGCCAAAATTCTCAGCAAAGCCGACCTACTCGGACGGCCGCTGCTGCTCAATGTGTGGGCTTCGTGGTGTAGCGCGTGCCGCGTGGAGCATCCACAGCTGCTGGCGTTGGCGGCCAACGCGGAGGTGGAAATCATCGGTCTGAACTATAAAGACACCCGCGCAGATGCCCTCGCCACCCTGACCCAGTTGGGCAATCCCTATCGCACCACCCTGTTTGACCCGGACGGTAAACTGGGGCTAGACCTCGGCGTTTACGGCGTGCCAGAAACCTTCGTGCTCGACCGTCGGGGTGTCATCCGCTTCAAGCAGGTGGGGCCACTCACGCCCGAGGCTTGGCGCGAGAAAATTCAGCCGCTGCTGGCCCAATTGGCGGGGGAAAAACCCTGATGAAAACCGTGCTGGGCGTATTCTTGCTGTGGAGCGTGGCCTTAGGCGCCGCCGCGGCGGATACGCCGTTCCAGTTCGCAGACGCAACGCTCGCCGCCAGGTACCAGCAACTGGCGACGGAGTTGCGCTGTCTGGTTTGCCAAAATCAGTCCTTGGCCGATTCCCACGCGGACCTAGCGCAAGACCTGCGCAATGAGGTCTATCGTTTATTGAACACCGGCCGCAGCGATCAGGAAATCGTTGATTTCTTGGTTGCCCGTTACGGTAAGTTTGTCTTATACCGCCCGCCGGTCTCACCGCTCACTGGCTTGTTGTGGTTTGGTCCGGCGCTGTTGCTCGGGCTGGCCGGTTGGGTGTGGTGGCGCATTGGCCGCAGAGCCGAGGCCCAAGCGCCCAGTGAGGCCGAAGTGGCCGCCATGTTGGCTTTGACCCAACGCGACAGCACGCCACCATGACGCTGTGGTGGATCATCGCCACGCTGCTCCTGTGCGTCGTCACCTATATCGCACTCAGTGGTGCGCGACTGCGCGCAGCACCTGCCGAGACGGCAGCTCAGATCTACGGCGCACGCCATGCGGAACTACTGCAGGATTTTGCCCAAGGCAGCCTTAGCGCCGAGGCGCGCACGGCGATCGAGACGGAACTCGCCCGCAATGCGCTGCGCGAAGTACCCTCGCAAGCCCAGCACCCGCAGCGTTCTCAAGGCCGGCTGCTCGCGCTCGGCGCGCTGGCTGTCATCGTCAGCGTAGTGGCCGTGCCGGTTTATCTGCGGCTGGGCATGCCGGAACTGACCACCGGGGCGGCGCCTATCGCGGCCAGTGCGGGCACCCGGCCATCCATTAGCGAAATGACGGCGCAACTCCAACAAAGAATTGTGCTAGCACCCCAAGATCCCGAACCGCGCCTGTGGTTAGCCCGCCTGTATGTCTCCACTGAACGCTATCCCGACGCCGTGGAACAATACGCAGCCGTGTTGAAAATGGTGGGCGAAGACCCCGCCGTCTTGGTGCAGTACGCCGACACCCTCGCAATGATCAATGGTGGACAGCTGACCGGCCCCCCTGCGGCGTTGATCCAACGCGCGCTGCAGGCCGCGCCAGAACATCCCACCGCGCTGTGGTTGGCGGGTTTAGCTGCCAGGGAAGCCGGGAACGGTGCGCAGGCATTGGCGTACCTGCAACGGGCCCGCGTAGCGAGCTTGGCTGCGGATCAACCCACCACCGACCTAGATGAGCAAATCGCGGCTCTCGCCGCAGAGTTGCCGACTGCGGCTAATTCCGCCGCGACTAATTCCGGCACTGCTAATTCTGCCCCGGCTAATTCCACCGCGGCTGCGGCCAGTCCGCGCCTCACGGTGGAGGTACAGTTGGATGCGGCGATCGCGGGTCGGATTGGGCCAAACGCCGTGCTTTTTGTGCTGGCCAAACAAGTCGCCGGGATGCCCATGCCGCTGGCCGTCAAACGCCTGCCTGCGGCCAATTTTCCAGTCACCGTGGTGCTCGACGACAGCTTGGCGATGTCGCCCGCAGCGCGCCTGAGTTCAGCCAGCGTGGTGGACGTCGTGGCGCGCATTTCTCAAGCGGGACAACCCGTGGCGGCCAGTGGCGATCTGCAAGGAAAAATCGCCGGTCTCAGCGTGGGACCGGACGTCCACATCCGCGTGAACATTACCGACGTCGTGCCCTGAAATAGACCGGCGTTACGGCATTTCCTCGATATAGGTGTATTCCATTGGCACCTGCACGTAGCGTTTTTTACCCTCGACCTCGGTCCAGAAATAGTAATAACCCTTGCTTGGTTCGCTGGTGACTTTGCCATCGCGGATGTCCCAAGACTTTAGGTGATTGCCGGTCGCGAACGTGACGCGATAGTTACCTTCGAGCCAGCTCACGCCCATTCGCGAAATTTTATTTTGTTGATCTTCCGAGCAACCATTCAAACTGATCGCAATGGCGAGCGCCACACCTGCCTTCGCGAAGGATAAAAATCTCATAAAAGCTCCAGTAAAAAAAACGCAAGCGTGTGCGCCGTCACTTTAAAACTTTAAACCCCTAGCAGCTACGACTAGTGCGCCTTGTGAGGCCGATAGCGTGCACGATAGCGCCAAGGCGGCACCGGATCGGCATCGGCCCACAACCCACGATGCGCCACCTGGGCCGCTTTTTGCAAACGTGCCAGTTCGTCGTCGTGGGGCGCGTATTTGCGATTCCACCACCCCAACCCTACCTGTACCAGGGCACGGCTAGTCGAGCGATTTTGGATAAAAATCTCCCCGACCTCACGCCCATAAGTCCGCGCGCCGGTCAGCCGAATACGCACCGTACGGGCGTTTATTTGCTCACCCATATAGCGCTTCGCCGCCTCGCTGTAAGGCTGTGCGGGCCATTTTCGGTTCGCTGTTTCGGGCGCATCGACCCCATAAAAACGCACGCGGATAATTTTCTTCTGGCGGGTCTCCACAACGGCTGTGTCGCCGTCCGTTACCGCCACCACCCGCGCGGTGATCCACTCCTCGCTATGCGCTAGGCTGAGCCACAGCAGCGCGCATAGCGCAACACCGGCGCGCCAAATCAAACCGGCTTACGCAGCAAATCGACCCGTAGGGGTTGGGGAAAACGAACACCTTCGGTACCCATGTGCTGCGCAAAACTCGCGCGAACTTCGGCGTAAGTTGCCGGCGTCAGTACATGCCGGGTATGGGTGACGCCGATGACTTGGCGATCAAAAGCCTCAAAATTAGGGAAATGTAGCGGCGCGTTAAAAAAAATCTGCTCGGCAGATTCTAATGCGCCACTCGCCACCACGGCCGTAATGGCCGCGAAGGCCGCCGCGCGCACCCGCTGCTCGTTGTGGAAGATTTTCAAAATATCGTTGAAGGCGCCCGCAAAAATGGGCTCTGACAAATAGGCATAACCACCCGGGCGGAGCACGCGGGCCACTTCGTGCAGAGCGGTTTCCATCACATCGAGCGGCACGTGATGGAGAGACTTAAACATGAACACCACGTCTATGCTGGCCGTCGCGACCGGAATAGCCTGCGCACCGGCCAGTTTAAATTCAACGTTGGGCAGATCAGTGAGCGTTAAATTTTTCGCATGCTGGATTTCGTCCACCTCTAGGGCGAGCACCCGGCGACGCGGACCACCGCGGGCGATGAGACGGGTGAGGTCGGCGCGCCCACAACCCAGTTCCAGAATATCTTTATCGTCGAGCGCAAGTTTGCCCTCGATGATTTCGCGTTCGGCGCAGTTGTTCTCAATAGGGTCGACGCTAATACGCAGGGCGGCCATGGTGATCCTTACTAGAGACTGCGCCAACCGCAGCGGGATGCCGAGGATACCGGAGGCACGCCGCGGGCCGCCACAGCTTTGCTAAACCACGGGCAGCGCAAGCCGCTGTGAACCACCGTGCGCGCCCACAGCCGGGCCGCGCACGGTGCTGCGAACCTCTTAAGGTTTGGCCTTGAAGGCCAACAACACGTTACCCGGCAAAGCGCCCCAGTTGGCGTAACCGGAATTCATGTACACCCAGCCATCGACGACCACCACGCCCGATTGGTCGATGGCACCGCCATGGGCTAATGCACCATTGACGGCTTGATAGTCCCGCACGGTGTCGTATTCCCAGATAACTTTGCCCGTGTCGGTATCAAACGCCCGCATGACCCCGCTCATCGAACCGGAAAATACGACCCCGGGGATGACTGTCACCGCAGCAGTTTGTGCCGGGCTACAACGTTCGCGGCCAACACAGGAAACCGGCGGCGCCTGCCAAATCACTTTGCCGTCATTCACATTAAGCGCGAACAAACCGCCGCCTTTGGTGGGATCAATAGTCACTTTTGCGCCGAAAAATTGGCCTTTGTCCCAACGCGCATCGGATACCGCTACATACACGGCCTTGCCGTCCGAGGCCGATCCCCATTCGATACCGCCCAAAATACCGCCCTTCGCGACCCGGGTCTTCCACAACACTTTGCCGTTGTGGTCTGGATCTAGCGCGTGCATCACGCCGGTTTTCTGGCCTGCCAGTAGGGCACGCTTACCGTCAGCCATCTCGATGAGAATAGCCGAGGAACCCATATCGTGATCGGGGCCTTCCTCCTGCGGACAATTGGCCTTATCAGGCAGGCTGCAAGCCGCGTTCCAAGCATCGCCCGGTAGTCCCTGATAGGCCCATGCCTGTGCGCCATCCTGCATTGACAGGCCCAGCAGCGCATCGCTAGTAAGGGTGGCTGGCTGGCTGTAGTTGTCGCCGGTGGCAACATAGATCCGGCCAAGTTTGGCATCGATGGTCGGCGCCGACCAAACGGCACCACCACTCGGGCCGACGGTGATGCGACCATCGGCGGTCTTGTGCTCGAGGGTTGCGGCCTGATCAATGACGTATTTTTTCCAGCGCACCGCGCCGGTGGCCGCGTCCAGCGCCATGAGCGAGCCGCGGAAAGTGCAGCACTTATAGTTGGGATCAGCGGCCGCGCCTTCTTCCAGCGAAGACACCGGCACATAGAGCGTGCCATCCACTAGCTGGAAACCGCCAGTAAGCCGCGCGGTGGGATGTTCGTCGGCCACACGCACCCAAACTTGCTGACCACTGGCACCGTCTACCGCGTAGGCCCGTCCGCTGAGGTCACCAAAAAAGAGATACGGCGCGGCGCTACCTGGCACGCTGCCCACTAGCATCGGACCTTTTACCGCGGCATTAGCGTGGAAGGTCCAGTAGGTGCAACCGGTTTTCGCGTCGAGCGCGTACACCTCGCCGCTGCGACTGCCCACAAA
>CAMAXW010000118.1 GCA_945862315.1 Klebsiella pneumoniae
CTCGCCGGCGCGAGTGGCGCCAGCACCGCGAAATCCCTACCAACCACCGCCCAAAGCGCGGATTAGCGCCACCGTGGCGAGTTGCCGCTCACCGCTGATCTGCTGGGTCTGGCGTTCCGCCAACAGGACCTGACGCTGGGCGTCGAGCACCTCTAGATAACCAGTCTCCCCAGCATCAAAGCGCTGCTGGGCCAGTTGTTGCGCACGGGTGGTGGCAGCCAGCGTGTTGGCCACGGTGTCGTGCTGCTCCGCCAGCGTGCGCAGCGCCACCAGCGCGTCTTCTACTTCGCGCACGGCGCGCAATATTTGCTGCCGATAAAGCGCGGTTTCTTCGGTTAGCGCCGCTTCGGCGCGCTCCAGATTGGCGGCGTTGCGTCCACCATCAAAAATAGGCTGCACCAGTAACAGCCCGGCCAACGGTCCTAACGCCCACGTGCGAGCCGACCAGGCAAAGAGTTTGCCAATGTCGTTCGCCACAAAAGAGGCATCGGCGGTGAGATTTAGCAACGGATAAAACGCCGCTTTGGCCACCCCAATGCGCGCATTCGCCGCTTCTAGCCGGCGCTCGGCGGCGGCGATGTCGGGGCGCCGCTCCAGCAAAGTAGAAGGTAAACCCGGCGGCACTCGCGGGGGCATGGCGGCGAGCGGTGCGGGCGCCAGCGCAAACGTTGCCGGCGCGCGCGCCAGTAAAATAGCCAGCGCGTGTTCGTACTGCGCGCGCGCGCGCTCCACGCCGATGAGCTCCGTGCGCACCCCCTGCAGTTCGGCTTCAGCGCGCGCCAGATCGACCTCGCTCACTTCACCAGCCAACACCCGCCGGGCATCCAGCGTCAGGGTGTCGCGGCGCAGTTGCAGCGTGGTGCGCAACACCACCAGTTCCGCGTCGGTCGCACGAATGAGGAAATACGTGCGCGCCACTTCGGCCTGCAGGGCGAGCACGAAGGACTGATAGAGCGCTTGCTGCCCGCTAAGATCGGCATCCGCCGCGCGCACGTTATCGCGCACCCGACCAAAAAGGTCCAACTCATAACTCAGGGCCGCGCCGAAGGTGTATTTTTCATAAGCGGCCAAATCCGGGCCAGTGCCCAAGCCCGGACCCACGTTGGCGGGCTTGCTAGCAGCGGCCCCCGCGCCAAAATCGACGCGTGGGAGTTGGGCCGCAGCGGCGGTTTTTACCAGTGTCCGGCTTTGCTCAACGCGGGCGGCCGCCGCCGCGAGATCGAGATTGGCGCTGGTGGCATCACGCATCAGCACGCTGAGCGCCGGGTCGGCGAAAACTTCCCACCACGCGCCGCGCGACAGTGCATCCGCTGGCAGAGCCGGCGTCCACTGACCTTCAATGGCCGGGCTTGCTTCTTTCCATGCCTCGGGCACCCCGCTGGCGGGACGCTCTAGCGGCGGGGCTAGCGAGCAGGCACCGAGCGCGAGCAACACCGGACACCAAGCCAGTTTCATACACCCGGCTCCGTCGACGCCGTGATGGGCGGCGCGCTGGGCCGTTTAGCCAGCAACACGTAGAACACCGGGGTCAGGAACAGGCCAAATAACGTCACCCCCAGCATGCCGGAGAAGACGGCCACGCCCATCGCGTGACGCATCTCGGCCCCGGCCCCCGAGGACAGCACTAACGGCAGAACGCCCATGATGAACGCAATGGAGGTCATCAGGATGGGGCGCAGGCGCAGCCGACAAGCTTCGAGGGCCGCCTTCACCGGGCCAATGCCCGGCTCATGAATTTCCCGATCGCGGGCAAATTCGACAATCAGGATGGCATTTTTACAGGCCAATCCCATCAAGACGAACATGGCGATTTGGGTAAAAATATTGCGGTCGCCACCGGTGTAGAGCACTCCGCCGATGGCAAAAAGCATACACAGGGGCACGATTAAAATAATCGCCAGCGGCAAGCGAAAACTCTCATAGAGCGCGGCCAGTACCAACATCACCAGCAGCGCGCACAACGGGTACACCAGCAAGGCGGTGTCGCCGGTGAGTATTTCTTGATAGGTCAGCTCGGTCCATTCATAGGCAATGCCGCGCGGCAGGGTTTCGTCGAGGATTTTCTCGAGGATAGCCCGTGCCTGCCCGGAGCTGACCCCGGGCGCCGGGGCACCGTTAATGTCGGCGGAAGGAAAAGCGTTGTAGCGAATGGCGCGATCCGGCCCAAAAGCGTGTTGGACGTCGAGCAGCGCGCCCAGCGGCACCATCTCGCCGCGCTCATTGCGGGTCTTGAGCCGGGCGATGTCCTCCAGACTGGCGCGCTGAGCGGCGTCAGCCTGCACCACGACCCGGTAGGTTTTGCCGAAACGGTTGAAGTCGTTGACGTACAACGACCCCAAATACACCTGCAGCGTGGCAAACAAATCGTTGAGGTTAATCCCCATCTGCTTAGCCTTCTCACGATCGATGTTGGCATTGAGTTGCGGCACATTGATCTGATAGCTCGAGAATATCCCCACCAACTGCGGGGTTTGCCACGCCCGCATGAGCACCGCCTGCAGTGAGCTATACAGGACCTCATCGCCCAAGCCCGCCTGGTCCTCCAACTGCAGCTTAAAGCCACCGATAGCACCCAGTCCGTCCACGGGTGGCGGCGTAAAAAACGCGATAAAAGCGCCCTGAATGGCCCCAAACTCTTGGTTGAGCTTGCCGGCAATGGCCGTGGCGGAAAGCTCGGGCGTACGCCGATCCTCAAACTCATCGAGATTGAGAAACACGAGGGCGGCGTTAGAAGCATTCACAAAACCATTGATCGACAGCCCCGGGAAACCGACCACATTCGATACCCCCGGGGTCTTGCGCGCGATGTCCGTCATCTGCCGGACAATTTCATCCGTGCGCTCGAGCGAAGCACCGTCCGGCAGTTGCGCAAAGCCAATCAGGTATTGCTTGTCGGGGCTGGGGATAAAGCCACCGGGCACCAATAAAAAGGCGTGCCAAGTTAGCCAAAGCAAGCCAATGTAGATGACCACCAGCAGCGCTTTAATCCGCATGAAGCGCGCGATAACCCACGCGTAGCCCCGGGCGGTGAGATGGAACAAGTAATCAAAACCACGGAAAAACCAGCCAAAAACTCGGTCCATTATTTTGGTGAGCGCGTCTTTGGGTTCATCGTGACCGCGCAATAAGAGCGCCGCCAGCGCGGGCGACAGCGTGAGTGAATTGATGGCGGAGATCACCGCGGAGATCGCAATGGTCAAGGAAAACTGGCGGTAGAACTGGCCGGTCAAACCGCTGATGAAGGCGATGGGCACAAATACCGCGCACAGCGTGAGCGCGATGGCGATGATCGGTCCGCTGACCTCCTCCATCGCCCGGTAGCTGGCCGCTTTGGGTGCCAGACCCAAGGCGATGTTGCGCTCCACGTTCTCCACCACCACGATGGCGTCGTCGACCACGATGCCGATCGACAGCACCAGACCAAACAGCGTGAGCGTGTTGATGGAAAATCCGGCCACCAGCATCACACCAAAAGTGCCAATGACGGAGACCGGCACGGCGGCCAGCGGAATAATCGACGCGCGCCAAGTCTTTAAGAAAACAATCACCACCAGCGCGACGAGCAGCACGGCTTCGACCAAAGTGGTGATCACCGCCCGGATCGACTTCTGCACAAAGCGCGTGGGGTCGTAAACAATTTTGTACTCGACCCCCTGCGGGAAGTCTTTTTTAGCACCCTCCATCGCCGCACGCACCGAGTTGGAGAGCGCGATGGCGTTCGATAACGGCGCTTGGAACGCCACGAGGGCAATCGCCGGTTTATCGTCTAGCCGACTGCGCAGCGAGTAGTCGCTCGCGGCGAGTTCGATGCGCGCCACATCCCGCAGCCGCAACACCCCACCGCGGGCGGAGGTTTTCAAAATAATCGCGCCAAACTCCGCCTCGGTGGTCAGCCGGCCTTGCGTGTTGACGGGTAACTGAAACTGGATCTCGGTTGGCGCGGGCGACCCGCCAATCAGGCCGGCGGCCACTTGTTGATTTTGTTCACGGATGGCGATGACGACATCGCTAGCGGTGAGTTCGCGGGCGGCGAGCTTTTGCGGGTCGAGCCAAATGCGCATGGCGTAGTCGCCGGCACCAAACACCATCACCTCGCCCATGCCCTCGATGCGCCGCAGCTTGTCGCGGAGATTCAGCACGGCGTAGTTGCGCAGGTAGAGCTCGTCGTACTGGCTGTCGGTGGACAGTAAATGCACCACCATGGTGAGGTTGGGTGATTGCTTTTGGGTGACCACGCCAATCTGCCGGACCTCCGGGGGCAGCCGCGGCAACGCGCGCTGCACACGGTTTTGTACCTGGGTTTCGGCAAGATCAGGGTTAGTCCCTATTTTGAAGGTCACCGTGAGATTCAACATCCCGTCGGTCGTCGCCTGTGAAGACATATAGAGCATGTCTTCAACGCCGTTAATCTGTTCTTCCAGCGGCGCTGCAACCGTCTCCGCAATCACCTTCGGATTGGCACCCGGGTAGTTGGCCGTGACGACGATCGAGGGTGGCACGACGTCGGGATATTCCGATACCGGCAGGAGTGGGATGGCGATCAGCCCGGCGACGAAAATGGCGATCGACAGCACCGCCGCGAACACGGGCCGGTCAATAAAAGTCCGTGACAAATTCATGTTAGTTGAGGCGCAGCAAAACGCGGTGGCATGGACAAATCAACGCGCCAACGCCACCAGCGACCGCACCGAACGCGGCCAAGGCTGGGTGCTGCCACGCAATGCCGCCGGCAAAGCGGCGGCGGCGGTCTGCGCGCCGGCTTGCGTGGGATAGTGTCCGTAGAGCAATACATACCAAGTTTGGCCGTTGCGCTCGGTCTTCAGCACAGCGGCCTGTTGGGCGAGTCCGTGACGGGTGAGAAATTTTTCAGCCGCCGATCGCGTGGTGACCCCGATTAACTGCAGCGCCCAGCTAGAGGGTGCTTGTTTGAGTAACCACTCACTGGAGTAGCCAACGACGGGAGACGCCGCCGGCGCGTCCGGGGTGGCCGCGACCGGCGCTGGCGTGAGTGCCGGCGCGTCCGGGGTGGCCGCGACTGGTGCTGGCGTGAGTGCCGGTGCGTCCGGGGTAGCGGCGACCGGTGCGGGCGTGAGTGCCGGGGCGTCCGGGGTAGCCGCGACTGGTGCGGGCGTGAGTGCCGGGGCGTCCGGGGTGGCCGCGACCGGCGCTGGTGTGAGTGCCGGGGCGTCCGGGGTAGCGGCGACCGGTGCGGGCGTGAGTGCCGTTGCTTCCGGAGTCGCGGCGTCCGGGGCGGGCGTGGGTACCGGGGCCATGCTGACCAGTTCGGGCGTCACCTCAGCGCCGGGGCGCACGCGCTGCAAGCCGTTGATGACAATTTTTTCGCCGGCGGCCAGTCCGCTTTCGATCACCCGCAGCCCCTCAAAGGCGCGGCCCAACTGGACCTCCCGGTACTGTGCTTTATTGGCCGCATCCAACACCAAAACGTAGCGTTTGGTCTGATCCGTGCCAATCGCACCGTCCAAGACCATCACCGCGCGCCGCGCGCCGCTGCTGCTGGCCAGCAACACGCGCGCAAACAAGCCGGGCGTAAAGCGCCGATCGGGGTTGGGTAGTTCCGCGCGCAGGCGCACCGTGCCGCTGGCGACGTCGAGCTGGTTGTCGATAAACACCACCTTTGCGGCGTGCGGTGCGCCCACTTCGTTGGCGAGTCCCACTTGGACGCTCAAGCTGGTCGCGCGCCCAGCGCGAATATATTTAAGGTAGGTGCGCTCGTCTGCCTCAAAACTCACATAAATCGGATCCAACGCCAGCAACGTTGAGAGCACCGGAGAATCTGGCGCGTCCCCGCGGACTAAATTACCAATGGTGACTTCGTCCTTACCCATCCGCCCGGCCACGGGTGCGACGATGCGGGTGTAGGACAAATCAACCCGGGCCAGCTCAACCCGGGCAGCGGCCACCCGAGTGGCCGCATCGAGCCGCGCAACCGCGGCCGCGGCGGCGTCGAATTCGCGTCGAGAAGTCGCCCGATCGGGGAGCATTTTGCGCTGCCGAGCGAGTTCAATTTGCGCCAACGCCAACTGCGCGGCAGTCTCGCCGGCGGCGGCCTCAGCTTCCGCCACCCGGGCCACAAACGGCGCGGGGTCGATCAGAAACAAGGGGTCGCCCGCCGCGACTTCCGCGCCAGGGGTGAAATAAATAGCCTTCAGATAGCCGCCAACTCGGACCCGCAAATCCACGCGCTGGGTGGCTTCGAAGCGACCGGCAAATTCATCTGTTTCGATGATGTCGCGTTCAATGGCGGCCGCCGCAGTAACCGGCGGTGGTCCGGCGGGAGCGGCCCCAGGCCCGCCCGCAGGGGCAGGATTTTTATCGCAAGCAGC
>CAMAXW010000119.1 GCA_945862315.1 Klebsiella pneumoniae
GCTGCCCCCACTACCACGCAGTCGTTTTCACTGGCCGGTCTGAGCGCGCAGTTTGCAAGCTCGATTACTGACCCAGTCTGGGGCGTGGTCGCGGCAGATACGGTGAGCCCTGGGACATTCAGGGGGTATCGAATTATCACCTCGGCGGACACCAATTTTACCGCTGCGTCTTTTCCGACCACCAATTCGGGGACCAAAAATTCAGCGCTGGCGCTGGGCAATTTTTTGAATACCGCTGACGACGGCACCGCCGTTGCCGGTGTCACTATTCAAACCAGTTCAACCTCTGATCAGCAGTACGCGGGTCAAAGTTCTTGGTCGTTCAACTGGGGCAACAACGGGCCGGCCAACACTTCGGCGTTGACCAACGGCGCCCAATTAGCGGCTTGGTTGCTGGATACGGGAACGTCAACCTCCGGCGTCGCCAAACCCACAAAAACCCAGCTCAGCAACTGGCAGTTAGATTTGGGTAGCAACCAGCTGGTGTATGCGCCGTCCGCGGTGCCAGTTCCCGCTGCCATTTGGATGTTGGGATCAGCGCTCGTGGCACTGACGGGTATCCGTCGCCGCGCTTAAGGTTTTTTTCGCCGGCCTAGCGCTACACCGATTAGGTCGAGCCAATCATGTTAATGAGTTCAAAATTTTTTGGAGTTAGTCAGTGAATAATCAATACCTATCCAAGACCCTCGCGGTTGCTGTGGCAATGGCCTGTGCGGGTAACGTTTCGGCCATTTCGCTTAGTACGTTCAACGAAGCGGATACTGCTAATCAGTTAACGCTCCGGATCTCCGGGTCCTCAGCTCACGACAAAGGCCTGATGCAGCTGCTGCGTCTGACTGCAGCCGGTGGCGCTGAAATCTGCGCGGCTAACACCTTAGATGTGTACACCAGTGGTACCAGTGACACCACGCCGGGCAATGACACCATTTATTTCTGCACCGCTGGTGCGGACTCTGGATTTGCAGCCGGCACTAAACGTCTGGCTATCATCAAGCGTTCTGGCGGCGGTTCGGGGACCGGCGTGGGCGGCTTAATCAAGGCTGGTACGGTGGCTTTGGATGACGGCACCAGCATTAACTCGAATTTTTTAAATCCGACCAATGCCACGGTGGTGGCGGCGGCGGGCGTTGCACAAGCGGCTTCCGGAAATTTCTCTGGCTTCACGATGCACAAAGGCATCTCGAGCTCGTTGACTGTGGCAAGCGCCACCGGGGCTGACGTGGGAATTTCGGATGAAGAGCCGAATATCTTCAAGAAAATCTTTAACCCCGATCTTAAAAACAGCGAAATGGCCGCGCTGACAGTCAAGGGTATTTCCGGCGTGATTTTCGGGGTGCCGGTTACCCGCGGAATTTACGAGCGACTGCAAGCGGTCGAATTTGCGACCACCAATGTCTGCAACCCCAATAACGCCTCCTATGGCAACATCACCAACGCGGCGTCTAACGCTAACTTGGACGCTTGCATGCCGTCTTTAAGCCGCGCGCAACTGCAGGGGCTTTACACCGGGAATATCGGCGATTGGGCGCAGTTGACCAGCTCGCATACGGATGGATTGAACGTCGCCACGGCGACCACACCTGACTACTCCACGGCCCTAGTGGACACCCAGATCTACTTGGAACGTCGGGTGTCGTCCTCGGGCACCCAAAAAGCCTTTGAAATTTACTTCACCGCCGAAGGCTGCCTAGACGGTGCACAGAGTTTCCTCACGACCAGCGCTACCGTGGTGCAGAACTCCAGCGGTTCCACCATTCCCACCAACCTGAAGACTCACGACACCGCCGGGCGCGGTGCCCTCGGTGTGTTGTCTTCGGAATTGGTCGTCGATGTCACGGGTGTCACAGATTCCACCACCGGCGCTGGAAAATGGCGCTTCATCAAGGTGAATGGCGCTGCCCCAACGGTGCTCAATGCCGTGAAGGGCAGCTACGACCTGTTCTATGAGAGCACGTTGCAGTACCGGAACGCGACGGTGAATACGCTGGCGGCACTGAGTGTTGCTAAGAAAGCCGTTGCCGACGCCATTGGCGCCAAGCTCGGTCTGCCGAATGTGGTCAACGACCTCAACGTTGCATTTACACAAACCTACGGCCGCGGTGGTCTGCTGGGCAATGCGGTGGACAACGCGGCAGATGCGCCGGTAGCGCCTTATGTGGCCATCAGCGCGGCGTCCGTCGCGCCGGTCTTAGCGCATGACGTCTACGCTAAGCCGATTGCGCTGTCGACCCGCGGTGCCTCTGGGGCGGTTAACGCGTGTCTGGCACCCGTCACCGTGCTGGATTCGCAGGCAAGCAGTCAGTAAATCCTGCTGGGCATCCGGTGCGGGCAATGCGCCCGCGCCGGATGACAGTCATGTGCTTGTAACAAGGTCAGTCTAAATTTCGCCCCAGCCCTGTGCTGGGGCTTTTTTTTGGGCCGCGGCACCACGGCGCGGCGCTGCAGATAAAGCTGATTCCTGCCATCTAAATTACCTTGGGGTGTCGCGCTGATGTTTACCGGTAAACAACCCCCACGGCGCGTGTTTTTAAAGCATCCGGCCACACTCGGTGCCTGGGGTTTGGTGCTGGGTTGCACGCTACCGCCGCTACTCCAGGCGGCCGCGACATTACCCGTGCCCAGCAGTGTTTTTGTGGTTTCCGGGCGGGCCGGGATCCGCTCCGCCGCTAACGCCACCAGCTTGACTATTCAACAAACCACCCCCCGGGTAACGCTCAACTGGGACAGTTTCAATATTGCCCAGGGCCATACCGTCACCTTCGATCAACCCAGCGCCTCGGCCCTGGCGATCAACCTTATTCACCAAAGTGACCCATCCAATATTCGCGGCAATCTCACGGCCAACGGCGAGGTTTGGTTAATCAATCAGAACGGGGTGGTGTTTGGCGATGGCGCCCGGGTTGACGTCCGAGGGCTCATCGCCTCCTCGCTCAGTCCCACGCAAGCCGCGCTGCAAAACGGCATCGCGCCACCTAACGCGCTGGGTTTCGATGGCAAATCTTTTGAAGGCCCCCTGGATGCTAACGGCATCGCACTGGCCGGCGCCGTGACGGTTGACGCCAATGCCCGGCTCACGACCAATGCCGCCAGCGGCCGCATTTTTCTCTTGGCGCCCAAGGTCAGCAACCAAGGGGTGATTACCGCCAAGGATGGGCAGGTGGCGCTGGCCGCGGGCAGCGAAGTCTATATTCGTCAGCCAGGCGCCGGGCAGGGCGGCGGACTACTGGTAGAGGTGGGTAAAGGCGGCATTCTAACCAACGGCGCGGACACCAACGCGGGGCAAAAAGATCCCTCCAAGCTTCTCGGCCAGGTGATTGCGGACCGCGGCACAGCCACGCTCGTTGGTCTATCGGTTAATCAGCTCGGACGTGTCAGTGCTAATTCGGCGGTGCGCGCCAATGGCACGGTGCGTTTGCTGGCGCGTAACTCCCAGGCCAATGCCGGCAGCGCCACGCTGCTACCGGTGGAGGGCGGCACGCTGCGGCTGGGTGCCGACAGCGTCACGGCCGTCAATCCTGAAGAAACACTCATCCCCGACGCCGCGGGTAAATTAGTGGCAGTCACCGCAACCGACGCCAGCGCAACCCTGCCCGGACAGGCGTTGGCCGTGGGTGCACGCGTGATCATGGAAGGCGGCGCGCTGCTGCAAGCGCATGGGGGAGATATCAAAATTCGCGCCAATGACGCGGGCGATGAGAACGCCTCGGTGGTCGCCACGGCACCCGCCTCGCAAAGTCGCATCGTGATGCGCGCGCAAAGCCGAATTGATGTTTCTGGTGCCAACTCGGTGGCGGCTGCCGATCGCGATTTTTTGACCGTAGAACTGCTGGGGGTTGAACTCAAAGACCGCCCGGTGCAGCGCGACGGTTTGCTGCGTGGTCAGACCGTCACGGTTGACTTGCGTCAACGTGGCACGCTCGCCGATGGCACGCCTTGGGTGGGCACGCCGCTGGCAGATCTCACGGGCGCCGCCAGCGCCTATCTGCAGCGGAATAATCTTGAGCGCAACAGTTTGGGCGGCACGGTCAGTCTTGCCGCACAAGGGGCGGTGCTGCTGGAAACCGGCTCGATCATCGATGTCTCGGGTGGCCGTGTTGAGGTCCCGGCGAGCAGCCAACACACTACCCAACTCATTCGTGAGGGCCGCGTGGTGGACATCGGACTCGCCGATCCCAGCGTCTCCTACGACGGTATTTTTGGGCAGGTTGAGCGTACGCATGCGGTGCGAACCCAGACCGGCGGCCGAAAAATTGAGAAGGCCGCCACGGAAACTTGGCGAGTCTTCGAAACCGCCTCAAACACCTACCGCCGGGCGGGCTATTTCGAGGGAAAAGACGCTGGCACGATTGAACTCATCGCGCCACGCCTAGAACTCGGCGGCCAGTTTCTGGGGGCTTATACCACCGGCGTCCATCAACGCACCCAGACCAATTTTTTACTGGGCGCACCCTTGGCCCGGCCTTACGACCAGCGTCCACGGGCCGGCGCGTTGAGTTTGGGGGTGCAAGACAGCACGCTGGCTGATCCCCAGTTCATCACGCCCGATACCCGCATCGCCGCCGGGCTAGGTGCCGCCTTGCCGGCCAACTTTGATCTAGAAAACACCGCACTCCAAGACCTGCCGAGGCAAGTCAACCTTGCCACGGATTGGTTTGGCCCGGGACAACTGGGCGAACTCAGGCTGTTTAGCGAAGGCCGAATCACGCTCGCGGCGGGGGCGGTCTTGAATCTTGGCGGCGGAGGCCGCGTGAGCTTTGAGGCCGGCTCGATTGAGCTGGCCGGCACCCTGCTGGCACCGGGTGGCACCGTCAATATGCTGGCCCGCGACACCTTTGAATCACCGGGTGTAGCACCTAGCACCGGGGGTATTCGGCTGGCCAGCGGCGGCGTGGTGGATGTGAGCGGCTTGTGGACTAACGACCTTGCGCTGCTCAATACCACGCCACCCGATGGTCGCTCGCCGATTCTGCCGCACGCGGGTGCGATCACCTTGTCAGCGTTGGGGCGGGTGGTGAACGAAGGGGGTGTGGCGCTGCAAGCTGGCAGTGTGTTGCGCGCAGACGGTGGGGGTTATCTCAGCGCCAAACGTCAATTGACCGCCGGTGCCGGCGGCGCGATTGCTGTGGGCGTGCGTTCCGACCAGCGCGCCTCCGAACTGGTGGCGCCATTTATTCTCGATCCAGGCAGCAAAATTTCCGCTTATGGCTTGGAACAAGGCGGCTCATTGGCCTTGACGGCCGTTGATTTTTGCATCGGCAGCGGCGCTTGTGGGGTGGCGAGCCTGACACGGCTGGACTTAGAGCCGGCCTTTTTCTCACAGGGTGGTTTTAAGCGCTACAGCCTGACCTCCGCTGGCGGCGGCATCAATTTTACCGCCGGGAGCGCGGTGCGCCTGCGCGCCGAAAATTTACTGCCAACAGCGGATCTGGCCCGCGTCAAAACCGGCGCTGACTTGCGCGACTTCACCCAAGTCGGTGCGCGGGATGATCAACATCGAACCGCGGTTGATCTCACCGCCGTGGTCAAAGCGGACAGCCCCACTGGGATTTTCACTGACGAAATTTTACAGGGCGCTGGTTTTCTCAACATCGGAACCGGTGCCCGTATAGAGGCCGAAGCGGGCGCCACCATCGCGCTCTCCAGCAATACCCGGGTGTTCATTGACGGCGCTATTCGCGCGCCGTCCGGTACGCTCAACGTGACCCTCACCAGCGGCATCAACGGCAGCAAATTGGCGGAATTCTTGCCCTCCCAGACACTCTGGCTAGGGCCCCAGGCGGCCCTCGAGGCGCCGGGTAGTTTTCTGCCACTCGCCGATGAACGCGGATTTCTCGCCGGCACGCTCAC
>CAMAXW010000120.1 GCA_945862315.1 Klebsiella pneumoniae
CTCCTATTTCCTATCGCTTCGCGCTACTGGCCGGCGCGATGA
Source organism: Klebsiella pneumoniae (assembly GCA_945862315.1). Lineage (GTDB taxonomy): Bacteria > Pseudomonadota > Gammaproteobacteria. Next base: position 43 of record CAMAXW010000120.1, read on the forward strand.
GCCTCGCTTGCCTGGTCAACACCGGACCGGCGCTGGCGCAGTTGGCTTTCTTCTCCAGCCCTGTCGTCGGCCGCATGGGCAGCATCGAAATCACGGCACGCCAAATCAATGAACTGGTGGCGGCGCAAAATGTCGAAACACGCAAGGCGCTGATGGCCCAACCGGAGGCGGTGAAAAATCTGATCCTGTCCGAGTTATTGCGCCGTACGATGTTGGCCGAAGCGCGCAATGCCGAATGGGAAAAACGCCCCGACGTCGCGGTGGCAATGGAGCGGGCAAAAGAACAGGCGGTCATAGACAACTACGTGTTTGCGCGCGCCGAACCGGACGCCGCTTACCCGAGCGTTGCAGAGATACAAACCGCCTACGACCAAAATCTGGCGCAATTTCAAGTGCCCGCACAGATACGCCTCGCCCAGATTTTGATACGCGTGCCTGAGAAACCCAGCGCCGAGGACAGCAAGCGCGCCAGCACCCTTGCGCAGGAGATCAGCCAGAAACTGCAACGCGGCGAAGACTTTGCCGCGCTCGCCGGGCAGTACTCACAAGACCAGGCGAGCAAAGACCGTGGCGGCGAGCTCGACTGGTTGGAAGAGGCGCGGCTCACCGGACAAATACGGACCACGGTGAACGCTCTGAAGGGGCGCACTGCGAGCCCCCCGGTCAACACCCCCTTTGGCTGGCAGATTATTCGGGTGCTAGAGCGCAAAGCGGCCACCACCCGCCCCCTCACCGAGGTGCGCGAGGCCATCATCAAAGGCCTGCGCGATGCCCGCACCAACCAAAACCGTCAGGCCATGATGGAGGCCGTGGGCAAAAAGACGCCCGCCAGCGTGGAAGAAAAAAACCTCAAGGACATCGTGATCAAATAAACGGCCGGTGACGGCCGCACGGCACTTTGTAAGGCTTCACTGAACAAGGGGGCAAGCCCCCTTGCCTATACCCCACTTTCGCGGGGGGCTTATCAAGGTGCTATCGCAAGCCGCCCTCATTTGCAGGGCTTGATCAGCGCCTCCCTAACGGTGTCTGCCGGCCAAGCCGGGGCAACCCACCCCGCCCCACCCCACCCGCCCCACGCTAAGGCGCGCAGATCAACGCGTTGGCCGCGAGCGTATTGAGGACCGCCTCGAGCGCCTGGCCCACCACCGGCGCGTCCGGGGCCGGCACAAAGGCTTTGCCCTCCTCTTGCAAGACCAGCGTGCCGGCGACGATCAGCTGGTAAAACGCCGCGTGCAAACCGGCACGATCAAGACTGCCATCGAGTAAGAGCACAGTCTGCCGACACGGCTCATCCACACTCACCCGCATGTGATGCAGATTGGTCAGTTCGCCTGACTGGCGTGCCTGCCAGCGCGCATAGGCTGGCGCAGCCAAGGCCGCCGTGGCATCGCGCACCAAAGTCGCCGGCGCAACGCGGTTAGAGGCGGCGTACAACTGCACCAGGGCGCCTGCGCCATAGGCAATGAGCATATCAGCGCCCAAGGTGAACGCATCCTGCTCAAGCGCGATGGTGACGCGATGCGTTACGGGCAAGCGCTCGCGCGCCGCCTTGAGCAATTCCCCGAAGGCCAGACTGGCCGGGGCGGCCTCCGCCAACAGCATCAAGGCGGCCTTGGTCACCGGGTTAGCCGTTGTCAACTGCTGACCGGTAAGCGTCTCAAAGCGCACAGGCGTAGTGGAGCAGAGGGCGGGCGTTGCCTCGGCGAGCGCGGGAATCGCAGCCACGGCGCTAAGGGGCAGCGTCGAACGTAGCGTGCTGGATACCCACAAAGACTTCAGGCGCGCGGGCCCGATATTGCGCTCAACGAGGCTACCGCGGCGCACCAGCAAGCTCATGCGAAAGCTGCGGTTGCGCATGAAGTCAAAATACTGCTCCAGGCGCACGATGTCCGTGATCTCGGCGCTCAGTTGCGACTTGGCGCCCGCGGCAAGGTCGCTGCCCAACATTGTGAAGAACTCCGCCTCGCCCAGATAATCGAGATCGGCGCCCTGGGCGCGCGCAATAAAATCCCGAAAGTACAGGGGCTCGTTATGTTTTTCGAGGTGATCGTGCGCAAGATAGCTCGCGTTCAGTCCCGACAGCATTTTTAACTCGCTGCGCAGATACTGGCCGTAGGGGTTGTTCTCTTCGGGCACGTGCGTGGCCATGAAGTCGAGCAAGGCCTTGGCCTGCGCCACATCGGGCGGGCCATCGCCAAACGAGGCGGCGTGAAACAGCATCAGGTCGCGCACCATGCCGCGCATATGCCATCCGGGCAGCGTGTTGTAGCTGACGCAAGCAACACCAGCTTCGGCCAGGCAGTCGCGGCACAGCGTGAGCATGGCCGCCTGCGCGTCAGCGGGCAGCCAGGAGTAAATACCGTGGGCGATGACGTAATCAAACTCACCCAGACTGGTCGCGTCGACGCTGCGCATGTCCTCACAAACAAAGCGAATGTTCGTGAGCCCCAGCGCCTGCGCAGCGTGCTCGGCCGCATCAATTTGCACCTGGGAATAATCCAGACCCACAACCTGCGCCTGCGGCAAGGCCGCCGCTATCGGCAACAGGTTACCGCCACCGGCACAACCGATCTCTAGCACCCGGCAGCCGGCAAGCGGCGCGGGGCTGCGCCCGAACAAGCTCGCCAGCACGGCCAGACGGTTGGGATGCGTCTCCGGGTAGGCAAAGCTCTGGTAAGGGGTGAGGTCGTAGGGGTTGGGTGAGGTGGTCATGACAGAATCCTGTGGTTAAGAGCTGGAGATGCAGATGACGATTTTGATTGGGGATGTAACTGTCGCTGTCGCTATCGATGTCGATGTCGATGGGGATGGGGCGATCTAAGCTGTTGTGTTGCGCCTCACCGCAGCGGGGTGGCCTGCGCGCAAGCGGGGGTGTCCATATTAACGACGCTCTCGCGCAACAACGCGGGCCACTGGTCGACCCAGCCGTCCTGGTGCTTCAGGCCGGGCAGCACGCGCAAGCGCGCACAAGGCGTGGGCCCTGCGGCGGCGAGGTAGGCGCGTGCAATACCTGCGGGCACCACCTTGTCCTCGCCCCCGACAAAATGCCATTGCGCCACGGCGCGCAGGCGCGGCGCCACGTCGGCAGGCTCTAGCGATGCGCTCATGGGCGACACGCCGTGATGGCTGGTAAAGGCCTGGTGGTGCAGATTACCCGCCACGGTACGAATCGAGATGACATCGCTGCGGCCGGCGGCAATCAACAGGGCAAGACCGCCGCCGCCCGAATACCCCACCAGATGAATGCGCTTTGCGCCGGCCGCAAGCTTGGCCGCCGTCACCGCCACATCCACCGCGCGCACCACCTCGGGGGCCAATCGGCCCACCGTCCAGTAAAAATCGCGGCAGGCCGGATTGTCTTGCCGGGGCGTGTATTGGCAGGGGCGGGCAATCCACACCACGTTGGCCGCCGGGTCACGCGCCGCGAGGGCAAGCGCCAGCGGGTTGTCGGGGGTCGGATCCCGCGAGGGCTCGGTGCGGCTCGCCCAGGCAAAGCCATCGCCCTCCAGATACACGTTCAGGTCTTCGCCCGGCCTATCAAAGCGCTCGCGCGTGGTGAGCACAAAGGGCGTGGCCGCGCGCAGGCGCAATTGCAGGCGCGCGGGCTCTGCAATAGCCTGCGCAAGCTCGGCATCCGAGCGCAGCAAGCCGGGCACGCAGCCGCCCAGAACGAAGCCAGCGCACACCCACAGTAAGAACCTCACAGGCATTGCCTTGCCACCTTTTTTAGTTTCTGAACGGAGTAACGGAGGTGCTCGCTAACGGTAACACGGCGCGCGGCTCACGCTCGCAGCGCGACATAACACCCCTATGCCTTGCCAGCGCCAGGCATGGGCATTAGCCCCAGCCTGATTCTCGATAGACCGGATAGACAAAAAAAACCGCCTCACGGCGGTTTCTTTTTTGCGCGTGGCCCGTTTTTAAAGCGGGCCACCCCACAAGCTTGCCAACTACGCTGCCTTAGAACGCCCAGCGACCCTGCAGTTGCACGGTGTGACCCGAGAACCCACTACGACCTTCGTAGTCATAGGCCATGGCCAGTTGCCCGGTCTTGCCTTGCAGGAAGGTCACGCTGGTTCCCAGGTTGTACGATTCGGCCTTGATCTTCTGGCCTGTCGTCACGAAGGACGACCCGCCACCGGTAAAGGTCGAGGTCAGATCCACCGCACTGTCCTTGAAGTCACGGCTGTACATGGCATGCATCTCAGGCTTGAACACCAGGCCCGAAGCGGTGGAAGATTCGCCACTCACGCGAAAGCCCATGCCACCCTTGACGCGCGTCGAGCTTACCGAATTAACCGCCAGACTCAGCGCACTAGCACCAGTTTCGGTGTAAGCGCCCTGATTAAAGCTGCTCCAGTCAAGCGAGGCGAGCGGTGTGAACACCGTTTTGCCGCTCATGGCGATGCGATAACCGCCGCCCACACGCGCAGTCCACTGGTCGGCGCTGGCGCTACCGGTGGCAGTACGGCTCAGCGCGGCCACGCGGGTGGTGTCGGTGTCATGGCGGGCGTAGCCCACCTGACCCTCGACATAACCCTTGCCCAGATCACGCGAACCGTAGACCGCAAGACCCAGGGTTTTGACCTTGGACTTATTGCCCAAGCCTGTGTCCTGCTGATCCACCGCCGTCGAAGCGTAAGTCAGCGCAGCACCAACGCGGTTGTCTTTGTCAGCCAGGGATGTATCACCCCCGATGGCAAAGCCCTGGGTGCTGGACTTGTAGCCGCTAAAGCCGTCATAGGCACCTTGCTTGTTATCGGTGTTCAGACCGCGCATCCAGAACGCGCGTCCGGCTACATCACCGGCCGACACGCCGCTGCTGCCGCCAGCCAACACGGCCGTATCACCGCGTGCCGAAGCCATACGCGTGCTCACCACATTCATGCCTGAGCTGGTGGCCCCCATGGCCGCCGTCGTCGTTGCCACGCTCGTCTGCGGCGCCAACTTGGGCAGGTCCGATGCCAGCTGGGTCGCGGTCATGGCGTTAAAGGTGTTGACCACCGTCGCCATGTCCGAACCCACTGTGGGTGCCGTCGCCGAAGAGGCAATGGCGTTCAAGGCCGCGCTCGCCCCCGCTGCCGGCGCCGAGGACGACATGCCCGCCGCACCGGTAAAGCCGGTGGAGAGGCGGGTGGCAACCAGATAAAGGTCATCACCCGTGCCACCGAAAGTGGTGCCATTTGAGCTAGCCTTACCAGCAAAACTCAGCACCGCGCTATTGGTAGTGACGTTACCCGTGGTCAAATCGGCAACTAAGTTACCACCCCCACCCCCATTAACCACTTGAATTGTGGCGCCATTCGCTACGGCAATCGAGGTCGGCACCGTAACGTACATCTTGGTCCCCGCCACAATCGTGGCTGCAGCAGCACCCGCGTTTAGATTCAGGGTACCTGCTGTCGTACCAGTGATCAGTGTGGTCCGGATGGTGCCGCTAGCGCCCGTGGTAAAGGTTGTAGAACCCGTTGACGCCGTCGTGCCTAGATCCAAGATGCCAGC
>CAMAXW010000121.1 GCA_945862315.1 Klebsiella pneumoniae
AAAGCGGAGCGGGTCGGTTATTTCGACGCCGGGGGCAGCCTGTACCTCCCGGCACCTGGCGCGCTCTTCTTCGTGGACAAGCCACCCTCGAAGTCGACCTCCCGGGCCATCCGTTCGCTGTTTTCCGGGCGTCGCGCTCACGTGTTGCATGGCCTGCTGATGCGCCGCGAGGACTGGCTGGGTGTGACCGAACTGGCCGAGGATGTCTCGGCATCCCCGTCGACGGTGTCGATGGTCTTGACCGAACTGGAACGACTCGACTGGCTGGATTCACGGGGGCAGGGGCCGGGCAAGCAACGGCGTGTGAGTCAGCCTGCGGCACTGCTGGATGCCTGGGCCACGAGCCTGCGGCAGCAACCGGCTGAGGCGATGCGCAGGTTCTTCGTTCCTGCCGTGAAGGTGGACGCCCTGGCCACAGGACTCGACGGTGTGTGTTCTTCGCATGGGATCAACTATGCGGTCACCCACGAAGCGGCTGCCCAGCGCTACGCCCCTTTTCTGTCGAACGTCTCGCAGGTTCGCATCCGCTTGCCGGCCGGTTCGGCCACCGAGGCTGCGCTGGGTGAGCTGGGCGCCCGCCCCGTCAGTGAGGGCGCGAATCTGGTGGTCATCGACACCAAGTCGCCAGGGGATCTGCTGTTCAAGCAGCGGGTGGACGGTGTCTGGCTGGCCAGCCCGATCCAGACCTACCTGGACCTCGTGCGCGGCGAGGGGCGTGCCAAGGAGTTGGCCGAGCACCTGCGCCGGACAAGGCTCGGCTTCTGATGGTCAAACCTTCCCACTTCGGCGGGTACAGCGATGCCTACACTGTGGACTGCGAGCGTGTCCTCGTCACGCTGTTGCGCGGGCTCGGGCCCTGGACGGAATCGGTCTTCCTGGTCGGAGGTCTGACGCCGCGCTATCTGGTGCCCCAGCGTCCACCCGACGTGCCTGCGCACGCCGGCACGCTGGATGTCGACATCGTCATCGATCTGCAGCTCCTGGCCGACACCGACGCGTACCACTCGCTGGAGGACAACCTGAAGCGCATGGGGTTCGAGCGCGCTGTCAACGAACAGGGTTTGAAGCTTTCGTGGCGATGGCAGACGCGCACAGAGCACGGCGCGCTGATGGTGCTGGAGCTCTTGGCCGATGCGCCCCAGATCGCCGGGGGCCGGGTGCAGCCGTTGCCGACGGAAGGCACGATCTCGGCGCTCAACATTCCGCACTCGTCCATCGTTTTCGACCTGCATCAGGTCACCGAGATCCGTGCGGAGCTGCTGGGCGAGAACGGAATGGCCACCGAACGCGTCAAGCATGCAGACATCGTCAGCTTCACTTGCCTGAAGGCCTTCGCGTTCGATCAGCGCTTCGAGCGCAAGGACGCCCATGACCTGGTCTATTGCATCGAGCATGCCCCAGACGGGCTCGGCGCCGTCGTCGCAGCCTTTGGCCATGCGCTGGCCGGCACGCATTCTGCGGTCATCCGGGAAGGACTCGATGTCCTCAGGCGCCGATTCGCCAGCGACCAGGCGACCGAGGGCTACCGCAAGGACGGGCCGGTTTCGGTGGCCAAGTTCGAGCTTGGTGAAGGGCCGGAGCCTGAACTCCGCGAGGCTAGGCTGCTCCGGCAGCGCCAGGCCAGTGATCTCATCGACCGGTTGCTCGCCGGCATCGGGTAGCGGACATGTGGATCGAGTGCCCGCTTGCAAAGGGGCCGCCGAGCGGGAGTTTGAAAAGCTTCGAGGTGGCAGCTGCCAAGGTAGTTGTCGCCTGAGAGGATGAAGTTAGGCTGCTTGCTTGATGGTTTAGGCCTCCTCGTTTTCAGGTTTTTCGGGGTTGAGGTGAACGGTATCTACATACGCCCACACACGAGCCTGTCCTGACCAACGCCTAGGGTGGCTTTGGCGCGCCAAGGCATACGCTTGGGCACGCTATGTGAGCATTGCTTGGTCTAGTTCGGCAAGGCCAGTAGCGTGCGCGTCGTGATGCCCAGTTCGCCCCTTTTCTGCACTCTGTTCTCTCGAAATCTCTGCCAACTGTTTCGCTGCAGCACACGCACTTTGCAATCGGCGCAGACATCCACGAGCAACTGGCGGTCGTGCCGGGGAAGCTTTTTGTGTCCCGGCACCGGCGTCCGCAATAAGCCTGCCGTGAGCGCATCGTCGCCGTGGCCATTCCGCCGGCCGTAATGGATGGCGGCATGGCGGCGGCGGGGCTTATTGCTTGGGTGTTGATCAGCAAGTACGTCGCTCACCTGCTGCGGTATCGCCTCGAACCAATCGCCGCACGGGCGCCACGTCATCTTGGCGCGCTCAACGCTGGTCGAGTGGGTCGGGCGTTGCGGTTTGGCACTGCTACTGCCGGCGGCTCGCTTGAGCGCACGAGCAAGATCTTCCTTGCGGGCCGATGAGACACCGGTGCAACAACTCAATCTGTAGCAAAGAAAACCCAGCGCGCTGACTGGTGGGCCTACTGCCGGGGCGACCTCGAGACGAGGCAACCCCCAGCACGCCCGTGTTAACGCGCAACCCTCACCCGCGCTTCTTGCCGCCTTTGACACCGCTGGCCGCAGCGCTGGGTGAGAGCGCGGGTGGCCGCCGATGGTGGGTGGCTTGTTCAAAGGCATAGGCTAGGCGGAACAGCGTGGCTTCGTCGTATGGGCGGCCCATTAATTCTAATCCGACCGGCAAATTACCCGGCGCAAAACCTGCCGGCACGCTCAGGGCTGGCAGCCAGCTCTGGGCGGCGATGAGCGTATTGGTGGGGTAGGTGAGGGTGGTCCACACGCGGGTGTTGAGCTGCTCGCGGGTGGGTGGCACGACTTGCACATCCGGGAACATCAGTGCGTCCAAACCCTGTGCTGCCATCAGGTTGGTGAGCTGGCGTTGGAATAACTCGCGGGCGGCTAGGCGTCGGAAATACTGCGGGTCGTATTCGGCTTGGTCGGGTCCCACCACGCAGGCCTCTAGCAGGTCCAGCATGGGGTGGTAACGCCTGGCCTCAAAAATTTGCCCCAAACTGCGCAACGGGGCCGTGGGACGGGTGGCGAGAAATCTATTGAGGTCACTTTTAGAGCAGTTCACATACAAAGACGTGTCGTTCAATTGCTGCGCGAGGTTGGCAATCTCCAGTGGGATCACCTGCGCCCCGGCGACCTCCATCGTGGTACAGGCGGCGCGCATCAAGGCATTGACTGGTGCTGCGTAGGGATTGTCATCGGCCCCCATGGCGTTGGTTACCAGACCGATGCGCGCGCCTTGCAGGCCGTCGCGATCCAGCGCTGCGACATAGGGTTGGTGTGACTTGGCGATGGTGTAATTGACGCTCAGCGAGTCGGCCGGATCGTAACCGGCGATCACCTCAAACACGCGCACCGCATCGGTGACGGTACGCGCCATTGGCCCCACGGTGTCTTGAAAAAACACCAGCGGTGAGCTGCCCGCGCGGCTGACCACGCCGGGGGTTGAGCGAATGCCCACGAGGTTGCAATGAGAGGCGGGCACCCGGATAGACCCACCGCAATCGGTGCCTAATCCCACGCTCGCAAAATTGGCGGCGATGGCCGCACCGGTGCCGCTGCTGGACCCGCCCGGATCGCGATCCAGCGCATAAGGATTACGGGTCTCACCGCTGCGTGAGGAATACGCCCACCAGGACGTGGCGAAATCGGGCAGGGTGGTTTTGCCTAAGATTATCGCCCCGGCGGCTTGCAGGCGGCTGACTACGGTGGCATCCGTGGGTGGATAGTGCTCGGCAAACGCCATGCTGCCGTAGCTGGTGGGTAGGGTGGCGGTGTCGATATTGTCCTTCAGGAGCACCGGCACCCCATGGAGCGGGCCTTGTAGCTGGCCGGTGGCGGCGAACGCCTTATCAAGGGTGCGGGCCACGCTGCGTGCCGCGGAGTTTAAGCTGACGATGGCGTTGAGTTGCGCGCCGGCTTGGTCGTGCGTCTTGATGCGCTGTTGGTAGCCCGCGACCAACGCTTGGGCCGTTAGTGCGCCGCTACGGAATGCCGCGTGGATGGCGCTGATGGAAGTTTCTTCCAAAGAAAAATCTTCTGTGGGTGTGTGTCTAGCCATGATGGATCCTCTTGCCAGTCCGCGCTTGTGCGCTAGCTTGCGTGTGGTTAGCTTGCCTGTGACGCGGCGGGGCAGGGGTGCCCAGTAGCTCGCTGTCGCGGTTCTCACACTACCCTAAAATGCTGCCGCCTAACGCGGGGTGGCGCGCCACGTTGAGGCGTTATTCCTGCCTGTGCCAGGACTACTCGGTCGGCAGGCGTCGCTCGATCAGGTGCCGATAGGCCGCGATGCACAGCGTGAAGAATGCAACGCCGAGGCCCACCCAGAGCGGGAAGAAGATCGTCGGCGGGGTGTCCGTCATCACGAGCGGTAACATTGAGATCGCGACCGCGGGCGGCAGATAAATTCTGAAGGCCCAGAGAATCACGCCCGTCCCGCAGATCGCGGTGGCCGCGACCAGAGGGCCGAGCGGCAGCATCTCGAAGGCCGCAACGCCAACCCCAGCCGACAAGAAGCACACGAGGGGGACCAGCCAAAGGGGGCGATTCGCCCACGGCACCGTGCGCGGGTGTTTGAACATCTCCACCGCCAAGACCCCGAGGGGTGGCACGAGTAACAGCCGAAGATCCGTCGCTTTGACGAGCGAAACCGCCAGCATTAGAAACACCGCGAGGCCAATAAGCCCCGGGATAACCGGTTCCCGGGCGCTGTGGCTCGGCGCCGGCCGCGGGGGCTTGGGCCCGAGTGAGCAGCTGCGCGCCGCGACCGCCGGCAAGCGCTGCCAAATGCTCAGCGCGAGCGTCAGCACCAGCGTGGTCGTGAGGACGTTGAGCGGATACCACCAGTCCTTGAGGTCAAAGACCACCGGCAGCAGGCCGCAGGAAATCGCGGGGGCGATCGGCGAGCGGCAGCTCCGCAGCACCAAGACCCCCAGTCCTACTGCCAGCAGGATGGACACATACCCATACGGCAAGTTGCGTGCGATCAACGTCCCGACTATGGCCACGAGCGAGGGCATCAGCACGAGCTGCAGCGGCGCACGTGCCCACGCGCCGCCGGGGTGGGTGAACACCCCGTATGCGAGCGAGCCCATCTCCGGGAGTATCAAATACGCCATGCCGTAATGGATCTTGGTGCCGGAGATCAGCGCGATGGTGGCGGCTGCTGCGAACACCCCGGCCGCGAGCCAACGACCGTCGAGCCCCGCGGGTTTCGAGCCTGCGATGGTGGGCGATGCACTCGGACTGGATTGGGCCATTGGCTAAGCCTAGCAGCGCTGCCAAATCAGCGCATCTGCGCCAAGTTGCGGGCTAAGTTCCTGGCGCGCGTGGCGCGTCCGATCCTTATCGGAGGGCGTTCCCCAGCCCGCGACCTCGGTCGCCGACGGGCGGTCGAATCGAGAAAATCCGCTGTGAACTCGGCGCCGTCTGGCGTGGTGGGTGTCCCGTCAGGCT
>CAMAXW010000122.1 GCA_945862315.1 Klebsiella pneumoniae
GGAATTCAATGGGGTCAGACTCCATTGATAGTCAGCACAAATCACCTAAAGAATTAGCGCCCTAATTGACGCTACCGGAGTCCCGCACTGGCGCGTATTAGGCGAGTTATCCGCCCTTCCCTCGGGCCTGCGGCAAACCAATCCATTAACCATCAGTGCGCCACCTGCCTAGAAGTTAGGCACCGTCGCTGACGGCTAAAGGGTTTTTCAATCGAGTCTGACCCCTTTGATACACCCAGACCCACCATAAAGAAAGGTCGAAGCTCGAGGATCAAAGGTCAAAAATAAGCTCCGCGGAACACCCCACTCAACACCTACAACACCACGTAACCGTTCTAGGGGTCGTTGGAGTCAGTGACGCTGCGGCTAGGCGCGTATTTTTTTCTGGCCTTAACGCAATGGCCGCCGCACCGCATTGCAGGCGCGGCGGCCGCGCTTTGAGGGTGTGCGGCATGCGTGACGCTACTGCCTGCCTGCCTTAGAATCCTGCTGGCATGACCCACGCTCCGTCGCCCTTGGTGACGCCACCGCCTTCACTGCTCACGGCTACCCATGAATCAACTCAATCCTCCGCAACGCGAGGCGGTGCGCTATACCGCCGGACCACTGCTGGTGCTCGCCGGTGCGGGCAGCGGCAAAACGCGGGTCATCGCGCAGAAAATTGCCTACCTCATTAGCCAATGCGCGGTCGCACCAGAGCACATTGCGGCGATTACCTTCACCAACAAGGCGGCGCATGAAATGCGCGAGCGGGTCAGCCCGCTGCTGGCGCGCGGGGTGCGGGCCAAACCCTGGATTTCGACCTTCCACACCTTGGGCCTGCGGATACTGCGCGAGGAATTTGCCGCCATTGGCTATCGCGCCAAATTCACCTTGTTTGACTCACGGGATACCGAAGGCGTCATTTCTGATATTGCGCGGCGCAATTTGGGCTCTAACGATTTTGATGTGCGGGCGCTGGGTTCGCATATTTCTAACTGGAAAAGTTCGCTCGTGGAGCCGCCACAGGCTTTGCGCGAAGCCACTGACCCGCGCGCCATCGCGGCCGCGCGTTGCTACGCGGAATATGCCAAAACACTGCTGGCCTACAACGCCGTGGATTTCGACGACCTCATCGTGCTGCCGGTGCGTATTTTGCGGCACGATGCAGCGCTGTTGCTGAAGTGGCAGGTGAAGCTGCGCTGGTTGCTGGTGGATGAATACCAAGACACCAACCTGGCACAGTACGATTTGGTCAAACTACTGGCGCAACCCGAGGGCCGCTTGACCGTGGTGGGGGACGACGACCAGTCGATCTACGCTTGGCGGGGCGCACGCCCCGAGAACCTCGTCACGCTAACCCAAGACTTTCCCCTGCTGAAGGTGATCAAGCTCGAACAGAATTACCGTTCGATGGGGGTTATTCTAAAAGCTGCCAACAAGTTGATTGCGAACAATCCACACGTGTTCGAAAAACGGCTGTGGAGTGAACGCGGCTACGGCGACAAAATTCGCGTGCGGGCGGCGGCTGACGAAATCAGCGAGGCCGATACCGTGGCCAACGACATCGTCTACGGCCACCTGCTGCACACCCGTAAATACAGCGATTACGCCATTCTTTTTCGCAGCAATTATCAGGCGCGACCTTTTGAGCAGGCGCTGCGTGAGCGCGACATTCCCTACGTTATTTCCGGCGCACGCTCGTTTTTTGATTCCACCGAAATCAAAGACGTGGTGTGTTATTTGCGATTGGTTGCCAACCCCCAGGACGACAACGCGCTACTGCGGGTGATCAACAATCCACGGCGCGGCATCGGCACCGCGACCATTGAATCCTTAGTGAAATATGCATCCCTTGAGCAGACCAGTTTGGGGGAGACCATTCTGAGTGCCGCTTTTGCGGGGGCCGTGACCGCGCGGAGCCTTAAACCCGCCCGCGAATTTCTGACCTGGCTCACCCGCCTGAACCAGCAGGCCGAGGGCGAGCCGCCACTAGCGGTTATCAAAACCATACTCAACGACATTGACTACGAAGAATGGCTCAAACAAACCAGCGAGACCGAGCAAGACGCGACGCGCCGGTGGAATAACGTGGGTGAGTTGTTGCGCTGGGTTGAGCGCATGGGGACCCAGGACGAAACCCGCACCCTCAGCGACATCGTGACATCACTCACGCTGTACGACCTCATGGAGCGCAAAAACACCGAGGAGGATCGCGATGCGGTGTCGCTGATGACCCTCCACGCCGTGAAAGGCTTGGAGTTTCCGCACGTCTATCTGGTGGGTTTTGAAGAAAACTTATTGCCGCATCGCTCGAGCATCGACGGGGACACCATCGAAGAAGAACGGCGACTGGCCTACGTGGGCATTACCCGCGCCGAGCGAACGCTGTCACTGTCCTATGTGCGTTCGCGGCGGCGTTTTGGTCGGGTGGAAAGCTGCGTGCCCAGCCGCTTTTTGGCCGAAATGCCCACCGAGGATTTACGCTTTGACGGCGCGCCGGAAGATGCCGCCGCCAATCGCAGCAAAGGCCAAAGCACCTTGGCGCGGCTCAAAGGATTGTTAGGGCCTTAAGCCTCCAGCGCGCTGCCGTATAAGCGTTGATACAGGCCACCCTGCGCCACCAGCGCGGCGTGGTGGCCATGTTCCACAATGCGCCCACCGTCGAACACACACACGCGGTCGGCTTCTTTTACCGCCGAGAGCCGATGCGCGACGATCAGCAGCGTGCGACCCGCCAGCCGCTCGCGCAGCGTGTGGTGAATCTTGGCCTCGGTTGCTTGATCGAGCGCCGAAGTGGCTTCATCCAGAATGACGATATTAGGTTCAGTCAACAGCAGACGTGCAATGGCCAGGCGTTGCCGCTGACCACCCGATAAACGAACGCCATCGCGCCCGATGATGCTGTCCAAGCCCTGCGGCATATCAGCTACGAAGTCCGCCAATTCCGCATCGCGCAGCGCGGCCCACAGCGCGGCTTCGCGACACTGCGCACCCAGCGTGAGGTTGTTACGCACCGTGTCGTTAAACAACGCCGGATGCTGGAGCACGGTGCCCACGTGGGCGCGCACGCGCGCGAAGCCAATCTGCGTGACCGGCACGCCATCGAAGGCTAGCTCGCCCGCCGCCGGTGCGTACAGGCCCAGAATCACCTGCACCAGCGTGGACTTGCCGCCCCCGCTCGCCCCCACGACGGCCACCCGCTCGCCGCGTGCGAGGGTCAGGTCGATGCCATCCAGCACCCAGGGCCCCGCGCCGTAACGAAAACGGATCCCGCGCAGCGACAAAGCGTTAGTGCGCTGACCGGCGAAGGGGTTTTTAAGCGCCGGATACAGCGGCTCTTGGGCCAGCGCCAGCAGGCGGTTGATCCGCTCCAAGGCGGCGTTGGCGGCCTGCGCGCTCACCTGCAGATTGAAAATCGTATCCACCGGAGCCAGCATGAACCAGAGATAGCCAAACACGGCGATCATCTGGCCCAAGGACAAATCAGAAAACACGACCATCAGCATCGCGGTCGCGCGAAAAATATCGACGCCGATGAGAAACACCGCAAAAGAGAGCCGGCTGGCGGCGTCGCTGCGCCACGAGAAGGCCGCCGCGTGGGTGCGAATATCCCGCGCCAAGTCCACCACCTGCCCCAAGTAGTGCCGCTCGCGATTGGCGGCGCGCAGTTGATGGATAGCCTCTAGGGTTTCGGTGAGGGCTTCTTGGAACGCCTGCAACGCGGCGTTCTCCCGCCTTTTGAGCGCCTTGGTTTTCTTGGCGATAAGCAGGGTGAAATACACGGTCAGGGGATTGAGCACGAGAATGAACGCCGCCAACTGCCAGTGCATCCACAACAGCACGCCGGCCGCGCCGGCGAGGGTCAGTGCGGCCACCAGCAGGCGGCTTAAGGTATCGCCGGTAAACTGGTCGATCGTGGCCAAATCGACCACCAGATGCGAGGCCACCGTGCTGCCTCCCAGCGCTTCGTATTCCGCCATCGACACCCGTTCCAGTCGGCCCAGCAGACGCTGGCGCAGCGTGAAAATAAGCGTTTTAGCGGTTAGCGAGAACTCGCGTTGCTGCCAGACCTGCAGCACCAGGCTCGTCAATCGCAGCAGCACGGTGACCACCAGGACCGCCAGCACATAGCCCAGGGCGTTTTGCCAAGGCTGGGGCAGCAGGTGGTTGAGGGTCGCCACGCCTCGGCCAGGATGTTTTAACAGTACTTCATCCACCAGCAAGGGCATGAGCAGCGGCACCGGCACGGCCAGTGCCACGGCCAAAACGGCGACCAGATGTGCGCCCACGAGGCGGCGGCGATGCGGCAGCACGAGGGCGAAAATATCCCGCCACCGGTAGTGGGTGAGGGCGGGCGGGGGCTCGGTGGCTGACGGGCTGAGACTGGGCAGAAGACTCAAAAGAACTCCTCAAAGGATAAAAATGGGCCGCCGCAGGGGCGTGCTGCCCCGGCCCGCGGTTAACCTATACGCCAGCCGAAAATTTTTGCTCTCGAGGCATCGGTAGTCCGGTGGTCACCAATATCCCCAGCCCTGAAGGGGCGCAATAATGGACTGGAGATCACGCCCACACGGCGGTGCGGAAACCCATTCACCGGCGCGCGCAGGGGCTCGTCGGTTTCGCCCTTTCAGGGCTCGACATATCACGTGACCTTTCCCAGGGCGTTGCCCTGGGCTATCACATGGCGCCCCTTTGGGGCTTTTAGATGGTGGCTCACCGCCCCAACGAGACACACGGCCATCGTCACAACCAAACGCACGGCCCGCGGCGAGCAGTCAGTCCGAGGCGCCCTCGATCAGCCACTCCACCACGCCGGGCCGCACCGCGCCGGGCTTGGCGCCTAGTCCGGCAAAATCAAACCGAGTGGGATCTGCAAGGTGCGACAGCGTAACGTTTTGGATGCTCCGGAAAATATTCTCCACCCGCCCCGGATGTTGGCGCTCCCAGCCGGCCAGCATCTGTTTGACTTGCACGCGCTGCAGATGGTCTTGGCTACCGCATAAATTGCACGGAATGATGGGAAAATCGCGCACTTCGGCGTAGCGGGCGATGTCGTCCTCGCGGCAATAAGCCAAAGGTCGAATGACAATATGCGCGCCATCGTCGGACTGTAGTTTGGGCGGCATGGCTTTGAGCTTCGCGCCAAAGAA
>CAMAXW010000123.1 GCA_945862315.1 Klebsiella pneumoniae
GTGGGCAATCTGGCTGGGGTGAACGTGCCGTTGCAGGCCTGCGAGCATTACTACCTCATCACGGAGCCGGTGGCTGGCGTGCACAATCGGCTGCCCATCCTGCGCGACCCAGGCAACAGTGCCTATATTCGCGAGGAAGCCGGCAAAATCATGGTGGGGTATTTCGAACCCCTCGCGAAGCCATGGGGCATGGACGGTATTGCCGAAGATTTCTGTTTTAACGATATTCAGGCCGACTGGGACCGCCTGCTGCCAGTGGTCGAAAAAGCGATGTCACGGGTCCCCACGCTGATGGACCACGGCATTAAGTTGTTTTTCTGCGGCCCTGAATCCTTCACCCCCGACCACAATTACCTGATGGGCCCGGCGCCGAATGTGCGCAATTTTTTTGTCGCCGCAGGGATGAATTCGCTGGGGATACTCTCGGGTGGCGGGGTGGGTATGGTGATGGCCGAATGGATTACCACCGGTCGGCCACCGATGGACATGTGGTCGGTCGATATTCGGCGGGCGCAGGCCTGGCAAAGCAATCGGCTCTATCTACACGACCGCATGACCGAGTCCTTGGGCATCGGCTATCAGGATCACTGGCCCTATCGGCAATGGACCAGCGCGCGGGGGGTCAAGCAAAGCGTCCTCCACGATCATCTGGCGGCCGCTGGGGCATGTTTTGGCGAATCGGCGGGCTGGGAACGGCCCAATTGGTATGCCCGCCCCGGGCAGTCGCCGGTCTATGAATACGCTTGGGGTCGGCAGAACTGGTTCGACAACAACGCGCAGGAGCACCATGCGGTGCGCACCGCCGTGGGGCTGTTTGAGCAAAGCTCGTTCTCTAAATTTTTGGTGCAGGGACGCGACGCCGAGCGCGTTCTCAACGCCATGACCACCGCCTCGATGTCGGTGCCGCCGGGGCGGGTGGTCTATACCCAGTTCCTGAATGCCAATGGTGGCATCGAAGCCGATCTGACCGTCTCGCGGCTGGCGGAGGATCAGTATTTCGTGGTGGCGGCGGCGTTTACCCACATGCATGTCGAGGCGCTGATCCGTAACCAGATCCCAGAAGATGCGCGCTGTGTGATCACCGATGTTTCGGGCAGTTGGTCGATGCTCAGTGTGCAGGGCCCTCATTCCCGCGCCTTGCTGCAAGCGGTTTCTCCGCACGATTTCTCCAACCAGCGCTTTCCGTACGGCGCGGCGCAAGAAATTCAACTGGGCTACCAGACCCTCCTCGCGCAGCGTTTGAGCTACGCCGGAGAACTGGGCTGGGAGCTGTATATCCCCACCGCTTTTACGGTGCCGGTGTATACGGCCTTGGTTGCAGCTGGTGCGGCCTTTGGTCTGCGCCACTGCGGCTACCACACGCTGAATTCGCTCCGCATCGAGAAAGCCTATCGCGAATGGGCGCACGACATAGGCTCCCACGACACCCCTTTGGAAGCGGGGGTGGCCTTTGCTTGTGCCTGGAATAAGCCCGGCGGATTTGTGGGCCGGGAGGCGTTGTTACGACAACGCGACGCCGGACTCCCCACCCGGCGCTTGGTCCAATTTTTACTGGAAGACGCGACGCCTATGCTGTATCACAACGAGCCTATCTATCGTGATGGCGTGCGTAATAGCTACACCACTTCGGCCATGTTTGGCCATACGCTGGGTGCCTGCGTGGCCATGGGCTATGTGCTCAACGCCGAGGGCGTCAGTGATGAATGGCTGAACGCCGGGCGCTATGAAATTGAAGTGGGCAACGAGCGTTATGCCGCGCGGATGTCGATCACGCCACTTTACGACCCCGAGTTCCAGCGCCTACGCGGCTGAACTCGCAGGGTATTTTGTCAGACAACAAGAACAGGAGACGGCCTATGTGGCGGGTTGGAATCGACGTTGGCGGAACCTTTACGGACCTTTTTGCATGGGATGACGCCTCGCGCGCGCAAGTCACGGCCAAAGTGCTGACCACCCGCCAGGACCGCGCCCTGGGGGTTGTCAGTGCCATTCGTCAAGCGGGGATCCCGTTTGCCGAAATCTCGCATGTCATGCACGGCACGACCACGGCGACTAACGCACTTATCGAACGCAATTATCCCGATCCCGCGATGGTGACCACCGAGGGTTTTCGCGACACCATCGAGATTGGGCGCCAGCATCGCGAGCTGCTCTACGATCCCTATCAGGTCAAGCCCAAACCCATCATCAAACGGCGTTATCGCTATACGGTGAATGAGAGAATGGATGTGCAGGGGCAGGTTGTGCGCGCTTTCCCGCGCGCCGAAGCCTATGCAGTCGCCGAGAAAATTCGGGATCACAAAATTCTATCGGTCGCGGTGGCATTTATTAATGCTTACAAAAACGACCAGCATGAGCGGGAAATGCGCGACATCATTCGCGAGCTCAATCCAGAGACTTACGTCGTGCTTTCGGCAGAAACTCGCTCGGTTTTTCGTGAACACGGTCGCTTTACCACCACCGCCATCCGGGCGGCGACCATCCCCGTGATGGAAGTGTATTTCCGGCGGCTAGAGGCTGCACTGCGGAGCGAGGGTTGCACCGGATCCCTGCTGATTCTCAAAAGCAGCGGCGGTATCACCGGGCTCGAATACGCTAAGCAGCACCCAGAGGAACTCATCGAATCGGGTCCGGCGGGCGGCGTTGCCTATGCGGGTTATCTGAGCCAGTTGTGCGGTTTCCCTAACATCATCCATACGGACGTGGGCGGCACCAGTTTCGATGTTTCCATCGTGGAAAACGGCAAGGGTCTGATCACGCGAGACCACGAAATTGAGTGGGAAATTCCCTGCATCGTCCCCATGCTCGATATTCACAGTGTGGGCGCGGGCGGCGGCTCGGTGGGCTGGATGGACGAGGGCGGATCGCTACGAGCGGGACCGCGCAGCGCCGGTTCCAGCCCGGGGCCTGCCTGCTATGGACTGGGTGGCCGTGAGCCCACCATCACCGATGCAAATCTGCTGCTGGGTCGCATTGAGCCCACGCTGGGCGGCAAGATGACCCTCGACCACGCCGCTGCGGCGGCGGCGATGGATCAACTGGCAGCCCAGATTGGTCTGTCGAGGATCGAAACCGCCGATGGCATGATACGCATCGGTTGCGAAAACATGGCGCAGGCGGTCAAAAAAGTGCTGGTGTCGCGGGGCCGTGATCCGCGGGATTTCATCCTCGCAAGTTTCGGTGGTGCGGGCGCGATGCACGCCTGTTTCGTGGCGGAATCGATGAACATTCCCAAAGTGGTCATGCCGATCCACGCCGGTGTGGCCTCGGCCTTCGGCGCCACGGCGATGGACCTGCGACATGATCTGGAAGCGTTCTATTTTTCCTCGGTGGCGCAGGCCGATCTAGCCATGGTGAATGAGCTCTACACGGCACTCGAAGCGCAGGCCGTGAGCCTGCTGGCGGCGGACGGCGTCACCCCTGACCGCATAGAACTCGTGCGCAGCGCGCAGATGCGTTATGTCGGCCAGAGCTATGAAGTGGAAACACCCATGCCTGCGGAGTCCTTGAGCGCCGCCGATGTGCCGAATATCGTGGCGCATTTCCATCGCCACCACGAACGCGAGTACGGTGTGAGTTCAAGTGATTTTGCGCCGGCGTTTGTGTCGGTGGGGGTCACCGCCACTGGGCGCATGGATGCACCGCCAGCCGTGAACGTCGGCGGCAATGGTCGGCCGCCCATTAAGGGTGAGCGCAGCATTTATTTTAATCAGCAGTGGCACGCCAGCAAAGTCTATGACGGGCATGCGTTAACCCCGGCGGTCACGGTAAACGGCCCCTGTATTGTGGAATACGAACACGCGTGCGCGGTGTTGCCGCCCAACGCGATCGCCACGGTAGATAGCTACGGCAATCTCATTATTGATATCAGCCGCAATCTGACGGCTAACGACTAAGGAGCAGGCAGATGGATAAAAAAGTACAAGTAGACGCGGCAATCGTCGCCCAAACCAAACTCGACCCGGTCACTTTTGAGGTGCTGCGGAGTATTTTTGAGTACGCCAGCGACCGCATGTCCACCGTGCTTCAACGGGCATCGTTCTCGCCAATTCTGGCTGATATGGTGGATTTTTCTAACGCCATCTACGACTACGACTGCCAACTGTTGTCGCAGGCGGCGAATTGCCCTATCCATCTCGCGGCGATGAAATTCAGCGCCGAAGCTATCATCGCCCGCTATGGTTTAAGCAATATCCACGAAGGTGATGTGCTGTGTGTTAACGATCCCTACCAAGGTGGCACGCACATCAACGACATGACCTTTATGTCGCCCATCTATGTCGAGGGTGAGCTGCTGGGTTTTGCGGTCAGCCGTGGGCACTGGATGGACTTGGGCGGTGGTGCGGCGGGAGGCCAGGCGTTTGCGGGTACCCATATCGCCGGCGAAGGGCTGCGCTTACCACCGGTGAAGGTCTACGAGCGCGGCGTGATGCGCGAGGACATCGTAGAAATTTTATTGTGTAACACCCGCACGCCGCATTTTGTGAAAGGTGATTTACAAGCCCACGTGGGCTGTCTGCGCGCCGGCACCTTGGAAATGCAGCGTGCCGCTGCCAAGTACGGGACGGTCACCTTAAAAATTGCGATGAAACAGCTTCAAGAGTACACCGAGCGCATTGTGCGCAAGAGCATCTCTGACATTCCCGATGGCATTTACGCCGGTGAAGACTACGCCGATACCGATGGCTTTTCGGCGCAGCCTATCCACATTCGGGTGAAGCTCATCGTGAGCGGATCCGACATCACCGTGGATTTTAGCGGGAGCGATAAAACGGTGAAGGGTGCGATCAATTCCCCCTATGCCAACACCGCTTCGGCGGCGCTTTACTCGCTGCAGTTTTTTCTGGCGCCGCACGCGCCGCAGAACCAAGGCATGTTTAATCCCATCAAGATTGAAATTCCCGAAGACTCTTGGCTTAACGCCAAATGGCCGGCGCCGACCATCGGTTGCACCACCCTCACTTCGGCCAAAATCACCAGCGCCATTTGGCAGGCCTTGGCGAAAGCCATCCCCGAACGCGTAACCGGCTCCACCAGTGCTGACTGCAACTGGTTTGTCTCCTCGGTGGTCGCCCCTAACGGCGCGACCGATGTGTTTTC
>CAMAXW010000124.1 GCA_945862315.1 Klebsiella pneumoniae
CCGCTAAGCTCGCCACAGGCGGGTCAGCGCCTCCGCTAACCGGTCCATGCAAGTGCTCGCCACGAGCGGATTCACTGCGCGTTAAACCGGCGCCTAGGCGTTGCGAATGGTCAGCCCGCCATCCACTGGCAGCGCAACGCCTGTGACAAACGAGGCTGCGGGCAGCACGAGGCTCAAGGTCATCTGCGCTACTTCTTCGGGATCACCGTAGCGCCGCAAGGCCACCCGCCGGCGGGCGAATTCTTTTTTGGCCTCGTCGGGGATTTCGGCGGTCATGCCGGTGTTGATGGGCCCCGGGCAGATACAGTTCACCGTGATCCCGCGCGACCCCAGCTCCACGGCCAGCGAACGGGTGAGCCCAATAACCCCGGTCTTGGCGGCGGTATACGGGCTGATTCCCTTGGTGGCACCTAGCCCTTCGGTGGACGCAATATTGACGATGCGCGCGGCGTCGCTTTGGACGAGTTGCGGCAGGCAGTCGCGGATCAAGAGCGCTTGGGCGGTAATGAGCACATCGAATGTGCGCGCCCAGCGCTCCTCGAAGTCTGGGGCGTCAATGGTGGTTTCTAGCGCGATGCCGGCGTTGTTGACCAGAATATCGATGCCACCCCAGCGGGAGACCATGTCCGCTACCACCGCGCGGCGCTCGTTGGCATTGGTGACATCTAGCCGATGACCGACAGCGCTGCCACCGGCGGCGATAATTTGGTCTACCACAGCCTGTACTTTCACGGGGTCCAGATCCGTTACTGCCACATGCGCGCCTTCGTCGGCGAAGAGCAGGGCGGTGGCCCGCCCCATGCCACTAGCAGCGCCCGTCACCAGCGCTCGGCGTCCTTTAATACTGCGGTTTAGTTTTGTGTTGCGTTCCATGGTGGGTCCCCTTGAATGTTTTAATTTAAGGCCGCGGCGTGGTGGTGATAGGCCGAGGCCCCATCATTATCCATTAGGGGATAGCACGGAAGCGCAAGGGGCTGGACTCGCGCGCGGCAGCGGCACAGGATCGGGGGGAGTGAATATCGCTCACATTTTTGCCAACCCTGAAAGTCGAATTTTGATGCCAGCGCCAAATCTACGAACGACTGCTGTGATCCCGTGTGCGGTGTGTGAGGGGGAGCAAATTACCGTGCTGGCAGTCCGCGACCGGCACGGCCAACCCTTAGAAAACGTATTGTGCAGAGCCTGTGGTCTGGTCTGGGTCGATCCCCGACCGTCCAACCAAAGTCTCGAGCAGTTCTACTCGGCGGAATATCGTCAGCAGTACAAAAAATCATTTCAGCCCAAACCTAAACATTTATATCGAGAAACCTTGCGCGCGAGTGCGCGGCTCCGCGATTTTCTGCCGCACTACCAGGCGGGCATGCGGGTGCTGGATATCGGTGCTGGGGCTGGCTTTTTTTCTTATGTTTTGCGGGCGCAGGGCATTGACTCGGATGGCATTGAACCCAACGAACACTACGCCGAGTTCGCGCGCTCGCAGCTGGGGCTGGTAAATGTTCGCACCGGGTTTTTGTTAGACATCACCCAACGTGATCACTACCACCTCATCACGATCAATCATGTCTTTGAACATCTGCCCGAGCCGCGCGCGGCCTTGGCCCACATGCATTCATTGTTGACAGTCGGCGGCCGCGTCCTGATGGAAGTACCCAATATCGAAGCGGTCTATCACGCACCCAACAAAATTTTTCACTTAGGCCATCTGTACTGGTACAACCCCGCGACCCTCACAGCACTGGCCGCACAGTGCGGATTTACGCTGTTGCAGCTCGATACGCACGGCAGCACCCAGCATATTCGGGTGGTGCTGCAAAAATCGGCAACGCCTGTCGCCACCACGGCAGTGGCGCATCTCGTGGCCGGCAACGCGGACAAAGTGCAGGCTGTGCGGCAGGGCCATACGGTGCGCGGGCATTTTTTGTCGGCCCGTCCCTACGGGCGTTTGGCGCAGAAAATCGTTCAGTACGCACGGGAATACCTGGCCACGCGCCGCTTTAGAAACGCGCGCGAATTGTGCGATGCGATAGTCAAAAAATGGCCTTTGGGCCGGTCCCAACCGCACGCCTAGTGGTGGGCGTGGGGCGATGCGCGTGGTTATACTGCTGCTCTCCCCACCGCAGCAATAAGAGGTCCTTCTCATGCAGGAACCGATGCTAGCCGACCTTAAAATTCTCGATCTCACGCGCGCTCTCGCGGGCCCCGCCTGCACCAGAATGCTCGTTGAGATGGGCGCCGAGGTCATCAAAATAGAGCCCGGCCCGGGCGGTGAACTCACCCGGTATACAGGCAAATACCGCGATAACGAACGCAGCTTGTATTACGTGCAACAGAACCGCGGTAAACAAAGCGTGTGCATCGATCTGCGCAAGCCTGAGGGTCTGGCCCTCGTCCACGAAATGGTGCAGCACGTTGACGTGGTGGTAGAGAATTTTAAACCCGGCGTGATCAAGCAAATGGGCATGGGTTTTGAAGCCCTGCAAGCGCTCAAACCCGGCATGATTCTGTGTTCGATTTCGGCGCTAGGCCAAACGGGGCCGCTGTCGGCCAAGCCCGGCTATGACTACATCGCGCAGGCCTACGCGGGGGTTACCTCGATGATTGGCGATCCCGATCAACCACCGTTCATCCCGCTGCTGGGCATCGGTGATGTCAGCACCGGCGTGCACGCTGCACTGGCGATTTTGGCCGCGCTGCGCCACCGCGATCGCACCGGTCGGGGTCAACATTTAGACGTCGGCTTGCTGGATGTTTACTACCACTGTCACGAAGTGAACGTCATCATGTATAGCGCGACCGAGGGTCGCCTCAATCCGCAGCGCACAGGGCGTCATTTAACTTACGTGTGTCCGGCTGGCGTGTTCCGTGCCAATGGCCGCGACATCACCATCATGGCTTTTCTGCACCACTGGAAAGACCTCTGTACCGCGATGGGTCGCCCCGAACTGGCCGCGCACCCAGACTGGGACACCGACCAAAAACGTCTAGAGCGGCGTCCAGAAATCATCACCATCATCGAGACTTGGCTGCAGACCTTTGCCGATCCAGCCGCCGCGATCAGTGTCTTGGAGGCGCACAACGTGCCCTGTGCGCCGGTGTTGTCGGTAGCCGAAAGTATCCACGAACCGCATCTGCGCGAACGCGGCACGGTGCGCACCATCGAAGACCGCTTGGCGGGCAGCTTTGATGTGCCCGGATTCCCGCTGCGCTTCAGTGATTTTCCAGAGCCTTTGGCTTTAGATGCGCCACTGTTGGGCGAGCACAATCACTCGGTGTTAACCGGCCTGCTGGGTAAGGATGCGGCGGAATATCAGCGTCTCAAAGACGCCGGCGTGCTGATCGAAAAAGCATGCTGAGTCGCGGGGCCGCACGGCCTAGGTGCTGTTCTTAAACGTGCGGCCAGCAATCCCCGCCCGGCTAGTGCCGGGGTTGTTCGTGCTGCTGTGGTCCACGGGTTTCATTGGTGCGAAGTTTGGTTTGCCCTACGCCGAGCCGATGACTTTCCTTTGGTACCGCTACAGTTTTGCGGTCCTGCTATTAGGCGGTTTGGTGTGGTGGCGGCGCGCGCCGTGGCCTCGCCAACCGCGCACTTATGGCCACCTGGTGGTGAGCGGTCTATTGCTGCACGGTTGCTATATTGGGGGCGTATTTCTCGCCATCGCCCACGGCATGAGTTCGGGAATGGCCGCGCTTATCATGGGCGCGCAACCACTGTTGACGGCGATCCTCGCCGGACCCTTACTGGGGGAACATCTGAGCGCCCGTCAGTGGTGTGGCTTTGCGCTGGGTTTTGCTGGGATCGCGCTCACCGTGCAGCGCACGGTGATGTTGGGCACCTTGCCGCTGTTTGGTTTTATCGCTTGTACCATTGGCCTGTTCGCCATGACGCTGGGCACGCTCTATCAGAAGCGCCACACCGCCTCCGTGGACAGCCGTGTGGGCGTGCTGGTGCAGTTCATTGCCGCAGCGATCATTTTTAGGGTGGGCGCCTACAGTTTTGAAACCGGCGTGGTGGTGTGGCATCCGCGGTTTATTTTTGCGCTGGGCTGGTTGTGTCTCGTGATGTCGCTGGGCGCTATTAGCCTGCTGTGGCACCTCATCAAACAAGGGGCGGCGGCGCGCGTGGCGAGTCTTTTTTACTTGGTGCCGCCGGTAGTGGCAATCGAGGGCTATGTGCTGTTTGACGAGACTTTGCAGGCGTTGCAGATACTCGGCATCGCCATTACGGCGCTGGGCGTCGCACTGATTAACCTAGTGGGCGGGGAGGGGCGGGCGGCCACGATGAAAGGCGACACGGTGCGCTAGATTTAAATCTAACCACCTGCGGCGAGGCCTGAGTGAGCGCGCCGACAGGCAGAAAAAAAAGCTGGAAGACCAGTAAAAATGGGGAGTATTGATGTGATTTTTCGTTCAATTGCATTTACCGCACTGGCTACTTTGGCGCTGTGCGTTCAGGCGGGGGACAAGCCTGCCGGCCAAGCCGTTTATCTTAAACATTGCGCTGCTTGCCATGACGACGGGGTGGCGCGCGCGCCAACGCCCGAAACCCTCGCCAAGATGCAGCCCGCGGCAGTGGTACGGGCGCTCGAGACGGGCGTCATGCGCATGGTGGGCAATTTCACGCTGAGTGGTGCCGAGCGGGTGGCTGTGGCGGAGTTTGTGACAGGCAAGACCTATGACGCCAACTTGCAGAAAAAAACTGTTAACCAATGCACGGCATCGCCACCGTGGCCAACCGGGCCAGACGTGCTGGCCAAACCGCACTGGAATAGCTGGGGCGTGAATCCCCAGAACACCCGTTTCCAGCCCGCGGCGATGGCCGGCATCGACCGCGCCGGCGTGGCCAAGCTGGAACTGCAATGGGCGTTCGCTTTCCCGGGGGAAACCCTCGCCGAAGCCCATTCTTCGGTGGTCGACGGGCGCTTGTTTGTGGGCAGTCGCAGCGGCGAGGTGTACGCGCTCGACGCGAAAACCGGTTGCACCTACTGGACCTTCCACGCTAATGCCGCGGTAAAAGG
>CAMAXW010000125.1 GCA_945862315.1 Klebsiella pneumoniae
CCATTGGTGATGTAGCGCGACACCGCCCCAGCGCGGGTATGCCACACCGGCTCGCGGGCAAAGTAAAAATACGTGCCGTTGGGATCGATGGCTTTAGTGCTGGGATTGAGTACCCCAGCGATGGGCGTGGTGTTGGCGTACACGGTGTCGTTGACGGGAATCAAACGGCCTGGGCTGGCGACTGCTGCGTCATCGGGATCAAAAAACCAGCACGCGCCCGCGCGCCCGGTGCCGCCACGCTGAACACCATTGCCGGTGCCCTTCTTCAAGCGAATGGGAATGCTGTAGTGCTCGCCGCTAGTCTCCCAAAAGGCATCTTTGAGCACCGCCGCGCCGCCCCGGTTGAAACCCGGACCCGCGGTATCGATGACATATTCTTTGCGCATGAGAAGTACCGGCGCGTCTTGCTCCATCGCCTCGGTGGAAGGGTCCAACCCGTTGACCATATAAGGCACCGTATAGGACTCGCCATCGTGGTGTTGATCGCCACCCCACGGGCCGTGTTCGCCACCCACCACCGCAATGTTTTGCCAAGGTGTGCCGTCGGCTCGTAAGCCGTGAGCGTTGTGCACGCACACCGTGCCAAAGTCGCCCCCAAAGGCTCCCTCGCCCAGTACTTCACCCAGCACCCGCAACATGGCGGTCAGCAAGGCCTGCGTCACCTCCCAATACAGCATGATGGCGCCGCTGGGCGGCAGCGCCGACAGCACGGTGCCCGGTGGCACCACGATGTCGATGGGCCGATACGCCCCAGAACTAAACGGTGTCTGACGATCGATCAGCAGTTTGAACGCGGCCCCCACGGCGGTCTTGGCATCCAGCGGGCCGGCGTTGATACAGGTGCGCGCCTGCCGCGAGGAACCGCTGAGGTCCACTTCCACCCGATTGCCGCGTTTGTGGATCGCCGCTCGCACCATGATGGGCTCATCGTCCCCGGCGCCATCCGCATCGATGGGTTCTTCTGCGTGGTAGATACCATCTGGCAGGCGCTCGAGGGCGTCCGACATGGCTTCGGCGGAGGCGTCACAGCAGTAGCGCACCGTGCCCCGGTAGGCCGCCACGCCGTAGCGTTCAATGCTTTCCAGCAGCAGTTTTTCGCCGAGCT
Source organism: Klebsiella pneumoniae (assembly GCA_945862315.1). GTDB lineage: Bacteria > Pseudomonadota > Gammaproteobacteria. Next base: position 1,106 of record CAMAXW010000125.1, read on the forward strand.
TCAATTGTTCGGCCATGGTCATAAAATCGGGCTGCAGCAGGGCCGCAAAACGGGTGTTATCAAACACCAAACTAAACGTGGAGCGCACTGGTTTGTCGTTTTCAAATAACAACATGGGCCCCAGCACCAGTCCGTTCTCGTAGACGTTCGCTTTAGTGCCGCTGAAACCACCGGGTGTCACCCCGCCCATATCGAGTTGGTGGGCGCGTACGTTAACAAAGGCGATGGGCTTGCCGTCGTAGAACACCGGCCGAATAAAACAGGTGTCGTTGACGTGCGTGCCAACCCGGTAGGGGTCGTTGCACACCAACACGTCACCAGGCTTGAGATTTTCAACGCCGTATTCTTCCACCGTATTGCGCACCGCATCTTCCATGGTGCCCAAAAACACCAGTAAGGCCGCGGATACCGCGGGCATGGGATAGCCCATATCGGCAGGGCCGGAAATGGTGATGGCGAAATCGTACCAATCGCGAATGATCGGCGAAAACGCGCTGTACATCAGCCCCGTGCTCATATGCGTGAGGGCGTAACGCAGCCGATTGGACAGCACCATGGCGGTAAAACGATCGCAATCGTAGATTTCCTCGAACTGCGCTTCGGTGCAGTCACGCAGGCGGCGGGGCTGCGCGGGGATGAGGACACCCGCCTGGTTGGGTTGGGTACTCATTAAGCTTTTCCTTCGGTTATTCGCTGAATAACAATCTCGCCATACCGCCCCACGCGACCCACTTGGTTTTGCGTGATGTAGGTAGTGGAAAGGGCTTCACGCACGATCGCCGGGCCGCGAATTTGATCGCCCGCGCATAAATCATCGCGGCGATAAATCTGGGCTAATTCTTCGGCATCGGAGACAAATCGCAGCACGGTGGTGCCCACCGGACGCAGTGGTGTGGCGCCGCGATCGGCAAGGGCGGGATAGCTCACTTTGGGCGTCTTCACGACGGCCCGTAGCCGATAAGTCACCCCTTGCACGGGGATCGCCTCGAAGCGATTGCCGTTGCGCGCGGCGTAGGCCGCATGAAAATTCGCGATCATGGCCTGGATGGTGGCTTCAGTAATCTCGCCAGAAGGCACCGCCACGAACGGGGTTTCCCACGTTTGGCCGACCAACTGACCGTCAAACGCGCGCACAATTTCTACCTCTTGGTGTTCGCCCAAGCGTTGCCGCAACTTCGCTTCCATCGCCGCATAGGTGCGCGCGATAACCCCCACGCTGCTGGGCGTGAGCACCTGATAGGCGCTTTGGCTGGTAGCGTAGGCTTGGTCGGCGCTCAGCAAACCTAACGCCGAGAACAAGCCTGGGTGCGGCGGCACAATGACGCTCTTAACGTGAACGAGATCCGCCAGCGCTGGCAGCACCAGCGGCCCGGCGGCCCCGAACGCCATCAAGGAGTAATCGCGGGGATCAATGCCGTGCTTAATCGCGATATTAAAAATGCCCTCGGCGATGTTGTTGAGGCCGATGTCGTAGGCATAGCGCACGCGGCTCTCAAACGGCAGGCGGGTATCCAGATTCTCGAAAGCCTTCCGCGAGAGTTTGACGTCGAGCTTCATCTTGCCGCCGGCAAAGCCGTCTGGATCGAGAATCCCCGCGAGCAGACAGATGTCGGTCATGGTGGGCTGGGTACCACCACGGCCATAGCAAGCGGGACCCGGCGACGCGCCTGCGCTCTCGGGACCTACTTTGATGTCGCCGCTTGGGGTAATTGACACCAAACTGCCGCCGCCCGCGCCGATGCTCGAAATGTCGTTCGACAACGCGTTGACCAGCAGATCGTGTTCCAACTCAAAAGTTGTGTTAACGAACGGCACACCGTTGGTCACCAGACTGATATCGCACGAGGTACCGCCGACATCCGCACACAGCAGATTAGGCTCATCGATGGTCGCCCCGAAATGCGCGCTGCCTACGGTGCCCGCGGCCGGGCCGGCGAACACCACTCTGAAGGGCGCCTCCATGGCGTCTTGAGCTGGGATAAGGTTGGCGGTGCAATCGGCAAAATTAAGCTGGCCGGTAAAGCCAATGTTACGCAGCCCGTCCTCCAAACGGTGGGAGTAGGCGTCGTAGATAATCTTCATGAAGACGTCCACGAGGGTTGTGGAGGCGCGCGCGTATTCTTTGGCAAGGGGGGAGATTTCACTCGACACCGAACACGGCACATCCCCTAGTTCTTCGCGCACCAATTCGCGCAGCCGCACTTCGTGGACGCCATTGGTATAGGCGTGGAGCAGGCAGATGGCGATGCCTTCAACCTGACAGCGCTTGAGCACCTGCAACTGCGCGCGCGCTTGCGCTTCGTCGAGGGCGGTAAAAACACTGCCGTCCGCTTTAAGGCGCTCCACAATGCCGCGCCGCAAATAGCGCGGCACCAACGGCCGGGCAGCGTCGCCAAAAGTGCGCCGCCAGCTGGGGTCGGTCATCGCCGACAGCGGTCGCCAAGTGCGTCCAATGTCCAGAATATCGCGGTGTCCCGCGGTAGTGAGAAAGCCAATCTTGGGGATGGAGCGGGTGATAATCGCGTTGAGCCCATGCGTGCTCGCGTGATTGAAAACCGGCGAATCGCCAGCCCCTAGTTCTGCCGCACCCTCGATCACACTTTGTTCGACCGCCTGCACATTGGTCGAGACTTTGGCGGTGTAAATCCGCCCGTTCTTGACCGCCACCACATCAGTGAAAGTGCCACCTACGTCCACTGCCATCATCGTACTGAATCCTTATGCATTAACCGATCGAATCGGTGAGGAGGGTGACATAGCCCAAACGTGTCCACTTCTCGCGGGTTTGGGAGTGCAAACATTCCTGACATTTTACCGCCATAAACCAACCGCCTTCGGAAAGTACGGGATAGCGCTTGAGCGCTTCGGCGCCACACTGATCGCAGGTCCCCGCAACGGGTTCGCGAGCTTGCACGGGCGCCGCTTCGGTGGGACGGGGGAAAGAAAAATTACTCATGCATCTTCTCGCTACTCCTAAAGAATCGTCGCAGGATTGTCTCCTGCACACTGCCTAGTGGGACTGTATCTTGCAGGCAGCATAAGACCGCCTCGATGGTTTGCCTAGACTGACTGGCGGCATTGCCTAGCTTGCGCCAAACGGCCGGCGGGTAGCCAATTGCACCGGCTCTATTTTTGAATCTGCAACGCCCAACTGCCGCGCAGGCAGCCCGCAGTCCGCCCTGCGGCTCAACGCCAGATTCTGCGTGAGGTGGCGAGTGGCTCTCTCGCAAAAACCCGGCGTGCCCGGAGGCCGAAACGCTTAGCTAACAGGGCTTCAGCCATCTGCGGCGCTAAAAATCTAGGCACGGGCATCTTGCGGTAGCGGGCGCCGGTGCCCCCGTGAATCTGGTGACCCAAAGCTACTTTATCGGTAACCGTTACATCGCCGTGGACTTGCACCATCGACGCCTCGCCTGTTTTACCTTGGCGCATCCCAAAATGTCGTCGAGTCCACGGCGAAGCTGCCGGGCCTCACGTAGATCATTTCTGGCGTTAACTCTCCGATGGCGGAGCAGCCAGTGAGCTTCATCGCCAAGACCAACTCCTCGTTGAGACGTTTGAGCACCTGCGCCACGCCGTGTTCACCACCCACTGCCAAACCCAAAATCTAGGGACACCCATAAAATCAGGGACACCTAAAATCAGGGACACCCACGCTCCTACAACTCATCAGGAAAATCAGGGAAAATCAGGGACACCCACGCTCCTACAACTCGCCCCTTGAAAGGAAAATCAGGGACACCCACAGCTCTTACAACTCGCCGCCCTTGAATGCACGACTCCGCCCCATTAGCTTGAATGGGCCGGCACGGACGCCGGTGCAAACTAGGAGGTGCTGGGATGACTCGCCCACGCTCGACACTGGTGTCCCTCGCCGACACTCCCTACTACCACTGCGTCGG
>CAMAXW010000126.1 GCA_945862315.1 Klebsiella pneumoniae
CTGTTCGATGCCGATCGTGGCCGGCACCACCCGGTGAATGAGGCAGTGCAGCGCCTTGACCAACCCCGCAATGCCAGAGGCTGCTTCTAGATGGCCCAAATTGCTTTTGACCGAGCCCACCGGTAACGGGGAACTGGCCGGGCGGCGCATGCCCAGCGCCGCCCCGATCGCGTGCGCCTCGATGGGGTCGCCCACCGCCGTGCCGGTACCGTGTGCTTCGAGATAGTTGAGATCCGTGGCCTGCAATCCCGCCTCTGCGTAGACCCGCTCCAAGAGGGCCGCCTGCGCCGTCGCGTTGGGCACCATCAGCCCCTGCGTGTAGCCATCGGCGTTCACCCCGGAACCCGCCACCACCGCCAAAATCGTATTGCCGTCGGCGAGTGCTTGCTCGAGGTCTTTCAAAACCAAAATGCCGCCGCCCTCCGCCCGCACATAGCCATCCGCGCTGGCATCGAACACCCGGCAACGCCCCTGCCGGGAGAGCATGCTGGCTTTGGCAAAACTCACAAAAACATAGGGGTGCAGCAGCAGGCTGACACCGCCGACCAGTGCCAGTGAAGACTCGCCCGAGACGATGGACCGGCAGGCCTGATGGAACGCCACCAGCGAAGACGAGCACGCCGTGTCGATGGCCATGCTGGGGCCGTGGAGATCAAAAAACCAAGACAGCCGATTGGCCGCAATGCTGCCCGCGTTACCGGTGGCGGCCGGGGCATCTAGGGCGGCGAGGTCGTCGATGAGGCGATAAGAGTAATCCGCGCTGGCGATCCCGATATACACCCCGGCGTCGCTGCCCCGCAGGGTGCGCGGCGGAATACCGGCGTTTTCCAGCGCCTCCCAGCCCATTTCCAACAACAATCGCTGCTGAGGATCCACCAGTGCGGCTTCGCGCGGCGACATCCCAAAAAAAGCCGCGTCGAAATCCCCAACGTGGTCAATGACCCCCGCCGCAAAACTGTAGCTGGTGCCCGCATGGTGGGGATCCGGATGACCGAACGCTGCCGCCGCGAAACGTGCGGGATCGAGGCTGGTGACCGAATCGCGCCCCGCGAGCAAGTTGGTCCAGTAGCTCGAAGGAGGCCCACCCGGGAAACGAAAACTCTGCCCCACGATGGCCACTTGGCGGGGTTTATGAGTATTGATAGGCAATTACCTCCTTGACGCCTAAGGAAATTTGTCGCGCTTCACATCAGCTTGGGCAAAACGGGCCTGCTAAAACTTAAGGGAATTTCCACAGCTCGCGCTGCTTAGACTAACCGCTATTGACGGTATTTTTCCTATTCCTGACGCTAGATCCCCCGTGGCGCCGTTCCGCGTTGTCGGTCTCAGCGCGCGACACACCGCTAAGATACCCGACGATCTCATTGGATTCCGAATGCCGCAGCCACGCCTTGATATGCATCAGATTGAGGAAGAATTTCCCAGACTCTGCATACACGGCAATGGCGCCAGACCTGCAACCCGCGCTCGGCGGTCCGCATAATAAAGCCATTCAAAGTGACCTTCCAAGCCCGCATCGGCATCGTCTATTGCTGACGGATAGGGTGACGCGCCAAGCAGAAAAACCTGCACAACGCGGCATGGCTTGAAGACTCGCCACAGGCCTTGGTGATGTTGCGCAGGGCGAGGTTCAACGGATCACAGGCGTGGGTCGAGGCAATGACTTTACGAGGGTTGCTGGCTCGCGTTGGTTCATGCACTTCACGCCATTTGCAGGCCCGCAGCACATTTCAAGGTGCTCATTGCAGCGCCAAGGTTTGATCTGGATGTTGATGCAGCCACACAGTGGATCAAGCTGGGTGAGGTGTGACGCACTTGGTCTACACCTCAGCTCACGGGTGCAGGGTTGTGCCGACGTTAAAACGCCCTGCTTGACCCGCGCACAGGGTACTTTTTCCGCCATCGAGCACCCCAGTTCAGACGCGCTGGCACTTTAAATTGCAGATAATTTGGGCTGATAGTGCCAAATGGCTTGACGGCTGCGCTTGGTAGACAAGAATGTCCCGATGAAACCCCCAGAGCGGCTGCGGCCACTGTTAGAAGAAGGCCTCATCGACTCGGTGCAGCGCCAGTTGATGAGCGGCAAAGAGGCCATGGTATTCGTGGTGGAAAGCGCCGGCGTGACGATCTGCGCCAAGGTTTACAAGGAAACCACGCAACGCGGCTTCCGGCAGGCCACGCACTACACCGAAAATCGCAAGACCAAAAGCAGCCGTAACGCGCGCGCCATGGCCAAGGGCAGCCGGTTTGGGAAACGCTCGGTGGAATCGGCGTGGCAATCGGCCGAGGTCGACGCGTTGTTTCGGCTGGCCGCCGCCGGGGTGCGCGTGCCTAAGCCGCTGCAGTTCCACGAAGGTGTGCTGCTGATGGAATTGGTCTGCGATGCCGAAGGCAATGCCGCGCCGCGCTTAGCGGACCTTAAATTCACCCCCGAGGAAGCCCGTCGCTACCACGCCACGCTAATCCTCGAGGTTGTGCGCATGCTGGTCGCGGGGCTGGTGCACGGGGATTTAGGGGAATTCAATATTCTGATGGGCGCCGAGGGTCCGGTCATCATCGATCTCCCCCAAGCAGTAGACGCTGCCGGCAATCAGCACGCCGCCGGTTTGCTGGCGCGCGACGTGGCTAACCTGCGCAATTATTTTGGGCGCTTCGCCCCCGAGTTACTCACCACGGACTACGGTCGCGAGCTGTGGGCGGTATACGAAACCGGCCTCCTGCGCGTGGACAGCAAGCTGACGGGTCACTTTGAAGAGTCCGACGTGCCGGTCGACTTGGAACAAATGCTGGCGGTGATCGAAGACGCCAAAGAAGACGAAGCCGAGCGTCGCCAGCGGCTGCAAGATCGCGGCTAGCGTGCACCCCCGCGCCCCCACGGTGCTGGCTCAAACACGCGCTTGGGTAGAGCGGGCGGTGATTGGGCTCAACCTGTGCCCGTTCGCCAAAGGCCCGCAGGTGCGCGGTTTGGTGCGCTATGTGGTGAGCCAGGCCACCGATAACGCCGAGCTGCAGGCAGCGCTGCGCGAAGAACTCACCTATCTAGCCAACACCAGCCCCGCGCAAGTAGAAACCACACTGCTCATTCACCCGCAGGTGCTGGGCGATTTTTTGGATTACAACGATTTTTTAGAGCTGGCTGACGACACCATCGCAGACCTCGATTTAACCGGCGTGCTACAGGTGGCGAGCTTTCACCCGGACTACCAGTTTGCCGGCACCGCGAGCCATGACATCACCAACGCCACCAATCGCGCGCCGTGGCCCACGCTCCATCTGCTGCGCGAAGCCAGTATTGAACACGCGCTGGCGGCGTTCCCGGATCCCGAGTCAATTTATACCAACAATCTGGCGACCCTCGAACGCCTCGGCCCGGCGGGTTGGGCCGCGTTACAGCAGCAGTGTCGCGCCGACGCGGAGGCCGCCATCACCGCCCAGCCACCCGCCCCTACCGAGCCCGCTTAACGGCGCCAAACAGCGTGGCGGCGCGCCGCGTGCAGGCGGGGGGGAACTCAACGCGCGGGGAACAACAGCTCGTCTTGCAAACGCGCAGGACTGGGAAACGCGCGTTTGGAATGCGTGAGCCCCAGCTCTAGCAGCATTTCGCAGACCTTGTACGCCAACAGACCCGGATTGATCACCGGCACCCCCAAACGCGCCGCCAGATAGGCGTGGGATTGGTGCATGGTGGTGGAACCCAACACGATGACATCCGCGCCATCCTCCTCGATCGCGGCGCGTGCGGCGGCTTCAAGTTTGGCAAACACCACTTCCTCTTTGCCTTCGAGCAAATCCTGGAGGTCCGGGCGAGTATCGATGTGACGCACCGACGCCAAGCGCGCGCCTAAGCCATATTCCTTGATGGTCTTCTCATACAGCGCCAACCACGGCTGCCACATGGTGATGATGGAAAAACGGTGGCCCAACAAACAGGCGTGGTGGTAGGCCGTCTGCGCGGGGGCTATCACCGGAATGCTCAAGCGCGAGCGCAACGCGTAGAGGGCCGAATCGCTCATCGTATTGATGCACACCGCAGCGCAGCCCTCGGCTTCGGCACGCAGCCCCGCCTCCAAACAAATCGACTCCATGACATACAGGTCGTAGTAGCTGTCCGCGAAGCTCATCAGCCCGCTGGAACCCACGAACTCCACCTCAAAATCTGGCCGGTGCACCAACGCGGGCGGCACTTGCGATTGGATCAGCGCGCGGGTGTGATCGCTCATCGGCACGGGGAAAATCATGCGTATTTTGCGTGACATCGTGGGCTCCTGCGGGTTTTGTTGTGGGGTGATCTTCGACGCTTATAAATGAGGCGGAGGCAATCCGCTAGGTGGGTGTCCTGATTTGGGTTGGGTGGGTGTCCTGTTTGGGTTGGGTGGGTGTCCTGTTTGGGTTGAGTGGGTGTCCTGGTTTGGGTTGAGTGGGTGTCGGGCTGGACGCTTACGGTGGGTGTCCCGTCCCAGGTGGGTGTCCCGTTGTGTTCGATGCTCCGCGTGTCGGGTGAAAGTGGGTGTCCCGTGATGCTCCGCGTTCCGAGGTGGGTGTCCCGTTGTGTCGAGGTGGGTGTCCCGTTGTGTCGCGCATCCTGTTCCCCATCGGAGAATCTCAGCTGATCGGAGATTCTCGGGCTCCGCAAATCGCTGCGCCAACAGACCTCTCTGAGCTTCCCGAGATTTGCCAGCGCTGAGGGAGACGGACGAAAGTGTGTCACCTAGTACTCGAGGTGGCGCACAATTCGAGTCTCGAGGCGCCCACGACCTCGCCCATCCAGACCTGACCAGAGT
>CAMAXW010000127.1 GCA_945862315.1 Klebsiella pneumoniae
TGATGGTCGGTCGCTTGGGTGCCACCCAGTTGGCGGGTTTGTCGATCGGCTCTAGCCTGTGGATCGTCACTTTCCTCGCGGGGCTAGGCATCCTCATGGCGCTAGGGCCGACGGTTTCTCAGCACTACGGCGCGCGGCGCATGCTCCAGATTGGCCGCGATACGCGGCAAGCCGTGTGGTTGGCGCTAGGCATTGCCGCTATCGTCGCGGTGGTGTTGAACCATGTCTCGCCGCTGCTGCTGTGGTTGGGCATAGAGACCGATGTGGTGGATCTCGCGCAAGGTTATTTGCGCGGGGTCTCCATCGGCGTGCCCGGTTGCTACCTCTACCACGTCATGCGCCAGTTGAACGAAGGCATCGGCCGCACCATTCCCATCATGGTGGTGATGGGCATTGCACTCATCGCGAATGTCGCGATCAGTTATTGTCTGGTGTTTGGTGCGCTGGGGTTCCCGGCGCTCGGCGCCGTGGGTTCGGGCATTGGCAATGGCATTGCCTACTGGCTGATGTTTGCGATGATCACGATCTATGTTTCGCGGGCCCCGGTTTACGGCCAGTTCGCGCTATGGCAACGCTTAGAGCGCCCCGACCCCGTTATCCTGCGGCGGCTACTGGCGCTAGGCGGCCCCATTGGGGGCTCTTTGTTACTGCAAGCGGGCTTATTCACGGCGCTGGCGCTGCTGATGGGGACGTTGGGTAAAACCTACGCTGCGGCCCATCAGATCACGCTCAATTACGCCGGACTCGTGTTTATGGTGCCCCTGGGTTTGGCCTTTGGCACGGCGGTGCTGGTGGGACAACACATCGGCGCGGGTAATCCCGCGCACGCCCGGCGCATCGGCAATACCGGCATTGTGCTGTGCGCGGTGGTTGCGCTTGGGGTCGGTGTGCTCACGTTTTTCTCTGCACATTTCATCGCGCATATTTATACCAACGACACGGCAGTCGCCGCGCTGGCCACCTCGCTGCTGGGCATTTCTGCGGTGCTGCAAGCGGGCGACGGCACGCAGAGTGCTGCCGCTGGCGCGCTGCGCGGCTTGAAGGACACCCGCACGCCAATGCTCATTAACGGGGCGATTTACTGGGGCATTGGTTTCTCGTTGGCGTGGCTCTTGGGCATCCGTATGGGCTTGGGGGCGTATGGCATCTGGATAGGTCTGGCGAGTGCCTTGTGCGTGGCCGCCGTGGTGCTGACTTGGCGGTTTCGGGTGGTCATTGCCCGCCACGTGGCAGCCGTGCCGGCACCGCCGGACGCGTGATGTCGGCCCTGAGATGGGCGGGACTGCTGCTGTTGCTGTTGTTAACAGGGGGTGCGCTGGCGCAGCCCCCAGTCATCCCGTTGTTCTCTGGGTTGCCTGTTGGTGGGGAAATTGTCGGTTGGCGTCCACTCAAGCCGGCACCGAAGGTACCGGATACGCGCTACACCTTAGAGGACGATGCGGGCGAGGTGGTGGTGCGGGCGGAGGCGGTAGCGTCGATGTCGGGTCTGGTGCACGAATTGCGCGTACCGGCCGCTCAACTCGGCACGCTCCACTGGCGTTGGCGCGTTCGCGCGCCGGTGGCGAGCGCCGATATGCGGCAAAAATCTGGCGATGACTACGCCGCGCGCGTCTATGTGCTGTTTGACTACCCGCGGGCCCGCCTGTCTTGGGTAACGCGCGCCAAGTTAGCCTTGGCCGAAGCCTTTTACGGCCAACCCATTCCCACTGCCGTGATTAATTATGTCTGGGACAACCGGCAGCCCGTGGGCACGCTGCGCCCTAACGCATACACCGACCGGGCGCGCATGTGGGTGCTCGAAAGCGGCGCCGCCCGGGCTGGCGAGTGGGTGACGGAAACGCGCGATTTGGCCGCCGATTTCCGCGCAGCTTTTGGCGAGGCGCCGCCGGATCTCATCGGCATTGCCATCGCCACCGATACCGACAATACCGGTGAGCACGCCACTGCCTGGTTTGGGGATTTGGTACTGCGCTGAGGCCCGTGGGTTTAGCCCGGCCGGCGCGCCGCGCGCAGCAGCGCGGCACCACGCTCGGCGATCATCAACGTTGGCGAGTTGGTATTGCCGGAGGTGATGGTGGGCATGATGGAGGCGTCGATTACCCGTAGCTTGGCGATGCCACGCACGCGTAGTTCGGTGTCCGTCACGGCTTGCGGGTCGTCGGGTCGTCCCATCGCGCAGGTGCCCACGGGATGAAAAATAGTGGTGCCAATATCGCCCGCTGCTTGCAGCAGCGCGGCGTCGCTATCGGCACCGATCCCCGGTAAGTATTCCTGCGGAAAATAAGGCGCTAGCGCCGGCTGGGCCACGATTCGCCGAGTCAGTCGCAGCGCACGCACGGCGGTCTGCCGGTCGTCTTCGTGGCTGAGATAGCACGGTGCGATCGCCGGTGCGCTGGCTGGTGCGGCATCCCGGATGTGCACATAGCCCCGCGAAGCCGGCCGCAAATGACACACGCTGGCGGTGAAGGCCGGGAAGTTGTGCAGCGGCTCGCCGAATTTGTCGAGCGACAGCGGCTGCACGTGATATTCCAGATCGGGGGTTGCGAGGTGTGCTTGCGAACGCGTGAACAAGCCTAACTGGCTGGGCGCCATCGTTAACGGGCCGCGCCGAAAAAACGCGTATTCCAGCCCCATCATCGCCTTACCCCACAGACTGTTGGCCTGCTGGTTGAGGGTCTTGATGCCCTGCACTTGGTAAATCATGCGCAGTTGTAGGTGGTCTTGCAGATTACTGCCCACGCCCGGCAGCGCGTGGTTTACCGCTACCCCGCGAGACTGGAGTAACGCCGCTGGACCAATGCCCGAGCGCTGCAAAATGGCTGGCGAGCCGATGGCACCGGCCGTGAGCACGGTCTCGATGCGCGCCCGCACCACGTAGTCCACACCCGCCAGCGCGAACGCCACACCTTGGGCTTGGCGGTCGCGTAAGGTGACTTTATCAATGAGCGCATGGGTGACTATTTTCAAATTGGGCCGCCCCAGCACCGGGCGCAAAAATGCCTTGCTGGTGTTCCAGCGCACGCCTCGACGTTGATTGACTTCAAACTGGCCCACGCCGTTGTTGTCGCCGCCGTTGAAGTCTTGCGTGCCGCTCACGCCAGCTTCCTGGGCGGCCTGCGCGAAGCGATCGAGAATGTCCCAGCGCAGGCGTTGTTGCTCCACCCGCCATTCACCGCCCGCGCCGTGCTGATGGTCACCACCGTGCCAGTGGTCTTCGCTGCCTTTAAACACGGGCAACACCGACTCCCACGCCCAACGGGGATCTGCGGTGAGCGCCGCCCACTCGTTGTAGTCGCGCGCCTGGCCCCGCAAATACAGCATGGCGTTGATGGACGAACAGCCCCCCAGCACGCGGCCGCGGGCGTACCCCACGGAACGTCCGTTGAGACCGGCCTCGGGCTCGGTGCGGTAACACCAATCGGTGCGCGGATTGCCGATGCAGAACAAATAACCCACCGGGATATGGATCCAGATCCAGTTATCTTTGCCACCCGCTTCGAGCAACAACACGCTGACCTCGGGATCAGCAGACAGCCGGTTAGCCAGCACGCAGCCCGCGGTGCCACCGCCCACGATGACATAGTCAAATTCGCCAAAATCGCGGGGGGCGCTCATTGGTTCACCGGCATCACGAACTCCGGCCCTTTGCCGATGCTCTCTGGCCAGCGCTGCATCACACTTTTATAGCGAGTGTAAAAGCGCACGCCTTCTTCGCCGTAGGCGTGATGATCGCCAAACAGGCTTTGCTTCCAGCCGCCAAACGAATGCCAGGCCATGGGCACCGGAATGGGCACATTCACGCCGACCATGCCGACTTTGATGCGATTGACGAAGGCCTGCGCGGTGCCCCCATCGCGGGTATACAGCGCCACCCCGTTGCCGAAAGGGTGGTCGTTGATGAGCGCCACGGCCTCCGCGAAAGTCTTTACCCGCACCACACACAACACCGGGCCAAACACTTCCTCGCGGTAGATAGACATGGCGGGTGTGACGTCGTCGAACAGCGTGGCGCCTAGAAAAAAACCGGCGTCACAGTGCGCCGGCAGAAAGCTTCGGCCGTCGAGCAGCAGTCGTGCACCTTCGTCCACGCCGGCGGCGATGAAGCCGGCGACCCGGTCGCGGTGCGCGGCCGTGACGAGCGGGCCGAGATCGATGTGGTCGTCCAAACCGTTACCCATGCGCAGACGCTTGGCGCGCTCGAGGACCCGCGTCACCAGCGCATCACCGATATCACCGACCACTACCGCCACCGAGATGGCCATGCAGCGCTCGCCGGCAGAACCGTAGGCCGCCCCGATAAGACCGTCTGCTGCCTGATCGAGATCGGCATCTGGCATCACCACCAAATGATTTTTGGCACCACCCAAGGCCTGCGCGCGTTTGCCTTGGCGGGCCGCGGTTTCGTAGATATAACGTGCCACTGGGGTCGATCCCACAAAAGACACGGCCTGAATATTAGGGTGCATGAGCAGCGCGTCCACCGCGACTTTATCGCCTTGCACCACACTAAAGACGCCGGCGGGCAAGCCGGCTGCGGCCAACAGTTCGGCGGTTAATAAGGACACCGAGGGATCGCGCTCGGAGGGCTTCAGAATAAAGGCATTGCCGCAGGCGATGGCGATGGGGGCCATCCACATGGGGACCATGAAGGGAAAATTGAACGGGGTGATGCCGGCGACGACGCCCAAAGGCATGCGCTGGCTCCAGTGGTCGATGCCCCCACCGATGCCATGGGAGTGTTGGCCTTTGAGCAAGTA
>CAMAXW010000128.1 GCA_945862315.1 Klebsiella pneumoniae
TGAACGCCGCCACACCGTACGGATTCCGTACGGCAATAGGCACTCATCTCCACGGCCTTCCGAAGCGATAGCTTGGGCATAGCTTTATTGGCGCGCTCGACAGGATTCGAACCTGTGACCCCTGCCTTCGGAGGGCAGTACTCTATCCAGCTGAGCTACGAGCGCGGGGATAGGGGCGGTATCGTAGCCAAAAACACCCGCTGGGCATACCTCGCTGGCGGCACCGGCCGTCCAGCGCCCACCAAACGAGGCGCCGCGGGCTTAGGTCGTCAGCCGGCGATAGATATCTGCCACTTTCCAAGGCAGCTTCATGACTTCATCCACCACCGTAAAATTGGCCAGACCGTACATATGGGGTAGGTAGTCTTGCGCCTCGCGGTCGATGGTGATGCAGAAGGGATGAATGCCGTCGCGTTTTATTTCTAGCAGCGCGTGCCGCGTATCTTCGATGCCGTACCGGCCGCGGTAGCTACCGTAGTCTTCGGGCTTGCCGTCAGACAGCGTAATAAGCAGCCGGGTGCGCGCCGGGGTCTGCGCCAATAGCTTGCCCAAATGCCGGATGGCAACCCCCATGCGGGTGTAGGACTTGGCGCTGATACCACTGATGCGCCGTTCTACGGCGAGCGAAAAAGGCTCGGAGAAAGTCTTGACGCGATACACCTCACAGCGGCGGTTGGTACGTCCAGAGAAACCGTAAATCGCGTAGGTGTCGCCGAGAGTCTCCAAGGCCCCGCACAGCAGAATGAGCGATTCGCGCTCGGCATCGTTGATCCAACCCTTGGTCGAGCCGCTCATATCCACCATAAACATCACCGCGACGCTGCGCTCGGCTTTGCGAAAATGGGTGTAGAGGCGATCGGACATTTCGTGGCCACGCAGACGATCCACATGGGCTTCTATCAGGGCATCGAGATCCAGTTCATCGCCATGCGGTTGGCGGCGCTGGCGCTGAGATTCGGTGAGAATGGCCTCAAATACGCGTTGGATAGATTTCGCCAACCCGCGATATTTTTGGCGGGTCCGGGCCACAAAGGCATCGTCGCCTTCCAGGACGAGCTGCTCGGTGAGCGCGCAAAAATTCGGGCGAAAATGTTGCCGTTGGTAGTCCCATTCGGGGTAGAAAAACACTTCACCAGGCCCGCTCGATACGTCACCAAACCCCGTTGCACCGGGCGATCCTTGTTCATCGCGCGGGTCGATGCCGGCCGCACCGGACGGCGCGAGGTGCTCGTCACTCAGCTCGCCCAGATCTTGCAGTATCGATAGCAGCAGCGCTTCGAGTTCGGCCGTGAGCGCCAATTTTTGGCCGTCGTAACGCAGTTCGTATTGGGGCTCGCCCGCGGCGTCCGGGGCGGTCTGCGCCAGTGAAAAACGGTTGCCGGCCTCGCCTTCCGCAGCCACTTCGGGCGGCGCATCGTCGGGATTGTCTGGGTCTTTTTCCACCGCGTCGGGCGTGAGGTTGGCGAGTGCCTGACGCAAAGCGTCTTTCTCGCGTGGCACCCGCCTCGCCACAACTTCCGCCACTTTTTGCGGCAACATCTCGCCCTGAAATTGCCGCGGCGGTGGGAGCACCAGCGCACGACCGGCATCAACCAGTGCCAGGCTGTCCTGCACGCCGGCCTGCGGATCTTCCAGTGTGTGGGCGGCGGCGCTGAAGCTGGCCCAAGCGTGGCGCGCGGCATCGTCCACATACGCCACGCTGTCCATCTCGCGCGCAAGACCCGGCAGTTCCCGCCCAATGCGCGCGATAATTCGCACGCTTTCCAGACGCTGAAATACCTGCCAGCCCAGCGCATCTAACTGGGTAATCGCCTGCCCCGCCGTGCCGTAGCGCCACGTGCCAAAACGGTTCTGCGCCCATAGATACACCGCCATACACTTCAGCAGACGGGCATTACCCGCCTGGTCGGGGAGGGTGGTCAGCAGCGCTGGCAGATAAATTTTTTCCGTATCGGTGTAGGTCAGCGGATCACTGACGATAGCCAGCGGACGGCCGCCCAGTGCGCGAATGAAATGCCGCAAAAAACCCGCCACTTGGTCCAGCGTACAGCCCGTGCGGGCCACGGCTTGCGCGGCGATGCAGGCGGGTAAGTCTTGGATAACCTGCAGGGCTGCGGCGAGGCCGCGCTGATCAAAAGTATCCAGCGCCTTGAGCAGCCAACCCTCGATCGCCGGTTGCTCCAGCACCGCCAAAGCGTCCGGTACCTGAGCCAGAAAATGGGCGGCCAAAGCTTGTTGCGACAAGGCCAGCGTTTCGGCCCAGTGATGGATGAATTCTTGGGAGGCTTGATCCAGTTCGGCGATCGCCGCCAGCACCGCCGGCAAGCGCGGCTGGCTGGCGCGTGCGGCCTCGGCAATTAGGCTGAGATCTTGCTGAATTTGCGCGGGGCTTAAACCCTGCCCGCGCTGTGGGTGGCTGAGGTTGACCCTCCCCACCGCGACGGAGGCGGGCACTTAGAACACCGCGCTGGCGAGTTCGTGCACGGTTTGCAGCAACTCGGCGTCGTCGGTAAGGGCATGGGCCACGGCGCTCGCGCAGGCGACACCCGGCGCCACGCCGCTGCCGATGAGCTTCGCCGCGTTCACCAGTAGCCGCGTGCTGGCGCCTTCTTCCAGCCCGGCACCCTTCAAGTTCCGGGTATGCGCGCCAAATTTGACCAGCCGGGCCGCCATCTCTGGCCCCACATGGCCCTCGGTTTCCACAATGCGTCGCTCTAAATCAGGCTGTGGATAGTCGAACTCCAAAGCCACAAAACGCTGCCGGGTGCTTTGTTTTAAGTCTTTCAGCACGCTCTGGTAACCCGGATTGTAAGACACCACCAGACAGAACTCCGGCGGCACTTGCAGCAGTTCGCCGAGTTTGTCGATGGGCAGCAGGCGCCGGTCATCGCACAGCGGATGAATGACCACCGAGGTGTCTTTGCGCGCCTCCACCACTTCGTCGAGGTAGCAAATGGCGCCCATGCGGACCGCTTGCGCGAGCGGGCCGTCGAGCCATTCGGTCTGCCCCCCTCGCACCAAATACCGGCCGATGAGATCGGCGGCGGTGAGGTCGTCGTGGCAGGCAACAGTCACCAAAGGTCGCTTAAGGTACCAAGCCATGTGGTGCACAAAGCGGGTTTTACCGCAGCCCGTGGGGCCTTTTAACAACACCGGCAATTGGTTGCGATAGGCCGCCGTAAAAACCTCGCGCTCGTTGCCCAGCACCTCGTAGTAAGGCTCTTCGAGAATCATGCGATCGGCGGCGTGTTCTGCTGACAACAAGGGCGGCCTCGTGGGTAATGTGTGTGGGCGGTTGCGCGGGGTAAGGGCCAAGTCCTGCGCATTGAATACGATAGGCGCGCGTGCGGGCAAGCCCCGCGTGTGCCGGGGGCCGTAAATCTCTAGTGTGGGGGTTCAAAATGACTATAATGCCGCCGACTCTCAAGGCAACTTTTTTCAATCATCGCGAAGCCGCCTATTTAGGGCGTGTGAGATAGGCACCATGGATAACCATCAGAGCAACGCAGAACAAGACGCCGTATTCGTCCGTAATTTTGGCCTCGTGTTGGTGTTACTCACCGTGATTGGCATCGGCGTCTTTGTCCTTGCCAACGCCGTTAGCGGCGGCTCTAGTGCCACGCAGAATGACCCAAATGCCGTCGCCGAGCGCACCGCGCCAGTCGGCACCGCCAACACCAGTGGCGCACCTATCGTCATCGCCAGCACGCTGACGGCCCCGGCAACCGCGGCCCCGGCCAGCGCCGCGCCTGCCGCCGCCGCCACGGTGGCCGTAAATGCCAATCCCGGGCAAACAACCTACGACGGCGCGTGTTTTGCGTGCCACGCCACCGGTGCCGGTGGCGCACCCAAAATGGGCGACGTTGCCGCGTGGACCCCACGCATCGCGCAGGGCAAAGAAGTGCTCTACACGCACGCCATCAACGGCTATGTGGGCAAGGCTGGCATGATGCCGGCCAAAGGCGGCCGCCCAGACATGAGCGACGACGCCATCAAGGCGGCCATCGACTACATGGTGGCCAAGAGCCAGTAGCCAACGTTCACACGGGCGCTGGCCCGCGCCCGGCTCTCCTGAGTGGGAGAGACTGTGCCACCGCTCGCCATAGAGCCGCCCGCGCCAGAGTGGATACCCGGTACGCCGGACTAAAATCTGTCGCGGGTTTCCGACACCACACGACATCAGTCACCCCTGAGCACAATGCCAACGGCAGACTGGCCTCACGTCGCCAAACTCAACAGATTTCCAAGCCCGCGTAGGCTGCCACCAGCCACTTCATGCCGCTGCCGGCAAAATTCACCTGCACGCGGGTATGCGCGCCGCTCCCTTCTAAATGCAACACCACACCTTCGCCAAAAGTGCGGTGCTGCACCTGCTGCCCCAAGCGCAAACCATAGCCGCCGCGGTCTTCCAACACGGGCGATCGCGACGTTGAAACCTGCCCGCCCAGACGCACTTCCTGCACGAGTTCGGCGGGGATTTCCCGCAGAAACCGCGAGGCTTGGGGATAGTAATCGCTGCCATGTAGACGACGGGATTCTGCATACGTGAAGGTGAGCTGACGCATGGCGCGGGTAATCCCCACATAACACAGCCGCCGCTCTTCTTCGAGCTGGGCCGGATCGCTCACCGAGCGCTGATGCGGGAACAGCCCTTCTTCCAAACCCACCAGAAAAA
>CAMAXW010000129.1 GCA_945862315.1 Klebsiella pneumoniae
GGAACTGCCACCGGCGTGGTATTCGTCACTTTGGAGGACGAAACCGGCACGCTTAATCTCATTGTGTGGGCGAGCTTGGCGCAGACCCAACGGCGCGAGCTATTGGGGGCCCGCTTGCTAGGGGTGCGCGGTAAGGTGCAGCGCGAAGATGCGGTGGTGCATCTGATCGCCGAGGAGCTTAGCGATCACAGCGAGTTGCTGGGTGATCTGGCGAGTGCTTCGCGAGATTTTCACTAGGGCGCTTCGGCTCGCTGTCTGCCGGCATTCCGCGCCTCGCACGCCACGACGAGTGTGACGACGATCGGCGAAGGATTTTCCCAGTTCGTGCATGATTGCCCACCCTGTTGCGTGAGTCTTTAAGCCGATGAGCCGCTGGCGTGCACCCCGTCCCCCTGCCTCCCCCTACATCACGAGCGCGGGTTATCGGGTGTTAGAAATCGAACTCAAGTCGTTGTGGGAACGGCGCGCGGAGGTGGTCCAGCATTTGGCGGCCGCCGCCGCTGAAGGTGATCGCTCGGAGAACGCGGAATATCAATACCGCAAAAAAGAACTGCGCGGCATCGACGCCCGCGTGGGCTATTTACAGCGCCGGATGCCAACTCTCAAAGTGGTGGTGAGCGCGCCTGCCGATCCCGCGCGGGTGTTTTTTGGCGCCACGGTGGAGCTGGCCAGCGCGGCGGGTGTGGTCGGGGTTTATCGTTTGGTTGGCAGTGATGAAATTGATGCCGCGCGCGGCGACATCAGCATAGATTCCCCACTGGCGCGCGCGTTGCTGGGCAAAGCGCCCGCCGCCGAAGTCACTGTCAGCGGACTGGCGGGGCAACTCACCACCTACCACATCGCGGCGATTCGCTACGCCCTGCACACCCAGGTTAATCCGCCGCCGGTGGACGCCGACGACACTGAGGGCGATCCCCTGTAATCTCCAGTCAGACATGTCACAACCAACCCCCGCCACCGAAATAGAATCGCCCTACGCGTGGTTGCGTCTTGCGGCTTCGGTGGTGTTGATGAGCATCGGCGGTGCGGGCATGTATGCCGTGATGGTGGTGCTGCCCACGCTCCAGACAGAATTCCATACCGCGCGCGCGGGTGCCTCGTTTCCGTTCACGGCCACTATGCTCGGGTTTGCGGCCGGCGGCCTCATGATGGGTCGTCTGGTGGATCGGTGGGGCGTTTTCCCCACCGTGATCGGCGGGGCGTTGGCGCAATTGCTGGGGTTTATTTTGGCGGCCCACAGCGAAACTGCGGGGCAGTTCGCTTGGTGCCAAGCGGTGTTCATTGGTTTTTTCGGCTGCTCGGCAACTTTCTCACCACTGCTGTCGGATATCTCCCATTGGTTCACGCGGCGTCGCGGGATCGCCGTTGCGATCTGCGCGAGCGGTAATTATGTCGGTGGTGCGTTCTGGCCGCCCCTCACCCAGCAGTTGATCGCAGCGCATGGCTGGCGCACGACCTACGAGATAATCGGGGTCGCGTGTGCGGCCTCCATGATCCCCATTGCCTTTCTCTTGCGCCGTCGCTCGCCCATCGACCACCAGCCACCGGCCCCACGCGTCAGCCCAGTCGATCCCGCCACCCCCGATCTGGCGGTGGGGCTGAGCCCTGGCGTGCTGCAGGCGCTGCTGTGTTTGGCCGGGGTTGCGTGCTGTGTCGCGATGTCGATGCCCCAGGTGCATTTGGTCGCGTTGTGCGGTGATCTGGGCTTTGGCGCGGCTCACGGCGCGCAGATGCTCTCACTCATGTTGGGCTGCGGGATTATCAGTCGTCTGGCCTCGGGTTTTGTCGCCGACCGCATCGGTGGTTTGCGCACCCTCATTGTGGGATCCACCCTGCAAGGGGTGGCGCTGATGCTCTTCTTGCCGGCCAACGGACTGGTGTCTTTGTATGTGGTCTCGGCGCTGTTTGGGCTGTTTCAGGGGGGCATCGTGCCGTCTTACGCCATTGTGGTCCGAGAATATTTTCCCGCCGCGCAAGCCGGTGCCCGGGTTGCCATGGTGGTCACGGCCACTTTGTTGGGAATGGCCTTAGGCGGCTGGATGTCAGGTGTTATCTACGACTACACCGGCAATTACACCGGTGCGTTTCTCAACGGTGTGGGCTGGAATTTACTCAACGTGGCGATTGCCAGCTTCTTGTTGTTACGGCTGCCGGCGCGCGGATCGCGGGCGGTTTTCGCCGCTACTTAAAGAATTCCATCAGCTCGATCACGGTGCCGTCGGGATCATAAAAGCAGACAAACTTATGGTTGGCACCATTCAGCCCGGGGCTACTGGGCGGTGCCACCAAACGCACGCCGCGCGCGCTCAGTTGCTCGACCATTTCATCTAAACCTTTGACGCGCAGACAAATACGCGCAATCCCGGTGTGGGCCAGATGTGGGTAAGGCTCCCCGGTGGTGGGGGGTTGCGTCCATTCCACCAAGTCCAACAGCGCGCCGTGTGGGTTATCGCCGAGCCGTAGCAACTTTGCGCGTCCGCGGCGTGGCACCGGCCCTAAGCCCGGTAGGTCACCTTCTGGTAGATCGATCGCCTCTTGAAAACCCAAGGCTTGGTAGAACTCGAGCGAGCGTTCGAGCTGGGTGCAATTCACGTTCACATGATAAATCTGCAGGCTGCGCCACATGTTGGGAGGCTCCTCGTTGGGCGGGCGTGGCCCGCAGTGGATAGATAACCTGACCATGCCCGGGCAGCGGCGGGATGTAAACACTGGCACGGCGTTGCGTTTTTTGCGTTGCAATAAAGCCGGTGCCCAGTAGAATGCCGCCCTTAGTCCGCAGTCCGATGGTGAACGCATGAAACGAGAGATGCCTAAACCCGCGGTCAAACCCGCGAATCCCAGTTTTTCTTCCGGGCCCTGCCCCAAGCGGCCCGGTTGGTCACTCAGCGCGCTCGAAGGCGCGTTGGTGGGGCGATCACATCGCTCCAAGGAGGGACGCGCGCGCCTCCAAGCCGCGATCGACCAAACCCGCAGCGTGTTGGGAGTGCCCGCCGACTACCGCATCGCCATCGTCCCGGCCTCCGACACGGGGGCCGTGGAAATGGCTTTGTGGAACCTGCTTGGGCCGCGCCCGGTTGACGTCTTAGCGTGGGAGAATTTTGGTCAGGAATGGGTGTCCGATATCACCGAAAGCCTGCGCCTTCCCAACGCCCGAGTGCTGTCTGCCCCCTACGGTGAGCTACCCGATCTGGCGCTCGTCGATTTCTCCCACGATGTGGTCTTTGTGTGGAACGGCACGACTTCCGGTGCACGTGTGCCCAATGGCGACTGGATTCCCGCAGACCGCGCCGGCCTCACCATTTGCGACGCCACCTCGGCAGTTTTCGCGATGGAAATCCCATGGGACAAACTCGACGTGGTGACTTTCTCTTGGCAGAAAGTATTAGGTGGAGAGGGTGCCCACGGGATGTTGATCCTGGGCCCCAGAGCCGCTGAACGCCTGACCACCCACGAGCCGGCGCACCCCCTGCCCAAAATTTTCCGCTTGGCCAAAGACCGTAAAATCGACGAAGCCTTATTTGCGGCAGCAACCATCAACACCCCCTCCATGCTCTGCGTGGAAGATTACCTCGATGCACTCCGGTGGTCGGCACAGCTGGGCGGTTTAAGCGCGCTGTGCGCACGCTCGCAGCGCAATCTTGCGGTGCTGACCGAGTGGGTAGCCCGTACGCCTTGGGTGGCGTTTCTGGTGGCCGATGAGGCGATTCGTTCCAGCACGTCTATTTGCCTAAAACTCACCGCGCCGTGGTTTTTGGCGCTCGATGCCAAAGCGCGCTCGCAGGCCGTCGACCGACTGGTGGCGCTGCTCGCCGAAGAAGCCGTGGCCTATGACATCGCCGCCTACCGCAGCGCGCCTCCGGGCCTGCGGATCTGGGGCGGGGCGACGGTGGATGCCACCGATTTGGAAGCCCTGCTGCCATGGCTGGAATGGGCCTACGCGCAGATTGCGCCGCCCGCCACACCCCTCTAGCCCTGTGTATCGCTAACTCAAGGTATTAATCCCTATGTTCAAGGTTTTTGTCGCCGACAAACTGGCCAGTGAAGGCATTGCAGCGCTGCAAGGATATGCACAGCTGGAAATCGATTTTTCGCCCGGCCTCGACGTCGAGGAGGCGCTGGCGCACATCGCGGACGCTGATGCCGTTATCGTGCGCAGCGAAACCAAAATCCGTGGCAAATTGCTCGCCGCGGCCAGCAAGCTGCGGGTCGTGGGGCGCGCGGGCATTGGCGTGGATAATATCGACCTCGATGCTGCCACCGAACGCGGCATTGTCGTGCTCAACACCCCGGACGCCAACGCCACGACCACCGCGGAATTGGCGATTGCCCATTTGTTCTCACTGTCCCGACAATTGCCAGAGGCTGATCGCACGACCCGCAACGGTGAGTGGTTGCGCTCTAAGTTCATGGGTTCGGAAGTCACCGGCAAAACCCTCGGCATCGTGGGTTTTGGCACCATTGGACGCCTCGTCGCCGAGCGTGCTCGCGGCCTGAAAATGCACGTGCTGGGCTTTGATCCCTTCGTGAATCCCCAGACCTTCGAAGCCCATGGGGTGGTGCGGGCAGACTTGGATACCCTGTTGGCCACCAGCGATTACGTCACGCTCCACTGTCC
>CAMAXW010000130.1 GCA_945862315.1 Klebsiella pneumoniae
GCGCTCAGGTGGGCCCACTAAAAGGGCCGATCACCGGCCCGGATCCGGCCAAGGTAGTGCGCCGAAACACCCGGCGGTAGCGGGCCATATCGTAGTGCTCTGCTTTGTGCAGCACCGTGCGGTTATCCCAGATCACCAAATCACCCTGCCGCCACTGATGAAAATAACAAAACTCTGGCTGGGAAAGATGAGCGATTAAGGTGGCGTGCAGCGCAACAACGACGCACCGCGCCAGTCGTGGGATGACTTACTCTGCGGGGTTGTTTAGTCTCACCCGTGACCTCTTTCAAATTCAGCGTGCTGTCGTGCAGCAAAATCGGAGCTTTAACAGATGAGTGATACCCCGCCCTATACACCTCCAAAAATTTGGACTTGGAACAAGAACAACGGCGGGAAATTTGCCAATATCAATCGGCCGGTGGCGGGGGCAACGCACGACAAAGAACTCCCTGTGGGTGAACACCCTTTGCAGCTTTACTCCTTGGGCACACCCAACGGCGTGAAGGTCACGGTGATGCTGGAAGAACTGCTAGCGCTCGGCCACCGCGGCGCGGAGTACGACGCTTGGCTGGTGAACATCCAAGAGGGCGACCAATTTGGCCACGGCTTCGTGTTGGCCAATCCCAATTCTAAAATTCCCGCTTTGGTCGACCGCAGTGGACCCACGCCAATTCGGGTGTTTGAGTCCGGTGCCATTTTGGTCTATTTAGCCGAGAAGTTCGGGGCTTTTATGCCGACCACCGCCACGGCCCGTGCTGAGTGCTGGTCTTGGTTGTTTTGGCAGATGGGTAGTGCGCCTTATCTGGGTGGGGGGTTTGGTCACTTCTACGCTTATGCCCCCATCAAGATCGAATACGCCATCGACCGTTTTGCGATGGAGGTGAAGCGCCAACTGGACGTGCTCAATCGGCATCTGGCCGACCACCAATATATGGTGGGCGACGAATACTCCATTGCCGACATCGCGATCTGGTCTTGGTATGGCGCGCTGGTCAAAAACCTTATCTACGAGGCGGCAGAGTTTCTGCAGGTTCAGGATTACACCCATGTGCAACGCTGGACCGACGCCATCGCCGCCCGCCCGGCGGTACAACGCGGGCGCCGGGTCAACCTCGTGTGGGGCGATGCCGCCAGTCAACTGCCCGAACGCCACGCGGCCAGCGACTTCGACGCCCCACCACCCGAGTCTTCGGCAGCGTTGGGCTAACTCCGGCGCGCCGCGCGTGGCACCCTTGCAGCAGCGAGCGGCCGGGGAGAGCACGCGCTGCACTGGCGGCCGCCGGCCAGCGTCAAACTCAGGCGCAAGTCATCCGCGTCGCTGTGGTCTGGACGTTGGCGTGACCGGCGAAAACCGTCTTTCTCTGTAGTCAGGAGCGAGCACATGCCGACCATCGAAACCCAAGCTTCGACGCCTAGCCCTGAGGTGGACGCCGTGGTGATCGGCGCGGGCTTCGCTGGCCTCTACGCGGCTTACCGATTGCGGCAGTTGGGTCTGTCTTATGCCGCATTTGAACAAGGCGCTGGCGTGGGTGGCACTTGGTACTGGAACCGTTATCCGGGGGCGGGTTCGGATTCGGAGAGCTGGGTCTATTCCTACACCTTCTCCGAGGAACTGGAACAAGACTGGACTTGGAGTTGTCGTTTCCCAGGTCAGGCCGAGATCCTGCGCTATTTGGAGCATGTCGCCGATCGGTTCGATTTACGGGCCTCGTTCCAATTCAATACGCGCATCACGCGCGCGACCTACGAGGATGCGAGCGAACGGTGGCGGGTAGTCACCGAGCAAGGCGGGGAGGTTTGCGCGCGCTACCTCATTACGGCGGTCGGCTGCCTCTCGGCCGCGCAGGTGCCGACTATTCCAGGTCTCGAACAATTTAAAGGTAGCTGGTACCACACTGGGCAGTGGCCCCACGCGGGTGTCGATTTCACGGGTCTGCGAGTGGGTGTGGTTGGCACCGGGTCCTCGGGCATCCAGTGCATTCCGGTGATCGCGCAGCAGTGCGCGTATTTAACGGTGTTCCAACGGACGCCCAATTTCAGTATCCCGGCGCGTAATGCGCCGCTATCGGCGGCCCAAGTTGAGGAACTCAAGCGCAATATCAAGCAAATTCGGGAAACCTGCCGCTGGTCGACCATAGGCCAGCCCTATGATTGGCAGGACGCCGAAGCGCTCAAGCTCGATCCCAAGGCCTTGCAGGAACGCTTCGAGGCCGATTGGCAAAAGGGCGGCTTTGAGTGGATGTTCGGCAGCTTCCGCGATCTCCTGGCTGACCCTCGTGCTAACGATCTGGCGGCCGATTTTGTGCGCGAGAAAATTCGCAGCGCCGTCACTGATCCGGCGGTCGCGCGCAAGCTAATTCCCAGCGGCTACCCTATCGGCACCAAGCGGCTGCCGCTGGACGCAAATTATTTTGAGACTTTCAACCGCGACAACGTAGAACTCGTCGACCTGCGCGCAACACCGATTGAGGAAATCACCGCTGAGGGTATTCGGACCCGCGCACAAACCCATGCGCTCGACGCCCTTATTTTTGCCACAGGTTTTGACGCAATGACCGGACCGCTAAATCGCATCGCTATCCATGGGCGCAATGACCAAGCCTTGACTGCCAAATGGTGCGCAGGTCCGCAAACCTATCTGGGCGTGTGCACGCAGGGCTTCCCTAATTTGTTCATGGTGACCGGGCCGGGCAGCCCCTCCGTGCTGGGCAATATGCCTACCTCGATCGAGCAACACGTAGACTGGATTTGCGCTTGCCTCGAGCACCTGCGTGAGGCCGGAGCCACTCGTATTGAAGCCACCCAAGAGGCTGAAGACCAATGGGGAGCGCAGGTGCAGGAACTCGCTGCGGCGACCCTGTTCCCACAAGCCGACTCTTGGTACATGGGGGCCAACGTGCCCGGAAAGCCGCGGGTTTTTCTGCCCTACATCGGTGGTTTTGGCACTTATCGCCGCCTCTGCGCCGATATCGCCGCACAGGGTTATCCCGGCTTTAGCATTCGTTGATCTAGATGTCGCGCGGCGGTTTTTTTAAGCCTCCTCGCGGACATCTCGCCGCACGACCTGCCCCAACCGGGCCTTCCCTAGCTTGCTAAGCTGCTCGCTATCGCCTTAATGGTCGCCTCGCGAAGCAGCAACTTATTGCGGGCATACACGGCAGACGTCAGCGCTTTAAGATCTGCGGCCGTGGCGATGGCGTCGGCGCGTAGATTCTCGCGGGTGACTACCTGATCAAGATAGCCGGCCAGCACGGCCTCGTCTGGGTCAAACAGTTTCGCGTTCACGATCGCCTGGGTGAGGTAGGGCGGGCTAATGCGGGCTTTCGCCAGTTCCAGAGCAAACACCGGTAGCCTCATATGGATGGCGCTCTCGTTCGCACCAATTTTATAGTCACCGCGCACACCTAACCGGACGTCGCAGGCGAGCAAAATAAAGCAACCCATTGCAATGCT
This sequence comes from Klebsiella pneumoniae, assembly GCA_945862315.1. Classification (GTDB taxonomy): domain Bacteria; phylum Pseudomonadota; class Gammaproteobacteria. The sequence continues at coordinate 3,454 of CAMAXW010000130.1, forward strand.
ATGACCGGTGCAAGCCGCGATCACCGGCATCGGGAAGGTGAACAGGCGCAACGCCAAGCGGCCGCCTTCGTCTACCAGTTGGGTTATCGCCTCGGGCGTTGCGCTAGCCATCAGCTTGAGGTCAAAGCCAGCAGAGAAACGTTCTGGACGACCCATAATAACCACCGCGCGGGCCTCTTTTTCGGCCCGATTCAGCGCCGCGTTGAGCGCGCTCAGCAGGCTGGGATTGATCGCGTTAGCGCGCCCATCATCGAGTGTGATGACGGCGATGTCATGGTCAATAGTGTAGGTGGCGCTCATGATTTTCTCGGCTCATGTGGAGCAAAAAATGGCCCGGTTGGGGCCGCTAGCCGGACCCGGTTAGGTCCTGCTATCACCAGTTTTCGAGCGCTGTTCTCACGTCCACTTCAAACGACCAGCCCCGGCGCGGCTGCTGGTACAGATACTCAAAGGCATCCACGATCGCTTGGATATCCAGCAGCCCTTCTTCGCCCAGCTTGGCCGCGTACTCGGGATAACGGGTACGGATTTTTTCGCCACCGATAGCGCCATCGATCACCACGTGCCCCACATGAATGCCATCGGCGCCGTACTCTTTCGCCATTGCTTGTGCCAGGCAGCGCAGTGCCGCCTTAGAGGAATTGAAGGCGCCAAAATTGGGCCTGCCTCGCAGCGACGCGCTCGCGCCAGTAAAGAGTATCGTGCCGCCGCCATCGCGCTTCATGTATTTCACAGCTTCACGGCCGTATAAGAATCCCCCAAAACAGCAAACCCGCCAGCTGTTTTCGAAAAACGCCGCGCTCATGTCCTCAATGCGCCCCGGTGTGTTGTTACCGGTGTTGTACACCACGAGGTCAATATTGCCGACGG
>CAMAXW010000131.1 GCA_945862315.1 Klebsiella pneumoniae
ACCGGCGACTGGGTGGCGACGGTGTGCGAATTGCCTGCCCGCTTCCATCTTTTCGTCGGCGCCCCGCACCGGCTGCGGGCGGTCGCGACCAAAAATGGCTGGCGGTGGGTGCGTGGCCACGCGGCGGCACGGCGTCTTTATGCGCGGGCGAACGAATAACGCTGGCGCACTGTTTGGTTTGGAGAGACGGCCACGGAGAAAACCTCGCGCGCTACGTGTCGCGGCGAGCCGGCTTGCTGTCTAGCGATTTATTTTCCACGACGCGGACGAAAATGGCGGTGCCCGGCCCATTCCGGGGCTGGGCACACGTAATATCGGGAAAGCGCCGCGCGTTAAGTTGTGGAACGCGGCGGGGGAACTGGCTTAGGACGGAAATTTGATCGGCGGAAATTCGATGGGTGTCCCAGATCCTCGCTGAAATTCGATGGGTGTCCCAGATCCTCGGTGTTTCCTTGTCACTGGATGTCCCAGATCCTCTTTTCCCTCTCACTGGATGTCCCAGATCCTCTGGATGTCCCAGACCCGCCTCCGCCAGACCCGCCTCCGCCAGACCCGCCTCCCAGACTCTCCTCTCAGATCGTGCCCGTCCCAGATCCTGCCCCGCTCAATGCCCTCGTTTTCGGCGAACAGTGCGGCTATTCTCCCTATAGTCGCAGCGCGACGGCATTGCAAATCAGCGGCGGACGGTACGCGCCACGCGCCGCCCGATGCGGTGGCTGCCAAGGCCATGTTCCTCAGCATCTATGACGATGGTCAGGCCTATACCGAGAGCGAATATCGCGGCTGGCTCCGCGCAGCGGGGCTGGTTGATATCCAGCGCCGCGAACTAGCAGGCGGCTACAGCATCATCCACGGCCGCAAGGCCTGAACGGAGGCGACACCATGGCGATTACCCGACAGACCATGAGCGACGAGCAGCGTAAATCCGTGGCGCTTGAATATTTCAAGTCCATGGACAACGGCGGCGTGACCGCCGACGGCCAGTCAATGTTCACGCTGTTCGATGAGCGCGCGCAGGCCTGCTTTCCGAAATGGGGCCTGGCCAATGGCCGAGCTGAAATCGAAAAAATGTTCGGCGAAGTTGGCAGCACCTTGAAGGGCATCACCCATCACTATGCAAGCTTCAACTGGGTGTTCTCAGGAGGCGATATCGTGGTGGTGGAAGGCACCAGCCACGGCGAACACCGCGATGGACCGTGGCGCGCCGGCACGCCGGAATGGGCGGCGGGGCGCTTTTGCGATGTGTTCGAGATCCACGATTTTCTGATCCAGCGCGTGTTCATCTATCTCGACCCGGACTATGCGGCGCAGGACGTGGGACGTTATCCGTGGTTGAGTGGGAGATGAATTCAACCGTTTTCTGTAGGTGCCAATTTATTCGCAAATTTGAAAGCCAGCCTCTGTGGCTCGCCATTTAATATGCGAATAAATTGGCACTGACAGATCAATCACCGCGCAACTGCAACCGCGCGATTTTCGTTAGCAACGCAGGGGAATATTCACTACCGCCTGCTGGCTCCTACGCACGCGGCATTCGTGAATCCCTGCGCAGCAAAAGCATCCTACCGTGACGGCACCACGGCCCTGAGAAACCCTGAACGCGACCTGTCGCCGTCAACCTGACGCGTGGCAGCCCACACTCTCTGGCGGGAGGGCAAAGTCCTTGTGTTGATTGCGAAACTCAGCCGTCTGTTGATTGCTAAGCGCCAAGACCCTGCGTAACCTCGCTGCACATGATGATACCCCCTCTCGATTGTGAGGTTTTGGTCGTGGGCGCCGGCCCAGTCGGGCTTGCGACAGCGCTGTCGCTGGTGGCCCAGGGCGTAGACGTGCGCATCGTCGATGACATGCCCTCACGACACGCCACACCGAGGGCCAGCGCCATCCACGCCCGTACGCTAGAGCTGTTGGCCCCGTTCGGGGTTTCGGACCGGATTGCCGCCTACGCACAACCGAACCGGCAGGTGCTGTACTTCGACGCGCAGGGCCGTGAAGTTTTTCGTCAACAACTGCGCGCCATCGACTCACAGTACCCAGCGCAACAGACCCTGCAGCAGTGGCACGCCGAATGGATCATCGCCGAACAGTTGCTGGCGCGTGGCGTGAACGTGCAGGCGGCCACGCGTTGCACCGGCCTCGCGCAGGACGCCGAGAGCGTCACGGTGAGTCTGGAAACCGAGACCGGCGCAGCGATACTGCGCTGCCGCTACCTAATTGGCGCCGATGGCGCGCGAAGCACGGTGCGCAAAGCCTGTGGCACGAGCATGGCCGGTAAGGACTATGCCGAGCGCTGGATCGGCGGCGAGCTCGAGATCGAACACACTGAAGTCATCACCGAGGTGCGCGCCCTGTTTGGAGCCGAGCGCTTTGCCTTCACGGTTCCGCTCGACGGGGGGCTGATGTTCTTCGCGATCCTGCGCGACGACGAGCACCCTGACGCCCGACCGGGGCCGGCCAACCCTGACCACGTGCTGGCCATCTACCATGCATCGTTCGGCGCCTACCCGAACCTGGTCTCGCGCGTGCGGGGCGTGACGTGGAGCGGCCTCTTCAAGATGCACAGCTGCTGCGTACCGGATTTTCGGATCGGGCGCGTGTTCCTAGCCGGCGACGCTGCCCACCTCATGTCGGCTGCGGGCGGTTACGGGATGAATACCGGTATCCAGGACGGCATCAATCTGGCGTGGCGACTGGCCGCGTGCCTGCGGCTCAATGCCGACGTCTCAATTCTCGATGGCTACGACGTGGACCGCCAGGAGATGTTCAAGCAGAGCAATGCGATGAGCGACGCTACCCACAAGAGAATGGTCGATCGCGATGTGAATGCGCTGAGCAAACCCGAATTGCGCTCGCCGGAGGGCAGGACCGTGGCCGAGCGCGCGATGGGTGAGGTCAGCCTAGCCTACAGTTGCGACCGCATGTGGCGCGATGAAGCGCAGACCGGTGCGTTTCAGGCCGGCATGCGCGTGCCGCCAACCGCGGACTTCGCCAGCGGGGACGGCGCCTCCAGGACATGGGCCAGCTTGTACGACGGTTTTAATTGGACCGTGGTGCTCGCGGTTCCTGACAGGAAGGCGTTGCGAACCGCCGACATCCGACGGATCGACCTGACAGCGCTGGTGTGGCTCAACGGCCGTATACGGCTCGTGGTTGCGGCCGGTGACGCCTTTGCCTGGAATGCGCCACGCCCCACGCTGTACGTCGTGCGGCCCGACGGCTACATCGCGTTTCGCTGCGACGCCGAGCCCGGCCAGTTCCCCGACGTCGACCGGCTGACGGCCTGGCTGGTCGACAACTTTGCGGGCTCGCTCGCAGCGCAGAGCCCCTAGGACATCCCCTCTCCGGCAGCCGGGCGCCTGACACAAATCGGGCGACTTGAGGACAAAAGGATTGCTGGCTCATCGCAGCGCTTAGGAGAGCTAACCCGCCAGTCACCGGACCAGAGCGTCGCCAAAGCCATGGCGGAATATTAGACAGTCGGTCTCGATCCTGATGTTTAGATTCGCTTTATAAGTCTCTATTTCAAGCCCGAATGACCGCATCAACCTCGGCGCAAAAGACGTTCTCACCGCCAACATTGCTCATGTCCTTGAGCCGACCGACGACAGGCAGTCGCCCCGCAGAACACTTGCGCCCGAGATCACCTGTTCGAAAATAGCCGCCCGGCGTGAAGGATCCGCGATCGGGCGTGGTCTGACAGGCCACGCAATAGCCCGGCATTAGCGTGGAGCTGCGCAGCGCGCCGACGCACGGTATCCAGTTCGACCTTGGCCACCGCCCACGGCGCAACCAGACCCAGCGCAAAGGTGAACAAGGATTCCACGCCAACGCTCATGCAGCCCCCCTTACTGGCAAGTGACGTTTGGGATTATGGGGTTCCACTCTAAGCGACGAGGGGCCCTTGCAGGGCACTACTTCTCTCTGGTTTTTAGCTAACGCCAATCTAGAACGGTCGCAACCACCCTCAGCGCTATACCAACCATCGCCCCGTAAATACTTTGACTGGAGTTTGGACGGATGCCGAGGACAAAGAGTTTATCGATAAGCACCATACCCAAAGGAAATCGAGAGGAAATCGAGGACACCCACTAGGTTTGCAGCGCGCAAGTGGGTGTTCGGGACTGCGGTTGGGTGGGTGTCCCGGACTGCGGTTCTGACTGCGGGTGCGGTTACGGACTGCGCGGTTGAGTGGGTGTCCCGGACTGCG
>CAMAXW010000132.1 GCA_945862315.1 Klebsiella pneumoniae
CGCTGATGGTGAGGTTGAGCCACGCCCCTGCCTTGCTAACGCCGCGCATCCACGCGGGCGTTGGCCCGCTCCGCGGCGTGGCGTAATAGGGGCTGGCGAATCGTTAACAACCAACCACTTAGCGCGCCTAACATGGCGCGCCGCAACAATTTTGCAACGCTATGGGGGAGTCCACCTAGGCTGCTCATATCCTTGTACAGCACCGGAAATGTGCGCTAGCGTGTGGCGCTCAGGTGCGCGGCCCACGAGGCGCATGCTGCGGTTGGCGTCACTATTTTCGAATGTGTCGGTTGCCCACGCACGCCGACCTTAAAGGAGCTCCGATGACTCACTTTGACACCCTGATCAAAAACGGCACAATTGTTGACGGCACGCGTGCGCCACGCTTTAAAGGCGACATTGGTATTCGCGATGGCAAAGTAGTTGCCATGTCGCCCACGGGCCTGCCCACTGGCACCGCGACGCAGGTGATTGATGCCACCGGCTTGGTGGTTGCCCCCGGTTTTATCGATCTCCACACCCATTACGACGCCCAGATCCAGTGGGACCCCTACTGCACGCTGTCGGGCTGGCACGGGGTGACATCCCTCGTGCTCGGTAACTGCGGCTTTGGTTTTGCGCCGGTCGCGCCCGAAAATCGTGACCGCATGATGCTCAGCATGTCGCGCGTGGAAGCCATCCCGTTCAACGCCATGAAACAAGGCATGTTGTGGGATTGGGTAACGTTCCCCGAATGGCTAGATACGTTGTCGCGGATCCCCAAAGGCGTGAACGTTATTTCTTATGTGCCCATCGGCCCGGTCATGATTTGGGTGATGGGGCTGGAAGAAGCCAAACGCAGGGATCCCACGCCGGTCGAATTAGCCGAAATGTGCCGGCTCATCGAAGCGGGTATGGATGCCGGGGCCTGTGGCTGGTCGGTGCAACATTTGGGCGATGGTTTTACCTCGATACAGCGTGATTACGACGGTACGCCTATGGTCACCGACATCATGAGCAACGAGGTGTGTTTGGCATTTGCCGAGGTGCTGCGTCGGCGCGGCGAAGGGCATATTCAGATTACCCAAGCGCAGGACGACATTCGCGAAGATCTGGTGTTCGTCGAAAAGCTCGCAGAGACCTCCGGCGTGCCGGTGTTATTCAACGTGGTGAGCGCCAATAACTATCACCCGCGCCAGAGCCGGCGACTGCTCGAATGGGCCGAAAAAGCCCAGGCTAAAGGGAACCGCGTGTATCTCCAGGCGGTGAGCGTGGGCAACGAGCTCACCTACACCTTTGAAGATTTCAATCTCCTCGACGGCCACGAAGACTGGCGCGAAGTGACTTTGGGCAACGTTGAAGAACGCATGCTCAAAATGCAGGATCCAGCCCGGCGCGAAGGTCTGCGGCGCGACTACGACGTGGGGCGTATGCCCATCGCAACCGGGCCCATCAAGCATTTCATCATCAAATAAACTATCAAGCCCGAGCACAAGCGCTACGAGGGGATGACCTTGCAGCAATTGGGCGAGGCGCAAGGTCGGCATCCGATCGACGCCATGCTGGATCTGGTTATCGATGAGCGCTTGCAGACGGTCATTTTTACCCCGCCTTTTAACGACGACCTCGAACTCAATCGGGAGATTTTCCAGAGTGAGTTCACCGTGCCCGGGGTGTCAGATGGCGGGGCGCACACGAAGTTCGTCACGCTGGGCCGTTACACCACCGAGTTCATCGTGGATTTCGTGCGCGAAAAACACATCCTCGAACTCGAAGAAGCCCATTACCGGTTGTCATGCCTGCCGGCCAAAATGGCGGGTTTTGTCGACCGTGGGGTGTTGGCGGAAGGCCGTCCCGCCGACGTCGTGATTTATGATTTTGAGGCACTGCGCTCTACGCCGGCCGAAATCTCCCACGACTTTCCGGGTGGTGATTGGCGGCGGGTGCAACGCGCCGAGGGTTACCGCTATATCTTGGTCAACGGTGAGGTGACCTTCAAAGATGGTGAGTGCACCGGCGCGACGCCCGGCAAACTGCTGCGCCACGGTCAGGCCTAGATCTTAAAGCTGCCATCCTCCCACCCAGAGGTGGGCGGATGGCGCGTCGTGCCGTGTGGCTTGCCGGTGTGCCGTTAGGTCACTGGGCGCGGCGGACAATATCAAGACGACGGGAGGCATTGCGCTGATGGGGTCAGTAAACACCACCGACATTGAGGCTTCATCGCCGCGTTACTTGCGCGGTAAGTACGCCATCTGCGGCATCGGCGAGACGACCTACCGCCGCGGCTCCGATCAAACCACACGCTCGCTGGGCACTTGGGCTGTGGGCAACGCCATTGCGGATGCGGGCATGACCCCGGCCGACATCGACGGCATGCTGAGTTATTCCGGTAACGATTCTACTTTCGCGCCGCTGATCGCCAACGACCTTGGCATCCGCCTCAATTTCTATACCGACATTTTTGGCGGCGGCTCCTCCACAGAATGTTTGGTTGGGATCGCGATGGGGGTTATCGAGGCCGGCATGTGCAAGACGGTCGCGATTTATCGGGCGATGAACGGCTACTCGCAGGTTCGTATTGGCGGCACTGGCGCGCGCTCGGCGGCCCCGATTATCGGCGACCAGATCCACCACCGCGCTTACGGCTGGCAGAGTGCCGGACAACTTTTTGCCCCCACCTTCATGCGTCATATGCACGATTATGGAACGACCCCAGCCCAGGTGGCGGCGGTCAAGGTGGCACACAGCAAACACGCATCCAATAATCCAAAGGCCTATTACCAGCAGCGCCACACCGTGGAAGACGTGCTGAGTTCGCGCATTATCTGCAAGCCGCTGCATCTTCTGGACTGCTGTGTTGAAACCGATAACGCCACTTGCATCATCGTCACGCGCATCGACCGCGCGCGCGACTGCCCCAATCCGCCGGCGGTAATCCAAGCGGTAGCGGGCCGGGTGTGTAAACCACGCGGCGATATTCATCTGCATTATCAATCCGGCCCCATCTCAACGGTGGCGGGTCACTACGCACGCAATATTTTGTGGCCCAATGCGGGCGTGGGCCCAGAAGATATCGATGTCACGGGTTCTTACGATGCCTTTACGTTTACCACCCTGCTGCAGCTCGAGGACTACGGGTTTTGCGCCAAAGGCGGGGGTGGCGAGTATGTCTCTAACGGCACCATTGAACTGGGCGGCGCACGCCCCAATAACACCGCGGGTGGCCACTTATGCGAGGGCTACACCCATGGCATGAGCATGGTGATCGAGAACGTGCGCCAGTTGCGCCATGCCGCTGACGACTCTTGCCCCATGGGGGCCAATGGCGTGCGTGAGCATACCTATGACTACGCTGAAGGCGGCTGTCGGCAGGTGCGCAAAGTCGACCTCACCGCCAACCTTGGCTGGGCGCATCCCGGCACGGGTAGCGCGATGGTCATGGCCAAAGATCACCGGTAAGGAGAACGACGATGCCCATACAAGCCCAATACATGGGGATGGCGCTGACCATCGAAGATGTGGACAACGAAAACCGCGCGTTTTTCGCCTACTGCGCCGCCGGTGAATTTCGGCTACAACGCAGCCAGCGTGGGGGACTGCTGCGCTATCCGCCCACCACGGCGTGTCCGTGGACGGGGGAGCGCGAGTCCACGTGGGTCGCGGTTGAAGGACGGGGCACGGTGCGCTCCTACGGTGAGGTGCAACATGCGATCCAGCCGGCCTTTAAAGACAAAGTGCCCTATCTCATTCTGCTCGTGGATCTGGATACCCAGAACGGGCAACCCACGGCCAGCGATGCGCTGCGCGTGGGCGGTAATTTGGTGACGCCTGCGGGTGAGTTTGCGCCGCCGGATCAAGTGCGACGGGTGGGCATCGGCACCCGCGTACGGATGGTTTTGGTGAACCTTGGCGAGGGCATGGCGTTACCGCAATGGACTATCGATGAAAGCGCGGTGCAGCCTGCGCAGCCTTGGCGCTACCCGCAGGAATAACCCGCGCCCAAGCTTGGCGCTCAGAGGAAAATTCCATGGCGTTGAATATCCAGCCTACCACCGCCACCTTGGGCGCAACCCTCACCGGGGTGAATTTGGCGACGCTGACCCCCGGCGAGTGGGCCGCTATTTTGGCGGCATTCCACGAGTACGCCG
>CAMAXW010000133.1 GCA_945862315.1 Klebsiella pneumoniae
CGCCACCACGAGGGCCCGACCCCAGTGACCTTGGGGGACTATCGCGCCCGTTACGCTTGTTACAAACAGGACCCCTCGCTGCAGGCGGCCCACGCGGCCTGCCCGTGGCTGATGGTGTGGGACGACCACGAGGTGGAAAACGATTACGCCGCTGACCGCTCGCAAAATGCGGACGTCCCGAGCTGGTTTTTAGCCCGTCGCGCCGCGGCGTATCAGGCGTGGTACGAGCACATGCCCGTACCCCGGAGCATGGTGCCGTTCGGGCCAGACTTACGCTTGTACACGCGCGTGAGTTTCGGTGATCTGGTGGATTTCAATTTGCTCGATGACCGTCAGTACCGCTCACCCCAACCGTGTCCGAAACCGGGGCGCGGTGGAAGCAATATCATCGAAAACTGCGCGGCGAGGCTAGACCCTGCGGCCACGCTGCTCGGCGCGCGGCAAGAGGCTTGGCTTGGGGCCGGTCTGGCGGCGTCTAAAGCCCAGTGGAATGTCTTGGCTCAGCAAACGCTGATGGCGCAATCTGACAGTTTGGCGGGACCCGGTCAGCGGTTTTTCTCGGATGGCTGGGATGGTTATCCGGCCGCCCGCGAGCGCCTATTCCAGCAGTTGGCTGAGGGTCAGGTCACGAATCCGGTAGTGATTGGCGGCGATGTCCATTCCTTTTGGGTTGCCGATTTGAAGCGCGATTTTAATCGGCCGGAATCCGCCACCATTGGCACGGAGTTCGTGGGCGGCGCCATTACGTCTCGTCCACCACCCGCCGCTTTGACCGCGACGGCTAAAGCCGAAGGCCCGCATATCCATCTCGCCACCAGCGCCTACCACGGTTATGTGTGCATGACGCTGACCCCGCAACAACTGCGGGCTGATCTGCGTGCGGTGGCGGATATTCGCGACCCCAAGACCGGTATTACCACCTTCTCGAGTTGGACCGTGGCCACGGGTCGACCCGGGGCCATCCCCGCCTAATGGGCGGACAGCGGTGGCTAGCGGCTAGTGTCAAGCTCGGCGGCGATTAAAATTAAGGCGGCCAGCGGCGGTAGCGTGAACACGCCGCACGGCGCTGGGTCGAGCCCGGCGTGGACACGGGCATCGATGCGGGTTGGGCCGGCATCGCTGCCACCATAGTGGCGAGAATCGCTGTTGAGCAGGGTCCGGTAGGGGCCCGCCTGCGGCAGGTTTAAGCGAAAGTCAGTGCGCGTCACCGGCGTAAAATTGAGCACCACGACCAGCCATTGGCCGCTGCGTGCACGGCGGATAAAAGACAGCGTGGAGTGCGTTGCATCGTTGCAGTCCAGCCACTGAAAGCCCGCGGCGTCATGGTCTAAATCGTGGAGCGCCGGCACCTCGCGATACAGCGTGTTGAGATCTGTGAGCAGTTGGTCGATGCCCGCATGCGCGGGTGATGACGCTTCTGCCCAGTCCAGTTCGCGGTTGCAAGCCCACTCGCGGGACTGACCAAATTCATTGCCCATGAAGCCCAGTTTTTTGCCCGGCGTGGTCAACTGCCAAGCCAACAGCAGACGCAGATTGGCGTAGCGTTGCCACGCGTCGCCGGGCATTTTGTTAAGCAGGCTGCCTTTGCCGTGGACCACTTCATCGTGCGACAGGGGCAGCATAAAGCGTTCGGTGTCAGCATAAACTTGCCCAAAGGTGAGCAGCGCGTGGTGGTGGCGACGGTAGACAGGATCGAGGCCAAAATAACGCAGGCTGTCGTTCATCCAACCCATGTTCCATTTGAGCGAAAAACCCAGCCCCCCGGTGGCCAATGGGTGGGTTACGCCCGGCCAAGTTGTGGATTCTTCGGCCATGGTCAGGACCCCGGGAAAATCTATTTCGACCATGCCATTGAGTGCGCGCAAAAACGCCACCGCTTCTAAATTCTCGCGACCACCGTGACGATTAGGCGTCCACTCGCCGGGCGCACGGGAATAGTCGAGGTAGAGCATGGACGCCACCGCATCGACTCGCAGCCCGTCGAAGTGAAATTCAGACAACCAGTAGTGCGCGCTGGAAAGTAAAAAGCTGCAAATTTCGGCCCGGCCATAATTGAAACTGCTGGTGCCCCAATCGGGGTGACGCTGTAAGCGCGGGTCGGCGTGCTCGTAGAGCGCGCTGCCGTCGAAATGCGCCAGCGCGCCGTCATCGGCAGGGAAGTGTCCGGGTACCCAATCCAACAGCACGCCAATGCCCGCGGCATGGCAAGCCTGGATGAGCACACGTAAGCCGTCGGGATCGCCAAAACGCGCGCTAGGGGCGAAAAAGCCTGTGCTCTGATAACCCCAAGATTCGTCCAACGGGTGCTCGGTAATGGGTAGCAGTTCGATGTGCGTATAGCCGCGCGCGCGCACGTAGGGTACGAGCCGCTCGGCTAATTCGCGCCAGTGATAAAAGCGCCCGTCGGGGTGGCGTAGCCAGGAACCCGCGTGTAGCTCATAGATATTGAGCGGCGCGTGCCGCCAGTCGCACGCGGCGCGCGCGCGCAACCAGGTGGCGTCCTGCCAGGCGAAGGGCACGCCGGACGCGACCCGCGAAGCTATCGCCGGCCGCAGTTCGGCGGCGTGTGCGTAGGGATCTGCGCGTAAGAAAACCTGGCCACTGTCGCGTTGACGCAGTTCAAACTTGTAGCGCGCGCCAACGCTGATGCCGGGGATGAATAATTCCCAAACCCCTGATCCACCCAGCGTCTGCAGCGGATGGCAGCGCCCGTCCCACTGGTTGAAATCGCCCACCACGGAGACGCGTTCGGCACTGGGCGCCCAGACTCTAAAGCGTACCCCCGCGTGTTGCTCGCGGCTGATGGGGTGCGCCCCCAACAGCTGGTAACTGCGGTGATTTTGTCCCTGTGCAAACAGCAGCAGATCAGCCGCGCTGGCGGTGGGCGGAAAGGCATAGGGGTCGACGGTTTCGACGCCATCGGCGACCACGCGCCAAGGCGCTGTCGGCACTCGCCGCAGGCGCACACCGAACAAGCCCGCAGGATGGAGGCAGACCATCGGTCGCACGCGACCGGCGGTGCGCAGCGCGACGGCACTTGCACCCGGTCGCCACACCCGCAGTTGGCAGTGCGTCCCTTGGGGGTGCGCGCCGAGCACGCCAAAGGGGTCGTAATCTCGCGATTCCACCAAGCGTGCGATGTGGTCATCATAGGCAGGCATCTTGCGAGTGATGATACCGGTTAGCACGACAAATTCGCTGACCACCAGCAAAATAGGCAGCCATGGCTTCTACGCTTGATTTAGTTTTTCTCTGGCATATGCATCAGCCGGACTATCGCGCTCCAGACACTGGGGAATACGTGTTGCCTTGGGTTTATTTGCATGCCACCAAAGATTACACCGACATGGTGGCCCATCTGGAGCGTCACCCCGGCGTGCGGGGGGTGGTTAATTTCGTGCCGATTCTGTTGGATCAACTCGAAGACTATGCGGCACAGATTGCCGGGGGCCAGTTGCGCGATCCCTTACTGCGCTTATTGGTGAATCCCGCGCCCGAGGCGCTCACGCGGGCGCAAAAACGCGCCGCTATCGCTGCGTGTTTCCGGGCTAATCACGCGCGTGTCATCGCGCCCTTCCCGGCGTACCTAAAACTCTACGCGCTGCAGGAACTTGTGCTCGGCCCCGCGGGGGGCGAGTGCTGCGATGATGCCTTGGACTATCTCGCCGGCAGCTATTTTAGTGACCTCGTGACGTGGTATCACCTCGGGTGGATAGGCGAGACGCAACGGCAGGCGGATCCTTTCATCGCCGCCCTGATGGACCAAGGGGCAGGGTACTCCTTAGCCGATCGGCAGCAATTGCTGGCGACCATCGGCCAGCTGCTGGCGGAACTCGTGCCACGCTATCGCGCCCTTGCCGAGGCGGGACGTATCGAACTCTCCACCACGCCGCACGCGCATCCGATAGCACCGTTGCTGCTGAGTTTTAACAGCGCACGTGAGGCGCTGCCAGACATTGCGCTGCCGGTGAGCGGCACCTATCCGGGCGGGCAGGCACGCCTGGAACGTCACTTAAGTGCCGCGTTGGCCAGCCACCAGGCACGCTTTGGCGAGGCGCCACGTGGCATCTGGCCGGCTGAAGGCGCGGTCTCAGGACCCGCACTGGCG
>CAMAXW010000134.1 GCA_945862315.1 Klebsiella pneumoniae
GGTTCTTCAATGTGCCGTCATCCTTGGGTACGTTTTCTAGTGTGTTCTTTGATCAAGCAGCGCCAGACACGTACACCACGTTCGTCGCGAATCTAGGGGGGAGTGAAACGGTGATGTATGGCGGCGGAGGTGTGTACGCTTTTACTGACGGGCGCGTTTGGTTTCGGCTGGGTAGTTATGCGGGGGCCGATTCGGGGCCCGAGCTTTATCGAGCCAGTTTGACAATTGAGAACGTACCCGAGCCCGCCTCCCTAGCCCTCCTAGGCATCGGCCTTGCAGCGTTCGGCGTTAGCCGCCGCCGGTTGCGCGGGTAATCGGGCTGCTTGCGTGTGGTTTCCCCGCGTTCACCCAACGCGGGGCCTCCGCCCCTAAGCCGCCCTCAACCCACCGCCACCAGCGTCGAACGTACTCCCAAGCCCGCCGCAGCCCCTCTGGGGTGTGGTGGCTTTGCTCATAAAGCCGGGTGTAGCGTGCTACAAAATTGGCCCGCGTCTGCGCGGCCAGTGTCAGCCCACGGGGTGTGAGGTGATAACCCAAAAAATCGCACCCGTGCGCAATGCGCCCGATAAAAGTCTTGTCCGGGTGTTGCGCTAAACCCTGCGCCGCCAGTTGCTGATTGACGGTGCGTCCGGGACAGCCGCGGACTGCGCGCGGCGCTGTCTATTCTCGCCGACCGCCAACGCACCCCGGATGGAGGAGGACGGGCGCCGGCCCTAGCGGCCGCTCGTCGCGGCTTGCCTGCCTGCACTGCCGATGCGCCTCGCTCGGCCTCGCCCGCTGGGCGTTAGCTGCGCTTAAAAACCTCGCGGTAATCGGGATGCCAGCGCGAGAGTGGTGGACGGTCCTCGACCAGATCTTGCGCCGCCCACTGGATGCGTCGCGCATCTTCCGCGCTACTGACTTCATTATCCGGGCAAATAATGTAGAAACTCCCACGACCGAGCGCTTCTAGTAGGTAGTCGATGACCTGGGCGGGTAACCAAGCGCCGTCCGGTTTACGCGCAACCCCGGCGTGAGCGACACCCGCATGGGTGAGGCCGGTGTAGGTGTAGCCGGGCACGAGCAGGTGTGCGCTAAGTTGGCAATCCGGTGTGTTGCGCAGTTCGTGTTGGAGCGTTTCGGTAGCGCTCCGGACGCCCGCTTTGCTGAGGTTATACGCGGGGTTGCCGGGTGGGTTGGTAATGCCCTGTTTGGAACCGGTATTGATGATGAGGGCCGGGGTGCCCTGCGCGAGCATCGCGGCGGTGAACGCATGGATGCCGTGCACCACGCCCCAAAGATTCACCTCGATAATGCGCCGCCACGCGGCGATGTCGCCCCACGCGGTGGTGGGCTGCGAGGTGCCCGCATTGTTCATGAGGACGTCAACCCGTCCGAACTCGCGATAGGCCTGCTCCTTGAGAGCCACGACATCCTCCAGACGCGCCACATCCACGACCTGCGTGAGGATGCGCGGCCCCGCGGGCACCGCGAGTTCATGGGCGAGGGCCGCGAGGCGATCACCGTGGAGATCCGCGAGCAGGAGTTGCATGCCAAGGCCCGCGTAGCGTTCGGCCGCTGCACGGCCAATACCATCGGCTGCTCCCGTGATGACGGCGACTTTGTTGACATTGAAGGCTTCGTGCAACGGCATGGCTCAACTCCGCAATAATGAAGCGTGGACGGTGACATTGAACGCCTTGCGCCGGCAAGTGCCGAAGCTCACCCTGACAGGGGTTTTTTGCTCGTCTAAACGTCATCCCAACGGTGGCTTGGCAGACCACGAGTCTGCGTCGCCGTTGGCCCCAGCCGAGGACCATTGCATGAAATTTGGCTTGCTCTATTTACCGACCTTCGATGCCGCCGTGCATCAAAATTCCGCCACGCTCTATCAGCAAATTTTCGAGCAGGTAGAACTAGCCGAAGCACTGGGTTTCGACGCCGTGTGGGCGGCCGAACATCACTTCACGCCTTACGGTGGCGACATTCCCAATCCCGCCGTTCTTCTGGCCGCACTCGCGCAGCGTACCCAACGCATGCGACTGGGAACCGCCGGCGTTGCCTTGCCGGTCAACCGTGCGATCAACGTTGCCGAGCAACTGGCGATGGTCGATGCCCTGTCGGGCGGACGCCTAGACATCGGCGTGGTGCGGGCGTTCCTCAACTTTGAGTACGAAGCTTTACAGGTCGATATGAACGAGAGCCGCGAACGCTTCAACGAAGGGGTGGAGGTATTGCTGGGGGCCTTCGCTAACGAACGCTTTTCGTACCACGGAAAATTTAATCATTTCGATAATGTCGAAATGCGGCCACGCCCGGTGCAGCGTCGCCCGCGGATTCTCGTCGGTTCCGTGGCGACTCCGGAATCGGTGATCTACGCGGGCCATCAGGGTTTTGATCTCATGGTTATCCCCTACGCGGTCTCCATGGACATCGTGGCCCAGACCATCGCGCTCTATCATCAATCGCTGCGTGAAGCCGGCCACCGGGTGGAAGACCACGGCGTGGTGGCGACTTTTCATCTCTACATTGAAGCAGACGCCGCGAGCGCTTGTGCCACGGTGCGCGATCCCATCCTGCGTTACGTTGCCCATCTGCGCGACGCCGTGGCAACCGACCGTTGGTCTAAGGATTATCGCGGCTACGAAGGCATGGCCCAACGCATCGAGGCCTTGATGGATTTTGATTTGTTATATGACGGGCGCACGGTCTTTGGGGATCCGGCCCATGCCAAAGCTTGCCTGCAGCCGGCGATCGATGCCGGGGTGACGGAGTTCAATTTCATCAACATTTTGCCAGGCCTGCCGCAAGACAAGATTCTGGCCTCGATGCGGCTTTTCGCCGCCGAGGTTATGCCGCACTTTCGCTGAGCCTAGCGCGCCACGCTGACTACCCCGCGCTACCGTGGCGCGGGGTAGTCGCCCGATCTTGAGGATTCGTTGCAGACGCTAATGGGCCGCGTTGCGGCGCTTAGTTGCGCTGCTCGAGAATTCGCCGCGCGATACTCATGCGGTGCACTTCGCTCGGCCCTTCATAGATTCGCATGGTGCGCACTTTGGTTGCCATTAACTGCAGCGGCATTTCTTTGGTCATGCCCATGGCGCCATAAGCCTGCATGGCGTGGTCGATGGCGTCGCTCGCCATCTCGGTGGCGAACACTTTGATCATCGACGCCTCCGTACGCACATCGCGGCCGGCGTCTTGTTTGGCGGCGGCATCGAACACCATCAAGCGGCAGGCGTGGATGCGCGTGGCAATATCGGCAACCCACCACTGGATGGCTTGGCGGTCGGCGAGGCGGGCGCCAAAAGTGCTGCGGTTGCGGGCCTGTTCAGTTAACAAAGCGAGCGCGCGTACCGCCATACCAACACACCAAGCACCCATTTGCAGACGCCTGATGATGAGGCGCAATTGCATGGGTGCGAAGCCTTGTCCCAATTCGCCCAATATTTGGCGCGCTGGGACCCGACAATTCTCAAACACCACCTCATAGGTGCGTTGCCCGCCTAGCATGCGGATCTCGCGTTCGATAATCAGCCCAGGGGTGTCGCGCTCGACGATAAAAGCGGTAACCCCAGCATGCCGCCGGCCGTCCCCGGTGCGCGCCATCACAATCGTGAAATCCGCTTTGTTGATTCGGCTGATCCAGGTCTTGCGCCCATTGATCACCCAGTCGCCACCCTCCTGCGTGGCGCGAGTGAGCATGCCGGCGGGATCGGCACCTGCGCCAGGTTCGGAAATGGCAATCGCGGAATGGGCCGTGCCGGCAACGTAAGGCTTGAGATATTTTTCTTTTTGCTCGTCATCGGCGACGGCCATCAGCATGTGCAGGTTGGGCGAGTCCGGCGGGAAAGTGAACGGTACGCAGGTGCGGCCTATTTCTTCGTTAACGGCGATCAAGGCGACGTTGGGCAGATTGGCACCACCGTAAGACTCCGGGACGTCGAGTCCCCACAAACCGAGATCGCGGCATTTTTCGAGCAGCGGGGCGTTTTCTTCCTCGGTCAGCCCGACAAGACCGCCGCTGGCTTCGCGGGCCAGGACTTGCGGCTCTAAAGGCATTAATTCTTGGTC
>CAMAXW010000135.1 GCA_945862315.1 Klebsiella pneumoniae
GCGTCGGGATAAATCATTTTCGACAGCACGTTGTAGGCGGGATAGAGCGAAATTTCCATCGACTGAATGGGCGCCGTAGACACCGAGGCCGGAAAATTCGCGCAATTTAAGGTGCCGGGGATGGGATCGAAATCGATGTGCCGCAAAGCCCCCCCCACGGCGAAATACTGGTCCCAACAGAGCAGCTCGGTGATTGCCACCATAATGGCGCCCCGCCAGCCCGAATACGTGGCGTTCATCGCGCCTTCCTGGTCGGCTGTCCCATCATTGGTGAACACTAACCGGTTGCCTTCTTTACGCAGTTGTAACTGCACCCGGTGCGTACGTCGGTCGCCCGGACGGCAGGCTTCAATATACGTACGGTCCTGCCAGAAGCCATCGGGAATGCGCGTCATTTTCTCGAGGTAGGACTTCTCGGAATTGTCGATGATTTTCTTCATCACGCCTTTCACGGTGCGCGGCCCGTAGCGTTGAATGAGTTCGACCACCCGCTTGCTGGCGGTGGTATTGCCCGCTAGCTGCGCCCGGAAATCCAGCGCGACCATCTGCGGCTTACGCGAGGAGCGTAAATACACCGCTTCGATGTCACGGCGAATTTCGCCGCGTTCGATAATTTTAATTGGCGGCAACATGATGCCTTCGTCGTAAGCCGATTCCGCCGAGGGACAGAAACTGCCGGGCGTGATGCCACCAATGTCGTATTGGTGGAGACAGTTGGTGACCCAGCAAAACAGTTCGCCTTCCCAAAACACCGGGCACAGCAACATGACATCCTGCTGATGCGCCGCACCGACCCAGGGGTCGTTAGCCAAAAACATATCGCCTTCGCTAATGCCAGGATTATCGCTGCGGTTTTCCAACGTCCATTTTACTTGGGTGTCGGTCACGCCCGACATGTACTGCATATACGGCCCGAAATAGACAAATTCGGCGTCCTCGGTCAGCAGCGAGGGATTGAGATCGAGCGCGTACATCGCCACCGGGGAACCCGACAAGCGTTGGATAGTGGCGCCGTGCTCTTCGTTGATCTGCCAGAGGTTGTGGCGGACCACTTCGTAGGTAATGGGATCCACTTCCTGATCCCACTCGCGATGGAGTTTGAGCTTGGGCGAAATGCGCAACACCGCCGGTGGCACGTAGGGATGATTAACACCGTCGAAATCGATATCGGTAATCTGGCTAATGCGGGGCATGGTAATTCCTCTTAAACCGCGGCTTGGGCGTCGGTGTCGATGACAAAGTTACGCAGGGCATCCACGGCGACGCGCTGCCCAGGGTGGACCACGATGGAGGTGGTCGTGGTTTCGATGACGCAGGGACCATCGATAGCGTTGCCCGGCAGCAGCGCATAGCCGTTGTAGATCGGGCTGGAGGCGGCTTTTTTCCACTCTGCCCAGTAAATTGAACGCTCCCCGGTTTTGGCGCCGGCCGGCACCTCGGCGGTCAGTTCGGTGGCCGCAATGAGGCTGGGTTTACGCGAAACGGCGCTCGCCCGCACCCGAAAGGTCACGCACTCTAGGCGTGCACCGAGCAACGAAGCCCCGTGGCCGTAAAGCTGTTCGTAGCGCCGCACAAAGCGGCCGCGGAGGTCTTCGAGATCCTCGGTGGTCAACTGCTCGCTGTCGATGCCCACTTCCACTTCGTTGATCTGGCCGCGGTGACGCATGTCTAGTGAACAGTGGAAGGTTTGCTGTGCCAGCGGAATACCATCTTCGGCCAACTGCGCGCGGCCTTTGGCGGCGAGTTCTGCCAGCACGCCGTTGATGCTGTCGACATTGAACGGCGAGGACATGATCCGCACCTGCTCGTTGACATGCAGGGTGTCGGCCGAGGCCGCACCGAACGCGCACCACGTAGAAGCCGTATCGCCCTGCGGCACCACCACACGCTTGATGCCCGCTTCGCGTGCGCTGACAGCCATATGCACCGGTCCCGCCCCACCAAAGGCAAACAGCACGAAATCGCGCGGGTCCAGACCTTTCTGAATGGTCGCCTTGCGCACCAGATCGGCCATCTGAAATTCCGCTATCTGGGCCACACCGCTGGCCAGTTCGTACAATCCCATGCCGAGTTCATCGGCCAATTTTTGCAGACCCCGCGTGGCGCCTTCTCGATCCAGTTGCATCGTGCCCCCGGCAAAGTTTTCCGCATCCAAGTAACCCAGCACCACGTCGGCATCGGTGGTGGTGGGAATTTCCCCGCCGCGCCCATAGCAAATGGGGCCAGGTGTCGCGCCCGCACTCTGGGGACCCACGCGCAGCGATTTCGTGGTTTTGTCGATCCACACTTTGCTGCCACCGCCGGTACCCATGGTTTGGACATCCACTTTGGGCAGAAAATATTCGTATTGATGAACCAGACTTTTATACGAGACCACCGCGCGGCCGTCGTGGATCACGCCGACATCGAACGAGGTACCACCCATGTCGGTGGTGATGATGTTGGGCTCGTTCATGACCCGGCCTAAGTACTGCGAACCGGTAACGCCAGAAACCGGACCGGAATCTAAGGTCAACAACGGTGCCTCGCGCGCCGTGCGCACCGCAATGGTTCCGCCCGCGCACTGGGTAATTTGCAGCGGCGGCTTGTAACCCATTTCTTTTAGGCGCCGATCGAGATTGGTGAGGTAATTGACCGTTAGCGGACCAATGTAGGCGTTGAGAGCAACCGCCGTCGTGCGCTCGTACTCGCCCCACTTGGGGGCCAGTTCGTGCGAGCAAGTGACATATAACTGCGGGGCGATTTCCGCCGCTATTTCCTTCACCCGACGTTCGTGTTCGGGGGTGAGGAACGACCACAAAAAACACACCGCCAACGCCTCCACCCCAGCGGCCACCAGCTCATGAATGGCCACCCGGGCTTCGTCTTCATTCAGCGGTACGACCACTGCGCCGAAGCAATCTACGCGCTCGGAAATGCCGCGAATTAGCCGCTTAGGAATGATGGGATCCGGCTTGCTGCTCTCCGGGATGTGCACGATGAGCTTGATGTCCTGACCGGACAACCCGCGCGAACCCCGCATGATATGGATCACATCGTTGTGGCCACGGGTGGTAATCAGGCCCACTTTGGCGCCACGCCGCTGGATGATGGCATTGGTGCCCGCTGTGGTGCCGTGCGCCAACATGGTGATGGAGGCCAGCAAGGCCGGCAGTTCCAAACCCACTCGCTCGCCGGCGCGGCGTAGCGCCTCCAGCACACCGTCGGCGAAGTTGCCGGGGGTTGAGGGTGCTTTAGAGATGGTCAGGCGACCACCCTCGTCCATCAGCACGCAATCCGTGAACGTACCGCCAATGTCTAGACCGCAAAGATAAGAAGGCATGGTGCTCTCGTTAAAATTTCTTGTGTTCGAGGAAGTCGTCGATGTTGTAGCCAAGGCCAAGCCGACGGGCTTCTTGATAAATAGCAAAACCGGCCACGACGTCCTGAAGACCCGTCCCGACCGATTTAAATAGGGTGATTTCTTGTTCGCTGGTTCGCCCCGCCACCGCGCCGGTCACCAGTTGGGTTAGTTCGCTCACTTTTTGAGTGTCCCACAGGCCACGGGCGATCGTCTCCACCACATCACCGCATTCTTCTTCCACCTGCTGCAAGGAGTCCACTACCACCCGGGTAGCCCGCTGAAAAGTAGCCGGGTTAATCTCGCGCAACTGGCCGCCGGTCGAGCCGATGGAATTGACGTGCTGACCCGCTTCCATCCACTCGCCGTGGTAGGCAAAGGCGTTGTTGTGGCGGGTAGTATTGGTGCCGATTACCACGATGTCGGTACCCCGCACGGCCGCCTCAGCGCTGGTGCACGGGGTGATATCCAGCGCCAGCTTCGCCGACATTTCTGCAGCGAAGCGCTCGCGATTAGCGGGCGTGGGCGAGAATACCCGGGCGCTGGTGATGTCACGCACGGCGCACACCGCCTCTAAATTGGTGCGCGCTTCCAGCCCCGATCCGATCACCCCCACACTGGTGCTGTTGGTGCGGGCCTGATAGCGGGTGGC
>CAMAXW010000136.1 GCA_945862315.1 Klebsiella pneumoniae
TCCGCCGAGGTGATAATTCGATACCCCCTGAATGTCCCAGGGCTCACCGTATCTGCCGCGACCACGCCCCAGACTGGGTCAGTAATCGAGCTTGCAAACTGCGCGCTCAGACCGGCCAGTGAAAACGACTGCGTGGTAGTGGGGGCAGCTAGCATGCCGTCCAGCGTGAGGGTTAAGCCTTTTAAATAAGACTTCCCAGCGCCGTCGTACGCGAAGAAAAGAAAGGAACTACTGCCAGTAGAAGGGGCGGCGGTCACGATGGCGGCGTTGACCTGGTAGCTGGCGCCGAGCGTGGTTAACGCTAATACCATCAAACTGAGTTTAGGATAAATTGTCACGTTGCAAAGCTCCTCGAATTACGATTAGGTCAATTACCGGCCAGCTCCAATTGGCGAGTCCTCAAAGAGGCACTCTCAATCTTTTTACTGCCGACAACCGCAGAGTGAGGTGAAAAAGTTTCAGTGGTCGGACGGTTTGATGAAGTTTTAGTGACAGCGGCGGGCCCCTAAAACTTCAGTTGGTCGTCCGCTTAATGGCCGGTCAGAAAAACCCTGCGCAGCTGCGCAAGGGTTTTTTACCGGCATGTCATTTCTTAAAGACGCTTGGCCTAAGCTGCCGAGGAACGCGGCCCCCGAGCAGGTGGGTGCATCAGGTCCGGCGTCGCGCCATTCCAGTCAAAGCCACCAGTGCTGAACCCAGCATCCAGACCGCCGCCGGTACCGGGATGGGGGTCGGGTTGTTCAGTGTCAGCGTGCTGCTCGCCGCCGTGACGGTCAATTTGAATTGGCCCAGCAGGGTCTTGGTGGGTTTGGCTATCCCCGAGGTGGATAAACCCGTGTCCAAGAGCCACATGGCAGCGAGATTGTCGGTCGGGGTCGCCAAAGCCGTCACCATGGCAACGGTAGACGATGCGCCTAGGTTGCTTCCGAATGTACTGCCCCAACCGCCCTGCCCTGCGTAAGCCGGGTCGCTGGTCGCTGTGGTTTGGACTGCGACACCTGGCACGCGCGCGCCGTCATCGGCAGCATTGAGATAGCCAACCGCGCCGATGCCGGCGGCATTTTTAGTGCCTGAGTTGGTGGTAGGGAAACTTGTGCTGGTAAAACTGGTCGCGCTAGTGGTTAGGATCCGAAACTCCTTAAAACTACCGCTGCTGAGGGTGTCAGCGGCCGCCACACCCCAGACCGGATCGGTCGTGGAAGTAGAAAACTGCGTAAACAAGCCGGCCAGGGTGAAGGACTGACTCAAACTGGGATTTGCCACCAAGTCATTCATGCGGATCGTCAAACCTTTCAGGTACGATTTTCCTGCGGTGTCATAGGCAAAGAAAAATAGCGAACTATTTCCCGTGCTTGGCATGAAATCGACAACCGCTGCCGTGGCAGCAGGGACGGTGCTTAAGGTCATTAGGGCGATAACTAGCGGCTTCATCCGCATCGCGATAGACATGTGATTTTCTCCTGAGGTCGGGTTGCGAGGTTTTTGCCGAACCGGCCGCTGACCACTTTAGTCGTAGTCCGAAGCCGCGTTCGCATCGCCCTCGATGATGCCCAGCCAGCGTTGCGGGCGGTTTAAGATTGCAAGTCAATTGCGTGACATTGACCAAATTTTCGCGCGCAGGCCTCGTCATCAGGTGCCGATGGCGTAGCGTCTTCAATTCATCAGGAGAAAAGCTAACAGTGAAATATGAAGAAGGCGTGACAGCCCCATGACAGCGCATCAAGACAGCTGATTGCGTTTTTTTGCGCGCAGTCAGCGAGTAGCGCGGCGGCGCAACACCGCGTTAAGCTCCCCGTGGTTTAGGCATCGGGCAGGTCCATTGAATCGTTTTCCGCTGGTGGCTTTTTGGGGTGTATTACTCGGCGCGGGGTGGCTGCTGTGGCATGACGCGCGTCACACCCTGGCGCCGCTGCCCGTGTCGGGCCCGATGAGCGCTACCCGCGTCGTCACCGGCAGCACGGTAGCGCCGGCGGTCGCACTCGCTGACTTGCCAATCTTCGGTGCAGTGCTGGCAGGGGCGCCGGCCACGCCCGCTGAAATCGCGCCCCCGACAGCGACCAGGGCAGAACTTCTCGATACCGACCTACCCCTCACCACGGCTGATTACCACTTGTACGGCGTGATTGCAGCGAGCAGCGTGGCACCGCGGCGGGCGATTCTCGGCACCACCGACGCCGATCAACACGACTACGCAGAAGGCGCTGTGGCGCCAGATGGGGCGGTGATTAGAGCCATCGGGGTGCGCTCGATCGTGCTTGAACTCAACGGCACACTAGCGCGGCTTGAGCTCGTGCAGCCGAGCAGTGTGGCGGTGGCTAACGCGGCGCCAGACTCTTTAGTGCCACCTTCAGCAGGCGCGGTGGTAGCGGGCGACAGCCCCATTGCCCGGATCAAGGCGCGTCAGGCAGCCCGCCGCGCGGCGCCTAACCTGCCCCCGTCTGCCTCACCGTAACGTGGGGGCTTGCGAGCCGTGACGATGCAAGCGAATTAGTGCCATGAGCGTGGTGTATTCTCGGTTTAGAGTCGCGCTCGCGCCGAGCGTTGTGGTTGCGGAGGTTTTGCGTGCTGTCTCAATTTAAGGTCTTAGCGTTTTGCCTCGGCACGCTAGTTTGCGCCGATGGCTTAACGCAAAGCGTGGTAAGCCCGGTCACGCCCCCCACCCCAACGGGTGCGCGCACCGAGGATCCCTTGACGTTAAATTTCCAAGATGTCGACATCCGGGTCTTTATTGCCGCGGTCTCCGAATTGACCCACCGAAATTTTGTGGTGGACCCCCGAGTGCAGGGGCGTATTACGGTTATTTCTGCGGCCCCCACCGCGCCCGACGAGCTCTATCAGGTTTTTTTATCGATCATTAAAGTGCACGGTTTTACCGCCTTGGCGAAGGATGGCATCACCACCATCCTGCCCGAAATGCTCGCCAAGCAGGACGCCACACCCACGCTGACACCGGGCAGCATGCGGCGGGGTGAAGATATCGTCACCGGCGTGATTCCAGTCCATTTTGTCTCCGCCGCAGAACTGGTGCCGGTCCTGCGCCCACTCCTACCACAGGACTCGCACATGGCCGCAACGGCGGGCACCAATGTGATGATCGTGGCCGATTCCGCCTCTAACGTGGATCGCGTCGTCGAAATCGTCGCCCGTCTGGACATCGACAATAGCAGCGGTATCGAGGTCATTAGGCTCCTCAACGCCAGCGCCAGTGACGTGGCCACGACCCTGGAAACCCTCAGTAGCAAGACCCTCGGCGCCACACCGGTGCCCGGCGCGGTGACCACCGCGTTTGCCGCTGACGTGCGCACCAACAGCATTCTGTTGGCCGGTGCCTCGGCCACGAAGTTGCGCTACCGGGCGATTATCGCCAGCTTGGATGCCTCGCAGAGTGAAACCGAAACCATCACCGTTCTGCCCTTGCGGTTTGCCAACGCCAAAGACATGACCGCCGTGATGCAAGAAGCACTCGGTGGACAACCGGGCAGCACGAGCAGCACGGACAGCACCCCGAGCGCGGGCGACGGCAAGCTGGCTAACCTACGTCCGGCGGCGGGTGACAGCGGGCCATCGGCCTTGGGTGATGTGCGCATTACGGCTGATGAAGCGACCAACGCCGTGATTGTGCAAGGCCCGCCCCGCGACGTAAAACGGGTGCTGGCGGTGATCGCCCAATTGGATGTGCGGCGCGCGCAAGTGTTGGTCGAGGGCATTGTGGCGGAAGTCTCGGGCAGCACCTCGGACGAACTCGGCGTGCAATGGCGCACCAATGTGCCCTCGCAAGGCATCGCGGCGGGCGCGGTGTTTCCGGGTAAAACCGCCGGACCCATCACGGACTCTTTTACCGCCAACGACGCGGTCAGCTTCCTCACGGGACTCAGTCTCGGGTATATCTCGGGTGGCGATTTACGGGGTCTTATCCGCGCACTGTCGAGCGATACGCTCACCAATGTGCTGTCCACGCCGAGCCTGATGACACTCGACAACGCCGAAGC
>CAMAXW010000137.1 GCA_945862315.1 Klebsiella pneumoniae
GCGGCGTGGTTTGCGTCTTTTTCACGAAGACGTGCAGCACCAGCAGCGTGCGCCCGTGAACGGCGGCATAGACGGCGCGGGCGATCCCATCCCGACCTTGCAGGCGCATTTCCCAGAGCTTGCCTTCGAGCGCCCGGATATGCGGCATACCAACTTTCTGCGGCCCGAAGGTTTCAAGCAATTCGGCAATGTGCAGAAAACGGGCCCGCATATCA
Organism: Klebsiella pneumoniae; assembly: GCA_945862315.1. GTDB lineage: Bacteria > Pseudomonadota > Gammaproteobacteria. The sequence goes on from CAMAXW010000137.1 coordinate 216, forward strand.
GTGGGCAAGGCTTTCAATTCGCTCTGCACCAACGGGTGCGCCTTTACCGTTCATTCGCTCGTGGTATAGCCTTTTTGCTATTTTTTTGCCACTCCAGTCGCGGGGATTCGTTGGCCTCGGCTGGCCGTTCCTTCCCGGCATCATCCAGAATCTATGCCTCAATTTTGACGTGCCACCTCCGCAGCAGATCCAGCGGGCGGCCGCGGGAAAGCTTCTCGGCCAAGGCGCTCGGTGCGTGCCGCATAATTTAAGCTGACCCACCAGCCGGATACGCTACCCATTCCGCCCCCGTGCCGATTGGCCGTTACACTAGGTGCAGTTTTTTAACACACCCAAGAGGAGCTTGCGCATGCCTGACGAAAGCCTATCGAGCCTGCAACGCGCCGTCTGGGAACTGCAGCAGCGGGTGCAAATCACCGAAACCCTGATCAACTACTGCGTCCACGTTGACCGCAACGATCCGGTGGCGTTGAGCGAGCTGGTGTTTGCCGAAGACGGCTGCTTTGAACTGGGCGCGCGCTATGCGGTGGTGGGGCGCGAGAACTTACAAAAAATGTTCGCCAAAACGCTGGCCGTGTTTAGCGCCACCAGTCACCACCTGTCTAACGTGCGCATCACTTTTACCGGCGACACCACCGCCCACACCACGGCGCACGTTTATGCGTGGCATTTGACGCAGCCAGAGGGCCGCCGCGTGGACCTTTGGGGTCGCTACGAAGACCAACTGGTGCTGGGTGCCAAAGGCTGGCGGATTGCCAACCGGCGACTCTCGGCGGCGGGCTCGGATGGTTGGGACAAGCCCCCGTTCCAAGGCGTGGAACGCCTCGCCAATCCCATCGATCCACCCGCGCCCGTGATTACTAAACGCTGAGGTTGGCCGGGAGCGCGCGCGGGGCCGGTGGTCGGCAAGTGCTGCGGCGGGGTAACACGCATAAGCCTAGCCGCGCCCGCCGGTCATGACGCCCGCAGCAGGCGGATCAGATTTGGCGTGGGGCGAACACCATAATGGCCATGCCGGCGAGCGCAACGGCAGCACCGGTTAGATCCCAAGCGGTGGGTTTGATGCCATCCACCTGCCACAGCCAGCCCACCGCGACCGCGACATACACCCCGCCGTACGCCGCATACACCCGGCCCGTGGCGGCTGGGTGCAGCGATAACAACCACACAAACAGCGCCAAGCAGCACACCGCCGGCACCAATAGCCAGGCGGTCTTGCCCTGATTGAGCCACAGTTGGGGCAGATAACAACCGCCGATTTCGGCCAGCGCCGTCAGCACCAACAGTCCTAGCGTACGCAAGCCGGACCGCCGCCTAACCGGCGTTGTAAGTGCGGGTTCGCACCGGCTAGCGCGCGGTCAGGGGCGCTTGCCGCCCCCGCACCAACTGCCCGGGTAGCGCACCGGTGGCCTCACCCGCCTCGAAGGTTACCTGCCCGCGCAGCAGGGTGGTGTGATAACCACTGGCACGTTGGATCAGCCGCTGACCGTTGGCGGGTAAGTCATAGACCATCGCCGGCACCGGCAATGCGAGGCGCTCAAAGTCGATGAGATTGAGATCCGCGCGCAAGCCGGGGGCGATTAGCCCGCGATCGAAAAAGCCGTAGAGCTCCGCGGTGTCGCGGGTTTGCATGCGCACGGCCTGCTCTAGCCCGATGCGCGGACCGCGTGAACGGTCGCGCACAAAATGGGCCAGCAAATAAGTGGGGGCGCTGGCGTCGCAGATCATGCTGCAGTGGGCGCCGCCGTCGCTGATGCCCAGCACGGTGTTGGGGTGGAGCATCATCGTCCGGGCGTCGTCGTAGTGCCCGGCGTGATAATTAAACAGTGGCGCATACAAAAATGCCTTGCCTTCGGCCGTCAATAAATGGTCGTAGGCGGCCGCTTCCGGCGAGCAACCCGCGCGCGCGCCGAGCGCATTCATACTGCGTTCGGGGCCGGGCTCGTATTCGGGCGGGTTACCCAGCACAAACACCCGGTCGTAGTCGGCGATGGTCGAGTGCATCGCCTTGCCCTCGATGAACAGCAGCCGCAACAGCCGCGAAGGGCGGGGACCGGCTTCCGCCAGAATGCGGGCGCGCACCTCACTCTTCCGCATTTCGGCAACCCGTGCCGCCAGCGGTAAATGCGCCAGCGCCAGATAGCTGGGGCGGCCGGTAAACGGATGCGTGCCTTCTAGACACATCAACATACCGGGCGGCCGAATTGCCACCTGAGGATACATACCGTGGCCGCGCCGGGCGGCGTAGTCGAGCAAGCGTTGCCACTGGCTGGGATCTTCGTTGTTTTGCACGCAGGCGTAAGTCACTTTGCAACCCGCCTCGTCGATCACCGCATCCATCCACGCGAGCTCGCTGGTTTCGGGGGCCAAATCGGAGGCCACTTCAAACACCCCGCCACCCGCCACGCCCATGGCCCGCGCAATGGTGGTGAGTTCCAGCGCATCAGCCGTGGTGCCGGGCACGACTTCGCCATCGATCGCCCGATGCAGCACCGTGCGCGAGGTCGTAAAGCCCACCGCGCCGGCCGCGATCCCCGCTTGCACGATGGCGGCCATCGCGGCGCGCTCCTCCGCACTCGCCGCCTGATTATTCGCGCCGCGTTCCCCCATCACATAGGCCCGCACAGCGGCGTGCGGCACTTGGGCGGCGATATCGAGCGCGCGGGTGGAGCGTCCTAGCGCGTCGAGATATTCCGGAAAACTTTCCCACTCCCATTTAATGCCCGCCGCGAGCGCGCTGCCGGGAATATCCTCAACCCCCTCCATCAGCCCGATGAGCCAATCCCGCCGCGCGGGTGCCACCGGGGCAAAGCCGACACCACAATTGCCCATGACCGCGGTCGTCACACCATGCCAACACGAGGGCGTGAGGTAGGGGTCCCAAGTGGCCTGCCCATCGTAATGGGTGTGGACGTCCACCCAGCCCGGGGCGAGCAATAGGCCATCGGCGTTTATTTCGCGGTGTCCAGGACCCACTTTGCCACCCACCTCAACGAGGTGTTCGCCCTGAATGGCCACATCACCGTGGCGCGCGGGCGCGCCGCTGCCATCGACTATCAGCGCGTTGCGAATAACGAGATCGTGCATGGCTCACTCCTAGACATGAGGGTGCTGACCTGGACCGGTCAGGGGTAGGCCGCGCGGGCCTGTGGCTTAAGCCAAAGTATAGGTGCAGGACGGCACGCGTGGCTGTAGCGGCGGATGTTCGGCAACCTCGGGGATAGGGCACCGAGGACCGGCAGCGGGGGCGACTTGCCGCCTAGCAAACCGACGCCGCTGGCGTCGCTAGTTTGAATGAACGCTGGGGCTGCGATCCTACCGCGTCAAAATAATTCTGTTAGCCACCGACCCGCCGGCCCTGGGCCGAAAAAACTAATTGCACCCGCCGACACGATCTTCGGCGTACTCAAAGCAATTGGCCCGTCTGCAAATTCGCCACTCCGCGAAATACCCAGAGGCCAGCGCCACGGACTACCTTGCCAACAGGATGAACACGGCTCGGTTGCCGCGGTCGATGCGGGCTTAAGTTTTGCCACCCATATGGACATACCGGTACTCCGCCACAAGCATACGATGCAAACCTTTACCCCCATTCTCATCGTGGACGACAAGTCCACTAATCTCGACGTCCTTGAGCACGTGCTGGACGATCCGAATTACCGGCTAGTACGCGCCAGCTCGGCCGACGAGGCGCTGAACGCGCTCCTTGGGAAAGAAGAATTCGCGCTCCTGATCCTCGA
>CAMAXW010000138.1 GCA_945862315.1 Klebsiella pneumoniae
CAACCGAGCAGCCAGCGCTACCGCTCTCACCTGCGCCGCCCGCCAACGTTGGCGCGCTGAGCGCCGCCCCGTTAGCGCCACCCGTAGCCTTGCCCGATCCGGCGCCGGACGCGCCGCAGGTCACACCGGAGGATCGCGCTGCGTTGGAACAAATGTCGCGAGAAACTGGTGTGGCGATGACCCAATTGCTGGCCGAACTGGCGCGTGGGCAAACATTGCAGTCCTTGCCAGTTCCGCCGTCCTCTCTGGCGAACCCGACGGTGCTGGCCGAACCGGCGCAACCGCAAACATCGCCGCCCCTACCCGTTGCAGCCCCCGCCCCGTCGGTTCCGCCATCCTCTCTGGCAAACCAGCCGGCTGGGGGAGGTGTTGGGTTGGGCGTCGCCATCGGGGCAGGTCTTGCGTTGTTGGGCGGCGCCGCTTGGTGGTTGTTACGCGGCCGCACGCGTGAACTGGCAACCGTGCCAAGCGCACCCACGATCGCCCCCTCAAAGCCCTCCAAAGTACCCGAGGGATGGTTGATCGATATTCATGGTTACGCCGGTCTCCCACCCTACCGGCTCACGGACAAACCGCTCATGGTGTGCCGCGCGGTGGGCAGCGACTCCGACTATCTCGACTATTACCTCGTGGAAAAAACCACGATAGGGCGGCGGCATGCCGTCATTAAATATAAAGACCGAAGCTTTTGGGTAGTGGACCAAGGCAGCGTCAACGGCACGTTCGTGAATGACGAAAAAGTGGCGGGCGAACGGCAATTGCGCAATGGCGACCTGATCAAATTTCATAAATTTGAATTTGAATTCCAGCATCCTGGCCTCGCCGGTGCCGAGCCCACGTGGGTGGGATTGCCTGCTGAACAAACCATCGTGGCCGACATGGATACCACGCAAGCGGCAACGCCAGTGGTCAACTTGCCGCCAGCGGTGCTCAGTCCGATGGTTGCGGCGGCGTCACCCAGCCACCGACAAACCTTGGCCCAAGACCGACACGAGGTGACGCGGGAAGGTGAACTCGAAAATCTCGAGGACGACCGTGACGACTTTTTCAACCCCGCTGCGGGTGCTGGGGCGCGTGATTTTGCCGCCACGTTGCCACCGCTGTTTGACGGCGGGGGCAGCGAGGGTGTTTGGGATGAACTCACCCTCGCGCTCGCGCCCGATGATCCGTTGTCCGAAACCCTGCCGCTGCCAATCGGCCACGCGGCGTTTGCTGAGTTGGACGACCCACTGGCGGCCACTTTCTTGCGCCCCGCCACCACCGTCGACACCGACACCGACACTGACACTGATGGTTTTTTTGACGACCTTACCATCCGCTCAACGCCGGATCTCGATGGCGAGTCAGCGGGGTTTCCGACCCAAATCCGGCCGCCGCCGGGTGACAATTTGACCCTCGCGCAGGATTTCTACACGGCGACCACCCTGATGCCCGCCGCGCAGCCGCCCGCTGGGTGGCTCACTGAGACGGTGACCTCAGAGCACGCTGCAACGTGGCCCGCGACCGCCAGCGGTGCTGACCCGCTGGCAGCGGACGCCGATCTGACCCTGGAGGATTTTCTCGCCTCGACCCTGCCGCCAAGCGGCACCAGAGACATTCTGTCGAGCACTCAAGACGATTTTGAAATGTTGGATACGGTGGTGAGCAGCCAGCCTGTCGATGCTGACGGGGCGCCAGAAATGCCAGAAGAACCGTTCAACGAAGTCACCGTCGTGCTCGCGAGCTCGCCCCTAGGGCAGGCCAAAGGCCGCGCCCCGGATGAACCCCCAGCGGGTGCGTAAAGGGGTGAACCTAGGGCGTGGCAAGGTTGTCCCGGGCGCGCGCGCGAGGCCTGCCGCGAACGCCGTTGGCCCGTGTTTGGGTGAAGGGCCGTAATGGAGAAGGTTTTCGAAGTGTTGGCGGCGTTAAGCGATGGGAAAACGCATTCGGGTGCTGTGCTTGCCGCACGCTTTGGCATTGGGCGTGGCGCGGTGTGGAGTCGCGTCAAGCGGCTGCAGGCGTTGGGTGCCGATATTGCCGCGGTGCCGGGCAAGGGTTATCAGCTAGTCCCGGCGTTTGAGTTTCTGTCTGCCGCCCGTATCACCGAGCATCTTGCGCCGGAGGTCCGTGCGGCGCTGGGCGCGCTGCGGGTTTGCGCGGTGGTGGATTCCACTAACCAGCGCTTGCTGGACGCGGCACAGTCCAACGACATCCACGGCGAGGCGTGGCTGGCTGAATTTCAAACCGCGGGGCGGGGGCGGCGCGGCGATCGTTGGCTGGCGGTTCCCGGGGCCTGCATTTGTTTGTCGCTGGGTTGGCGTTTTAACGTGCCACCGCGCGACCTCGGCGCCTTAAGCCTTGTGGTCGGCGTGGCCGTCGCGCGCGCGCTGCAGGGACTTGGCGCCCGTGGGCTTGCGCTGAAGTGGCCTAACGATGTGCTCTACGCCGGGCGTAAGTTGGCCGGCATCCTGATCGAAATGCGCTCTGAGTTGGGCGGCCCGTGTACGGCCGTCATCGGGATCGGGGTGAATGTGGCGTTGGGCGCTGAGGTGCAGGCAAAAATCGACCAACCCACTGCCAGTTTGGCCGATGCCTGCGTCGCTGTGCCTGCGCGTAATCGCATTGCCGCCGCGCTGTTGGCCTCATTGTTTGAGACCCTACAGGGATTTGCGACCAATGGCTTTGGCGCGTTTATGCCGGCCTGGCAGACGCTGGACGCTTTGGCGGGGCAGGCGGTTGAAGTCACCTTGCCCGGGCGTATGGTGCACGGCATCGCACGGGGCGTGGATATTAACGGGCTGCTGCAAATTGAACACGACGGGCGTGTAGAGGCTTTTTTGGCCGGCCACGTGCGCTTGCGCGGCGCCTCCTAATGCTGCTCATCGATATCGGCAATTCGCGCATTAAGGCTGGGGTGCTGGAAGGTGGTCGCATCCACCTGCAAAAGCCTTGCGAGTGGCGAATTGCGGCGGCGGGCGGTCCCTGGCAGACGCTGCTGGGTGGATTAATTCGTCCCACGCGTCTGCTGGTCTCCAACGTGGCGGGCAACGCCATGGCCGACACGCTCACAGCTTGGGCGCAGGAGCGGTGGCAACTGGTGCCCGAGTTCGTTACCGTGCAGCGCGAATTCGCCGGTATGACCACCCGCTATGATCGGCCAGCGCAACTGGGCATCGATCGTTGGCTAGCGGCGCTAGCGGGTTTCCATTTGGCAAAAGGGGCGGTCTGTGTGATTGATTCTGGGACCGCCCTTACGGTGGATATTGTTAACGCTGCTGGTGACCACTTGGGCGGATTGATCGCACCTGGACTGGGGCTGATGGCGCGTAGTCTCACGCAGGGCACCGCGCAACTATCGCTGGATGCCGTGCACCGGGTGGATCACATTGCGACCAACACGGCGGCGGCCATTTCTCTGGGTTGCCGCGAAGCGGTGGCAGGGCTGATTTTGCGGGTCACCGAGCGCATACGTTGTGAGTTAGAACAAGAACCTCTGTGGGTGGTCACCGGGGGTGAAGCGGAGATGATCAGGGAACTCTCGCCCGTCGCACTGCGCGTGGTGCCGGATTTGGTTTTGCAGGGCATCGCCATCGTGGGCGCACACCCCACATGAAGCGGCTGGTCGTGGCATTGATGGTGGCCAACGCCATGTTTTTTACTTGGCAGTTGAACGAACAAATTTCAGCGCGTATTGCGCGTGCGCGGCAGTCGCCGCCCAGTGCGGTGAACGCGCCCAGCCTCACCTTATTGAGCGAACTGACCACGCCGCCAGCGCTGCGTCCACCGCCGGCTAGCCCGCTCTTTGCCGCGCCTCCCGTGCC
>CAMAXW010000139.1 GCA_945862315.1 Klebsiella pneumoniae
GTGATGAGCGCGACATGGGGCAGCGGATAGGCAATGACAATGGGCATCGGTAGGCTCCAGTTAAGCGTTAGCCAGTGAGAGGTTGGTCAGAAAAGTTCCATTTAAAGCGCGGGTGGCAGCGCGCAAATTCCCGTGGTGGCATCGAGTAAGCCACGTTGCGTTAGCCAAGCGCTGGCGTCGGCGGCGTCTTCCTCAAACCAGCGCTGCGCACTGCCCAGCCGAAAGCTATAACCCCAAGCGTCCATGTCGGCCAACAGCCGCTCACGACCCACGCCGGGCAGTGCCTGCGCCAGCACCACCGACAAATAGCACACGGCGCATTCTTCCAGCTCGTCGCCGCCGGCATCGGTATCCAGTTGCGCCCGCCGGCTCTCATCTGCGCACAGATAATGACAGCCTTCGTGCAGCGCAGAGTGCACCGGGGTGTCGGCTCGTACAGACAGCACACGGTCGCGCAGACCCGCCTCGCGCTCCCCCCAATAACTGCCCGGAATGTCGACCGCCGGCGCGAGCCAGCAAATGGTCAAACCGTGCGCGGCAAAAATCTGCGCTAACGCGCGCCCTACCGCACCCTCGGACGGCCCGAGCACCGCAACGCTAGCCTCATTGACCGGCGTGGCGGCCAGCGCCTCACGCGCGTCGTTTTGAACCAGCGTCTGGTTCACCGGCGCTCCGGCCAGTGCGCAGGCACGCTCGCCCGGCAACTAGGGCCCCGCCGGCGCAGCGCCCGCACCACCACATCGTGTGCCTCCAGCGGCGCCTGTAATTCCGCCACCTCGGCATCACAAGCCTCCACTTGCACCACCACAACCCCTTGGGCGGTGCGGTAAGTCAGTTCGAATTGGCTCATGCGGGGCTTCCTGTGGGCTTCTTGTGGCGATAGGTACGCAGGGTTTTGGGTGGGCTTTGCGAGCCTCAGGCTAGCGTAGCGCGAGCTGGGCTTACCGCCCATCCGTTACCCGTTCCGGGGCTAATTTATTTTTCTGGATCTTAGCCACCCACGGCAACCGCCCCAACACGTGGATGCGAGGTTATTCGGCTCTGCGAGTGCCTCTGCCGCCATTGGCCGAGCAAAATTCCATCCTTGCGTATTTGGATGGCGCAACAATTCCCCTCACCAACGCCATCGCCCGCACCGAGCGAGAAATCGCACTGATGCAGGAATACCGGACGCGCCTGACCGCCGACCTCGTGACGGGCAAGCTGGACGTGCGCGAAGCCGCCGCCCAGCTCCCCGCCCCGCCCGCCGTGCCCGCCGCTGAGGAGGCGCTGAAAGAAGCCGAAGGCGCGGCCGATTCGACTGAAGAAGAGTGATGCAATACCTCGCAAGTTCTCCTACGCTGCACGCCACAAATGAAATCCATTGACCAAATCCTAGACAAACTGGCTGGCCTGATCCAGCAAGCGCGGTTTATGGAGTTGGAGACGGAGTGGCTGGAGATCAAGCCGGTGCCGGTGGACGGCGGGGAATGGAAAGAACGGCACAAGAGCGTGAACGCCTTTCTCAACACGCGTGGTGGCATCCTCATCCTCGGCGTGAAGGAGGAAGGCACAGGTTCGGCGCGGCGTTATGTGCTGAGCGGCTGGAAGGATCATGCGGAGCCAAACCTGAAAGAGTTTCCGCGTCTGTTCACCGACCGAAAGGGTGCGAGACAGGAACTGAATGACTGCTTTCCGCCGATGGAGCTGCGCACCCTGCTAGGGGCGCGCATTGCCATCGTGTATGTGGACGAGCTGGCAGCGGACCGGAAGTTTGTCTTTCTCAACGGCTCCGCCTACAAACGCTTCCTGACTGGCGACCATAAGGTGACCGACCGAGAGGTGGAGGCGCAGGAAGAGTTCAAGGAAGAGGCGGCCCATGCCAAGGAACTGCAACCCGTGCCGGACATGACGGAAGCGGACCTGGACCTGACCAAGCTGAACCAGTTTATCTTCCACCTGAACCAACCGCAGTCCATCGAAACGCTCAAGCCGGACTTGAACTCGGCACGACCTTTTCTGGAACGCCGCTGCTTTCTCAAGGATGGCGCCGTGACGATCCTCGGCGCGCTGGTCTGCGGCAACCACCCCGGAGACCGGCTGGGCTTCCGAAGCCATGTGCATGGCTATGTGGACGTGCCGCAACAGATCGCACAGGACAAGCAGGACTACGTAGACAACGTGCTGCAATTGATGGACTCCAGCCTCGGCTATTTGCTGCGGAACATCCAGGTGGGCATCAGCGCCGAACAGGGTGGCAAGTCGGTGCCGCAATACCCGGAGGAAGTGCTGCGCGAGACGGTGAACAACGCTCTGGCGCACCGTGATTACTCGGTGAACAAGCAGGTGATCATCGCCATCAAGCCGGGCGTTCACATTGCCATCCGCAATCCGGGGCGATTCCGGCAGACGCTCATCATCGAGGATGGGAATGCTGATATTCCCGTGCGGCGCATCCTGCCGGAGGCCAAGCCACGCAATCCCAAACTGGCGGACGTGCTACGCGTCTATCGCAAATGGGAAGGGCGCGGCATCGGCATGGCAACGCTGGTGAACCTGTGCCTAGAAAATCGCATTGATCTGCCTTACTACCGAATTTACACCGAGGAGGTGTGCCTGCACCTGTGCGCGGGAAAGCTGTTGAACGAGCGGATGGAACGGCTCTTCGAGTCCTTTGATGGCCATATCGCAACCAAGCTGGAGGGCGGGAGTCTGACGGGCGAGCAAAAACTGGTGCTGGCCTATCTGATCAAGTCTGAATGGGCCAACGAGCAACTTGGCTACACCATCCTGCTGACGCCCGACAACAATCACTTCGCAGCACTGGGGATTCTCGAAAAAGCAGGGTTGATTAGCAAACATGCGCTGAGCACGGCGGCCTATCCAATCTACGTCGCGGATCGGGTGCTTGTGCAGACGAGCTATGTGAAGGCGTTGAGGGCTGTTTTTGGAGAGGCGTTCGACGGATTGGATGAAACGGCCAAAGGCGCGCTGGGCGTGGTCTATCGCCACAATCATTTCTGCAAGAACAAGCCCGTGAGCGCGAAGCAGGCGGCTTTTGCCCTCTGGTATGAACGCAGTGGCCCTGAGGGGGACATCAAGCAGTTTGACATTTTTTACCGGAAGATTCGGAACACCTTTAACAAGATCGAGAAGGCTTGCTTGGTGTCGAAGGTCGCAGGAACCCGCGGCTACGTTCTGCGAGACGATTTCAAAGCGACGCGCATGATCTGATCGCAAAAGACGATGCGCAGCTCTTCAAACAGTTTCAGGACAGCGATTCGTTTAGAGGCTGGCTCACGGCGACGGTGTTTGGACTGACCTCTGGGGCGATTGAAAGTTGAGCCGGGATGCGGTGCGTCATGTGTTTTCTCCCCACGACATCATGATGGGTTCATCGCCCGAGTTATCATCACAACCCCACGCACACACAGCCTCGCGGTAGTGCGCTACAAAATTATATTTGCCTGCCTTGGCGCACGCGTTCGGCCACCCGTGCTATCGCCAGATCAGCTGTCGGCAGCATCAAAAAAACAAACTGATGCGATAGCCCAACCCTTTCCCTTCGCGCATATGTGGCCAATAAATCAGCCCAGAGAGCGTAGACCGCCTGAGCTCGAGCATCACTGTTTGTGCCGTT
>CAMAXW010000140.1 GCA_945862315.1 Klebsiella pneumoniae
GCCTTCACCGGGCCAATTTTAGCCAGCACCACAAACAGCGTAATGATGCCGAAAGAATAGGCCAACGCCGCAGCCACAAAGGCGGCCACGGTAAGGGGTGTTTGCGGGAGGCTAACCCCGCCGTGGGTGAGTGCCACCAGACTGAAAACAGTGATCGCGCTGCCCAGCATGTGTAGGGTAACCGGCCGCGAATCCCTGGTGCCGCGCACTTTCGCGCTGAGTGTCATGACCACCGTAACGCCCACCGCCCCGAGTAAGCACAAGCTCAGGCCGACTCGATTCAGGGTGGCGCCAAACACATCGAGCGCCATCAACAGCCCGGCGAAAGCCAACAACAAGCCTAGCGCGGTACGCCCGCTGAAGGCCTGCCGGCCGCTCCACCACTCGACCAGTCCCACTAGGATGGGGAAGGTGTAGAACGTTGCGACCACCAAACCGACCGGCATGTATTGGATGGCAGCCAGCACGCCGAACGAATAGCCGGCAAAAATCACGCCCAGCAATAGCGCTTGGCGACGCTGCGGCATAGGCAAGCGGCGGGGCACGCCGGGCGCCCGCAGCACCCAATACAGGAGCGCGAAAGCAACGCAGGAGCGCGCCAGCACGACTGCCAATGGCGTGGCGCCGCCCCGATAAGAAAACGCTGCCAGCGAGGTGCTGGACGCAAACGCGACCCCGACCAACAACACCGTGGCAACGCCACGCCAAGCTGGCGCGACCGGAACCGAAAGCACCTTGGCCGAGGCGTTGACCTGGGGGATTTGCATGGTGACCTAGGATATAGACTCGCCCGCGCTCACAACAGCACGCGCGACTTAGGCACACTTGCCGAGCCAGCCGTTCGGTGCCGATAGCGGTGGGATGGCCTGCCCCCATAGCCTTGCGATAGCCGCCGGGCTTGCCCAAAATAAAACCCATTCACACTGACGGCGCAGGCTCATGAAAAGAATTGTACTGGCGGGGATTTTGTCGCTCACGCAAAGCGTGTGGGCCGGTGCGTGGGAAGACGCCGGCGCGGCTTATCAGCGCGGCGACTACACTGCTGCCGCAAATCTCATGCGACCGTTGGCGGTAAAAGGTGACGCCAATGCGCAAGCCAATCTCGCCGGTCTCTATCACGATGGCCAAGGGGTGAAGCAAGATTTTGCGGAAGCCCTCAAGTGGTACCGTTTAGCGGCTGTCCAGGGTGCGCCAAAAGCGCAGTCTAACTTGGGTTTTATGTACGCCAATGGTGAAGGCGTGCCGGTGGATTATGTTAAGGCGCATCTGTGGTGGAACTTGGCCGCCATGTCTGGTGATACCGATGCCGCGAAGAACCGCGACTTGGCTGGCGAGCAATTAACGCCGGCTCAAATGGACGAAGCCGCCAAGCTTGCGCAGGCTTGTTTGGCGAAGGAGCTCAAAGGTTGTGATTGAGTCGAGGCGGTTCAACGTTAAGACCCCTTAAGCGTTGAACGTCCCCACCGCACCCCACGCAGGGTGCCCGCTGGCGGTCTATCGCGCCCACACAGTGAGCGCTGAACAGTTGCGAAACGCGTGACGCGGGTGTTTTAAACGCTGTGCCATCAACCGCGCAGGTGAGGCGCTCGCTAGGGCTTTGCGGCGGGTGAATCCCCGCGCGGTTTAGCCACCGTCACGCTCGCGCGTCACGGCTTAGTTGCGAGCCGTTTAGCCACCGCGTTGCGTCTAACCGTCGCCGCGGTCATCCTCGTTAAGAGACGTTGTGCTGGCTACGGCACACGACGCGGCGATTTTAGTGATGCACCCCACCGGGCACCGTGCGACCCTCTATTGGGATTGGCCCCGGTGGTGGCGTGTGCTCACCACCGGGGCGTTACCGGACGGTTTACGCCGCCTCTTGGCGCGGGCTCTAGGGTGTGCGCAGTAGCGCTACCCCAGAACAGCTGCCGCCGAGGCGCGTTTTATTTCGCGGAATCGGCCGGTGGTTTGGCGCTAACGGAAATCAGGACAGCTTCCACAAAATCGGCGTCAACCTGATCACCAACGGCTATCTGCGCCAAGATTTCTTTGTCCTTGACCTTCAGATCAACCGTGCGTTGCGGACCACGCAGGGTGACGACGCCCGTCGCTGGGTCCACCGCAATGACATCCGCCACAATGTGCACCGTTTTAGCCACGCCACCCATCGGCAATTCGCCGGGTTTGGCCGTTACGGTGTCGCTGCTCTCTACCCGTTCCACTAAGTCCTTGCCGCCTTTTTTCAATTGCAGGGTGAGCGATTCAATAAAGTTCAGCGTGACTAAATCACCGACCTTCAATTGCGCAAAGTTTTTCACCTCGGGACCGGCGACCATCGACACCTCGTTGCCCGCACCACCTTTAATGGTCACGCGCCGGCTGGTTGGATCGATGGCCGTAATGGCACCTTCCACGGTAATGGTTTCCGTGCCGCGAATCCCGTCCTTGCCTTTTTCTAGCACCATGGCACCGGTGGGAGCGTTCTGTGCTAGCGCGAGGGTAGGTAGTCCTACCAGTGCTGCAACTAAGATCAAAATCTTGTGTTTCATCAGTGAGATTTCTCCAAAAAAAGCGTGCTACGGGTAAACCCATTAAGAGGGCGGGGAGGGGCAACGATAGCCGCCTTCTTGGACAAACTCGAGCATCGCGTGGGATCTTTTTGCGCAGCACCGCCGTCGCTAGCTCACCTTGCGCACCGAATGCACGCCGGCCAGCGCAGCACCCACAAGCCAAGGTGACACCCGTGCGGCCCAAGAGCACGTTGTTCGTGTGTGCGGATCAGCGCTAGTTTGCGCCTACCGCGCCGCCCAGCCGCGAATTGCCATGGGGCCTACTGGCGGCGTCGCACGCCAGTGCCACGCTCCACGGCGCGAGTGCCCGTGGCGTGGCGCAGCCGGGCTTTAGGCGGGAAACTCGATGGCGGACAGGGCAAAAATCTGCCACCCCAAGGGGGTCTTGGTGAACGCATAAAAGGCGGTGACGTTTTCAATTAAGGTGCCATCGGCGGTCAGTCGTTCGCAATTGCGCAGCACTAAATGCGCTTTGGTGTTGGAGACCGCGACCACATCAATTTCAAAGGACTGGCTGGTGGCCCAGCGCTTTTCGGCTTTCATTTGCGCGGCACTATAGGGGAAGGCGTCCAACATCACCGTTGCTCCATCGGTTAGCAAGGTGAGTGGCCAGACACAGCTGGCGCGCAGTTGTTGGGTGTCCTCGGCCAGGAAAGCAGCCAAGTAAGCGTGATAGGCGGCCAGTACCTCGGTTCGGTTAGACATCACGATTCCTTTTTTAAATTGGGGTGCGCTTAGGTCCAGTGGCTTCGATGGACAACCGCAGCGCTAGCAATTTAGCGCGTTCGCGCGGGTAGCGTGGTCATTCGCTAGACCAGGCTGCCGCGCGTGTCGGCCGTTCCCCCTATCGTCAGCCAAAGGCGGTTTTTCACCCAGCACAAATATTGGGCACTCACCGGCAGTGGGCGCGGAGGGTGTTGGCAGTTGGGTGCTAAGTCGAGAGCCGGTTATTCGGCGGGGATGGGCACGCGACGGCACCGTCCATC
>CAMAXW010000141.1 GCA_945862315.1 Klebsiella pneumoniae
ATTTTGCCGGCTTCCTCGCGAATATAGGCACTGTTGCCTGGGTCGCGCAGGATGGGCAGCCGATTGTGCACGCCAGCCACCGGCTCCGTGATGAGGTAGTAATGCTCGCAGGCCTGCAACGGCACGTTCACCCCAGCCAGATTGCCCACCTCGCGCGCCCACATGCCGGCGCAATTCACGACAAATTCGGCCCGGATGTCGCCGCGGTCGGTGCGCACGCCGGTCACCGCGCCTTGGTGGCGATCGATGCCGATGACTTTGGTGTTTTCGATGATTTGCGCGCCACCCATGCGCGCGCCCTTGGCCAGCGCTTGGGTGACATCCGTGGGGTTCACGCGCCCATCTTGCGGAAAATAAAACGCCGCTTGCACGTTACTCACATCGGCCAGCGGCCACATGTCGCGCACTTCGCGCGGGGTGATTTCGTGGCTTTCCACGCCAAAGCTGCGCGCCATCGCACAACCACGGCGCATCTCATGGGCCTTATCCGCGGTCATGGCCAGTTGGATAGAACCACAGTTGATCAAACCGGTGGCCTGGCCGGTCTCCGCCTCGAGATCACGGTAAAGCGCTTGCGTGTACTTGGCGAGTTGGGTCTGTGCCTCCGTATCGCGCAAAGTGGTCAGCAGGCCAGCGGCGTGCCACGTGGTGCCGCAGGTGAGTTGCTTACGCTCCAGCAACACCACGTCACGCCAGCCGAGCTTAGTAAGGTGATAGGCAATGGAGCAGCCAATGACGCCCCCACCAATAATGACAACTCGGGCGCTGGACGGCAGGTCTTTAATCATAACGAACAGGGATCTCTCTAGGCACGGTGGAGTGCAGCACCATAGCGAAGGCTCAGGCATTTCTCAATCAAAGCAGGTGCCCGCCCAGCGGCTTGGCGTCAGGCCTTGGGGTGGGGGTGTAGCGGCTTTAGGCGCAGGTTGCGGGGGTACTCGCGCCACGGCCCTGCCCCCGCTTACCATGCTCTCAAAGGGGAGAAAAAAACCATGGATAATATTTTTGTCGCCGGGGTCAGCATGACGGCCTTCGGCAAACAGATCGACCGTTCCATCAAACAGCTGGCGGCGGCCGCGCTAGCGGACGTGCTGGCCGATGCGGGCGCCGAGATTAGCGACATCCAAGCTGTTTTTTACGGTAATTGCGTGCAGGGCCATATGGAAGGCCAAGACATGGTGCGGGGCGAAATTGCGTTGCGTGAAGCGGGCATTTCACGCGTGCCGGTGATTAACGTCGAAAATGCCTGCGCCACCGGCAGCACCGCGTTTCACCTCGCTGCCAACTACGTGCAGGCGGGTGCCGCCGATATCGTGCTCGCGATCGGTGCAGAAAAAATGTACTCGTCCGACCGCACCCTGATGTTCAGTGCCTTCGACGGCGCTTGGGATGTCCATAACGTGGCACTGAGCCGTGATGCGCTCATTCGCATGGGAGACGGCGTGCCCGTACCGCCCGGCACGACCTCGGAACGACCCTATAGCGTGTTTATGGACGTGTATGCCGGATTTTGCCGCTTACACATGAAAACCTTTGGTACCACCCAGCGCCAGATCGCGGCCATCGCGGCCAAAAATCACGGGCATTCGGTGCATAACCCACTGGCGCAATACCGCAAACCTTTTTCCATCGACGAAGTCATGAACGCGCCGCCAATCACCTACCCCTTGACGCTCCCCATGTGCTCACCGGTGAGCGATGGTGCGGCGGCGGCGATCGTGTGTAATGCGGCCGGCTTAGCCCGGTTAAAAGGCAGCCAAAGCCGCGCCATGCGCGTGCTGGCCAGCGTCCTGCAAACCGGTAGCGAACGCGCCCCCGAGGACTACGCAAACCACGTCACCGCACACGCCGCCCAGCGGGCGTGGGCACAGGCAGGCATTGGCCCCGACGAGGTCTCGCTGGCCGAAGTGCATGACGCCACCGCGATGGGCGAAATCATCGAAGTAGAAGCGCTGGGTTTGACACCCTTAGGCGAGGCCGGGCCGCGCGCGGAGCGGGGTGAGCTATCGATCGGCGGACGACTGCCGGTCAATCCGTCGGGCGGGCTGGAGTGCAAAGGACACCCCATTGGCGCCACGGGTCTCGCGCAGGTGTTTGAACTGGTCACCCAGTTGCGCGGTGAAGCCGGTGCCCGTCAGGTGGGCGGCGCGCGCATCGCCTTGGCCCAGAACGGCGGCGGCATTGTTGGGATAGAAGAAGCGGTGGTCGCGGTCACCATTCTGGGACATTAAGGTTAAGGGCGGTTACGCCCCCTAAAACACGCGCGGGCCGCCCCCTCACGGGTAGCTCAACACCGCGCGGCGCTTAAGGAGAGCACCCCGCGCGCGCGGCGCGGTGTCCCATCATCTGTCGCGTGGTGCGACAGATGACATAGCCCCCGCCCGGCGCGGCGAGCGTCCGCGCGGGCTCCGGCGCAACGCTCGCCGGCGATCCTGGCGCCCGCCCGTCATGGGTGCGGACGCTCGGCACAGCGCCGGTGCGAGCGGTTGGCTAAGTGCCTAGGCGCGTGATCGCGGACTCGGTAAGGTATTTGTCGTACAGGCTCTGATCATTAACCTTCATCTCATAACCCCCACGAATCGTGCGGGTCTGTTCGAGGCGGGTCATGCGGTTGCTCTGCACATCGTGGGCATGCACGTTAACCCACGACCAGTAGGGATATTTACCGTCCATCACTTTTTGGTCGCCATTCTCATACAGCGAATAACAGCCATCGAAGGACTTGAAAGGTTCTCCGCGCCGGTCGTAGGTGACCATATTCACCGGCAACAAGGTGCGGGCATCGAACCACACGCGTTTTTTGCCCACCGGCGCCTGCGGATAAGAGGTGGGCTCGGCGTCAACGATGATGACCTCGGGAATAAGCTCGACGTTGGTATCCCAAAACGTGATGTTTTTGGGCCCGCCATGCACTTTGCCCTCCCAGTTGGGATGCCCGCTGTTCCAGTTCTGGGTTAGCCCGGCGAGGAACGGGCCACGCCCCACTATTTTAAAATTGCCCCAGGTGAGATAGGGATCGCCGGCCGCCCAGGCGTCCGAAAGATACAGGGTGGTGCCGGGAATCAGCGGCTCAAAACGCTGGCTGGCGGGAAAGCGTCGCACGCGCTTGAAGGCGGGCAAATAGCCCATCAACTCGGGAAATACGGCCTGATCGTAATCCCAGATATTGAGAAAGGAAGTGCCTTTGGCATCGTTGGGGTAGGTAAAGAAAACCGATTGATAGCGCAGTTTTTTTTCCGAACCCGGCAAATAAGGTTTGGGATCTAGCGTGACCCGGCCCACTGACGCCATTTCGCACCAGCCCACTTCGTAGTAGTAGCCTTGCTCGCCGTCAGCGTTAATTTCATAGTCTTTCACCATATAAAACGACACATCGTGGCGGCCCCAGGACAGCGTAATGGGCACAAAGACTTCCAACGCGGAACTTGGTTCTGGAAACGGATTGCCGCCAATCCAGGGCTTGCCTTC
>CAMAXW010000142.1 GCA_945862315.1 Klebsiella pneumoniae
CGAAAGAAGGTCAATTGAAAGCCTTGTCGAGTACCGTCTGCGGCCTCTAGATGGCCCGTGAGATACCACCATTCGTGGCGATAGTTGGGATGGGCGCCATGGTCGCGCGGGAACTCAAAAGCTCGCGGGCCGAGGACTCGCGCATAGCCCGCGTTCTGCGCGTCATCGCGCAGAATGCGAGCGATGTTGTCGGGCGAGGTGAGCGGGGCGGGGGAGGTCCCTACCAGCCGACCGACTAGCGCTAATCCCACCAGCCCCAACAGCACGAGTAGCCAGCGCTTTTTATTCATCGAACAGGCCCGCGGTACTGACTCGGCGCAAACTGTCGCGCCTCGACGGTAGCGTCGCGGGGCGCGGCGAGGACCCAAAGTGGCTAGTTCGCTGGCACTGGCGCGCAACCCCACGCGGCTTATTCATCGCGTAGCACCGCGGCAGGTAGGGCCCGCAGCGCCCGCCAAGCGGGATAGAGCCCCGCGATGAGGGCCGCAAGTACCGCCAGTAGCCACGCGCTACCCAGTGCAAACCACGGCACGACGATGGGCATTGTCCAGCCAAATGAACGCACGTTGATGACCTCGATCAGCACCAGCGCCAGTGCATAACCCAAAGGCAAGGCGCAGGTAGCCGCCACCACGCCCAAGAGCAGGGTCTGCGAGAGCACCACCTCGGCAATCTCACCGGCGGAGAAACCCAGCGCCCGCAATATCCCGTACTCGCGCAGCCGCTCGAACTGCTGGGCCAGCAGCGCCGAGACGATGCCGATGATGGCCACACCCAGCGCGATAAGCCGCAGCACCTCGGTAATCGCAAACGTCCGTTCAAAGATTTGCATGGATTGCCCCATGATCTCACTCGTTCGCTGCACGCGCAGCGGTAATCCTGCCGTGGCGCGGGTCAGGCTGTTGCCCAAGGCGTCCGTGCTCACCCCGGGGGCCGGATAAATTCCCAGCCCGTTTAAGGGAGCCTCACCAAAGTAGCGGGTGTAGATCGGGTAACTCAGCGCGATACTGCCTTGTTCGCTCGCATAATCGCGAAAAATGGCCGCCACCCTAAAGGGGAGAAAGCCCTCGAGCGTGTGTAATTGAACGCTATCGCCCGGGGCGAGCGCGTGCCGCCAAGCATAGGGTTCGCTGATCATCACGACGGGTTCGCGCTCCCAGTGCGACCACAGCGCCTCGGCGCTACCAGCGATGAACCGAAAACCAGCACGGGCGGCGGGCGGCAGATCGTAGGCGAGAACTTGCACATCCCCCTGGCTTGAACGCTGCTGCGTGCGGATCACCGCGCTGGTGGCGCCGACTGTCGGCAGCTGCGCCAGACGCTCGCGAATATCGCGCAGGCGCAACGGGGTGTCGCCCTGGCTGTCTAGCAAGCCCACATAATAGTCTGCGCGCAGCAGTTGGCTCAGCCACTCGCTGACCGAAATTCTGAAGCTCCCGATCATGATGGTCATCGCGATGGCCGTGGCGCTCGCGGCCATCAGCGCCGCCGCCGCGAGACCCTGACGCCGGCCGTGTCTGGCCACCAACGTCACGCCTAAACCGGCGGCGGGGCGGCGCGCCAGAACCATGGCTTTGAATAGGGAGCGGGCGCTCGTGCTCAACAACCATGGCATCAGGAGCGCGCCCGCCAGTAGGGCGCAGCCCATGGCTGCAAACCCGGGTCCGAGGCTGCGCGAGGGCCACAGGGTCAAGCCCACGCTCAGGGCTAGCGCACCGTAAGCTAGACGCCGGCAGCGGCGGTGGTTGGATGCCTCGTGTGGTTCCTCTGGACGGCTTGCAAGCCCTAGTCTGACCGTGCTTCGCAGTGCCTCCCACACCGGCGGGGCGGCGGCGAGCACGGTCGCCACCACGCCAATGGCCAGCATCCCGCACAGCAGTGCGGGTGGTAACGCCACCGCGCTAACGCGGGTGTGGGTGTAGAGATCGTTGATCGTTTGGGCCACCAAATGCAGCAGGCCCTGCGCAAGTGCCACGCCCAGGACCAAGCCCAACACACTCCCCATCAGGCCGAGCATCGCGGCTTCGGCTAACAACAGCCCGCCGAGCTCCCCCCTACTCACGCCTAACGCGCGCAGTTGGGCAAATAGTGTTTGCCGCTGGAGCACCAGAAAAGTCTCGGTGTTGTAGATGAGAAACATCCCCACCAGCAACGCCAGCAGACTGAGTGCGGTGAGGTTGGTGTCGAATGCGCGGGTCAGCGCTTGGTTGCTCGCGATGCGCCCGGCGATGGCATCCAACTGCGCCGTGGCAGGCAATAGCGGGGCGAGTGTCTGGGCCAGCTGTTCGCCCTTCGCGCCTGCGGGCAGCGCCAGATCGATGGCGCTGAGCAAGCCCGGGCGATGCAGAATTTCCTGCGCGCTCGCGATGTCGACCAACAGGGTCTCGGCGAGCAAAGGACTCTCGATAAGGGCGATTATTTCGACTGAGCGCGGGCCGGTCGGCGTGCGGATGGCCAGCGGGTCACCGGGTTGCAGCCCCAGCCGGTGCGCGGTGCTCCTGGCCATCACAGCGGTGTTAGGTCGTCCGATGAACGCCGCCCAGTGGACCCGCGCCGCCAAATCTGCCGGGCGCTCGGCATCGCCGCTTAAGGCCAGCGGATCGATCCCCACCAGCGCTAGGAATTCGCCGTCTGCGGGCCCCACTTGCACGGCACCACGCAGCACCGGCGCGAGGTTTAGCCCGGGCAACGCGTGGGCCATGCGCAGATAAACCGCTTCGCTCAGCAGTCCCTGACGCGCTTCGATCCGATGGGTTGCCGGGCCGGCCAACGAGCTTTGGGCATCGGCTAAGGCCACTTGTGCGCTGCGTTGGGTGAGTTGGACCGCCGCCACCACACCCACGCCGGTCGCGATGCCCAACAAGGCCAGCACCAGCTGCCAGGGGTGCTGCCATAGCACCCGTGCGCTGGCGCGAAACAGCAGTCGCTTCATGGCTCCTCTTGCAGCTGACCCTGCTGCAGGCGCAGTACCCGGTCGGCTAGCGCGCGTGGCTCGCTGCTATGGGTGGCCATGACTAAAGTGCTGCCGGTTTCACGAATCATTTCGCACAACAGCGCCATGACCTGCCGGGCAGTGTCTTCATCCAGATTGCCGGTAGGTTCGTCGGCCAGCACCAGCGGCGGGGTGTGGATGAGGGCGCGGCCGATGGCCACCCGTTGCTGTTCGCCACCCGAGAGTTGGTTCGGATAGCGTCCGGCGCGATCGGTCAGGCCCAAACGGGCCAGCATTTGCGGAATACGTTGCTGCCCGGGCAGGCCGTTTAGGGCCAACGGCAAAGCCAAGTTTTCGGCCACGCTGAGGGTGGGTAACAGGTTGAAGGACTGAAAGACGAAGCCCACGGCGCGACGCCGAAAACGCGCGCGCTGTTCTTCGTTCATGGCGGTTAGGAGCGCCTGCCCAACCCGAATATCCCCGGCCA
>CAMAXW010000143.1 GCA_945862315.1 Klebsiella pneumoniae
GCTTTTGTGCCAACTGCGGCTCGCCCATATTGAGCGAACCAGAACGAACCCCAACCAGAGACTGGCTCAAGGCCGGGACACTGGATGACACCTCATGGCTCGAGCCAACGGCTAACTTCTGGTGCGACTCAGAACAACCCTGGCTGCGCGCGCTCGGTGACGTACCCCGCTCAGCACGCAGTCCCACGGCGTAATCCCGCCACGTCGAGCAACCCGGCTTTACTGCGGTCTGCGGTCTGCGGTCTGCGGTGATAGCGCCCTGGGCTAGCCCAGTTTGCGCAGTCGCTACCTTGTCCTTCCCTTCAACGCCAATCCCGTCGGCTGCAATACGACGGGCGGCGGCCCAGTTGCTTGCAACGCGGCCGGCGACCGCGGCTCTAACCGGTGTGGGTAAAACCCTGGCGGGGCGCCTCCTCGGGGCCGCACCGTTGTCAGCAGCAGCCCCGCACGCGCCGCAACGGGGGCCGTCGCCACAGCGTTTGCTACCGCCGGCCATCAGTCCCGCGCGTGTTGATCTTGCCTATACTCGCCCCAGCGCCAGCGAGCCCATCGTCACGCGCAAGCCGGCACCACCGACCCGCACGCTTGATGTCTTGCTGGCAGCAAGGCCGGCCGCCGCCTACTCACCCAAGAGGAATGCCCCATGGCCATAGACTTCACGCTGAGCGCCGAACAACGCAAGTTTCAACTGACTTGCCGCGCCTTTGCGCAAGCGGAATTGCGCGGGGTGGGCGCGGCTATCCGAGACCTGCGCACGCCCGCCGAACGCTTCCAGGCCACGCGCCCGATGTACGCGGCGCTGGTGCGCGCAGGATTTTTGCGGCGCCTGATCCCGCAGCCCTTCGGCGGCGAGGGCGCGGGGCTTATCGATATGGCGATCCTCACCGAAGAGTTCTATGCGGTAGACGCCAATGTCTCGCTGACCCTCCTCGCGACGCTGCTGGGTCTGATGCCGGTATTTCTGGCCGGCACGCCTGCCCAGCAGCAAACATTGCTCGCGCCCTTTCTCAGTACCCACGGGACACCGTTGGCGTCGTTGGCCAATTCTGAACCCGGTGGCAGCGCCAACTATGCCGCGCCGCCACCGGCCGCAGGTGTGCGCACCACGGCCCGCATGGACGGCGATGAGTGGGTGATCAATGGCCGCAAAAAATGGATGAACGGTGCGGGCTGGGACGGACTGGGCGCAGACCTTTTGTGCGTGGTCTGTCGCAGCGACGCCAATGCCCCGCCGGCGCAGGCGATTTCGGTGATCGCGGTGCCCAAACCCGCGCAGGGCTTTGAGCTGCTGCACCTCATCGATACCGTGGGTAACCGCGCCCACCCGGCGCCGGAATTCGCGCTGAACAACGTGCGCGTGCCCTACGACAACGTGTTGGGCGAGGTGGGCGCGGGCCGCAGCATTGTGGACGCGAGCTTCACTGGTACGGCGGCGCTAGTGGGCATCATGGGGGTCGCGCTGATGCGCGCCGCCTTCGATTTCGCGCTCGCGTTTGCCCGCACGGAATGCCGCGGCGGTGCGCGGCCCATCATCGAACATCAGGCCGTGGGCTATGCGCTGGCCGACGCTAAAACCACGCTGGAAGCGGCCCGCTATCTGGGCTGGAAGGCCTGCCACGCAATGGACCTGCAAGCACCCGGGGCGCAAGAAGTGGCGCTGCATTCCAAAATCTTCGGCTCCGAGTCAGCGGTGCGGGTTATCACTAGCCTGATGAGCGTGGTTGGCATAGACAGCTACGATCACGAGTTGCCGCTGGGCGGCTTGCTCCAAGACGCGCTGGTTTTACCGCTGTTCGACGGCGGCAATATGGGCGTGCGCCGCCGACAACTCCACGAATTGTTAATGCGCGGGGACTACCAAACGCTGGACGCAGCCGGTACCACGTGAGCCACCGACGGATACGCGGCGTTGACCACCGCACGGCCCCGGCGCGCACCACTCACCCAACGGCAACACTTCGGCGAGCGTGCTGTTGGTCAGCAGAGGGACCCAGACCCAGACCTTCGCGCCGAGGCTCATGAGGCGATGGAACCTGACCTCAAAACTGTTGCCTAGCACCGAGGGGGCCAGCACGAACCCGAATGCCAAACAGGTCAACTGCCTCGCCAAAGGCGACCGCCCGGCGGACGGTGACAGATGATGAGGGGTGCGGCGTGTGCGCCCTGCCATAACCCGGCAGCCGCAGCGCGTGGCCAACTAGGCACCGAGAGGCTGGTCAGTCGCGGCACAGCGGCGACAGGCCGACGCGCAGCCCGGGCCGAGCGATCCGCAACAGCTCATTGCCAACAAACCTGCCACCCCTAGCAAAATCCCAACGGGTCTCTAGCTGCTAGGTCTTCCTGCAGAGGTTACGAAAAAAAACCGGCAAAAACCTAGCAAAATCCCAACGGACCTCTAGCTGCCAGATCCCCACACAGAGTTGCACCATCCACCCCCGCTACCCGCGCTGGGTACGCACCGCCCTGGGGTGCTCGCCGCGTTGGGTTATGCCGCGAGCGCACCGCAACGCATAGCTTGCGGCTGGCGCGGCCAGCTGAGCGTTGTGGTCGCGAACGCTAGGCAACGCACCCCCGGCTGCCCGCTTAAATACGCACCTCGTAATAGGCGTTCAAGGGATTGTCGAAATCGTGGCTGCGAAACCGACCGAAACCCGCTTCCTGGGTCATCTTGCGCGCCATCTCGGCGCCGAAGCCAACGGTGCCTAGACCTTCGCCACCGGGTGTCGACAAACTCGACGACAGGCAACACAACACCGAGAAACCATACAGCATGGGCAGCATGGGATTCGCAGCTTCCAGATTTTCTTCCAAGGACGCGCCACAGTGGACATCCGCAATAAACCAAGTGCCGTCTGGTTTAAGGGCTTTTCTCACCGCCCGAATGGCCTCGCTCGGATGTGCCATGTCGTGAATGCAGTCGAGGGTGGTGATGAAATCGAAGCTGGCATCGCCTGGCATCGGTTCGATCGCTGCATCGTGGAAAGTAACGTTGGTCACGCCCGCCGCCGCTTTATTGGCGGCCGCACGCGCCAATGCGTGTTGCGAGATATCGTAGCCATGTAATTCCGAACGGGGATAGGCTTTGGCAATTTCGATCAACGCCACACCCCCACCACAGCCGAGATCGGCAACCCGTGCACCGCGCTCGAGTTTGGCCACCACACCGTCCAGTGCCGGTAGCGCCACCGGCACCAGTTTGTGACGAAACCACGGGGCCAGCAGACGTTCAACCCCGCGCGCCGCTTCGGGGCC
>CAMAXW010000144.1 GCA_945862315.1 Klebsiella pneumoniae
AACCGGTGTTAATCGGCACGGCGAGCTTGGCGGTGGTGGCCTTTATCTGGACCCGCCTGCACCCCGGACTGCGGCATTACCCGGTGCGCTGGAGCATGCCATCCCCACCTGATTGGCACTGGGGCGCGTGGCACGACGCGCCGTAGTCACCCTATCGAGAAGTTCGCGCCACCGCTCGCCCAGCAAAGACGGCGAACGATGAAGTCAGGCGCGCCGTAGGGCTGGGTTTTAGCGCACAAGACCTGCCCCCCGCCCAGCGGCGTGCGGTGACAGGTTTCAACGCGCCGCGCCGCGCGCGGACTAGCGGCGGTCGGCCGGCGCTGGCGCCACCGCCGACACCGCCGCGAGAAATCCCCGCACGCTGCACCCCAAATCAATATCGGCGGCCACTGCCAGCGAACTGGCGCTCAGCTGCGCGTGGAAGCCGGCCTCATCCAGCAGGCGCCCCAGCGCGGCGCACAGTGCAGGCACCTCACCCGCCGGATAAACCAGCGCGTTTTGCTGTGGCCGTGCCGCGTCGGTTAAACCGATACAGCCTATTTGGTCGCTCACGATGAGCGGCAGGCCAACACAAATGGCTTCGCGGGCGGACAAACCGTAGGGCTCGCGCGAGGAGGGGAAAACCAGTGCGTCCGCCAGCGCATAAACCCCCGGCAGTTGGTCAACGTTAACGAAACCCGCGAACACCGCCGGCAAGTTGCCGGCGCTCGCGGTGGCGCGCAGGTCCGCCATCAAGGCCCCGTCGCCCGCAAAAAAAGCCGTGATGCCCGGCGCCTCGGGGCGACTGTTACGCAGCATAGCTAACGCCGCCAACAAGTCCTGCGGCCGTTTCCACGCCACCAGCTTGCCCACAAACAAGGCCACAAAAGTGTCTTCCGCAAGGCCATATTGCGCACGCAAGGAGGCCCGCACCGCGGGGCGGTGATCCCGCGCGGCGTTGAGCAAGGTTTGATCCACCGTAAAGGGGCAGCGGAACAGCCGCCGCGGTGGCACGCCGTAATACCGGTAGTAATCTGCATTGTTGTCGCCGGTGGTGAGCACCGCGGCAATTTGGCGCAACAACACCGGCAGCAGCCAGCGTTTCAGGGTGCGTTTCCAGCCCGGCCGCTCAAATAGCAGCGAGCTGTCCGACCACAACAACACCGGCACACCCCGCCAACGGCACCAGAGCAGCGCGCGCAGTAACGTCAATTGGGCATAGCCGTGGATTTGCACCACCGCCGGATCAAAGGCAGCCAGCGCGGCCGCAACGCCCGGGTTATCGGTCGCGCGCAGGCCCACGCTGCGGATGTCGTCGGCACCGGGCAGAAATTCGGAAACATAGCCACCCAGCAAATCGGTCTCCCACTGAATTTCCACGCCCATATCCCGGTCGAAATAGGGTTTCAGCCCAAGGCTGGAGGCAAAAAAAACTTTTAATTCGATGGCAGGATCGGCGGCCAGCCCGCGATACAGGTGCACAAAATGCTGAATGGGGTGCGACACCACGATCGCTACCCGGCGCGGCGCGTGAGGAGGTAGGGATTTACGACTGGCGTGCATGGCCTATTTTGGGCGAGTGGTTGCTGAGCAAGGTCGGCACAGTTTGCGCGCCGAATGTGTCAGTTCGCCGGCCCAGATAGATGTGCACGCCACCCCGTGGGGCCAGCCCGCGTCAGCGGGTGACCCAGCCACCGGCCATGGGAAACACCTGCCCCACAAAACAATTGGCCGCATCGCTGCATAAATAGGCCACAAAAGCGCCGTCCTCGCGGGCGCCCACCAAGCGTCCCAAGGGCACTTCGCGGCTAAGTCGTTCCTGAAATTTTGGATTCGCCTGCAGCGAGGGTGGGTAATAGGTGGGGTTTTCGACAAACACTTGCGCCACCGCGTTGACCTGAACCTGCTGTGAGGCCACTTCTACGCCGAGCGCCTGCACCCAAGCGAGCTGCGCGCCGCGGGCCGCGCTGTAGGTGGAACAGCGTTTCATGCCGCGCAAAGCGCTGGCGCTGCCCATGACCAAAATTTTGCCGGCGCGCCGTTCCAGCATCGCCGGCAGCACCGCGCGCGCCAGCCGGGGCAAAGGATCGACCAAGGTCGCGAAAACCTCGCGCCACTCCGGCTCTTCAACTTCCAGCGCGAGGGTGGTCGGGGCGCCGATGGCCAGATTGGCGATGAGAATATCGATGTGGCCCGCCGCGGCCACTACCCGTGCCGCGGCATCTACCGGCGCGAGCGATTCGTGGCTGGCGATGAGGGTTGCACCTTGCTCGGCCAGCATCTCGCACAGGGTGGGGCCCATAAATTCGCTAGCCTGAGTGATCAGAATGCGTTTGCCTGCGAGCGGGGTGTTCATCGTTAGGACTCCTGAAATTAGCGGCGTGCGATGTTGCTGAGGATGCGCGTTTTAAGGCCCCCAAAGATTACCACCGCGACCGGGCGGCGTTTAAGGCGCTGTAGGCGCGGGCGCAAAAACCCCGGCGGCAAGACTAAGGCCGAGCCGCCAGTCGCATCAAATGTGTGCTGCTGGCGCCAGCGGTCAGCGGTCAGCAGGGCGAATCATCGACGGCGGCTTCTGTGTCTCGGGCTTCAACCGAACACGCGAAGTGCTCCGAGGAACGAACGGCAAGAACAGTTTTCGGTGGCGAACTGGCGATCAACTCAGGCGGGGCTACGCTGTCGTTCAGGTTCCCGCTACACGCTCTGCACTCGCCTCAATTGATTTCAGCGCGAATCGACCAGCGCAGCGCGCGGCTTAACCCGTCAGGCCCGCTGTTCGATGCGAAAAACCAAATGTCCGCCCACGGCTTGCGCGAAGCGTTCCACGGTGCGCAGAGACGGGAGGCGCTTGCCGCTTTCCATGCGGGCCACCGCGCTTTGCGTTGTACCCATGCGCTGCGCCACTTCAGTTTGTGACAACCCGGCGCGGGCGCGCGCGGCGATCAACTCCCGGACGATAGCGAATTCGTCAGCCATTGCCTCATAAGCTGCGCGGGTTTCGGGATCGCCAAGCAGTTCCTGCTTGAGGGTGTTCAGTGTTTTCATAGCGCGCTCCCCAATCGTTTGCGTGCGGTTTCAATGGCACTGCGCGGCGTGGTTTGCGTCTTTTTCACGAAGACGTGCAGCACCAGCAGCGTGCGCCCGTGAACGGCGGCATAGACGGCGCGGGCGATCCCATCCCGACCTTGCAGGCGCATTTCCCAGAGCTTGCCTTCGAGCGCCCGGATATGCGGCATA